>CAVONM010000001.1:0-273549 GCA_963697225.1 uncultured delta proteobacterium
AGCCCCATGGATCTGGAATCTCGACGCCGCTGGTACGATTACTCCCGCGCACGGGATGCCATGATGGCGGCTACCGATACCGATTACGCGCCGTGGACCATCATCCCTTCGGATGACAAACGGCGGGCGCGTCTCAATTGTATCAGTCATCTGTTGCGCAAGATTCCTTCAAGGAGATACCCCAGGAAAGGATCAAGCTCCCCGGCGGGATAAGACGATTGCCTATGACGACTTCGGCACCGCTGGCGTCGAGGCGGCAGGTGCCTGAAAAATTCTAAACAAGAGATGGTCGGCGGCGAAAAATCCGGCGGCAGCCGGGGGAAAGGACGTGCCTTGCCCCCGAAGGTTCCATTGACCGGTAATCAATCGTCTGGACACGACGACGGTCGCGGGATGCCGGCACGTGCCGTAAAATGAGTTCATTCCATACGAAAGAAAAAGAATGGCCAGGGGAAGCAATGAAAATTCTTCTGATTGTCCGGCATGCCAAATCCAGCTGGAAAGATCCCCACCTCGTCGATCATCAGCGTCCCTTGAACAAGCGCGGCAAAAAGGCTGCCCCGGAAATGGGAAGACGGCTGAAAAAACGGGGGGAGCGACCGGATATGATCGTCAGCAGCGATGCCAGACGTGCCGTGGACACGGCGGCGTCAATGGCTGAAAATCATAGGCGTGCCCCCAAAGGCGATCCGGCAAACCCCGGAGCTTTACCGTCGCACACCAGATCGAATACTGGCGGTCATTCATCAGTTCAATGACCAATGGAAACGGGTGATGCTGGTCGGGCACAACCCCGGTCTTACTGAAACGGCAAACCGGTTAATCCCCGATCCCATTGCCAACATTCCCACCGCCGGCATTGTTGAGTTGAGGTTGAGACGTACCATCCTGGCGGAACATCGACCGGGGCAATCTGACGTTCAATTCGTTCGATTTTCCAAAAAACAAACAGGCCGATCGATGGTGATATTCTCCGATGCCTTGATAAAGGTGCCATCGATGGTTAATCTTTCTCATCGTTTATTCGATCAAAGCACCTCGGCCTTCCGGTTTGGAATTTAAATGGCAAAGGAGACACTATCATGAACAAAAAACTGAAAAAGACATCACTGTGTAAATGGGGTAAGGACGACGCGAAAAACAACTGGGATGAACTTTACGACCTGTTGGGCAAGTCGAAATTTGTCTGCGGAAAGTGCCTTCGTTCCTCCAAATTGAAAGGCACCTTGTGCAAACCGGAAAAACTTGTTCGGGCGGGTGGTTGAGAGTTGTGCCGCAGTTTATGGTTAACGGGTTGTTTCGAAAACGTATTGTCGCTGCATCACCATTCTTCTCTCTATGAAAGGATCCACGCATGCCTACTTCTCTGAACCTCGTAAAAGGAATCGGCCCGGCCACCGCAGGAAAATTGGCAGCCGCCGGCCTGAACACGGCTGAAGACATCGCTGCCGCCACCCCTGAACAGTTGGCGGAGGTACCCGGTTTCGGCAAATTCAGAGCCAAACAGGTCATCGCGCATGCCCGCCAGCTGGTGGCGCCTGCGGCAACTGCTTCAATTAGAAGCAAGGATGAAAAACCGTCCGTCGGCAAAAAAAGGGTCGCAAATAGCAGGAAAGGCAAGTCATCAAAGAAGAGCGACTCCAAAAAGAAGGACGAGAAGAAAAAGGGGAAGAAGCGCAAATTGAAAAAAGATAAAGGCAAAAAAGACAAAGGCAAAAAAACCGGCGCGAAAAAGAAGGCCAAGAAAAAAGAAATAGCCAGACTTGCCCTATTTATCCGGGCAACTCCACGGGGGTCACAATTCTCCTCCATGTTTTTGATCTCATCGATCCCAGATATGACGACCTCAGGATCGATTCTAAGTTGCTCAGCAGGAACCTTTCCTGCGTAATCGATTTGCAGCAGTATGTGTTTAATGCAATTGAGTCGTGCCGCTTTCTTATAGTCGGATCGAATGATCGTCCAGGGCGCGAGGGTTCGATTGGTTTCGTTGAGCATCTGGAACTTTCTGACGGTGTAATCATCCCATTTGTCTTGAGCCACCCTATCCACCGGAGAGATTTTAAAATGTTTCAGTGGATCTGTTTCCCGCGAAACAAATCTTCGCAGTTGCTCCCCTTTCGAAACGGAGAAAAAATATTTAAACAAAATGATGCCGTCTTTGACCAACATCTCCTCAAGCAGGGGGACATCCTTTAAAAACCGTTTGTTTTGCTCATCCGTACAAAACCCCATTACCGGTTCGACCATGGCTCGGTTATACCAACTGCGATCAAAAAGAACGATCTCCCCATTTGCGGGAAGATGTTGAATGTACCTTTGAAAGTACCATTGGGTCCGCTCTGTTTCATCGGGCGTCATCAAGGCCACGGTTCTCGTTCCGCGCGGGTTCAGGTGTTCCATAATCCGTTTGATGGTGCCCCCTTTGCCAGCGGCATCGCGCCCCTCAAATAACATCAGCAGACGCAACCCTTTTTTCTTGACATATTTTTTGCATTTTCAACAGTTCGATCTGAAGCTTGTGCAGTTCATCCTCGTACTGGAGGGTGGCCTTGTTTACCCAAATGGACGTTCTGTTTTTCTTTTTTTTCTTGTCCTTGTTTTTAAAGGCGGTATGCTCGATTAATTTCTTTTTATTTTTAGACGCTTGGCTTTTAGCGTGTCTCTTTTCTTGCCATCGACGCCCGCGCTGATTTTTTTTTACTCAAATTCAACTGTTCCGGTTTCTTTTTGTGATTAGTAGACATGGCGCTACCCTCCAAAGTTGAGATAAACCAACTGAAACACTCAAAAAATATGATAACCCGTCCATCTCGGTTGAACTGGTGTCGCGTGGAAAAGCATTGCCGGCAGAAGCGAAAATACGGTCATCAGGCCACGAATTTGCCGTATTTTTTCCGTTGTTTTTGCATGATCTTCAGTTCCTGATCTCCCGGTATGACGATTTCCGAATCGACTCGAAAATCGAGCTTACGCCGTCTTCCTTTATACCGCACCGAATTAAGAATAACCTTCATCGTCTCACGCCGAGCCAGATGTTTATCGTCTGATCGAATGATGTTCCAAGGTGACGCTTTCGTATGTGTCTTTTTCAAAAGCATATACTTCTTTTCGGTAAATTTGTCCCACAATTCCTGGGCCTGCAAGTCAACTTCCGATAGTTTCCATTGCCGCAACGGATCATTTTTTCTCCGCTCAAAACGTTTGGATTGTTCATCTTTGCTGACCGAAAAATAAAGCTTGAGAAGAATGGTGTTTCCGGCGTCTTCGAGAAAATTTTTTTCATAGGTATTCACTTTTTTCATAAACCGATTGTATTGATTGAGCGTGCAAAATCCCATGACCGGCTCGACCATGGCACGATTATACCAACTTCGGTCAAAGAGCACGATCTCGCCCGCGATGGGGAAGTGTTCGATATACCGTTTGATGTGAAGTTCGGTTTTCTGCTGTTCACTCGGTTTGCCCAAAGCGACCACGCGGTATCGTTTTTCATTCATATAGCGGGTCACCCTGCGAATCGTTCCACCTTTGCCCGAGGCATCCCGGCCATCGAAAAGAATCACCATTTTTTTTCCGGTACGCTCCAGGTGAAGCTGCATTTTGATCAGTTCCGCCTGGTAGGGTTTTAATTCTTCCGCATTGAAAAACTTTTCCAAAATGGTCAGGATTACTTTTACCTTATCTTTTCTTTTGAGAACCGACATTGCCTTTAGAACCATCCGATTGGGTTCACCCCCCTCGACCTTCTTTTCGATTTGGGTGACCACATCCTTCATTTGAGCAATCTCATCGCGAATATTAATGCTCTTTTTTTTTATTTGGATTTTTTGCCATCTTTATTCTCCCTTGGGCGTCGATAGTTGTCAGCGCGTTTTAAGCGGGGAAGGGAAACGATCAATTTTATTCTTTCACAATCAAGCATCTATCACAAGGAAGGGTCCATGAACGTGATAGAAACAGCCTGTGCCTAGAATTAGTTACCACAAATCCCATTCGAAAAACAATACGCTAAGATTCTATAACCGCATCCATTTCACGACAATTATGCCCAACTCCCCCCATCCTGAAGGCCAGGAAAATACAGCACATGTCTGCCCGTATGAAGCGTTTATAATAGAACGATAAGGATTCTTGCACATGATATACAACTGTACTATAGTGATTGATATTTAAGCGAATTTTTCTCTTGATGGCAGAGTGCTTTGCTGTCGAGATACCGGAAAATTGGTCGCTAAAACACGCTGGACGATTTATAACTGAGCTGCAAATCATTGGCAGGAGCATACGATGGCAAAATTAGTTGGCCTTTTAACTGCTGGCGGAGACAGCCCCGGGTTAAACGCAGCGATCCGGGGGATTGGTAAAGCTGCTTTAGGATCTTATGAGATGAGAGTCATCGGCTTTCGCGATGGGTTTCGGGGTTTGATGGAAAACCGCAGTGTTCAAATGAAAAGTGTCTCCTTTTCAGGCATTCTGACCAGAGGCGGTACGATATTGGGCACCAGCCGTGAGAAACCGCATAGTATGCCCGTGGGCAACAAGGTGATGGACATGACCCAGGTGCTGGTTGAAAATTATCATAAGAACCGGTTGGATGCCCTGATTTGCCTGGGTGGCGGAGGGACCCAGAAAAACGCCTACCGTTTGATGGAACACGGATTGAATATCGTTACCCTGCCTAAAACGATCGACAACGATGTGTATGGAACAGATGTGACCTTCGGTTTTGATACCGCCTGCGGGATTGCCACCGAAGCCATCGACCGCTTGCACAGTACAGCCCACAGCCATCATCGAATTATCGTGGTGGAAACGATGGGGCACAAGACGGGCTGGCTGGCGCTGGGTGCCGGGATAGCCGGTGGCGCCGACGTCATCTTGATCCCTGAGATTCCATACGATGTTGAAAAAATAGCCGAAGCGATCCTCAGACGGCGACACGAAGGAAAAAACTTTAGCATCGTGGCGGTGGCTGAAGGCGCCAAATCCAAACAAAATGCTGCTGCGCTGCAAAAAGTAATCGAAAGAAAAAAGAAATCTAAATCCCAGAAAGAAAAAATGAAGTTGAAAGCGGAATTGAAAAGGGTCGAATCCCGGTATTCTGACAATACCATCGACCTTTCACGACAACTCGAAAAATTGACCGGCCTGGAATCCCGGGTATCCATATTAGGCTACGTGCAACGCGGCGGCACACCGTCGGTAGCGGACCGTTTATTGGCGACCCGCATGGGCACCGCTTGCGCCGATCTGATCAATCGCGGCGTATACGGTGTGATGGTGGCTTCAAAGGGAGATACGACTGAACCCGTCCCGTTGAAGAAAGTCGTCGGCAAACGCAAAACCGTGCCGTTGGATCATCCCTGGATCGAGTGTGCGCGGAAGGTCGAGACAAACTTGGGGGACTAATTTAAAGATCTGAAAAGAAAAGCCTCGACGCCGGCGACGCTTCTGAGCAAGATTGGTTTTTCAAGATCCTGATAAGCGTTTCGGAAGGGTCAGTATCAGGTCCCCGAGATCGGAATGTTTGACCTGGCGGGCGGCCTGCCGGTATTCGATCCACAGACGGCGGCGAGTGGATGACTCCGGCCACCGGTTCATTTCCCGCGTGACCGCCATCGCATAAACGCTGACCTCGCAGATGCCGCCCCACTTCCTGAACCGGTATTTGCCCATTGGCGGCATTACCAGGTCACCTTCAATCCCCGCCTCTTCGTAAGCTTCATTGACGATGGTGTCCGTTGCGGAAAAACCGGGATCGATCAACCCTTTGGGGATGGTCAGGTGCTTCCCGCTGCTGGTGGAGATGAGCAGCACTTCCAGGCGATCGTCCGTGATCCGATAGGGAATGGCCCCGGCCTGGGCGAAAACCTCAGTCATGGCGCCTCATTCCCGGGGATGCCGAAAACGGCAAGCTGTTTGTTCTTGTACCGGCGGTCTTCGGTGACGTCGGCGCCGAACCACGGCGGCGGTGAGAATTGCCTGCTGGCATCCACCGTAGGAAATTCAACCTCCACCAGAACCAATCCCGCCAGGTCTCCGTCAAACCGATCCAGCTCCGCGGTATGATTCCCCACCGGCAGGGTGTATCTGGTTTTGCTCACCCGACGGCCCTGGGTGTGTGGCCACAGCTGCTGGAACTGGTCCTGGGACAATTCGATTTCGATTTCCGTTCTCGACAAGCCCTCTCCCGCCTTTATCGTCTGGAAGAAACGTGCCTGCTTCTGCCTGATCCGCAATTCAACGCCGCCTTCGGCGGCAATCAGATATCCTTGACGAATGACCGCGCCGGTCAGGTTGGCCAGAGACGGGGGTAGGCGGGCGACCAGGAACTTCCGTTCGATTTCAATCCCCATCGGATGTCTCCTGCAGCCAGCGGGTTTCTAACTCCTTCCAGAGCTTGGAAAATGCCAACGCCCCCAATGCCGCCGGCCGGTAGTGCGTCAGGGGCGCCCGGTAAAATCCCATTTTCTCAACATCGGCACTATAAGGGATGTAGGTGTTCATCGGTTTGACCCTGGCCGCGAGAATTTCCCGGATCGTCTGGCGATGCATCTGCTTGCGGGACTCCACCATGGACAAAAAGGGATGCAGCTTTCCGGGGTCCAGTCCGGCCTCTTCGAAAAACTGGATCAGCTTCCGATAGGTCATTATCGAAAGGGTGGTTGGAATCAGGGGCACCAGGATCACGTCCGCCGCCTCGAACACATTTTCGCTGACCAGGGTGATATTGGGTGGGCAATCCAGAAAAATATAGTCATAGCGGCCCTTCAATTCCCCCAGCAACCGTTTTAGGCGGCGCCGGGATTTAGCAAAGCCGTTGAGCTGGATATCCAGGTTGCGGTAGGAAAGATCCGCCGGGAGCAGATCCAGCCCCGGAAAATCAGTGCCGCGAATCGCCTTGTCTATCCGTTTCCCGCCTTTGAGGAATTTCCGGCTATTGTATTTTGGTTTTGGCTGGATGCGAAAGTAGAAGGTCGATGATCCCTGGGGGTCCAAGTCGCACAGCAGGGTCGGCACCTGTTGACGGGCTGCCAGATAGGCAAGATTGACGCATGCGGCCGTCTTTCCAACGCCGCCTTTGATGCTGTAAAGGGCAATGATTTTCACGTTAAGTTCCTGTCAGGTAAACAGCGTCTTGAACTGCTCCCGGATAGCCGGCACGTTGAACGTACTGAAGACACTTAAAAATTGCGAACGGACCTGTCGTTGCGCCAGATGCAGCCTTGTGATCAACCCGCCGGTGGCCGCCGCCAGCATAACGACCTGCGCCGCCTGCGGCCTGAGGGTTTGCAGATGATTGATCAGAAAATGCTGCTGGACGGACAGGTCGTTGAAATCGCCTAAATTCTCCTGGAGCTGCTTGAGTTGTTTAACCAGCGTTTTCATCTGATCTTCGGGGAACAGGGATGTGAAAAACTCCAGCAGATAGCGCAGCTTTTTACAGTCAATGCGCAGGTCATGCAGACGTTCATCCGGCGTGGATGCCGAGACATGACCACCTTTCCTGATAATCCGGCGGAAGCGTTTATAAATGACCGCCTTGGCCAAGCCGCCGATGGGAAGGGAACTGCGCGGCGCATCGGAATTGGCCGACGGATCGGCTTCGACAAATGCATCCAGGTCCGACATAGCGGCTTTGAAATCGGTTGCGGCCATGGCCCTGACCATACGGTCCCTGGCTTGCCGCCGTTTTTGCCGCAGCGTCCGGAACAGATTGTTGATGCCGGGTTGAAGAAAATCGGGAACCATATTCATGTATTCCGTTTTTTTCAACAGATACACGTCCAGGTCCCGAACGTTGCCGGTGACGCCTCCCATCGCTTTCAATCGCTGCTGAAGATTGGCGGTCGTCTCGGCATCGAGAACGCCTTTCATCTGACTCAACAGGGAACGGGCCCGGCGCACCGATACCCGGAAGTCGTGCAGGAACTCAGTGTCGATGTCCTGGCGAACGCCGGGAATATTCACGTGCATCACGGATATAAGGTTCTCCATGATGCATCGCACGGCTTCGGCAGCTGTCGTCTCAGGTTTCAGCGAAATATTGATTTTTGACGAGTAGCCTCCCGGGGTAAGACCCTTGCGCGTCAATACGGACAGAACCGGTGACTGTTCGACGGGCTGCAGCCCCAATCTCTCCAGACAGGTGACAATCTGGTCGGCGGCTTTGGTATAGCCTCTCACGGGTTTGAGCCGGCATTGCCTGACCGGTTCCATCCCATCATTCGCGCCATAGGCTTGCAGCGTCAGTCGGGCGACGATTTTTTCGTCGCTGTTGAGCAGGTCATAGTCAACCCACCGCTTTGTTATCTCGCCAAGCGGCAACAGTGCCCTCATTTCCAGGATGTCGCTGAGACAGGTGGCGACGTCCGATTCAGGAAACTCCCAGTGGAATTGCGGCGGGTTCAAATTGTCCGCGGCTACCCTCCCGATCTGTCGCCGGCTGTGGATATCGACGATGGTATAACAATCCTGCGTTTTTAAAAGCAGCCATCCTCTGTCAAAAAGCCGCCAATCAAATGAATCCAGGACGCCAAAGGTATCGGTGCCTGTCACTTCCCGGACGCCGTCAAACAAACGGGCCAACTCGGACCGGATGGCATCCATGGTTGTCGCGTCGGTTATGGCATAACAGGGGGCGGTCATGGCGGATCCTTTCAACTCACACAGGCAACGGACGGGGGCGCATACAAGGCCTGCAATCATCAGTAAATGATCTTCCACCGATGCGCGGAACAGCTGAATCTGCTCTTCTCAGGGATCTCGGGAAGGCAGCACGTCCCTTAACAGATTGGTCATTCTCAGGCCTGGCTGTCGTCACGACCCGATGCGGTGGGATGGTGTGCGGGGGCCGAGTAGGACTCTCTTCGGGAAGCGGTGACGGCGCGGTTGGCGATATCTTGAACCTTTTCGTAGGCCAGTTCACTCTTTTTGGAAAGATCGCCGATCTGGGCTGCCTGTGACGACACCATCTTCTCAAGGGCCTCGATTTTCCCCAAAAGGACGTTCTTTTCACCTTCAGAGCGGGCTTCCATGAGGGCCTTGTCGCTTTTGAAATCCCTTGTGAGCCGGTCCGTGGTCTGGGCCACCGCCGTCTGGACGCTGGCCTCACTGCGTGCGGGAAAACGCTCCACCTCTTTTTGCAGGGCGACCATCTCTTTTTCACGGGTGGCGATGGCTTCTTCACGGCTGTCGAGCGCAGCCTTTCGCTGCCGTACATCGTTCTCGAAATCATTGCGCTTGACGGCGAGTTCCTTTTCAAGTGCCTGGAGTTCGTCTTCCAGGGCATTTTTGCGCTGCGCATGTTCCCGGGCAAAGGCATACTCGTGCTCTTCCTTTTCCCGCTGGCGCTGTTTGCCGAATGCTTCCGCCTGCTCCTTGACCTGCCGATCGTGGTCGGCCTTTTCTCGCTGCCACTGGGTGCGCCTTTCCTGCATTTCTGCTTCAAACGCAGCCTTGTGCGCCTCCATCTCCTGCCCGAACTGCTCTTTTTTCACCCGTTGGGCATCGATCAGGGCTGCCAGGTCGGAAGCGGCCGTCTCCACTTCGTAGATGGTATCCAGCTCACCTTGCTTGGTTTCGATGGCGGACTTGATCTTGCGATAAGTCTCGATTTCTGTCTCAAACCGTTCAGCCAGGTCGGTTAATTCGCGGCTGATCGCCCCACGCAGCTCGTGAAGACGCGTGACGGGATCCTGCGCCGCCTCGGAATCGGCGGTCGCTGCGGCCACCTTGTTTTCCAATCGTTTTCTGGCCTTTTCGGCATCCAGCAACTCCTTGCTCAGACTATCGAAGCGATTTTTGGCCGCTTCATAGGCCTCAAGCAGCTCCTTTTTGGTGTTGGCCATGGAGACATTGGGGACCTCGGTTGGGTCGGTCATTGCGGTATCCTGTCGGTAAATGGTTTTGGTTATTTTTGCTCTTTACACCCGCAAGCAATCAATAGATGATAGCGTTACGTTCGTAGGAACCGTTCGAGGAACAGATTGCTTCATCGCCACCATTGCGATTGCTGCGACGCTCAAGATGTAATCAGTCGTGCAGATACCATTGCCGTACCATGGACCCCGTCCACAGTCAATCGGGACTTCCCCATGTATACGATATTAATAAAAACAGGGAAAAATTGAGGAAAACCATTGATCAGATACCCAAAAGCCATGGCAGTCGCCATTGGTTTGATCGGAATCACCGTTACCGGCTTTGCCGGTGATTTCGATGGATCGATACCATTGTCCGGAACCATCCGTAAAGTTATTGAAATCAACCGGTTCAAGATTTCCGACGATGTTGATCCTGATGTCGTCGGTCTTCCGAAAAAATTTCTGATTGACTTCAATGCCAAGGTTCTTCGCCCCTCGAATGACAGCATGGTGAGAAGGCAGATTTCAATTAAAAGCGTCGAACACGTTGAGAAACAGACCGTCTTGCAAGGCATTGACGAAGGGGTCGAGGGGGTAGAGGATGGTTTGGCCTGGAGCCTGACCATCTCGGAAAAAGACGGGAGCGCCGTTCTCTCCGCATCTGGCAATAGCGTGGCCTACGTCGTGTTTGGCGTGTGTACACCCGTCAAGGAGAACTGACCTTCAAAGTGGCAAGGCAACGATCTTGCTATCAAAGAAAACCCTTAGCGTCAAAAGCTTACAAGCTTTTTAAGTCGTGTAAATCCATGAATGGCTTTTTCATGCGATTTTGGCGGTCTACGTTATGGTTCCAATCTTCAACGTAGCCCTCAACTCCCGCGATTGAACCTTCCCCGCGGTAAGCCGCGGGGAAGGTTCACCGGATGATGCTTGATAGTTTTAGCACGCGCAGCTTTTCAGGAGTTGGGCGGCCATTTTCGTCCCACCCTCGGAACCGGTAGTAATCTGGCAGCATTTTGTCGAGATGGCAGACCATCCCCTTGGCTGGGCCGTCGGGCAGGGGTTGATCGAGGATGCGTGCCGGCAGCGTGTCGTCCTTGCGGGAGAAGCCGGCCCTTACCAGGAAGAGTCGCTCGGCGTTGAATATCCGTTCGCCGGCCTGGCAGACTTCCTCGAGGCTGTAGCCGGCGCCGGTGGCGGCGTTGAGCAGTTCGGTGATTCCGTCGGGGCGGATGGCCTGTTCGGGCAGCACCAGGTTGCGCACCGAGAAGAATACACACAGGCCGGCGGCGTCGATTACCGCAAACGTGTCCTGCCAGTCCTTCACCAGTTGGGCCTTGTTGTCCCACGTGAGGGGGTCCACCTGGAAAGGCACCCCCAAGATCTCTATGTAGGCCGGATCGCCGCGCATGTGGGACGCGCCGATCGGGGATGTTGCATAGGCCAAACCCATACCCTGCTCTGCGCGAGGTTCGTAGCCCGCAAATTCCTGTCCCTTGGCCGTGATCGAGAGTTCCGGATGTTCGAAGCGACTGGCTAGTCGAAGGCTGCCTTCGGCCAGCAGCGCGCCGAACCCCTTTTTTTCCGCCGTCATCCGGGTCAGTTTCACAAGGGCCTCGGCATCGCCAAAGTGCAGGGGCATGCCGACGTCCGCTTCGGTGATGATTCCCTTTTCGAACATCTCCATGGCGCAGGCAATTGTGCTGCCCATGGTGATCGTGTCCATTCCCTGCTCGTTGCAGATGTAGTTGGCCTTGGTGATGGCCGCCAGGTTGTCGATCCCACAGTTGGAACCCATGGCGTAGATGGTTTCGTATTCGGGTCCTTCTCCCTGGCCCTCGTATCCCGGCTCTTTTACCCGGGTAACCCGGCCGCATCCGATGGGACAGGCGTGGCAGGCCTTGTGTTTGACGAGGTATTTTTCGGTCAGGGCCTGGCCGCCGATGGCTTCCCATCTCTCGAAAGTCCCTTGCTGGAAATTGCGGGTGGGCAAAGCACCAACGGTCTGGGTGCCCGTAATGGTGGCAGCCGTTCCGTAAGTCCGCAGCGGTGGCGGGTCGCCCTTGTAGGTGTCGGAAAATTTGCGGTTGAACTTTTTGACCAACTCCTTGAAGCCGTCCTTGTCGAAGAGCGGCACCGGAGTGTTGCCATACACCGCAACGGCTTTCAGGTTTTTCGATCCCATCACGGCCCCGACACCCGAGCGTCCGGCGGCCCGGTCACGGTCGTTCATGATGGAGGCAAACAGCACGCCATGTTCACCGGCCGGGCCGATGCAGGCCACCCGAGCCTCCGGACGGGTTTCCCCTTGCAGCGTCGCTTCAGTCTCATGGGAGTTTTTTCCCCACAGGTGGGCGGCAGGCCGCAGTTTCGAGCGGCCGGCATCAATCCACAGGTAAACCGGCTGGGGGGCTTTTCCGCTAAAAATGATCATGTCGATGCCGCTCTGTTTGAGCGCTGCCGGAAATTTACCCCCGGAGTTCGAGCAAGTGATGGCTCCGGTGAGGGGAGACTTGGTGGTGACCATGTAACGGGCACCCGTGGGCGCCAGGGTTCCCGTCAGCGGGCCGGCGGCCATGACCAGGATGTTATCGGGCCCCAGCGGATCACAGTCGGGATCCAGCTCCGCCAGCAGCGTATGGATACCAAATCCTCGGCCGCCGATGTAATCCCGGGCCATTGCCGGGTCCAGGACTTGGTCACTGACAGTGCCCGCAGTCAGATTCACCCTTACGATTTTGCCTGCCCATCCATGCATGATCGACCTCCCTTGGCTTCAATTTCAGTGCCTGCCGCGACGATCTTGCTGCCGCGGCTGATCATCAGAAGATTGTCATTTAAACACACAAAACCTTGATTTGTGAAAAGGGTCCGGAATATACCATTTGTCAGCAGCCGGCCCCCATGGTACCCGGAGTGATACACACTATTCCCAGGCGTGGGTTTTGGGTCTATAATGGAGCTATATCTGTAAAACAGTGAACATTATCATCAAAAGCTACCATGAGTTAAAACCGCTCACCGCGTGCCTTGCGGATCAGGGACGACTGGTCCTGGCTGACGGAGAGACGGTCAACGGCGTTCTGCTGCGCCTGGGTGTGCCCAAGGAAAAACTGGCGGCGTTGGTTCTCTTCATCAACGGCCGCATGGCCCGTTTGGAAACCCAGCTGGCCGAGGGCGACACCCTGGTGTTCTTTTCTTCCATCGCGGGCGGCTAAGGCTGACGTCAAGCATCTTTATAGCATGTCAGCGATGTCCCCTTCGAGAGCGCTGTCCAAACCGCTTTTGAACCGCGTCTGGAACAGCTTTTATCTAATCCGGTCATCGATGGCTTCCGGTTCCCGGAGACAGCTCAGGATCGGTGTCATCGTCTCAAGGTCGATCAGGTTCTCGATGGCCGTCAATATGCGGTCCTGGTCCGTTGGGGCCATCACCCCGGCGGCCAGCCTCCGGAACTTGCTTTTCAACCGGGGTCGGTCCATTGGGTTGGCCGGATCCCCCAGAGGATGCCGAACCGTCTTTTCCAAACGGCCGTCAGCCGTTTCTATGCAGATTCTGGCCCCAGTTTCGGTGGGGAAACAGGCGTCTAGTTCAGGATCGACATGCAGGTGCACCCGTGCGGCGAGGGTGGTGACTGTCGGCTGATGGAGCCATTCGGGAGAAAGCGGCAAGAGCGCCTCCGCTCCACCGCAAGCGGCCACCGACAGACAGAAGGGAAGGCTGTACTGAGCGCCTTCGAGGGTGTCGGGATCGGCGTAGTTGTTCAGCCGCAGCACCCGCTCGAAGGTATATACATCCGCGGCTCGGATGTCGCCCGGGGTAATCGTTCCATCGTTGAACAGTTCGACCATCGCATCGATGGCCGCGTGGATCCACCGGCAGCAAGCATAAGGTTTGAAATAGACCGCAGTCAGTGCGCGGCCATTCCCAAGCCCGTCTGTGATGGCAGCTGCGTCGAAGTAGTCAGGATGGTCCAGAATGTCCAGGGGGCCGGTGAGTCCCTGTCGTGCCAGTTCCAGGGCCGTAAGGCCGGTCATTACCGACCAGGGAATGCCCTCCTTGACCTGGTTGCCCATCACCGTGCTGTAGCCGGCGGCCGAGAGCCCCGGCGACAGAACCCCTGCGATGGAAAAGGCCGTCTCCAGAATTTGCCGAGCATCCCGAGCCAACAAACCGGCGGCGGCCACCACGCCGTAGGCGCCCCAGCGGCCGGTGGACAGGGTGTCCAGCCGGGTGAAGTCACGGGCTGCGGACACGCGCACGGCCACCTCGTATCCGGCAGACAAAGCTCTGATGACATCCAGGCCGCTGGCGTTCGCAGCCGGTGCCACTGCCAGCACTGCCGGAATGACGGCAGCGCCAGGATGGCCGCCGGCTTTCCGGTGGCCGTCGTCCAGGTCCAGGGCGCTGGCGGCAGTGCTGTTGGCCATGGCGGCTCCCTCGGCACGGCGTTTGTCGCTGGTGAACCATAGGCTTGCCGGTCCCGCAGCGTAGAGAGACCGAACGGTTTGCCGGGCGGCCTTGGACGCTGGGGACGTGTGTCCGGCTGCGGCGCACCCGATCAGGTCGATCAGGACGTTGCCGGCAGCCCGGGCAGCATCAGACCACGGCGTGCTGGCAGTCGTATCGCAGACGTATTCGGCCAGGATGCGGGTGGTCCATCGGTTCATTGCCCCGGTTCACCTTCTATGGGAGGTCCGGCGGCGGCTGTCGCCGCGACAGTTTCTGCATCGAGTAGCCCCTCGGCCAACAGATCGCCGCGCACACGAGCAACGGCCGCCCGCCATGGGTCAAGAGCGACCTTGAGATAGGCCGCCTTGAAACGGGCGATGTTCAGCCTTTCGTTTTCGGCCTCGGACTGCCGGATGTGTTCGCTGAAAAAATCGCCGGCTCGATCGCAGGCCTCCAGCAGGGCGTTCTGGACGTCAGGCCGTAAAATCTGGTACCTGGCTTCGTTTACAGCCACGCTCAGCACCGGGGGGAGGTCTCCCAGCAGCGTCACAAAACGCATATAGCGGCAAAATTTCAGCGGAAACAGGTGCGCCCTGTGGGTGGGTAATACGTCGATGTCTCCGGACCGCAGTGCCGTACTGACGTCCGCCCAGGCAACTGCGACTGGCCGCGCTCCCAAAGCCCGCCAGAATCGTCGCATCAGACGACTGTCGACGATGCGGACCTTGAGCCCGCGAAGATCGCTGGGTGTCACTACGGGCTGGTTGGCAGCAAGCACCCACTCAAGACCTCTCCGCCAGTTCCAGCGCCGGTTGATGATGCGGATGCCCGTTTGGCGCAATGGCTCGATCAACCGTTCCCGGAAAAAATCGCTGTCGGTAAACGCCCTGCGGTGAGATTCGGAATCGAAAGCGTAAGGCAGTGCGAAAGCGTTGAAGCCGGGCACAAAGGTCGCGTAATAAAAGGGCTCTTCCACAAACAGGTCAATGAGCCCGTCCCTGAGCTGGTCGACCTGGGCAGCAGCCGAACCGATCTGGGACGGGCGCAGGGGCAACAGCGCCAGACTGCCGTCGCTGATGCGGCGCACTTCCTCAGCAAACCACTGGATGCCGGCATTTTCCGGGCCCTTTACAGTGGTCAGGGTGCCCAGCACCCGGGGCATTTCATCGAGGCTCTGAAACAGGTACCCTACGGGCCGGTCGAAAAACTGGCACAGTCGCGCCAGGACCGTCACCGACAATGCGGCCTTGCCGTTTTCGATCTTCGACAGCTGCCCCTGGGAGATTCCGGCTCGCTTGGATAGGACCACGGTGGTGATTCCGAAGGCCACCCTCAGTTCACGTACCCGTGCGCCGACCCGCTGCTGGATCCGTTTCTCAAGGTCGCCACGCTGTAAGCTTTTGGCTGCCATCGGGTTATACGTCCTCGCACTCCTCCACCCGGTGATCGAGCTTCATCCCCCGGGCCTTGAGTTCCCGCAGCAGTTCACGGGGCGGGACATCCCGCGTGGGTGACAGAACCCCCGCCGTGGTGATTTGTCCGGTCAGGATCATCCTGGCGCCAATGCTGGCAGTGTAACCCACAGTGCGGTTCATGGCGAACAGGCCTGTGCTCAAGTCCCGGTAGTCGATGAGATTGTAGGTCACCCGGCGCTGCTTGCCGTCTTTGATTCCCCAGGCGTTGACCCGCAGTACGACCATGTCGCGTTCGTTTTCGGCAAACTGCAGTTTCGGCGTCAGGTGCCGGACCAAAAACTGCCGGGGTGATATCACCGCACCCGCCGTCGGCTGGGGGATATCGTCCAAAAAACCCATCTCGGCCATCACCGACCAGAACTGACAGTGGCCGGGATAGCGCAGCGCAAAGCGGCCCATGTCCCGGACCTCGGAGCCGAGGTTGAACACCTTGATGAAATGGATCGCATCTCCGTTGGGGTAGGCTTCAAGCAGTCCCAATCCGGCCACTTCAACGGAATGGCCATGCTCGTCCCTGAAAATATGCTCCCCGGGGATCGACACTTCCTGTCCGTTCCGCAGGACCCGGGCCGGGCGCTTGTAGGCTTTGAGCACGCCGTCGAAAGTCCAGGTGATCTTGTAGTGCAGCGGGTTGTCACCGGCGCAGTCAGGCTCCGGCAGGCCTGCCCCGTATGAGTACATGCCGTGAACTACGTCCAGTTCGTCCACGGCCAGCCTCCCCAGGACCAGGTCGATACCCGGATCCATCCCCATTTCCGGGAGAATGGTGATCCCCCGGGCGCGGGCGTCCGTGTCCAGTTCTGCCACCCGGCCGGAATAGCTGCTGCTGACGAAGTGGCACCCGGCCGTCAGGGCGGCCCTGGCGATGGGGTAGTTGAAATCGGGCGGCAACATGCAGATGGCGACCCGGGGATTGACAGATTCGATCAGTTTCTGCAGTTGATCCTCATTGGCGGCGTCCAGTGCCACCGCCCGGGTGCGGGTATACCCTTTGCGATCGAGGTAGCCTCGTGTCGCGTCCAGGTCCATGTCCGCGACCACGATTTCGGAAACCAAGTCTCCCTGTTCCAGGTCGTGTATCACGGCCTTGCCCTGCAGCCCGAGGCCGAGCACCAGTACCTTGTTCATGAGCGATTTCCTTTCAGTGGTCAAACGTTCCGAAGCCGGGGATCCAGGGCATCGCGCAGACCGTCTCCCAGCAGGTTGATGGACAAAATGGTCACCATGATGGCCAACCCGGGCAGGGTTACCAGCCACCAGGCATCGGTGATGTAAAGCCGGCCTTCGGCCAGCATCCGCCCCCAGGTGGGCATCGGCGGTGGCACGCCCATGCCCAGAAAGGACAGACCGCTTTCCCAGATGATGATATTGGCCACGCGCAAGGTGCCGAGCACCAGCATCGGGGAGAGCACATTGGGCAGGATGTGACGAAAGAGGATCACCCGATGGGGGGTGCCGATGGCCCGGGAGGCTTCCACAAACTCTTTTTTCTTCAGTGACAGCACACTGCCGCGGATGGTACGCGCGTACGTCACCCAGTCGGACAACCCAAGCACCAGAATCAGATTGAAAATGGAGCTCCCCAGCACGGCGATGACCGAGATGGTCAACAGCATGAAGGGGTAGGCCATGAAGATATCCGCCACCCGCATGATCAGGCTGTCGAGCTTGCCGCCGTAGTAACCGGAAAACAGCCCGAGCAATATCCCCGCCAGCTCGGCCACCAGGACGGCCGCAAATCCCACCAGCAGCGACACGCGGCTGCCGTACAGCAGCCGGACCAGCACATCGCGCCCTAAATTGTCGGCCCCCAGGGGGTAGGTCCAGGTGCCGCCGTCCTGCCAGACCGGCGGTGTAAAGCGGGCCATCAGGTCCTGTTCCAAAGGGTCCACCGAGTAGAACAACGGGAAGGACAGGCTCACCAGCAGGACCATCGCGATCATCGCCCCGCCGATTAGGGCGCTGGGGCGCCGGGCCACCTCCCGCAGGGTTTCTGCCATAAATCGCAGCCGGGGCGCGACGGCTTCCAGCAGAGAGGATTGGGTGTCATGAATCGCGCTCATTTGTCCTCGAAATAGCTGATCTGGGGATCCAGGTACATGTAAAGCATGTCCACCAGAAAGTTCACCGCAACGAAAATGACCGACAGCACCAGCACGGTGGCCTGCACCAAAGGGTAATCCCGGTTGAAGATGGCCTGGACCACCAGGCGACCCACCCCCGGCCAGGCAAAAACGGTCTCGATGATGACCGTTCCTCCCAGCAGGAATCCGAACTGCATCCCCGCCACGGTCACGAGGGGGATCATCGCGTTTTTCAGCGCATGTTTGTAAATGACGATCGACTCCTTGAGCCCCTTGGACCGCGCCGTGCGGATGTAATCAAGGCTCAGGACCTCGAGCATCACCGAACGCGTCAGCCGTGCGAACATGGCCATCAGGCTCATTCCCAGCGCCAGCGACGGCATCACCAGCTGGGCCAGGCTGCCCCGGCCCGAAGTGGGCAGCCAGCCCAGCTTCACCGAGAACAGCATAATCATCATGATCCCCAGCCAGAAATGGGGCATGGACAGGCCAAAAAGCGCTCCGAGCATGCTCCCCATGTCCACCAGCGACCCCCGGCGCACGGCAGAGACGATGCCGATGGGCACCGCCACCAGCAGGGCGATCAGCATGGCAGCCGCCGCCAGCTCGAGGCTGGCCGGCAGCCGCTCTAAGATCAGCGCCATGGCCGGGACCTTGTAATAGAGCGAATTGCCGAATTTCCCCTGGGCCGCATTCCCGGCAAAGCGCAGGTACTGCGTGTAGAGGGGATCGTTGAACCCGAGCTGCTCGCGCAGGGTCTCGATCTCCTGGGTGGAGGCGTCGCCCGGCAGCATCAGCATCACCGGGTCACCGGACAAGTGGATGAAAAAAAAGCTGATCATCGAAATGCCGATGACGACAAAGACCGTGTGCCAGAGACGTTTAAAGAGATATTGAAGCATAATGCCCATGGCGGGGCCGCACGGGGCGGCCCCGCAGTGTCGAGTTTACATTTTCGGTTTAGCGTAGCGCATGTTCAGAAAGCCATCCCGGCGGCCCTGGTAGTCGACGTCGTTGGCCACGCCGAAGACCTCGGGCACCACATACAGAAAAGCCCAGGGAGCGTCCTTGTAAAGCATTTCATCGATCTGAGCATAGACTTTGGCCCGCTCGGCGCGGTCCATGATCGTGCGCCCCTTGTCGAGCAGTTCATCCACGGCCGTGTTCTTATAGTAGTAATCCCGGCTCGTGGAGTTAAACAGCGAGTACATGTAACGATCCGGTTCGGGAGCATCGTCCCACCAGTAGATATAGAGCTGGTGTTGTTTGCCCTTGTAGCGTTCCCACATCACGGCCCGCTCAAAGGGCTCCAGGGTGACCTTGAAACCCGCCTTGGTCATGTTGGCCCCGATGGCCTCGGCCTGCTCCTGGATCTGGGCCATGTAGGTGGGATAGGCCAGGCGAGCCTCGATGCCGTCGGGGTGACCGGCTTCCTTGAGCAGTTTGCGGGCCTGGGCGGGATCGTAGGGGTATGGCTTGAGTGTGGGGCTGTGGCCGAAGGTGCGGGGGCTGATGGGGCCGGCGCATACGATGGCCTTGCCGTCGAACAGTGCCTTGTTGATGAGCTCCTTGTCGATGGCGTAGTTGAGCGCCTGACGCACCCGCACGTCGTTGAAGGGGGCCTCGTAGGTGTTGATGCCCATGTAGGGCATCACACCCATCTGCGGGGTCAGGTAGGCTTTCCCCGAATCCTGGAGCCTTTTACGCTGAAGGACCGGCACGCCGCTGATGACATCGGCCTCGCCGGTGAGCATGGCGGCAATGCGGGAGGATTCCTCAGGGTTGGCCTTGAAGATTACCGTCTTGTACGCCGGCTTGGGGCCGTAGTACTTGTCGAAGGCTTCCAGCACGATCTCATCACCCCGGGCCCAATTTTTCAGCGAGTAGGGGCCGCTGCCGACAGGATCGGTGTTGTACTTCTCGTTTCCCACCTCCTGAATGTATTTGGGCGGCACGATGGGCAGGTAGTATCCAAGCATGTAAAGGCCCGGTGCATAAGGCTCTTTGGTTTTAACGGTGAAGGTATGGTCGTCGATCACGATCAATTCGGTAAAGGCCGACAGCTTGCCCTTGTTGGGACTCTTCAGATCCTCGCTGTTGATCCGGTCATAGGAAAATTTTACTGCGGCGGCGTTCACCGGCTCGCCGTTGTGAAAAACAGCGTCCTTGCGCAGCGTGATCTTCCAAGTCAGATCATCGACTTTTTCCCACTTCTCCGCCAGGGCTGGCAGAACGGTTGCGTCTTCCTGGGGATGGAACAGGGTGTCGTGGATATTATAGCACACACTCATGGTGGTCTGAATCGAGCTTTGCATCAGATCGAGACCGACAGGTTCGGCCTCCTGCATCACGACCAGGGAGTCCTTGGCTGCTGCCGGCAACGGGGATGTCGCCAGGGCGAGAGCCATCAACGCCACCAGGCTAAAAAGTGACCATCTTTTCATGACTGAACCTCCTTTTTTGTTGGGTTGTGAGTATGACCGTTTCCTAACTATCGGCCACCGATGCTCCGGATCGGGCGGCGGCTTTTATCGGCTTTCCGGGAGGGGCGGGACGCCACTCCGGTCCGTCGGTGTATAGATGGCAGGCCACCACATGCTGTTGGCCGACTTCCCGCATGATGGGGGCCGTTTGTTCACAAACGTCCATGCGCCGAGGACAGCGCGGGTGAAACCGGCATCCCGCCGGTGGATTGATCGGCGAAGGCACATCACCGCTCAGGATGATCCGCTGCCGTTTGTTACGCGGATCCGGCACCGGCACGGCCGACAGCAGCGCCAGCGTGTAAGGGTGGCGCGGTGTCGCGTAAAGGGCTGCCGCCGGCGCCATCTCCACGATCTGCCCCAGATACATCACCGCCACCTTATGGCTGACGTAACGGATGACGCTCAGATCGTGTGAAATGATGATATAGGAGAACCTAAACTCGCGCTGAAGCCGGACCATCAGGTTGATGATCTGGGCCTGTACAGACACGTCCAGGGCCGAGACCGGCTCGTCGCAGATGATCAGTTCGGGCTGCAGGACAAGCGCGCGTGCGATCATGATGCGCTGTCGCTGACCCCCTGAAAATTCGTGGGGAAACCGCTTCATGTGCTCGGGAAGCAGGCCGACGATGCGCAGGATGTCGGCCACTCGCTCGCGCCGCTCCCGGCCGTTGCCCTCTCGGTGGGTCAACAAAGGCTCTTCTACGATCCGCTCCACGGTCAGGCGCGGATTGAGCGACCCGAATGGGTCCTGAAAGATCATCTGCATCTGCCGCCGCATCCGTCGCTCCTGTTTGGCGTCCATGGTCAGGAGGTTTTCGCCCTTGAAACGGACCACGCCGGCCGTGGGTCGGATCAGGCGTAGTATGGCCCGGCCGGCGGTGGATTTGCCGCATCCGGATTCGCCCACCAGACCCATGGTCTGCTCCGAGTCCACGGAAAAGGAGATGCCGTCCACGGCGTGCACGTATTCCCGGCGCCTGCCCAACAGGCCACGGCGAACCGGAAAGTGCTTGACCATGTTGTAGACTTCCAGCAGTTCAGCCATGATCCACCATCCAGCAGGCAACCCGGTGGCCGGGCGCCGCTTCACGCAGTTCCGGAAGCCGCTGACGGCAGATGTCACCCACCCGGGGGCAGCGGGGGTTGAACGGGCATCCCGGCGGCAGGGCGGTCAAGCTTGGAACCACACCCGCGATCTCATACAAATCACCCTTGTCCGCGTTCATCTCCAGCGAGGGAATGGCACGCATGAGGCCGCGGGTGTATGGATGCAGGGGGTTATCGAACAACGACAACGTGTCGGCCGATTCCATGATCTGCCCGGTGTACATGACCGCCACCCGCTTAGCCGTCTCGGCAATCACGCCCAGGTCGTGGGAGATGATCACGATGGCCGTTTGAAGCTCCTCCCGCATTTTATTCATCAATTCCAGAATCTGGGCCTGAATGGTAACGTCAAGAGCCGTGGTGGGTTCGTCGGCGATGAGCAGCGCCGGACGACAGGCCAGCGCCATGGCAATCATCACCCGCTGACGCATACCTCCCGACAGCTGGTAGGGGTATTCCTTCACCCGCCGTTGCGGTGCCGGAACGCCCACTGTTTCCAGCATCTCGACAGATTTTTCCAGGGCTTGGGATCGCCCCAATTTCCCGTGCACCTGAAATACCTCCGCCAGTTGGTTGCCGATGGTGAAAACCGGGTTGAGGGCCGTCATGGGTTCCTGGAAAATCATGCTGATCCGGTTGCCGCGGATCCGGCGGATCTCATCCGATGAGACCTTGAGCAGGTCCTGGCCGTCGAACAGGATCTGCCCGCCGGCAAAGAAGGCCGGCGGCATAGGCAGCAGTCGCAAAATCGACAAGGAAAGGACGCTCTTCCCGCAACCCGACTCGCCGACGATGCCCAACACCTCCCCCGCAGCTACCGCAAGGCTGACGTCGTCCACAGCGCGCACCGTGCCTTGGGGCGTATTGAAATGGGTGCTCAGGTGGCGGATGTCCAACAGGGGCATAGAAAAGATTCTCCGGAAAACGATGGCAATGAATACAATTCAGCGAATGACTGGCGGGAAGAATATTTATCGTGGCCGTCCTATTTAATATTAGACAACATTATTCTTGTCAAGAATATTTTAGGCGAATGAATTTTCAAACAAGGGATTGGATCTCGCACGGTTGAGCACCGGCGTGCAACGAACGGTGGCTATCCGGGCCTGTCTCATGAGCCATTTCAAACGCGCTGCTGCTTGGTTTGCCATTGACTTTTCAGTCGTTCCCATGTTTTCTCGCATTTGAGACATGCACGCATAGGCTTCGAGATGTCGGTGGCGGTGTGCTTCACCCCGGCGCTTAAGTCTCTTTTCATTCCCAATATTGGCGTCTGATCTTTAGCATCACGACAACAATTCTATTCAGGCAGGATAAAAATGGAAAAACTGATCATCACCGTAGCCCCCACCGGATCATTACCGACCAAGAAAATGACCTCCTATGTACCGATTACCCCGCAGGAGATTATCGAAACAGGGCTCCGGTGTGAGGCGGCAGGGGCATCCATTTTTCACATTCATGCCCGTGATCCCCGAACCGAGACACCTTCTACCGATTTTTCAATTTTCAAAGAAATAACCAACGGACTCCGGGAGAGAACCAACCTGATTTTGCAGATATCGACCGGCGGGCGGGCGGGAATGGCTTATGAAGACAGAAATGAGCGCCTGAAGCTGCGTTCCGAGATGGCAAGTTTGACGACGGGCTCGGTTAATTTTGCCAATTCGGTGTATGCCAACAGCCCTAAACTGATTGAGGACTTGGCCAGGGACATGCACCTGAACAACATCAAACCGGAGATGGAAATCTTCGATGTCAGTATGATCAACAACGCTTTAACGCTGCTTCAAAAAGGCCTTGCAGATTCTCCCTTGCACTTCGATTTCGTGTTGGGAATGAAGGGGGCCTTACCGGCTACTGTCGAGAATCTGGTGCATCTTAAAAATTCGGTTCCGCCGGATTCGACATGGAGTGTAGCGGGCATCGGCCGTGCCCAATTGAAGATGAATGTTCATGCTATATTGATGGGCGGGCACGTTCGGGTCGGCTTAGAGGACAATATCTATTTTCGCAAAGGTCAACTTGCGACCAATGAGCAGCTGGTGGAGCGCATCGCACGATTGAGCCGGGAGCTTGGGCGGGACGTAGCCAATCCGGATGAAGCACGAGATATTCTCCACTTAAACAAAGCATCCCGGGGATAGGCCTCTGCTGACTTTGGAGCGCCAGAAACCCAAATAAATTCAATACCAACCAAGAGGGTGGACCCATGCAGGACAGCTTTGTTTTTCACCGACGTCTGGACAGGGAGCTTCCGAGAGCGTCGCGCGCCGAGGGCGGCTGGATTTATGATGCGGACGGCGGTGGAATTGGTACAGGACAAAAGCAACTTGAGGCCTTATCCGAGATCTGAACGGGTGGTTGATCGGTTGTTCGAGCACTTGTTCAAGGCGGGCGTAATCACCTACCAATGTGCCGGTTTTGCGAACGGAGACGGTGATGCCGTGATGATAGGCCCCCCCTACATCATTACTGAAAGCGAAGTGGATTTTGTGATCCGATCCCTTCAATCTGCCATCGAAGAACTTCTCGATTGAACCGCAACGAACAACTTCTAATTTGACATAAAGGTAACGCGTTAATCTCCACAAAGACCTACCGCTGGAATCCCCTGCCGCAGGTGATGGCCGATGGAAAGATTTTTCCAGGATTGAGGATGCCGTTTGGATCGAGCAGGCTTTTGATGCGCTGCATCAGGGCAAGGGTGTTCTCGTCGAGGTTCCATCCGATTTGATTGCGTTTGACGTATCCGATGCCGTGCTCGGCGGCGATGCGGCCCTCCAGGGAGACGGTGGCCTTTAAGATCGCCTCCCTGGCGTTGTGCAGGTTTTGCGGGGGTGTGCGCTCCCGCCGGGGAGCGATGCTGATGTGGATGTTGCCGTCACCGGCATGGCCGAAGGTGACGATCAACACATCGTGCTCCCTGCCGATCTCCTCCATTTTACACACCATGTCCGTGATTCGCGCAATGGGCACGGAGATGTCCTCCTCTTCCCATTGCGGGCGCAGTTGGACCAGCGCGGCGTGGATTGAGCGTCGCGCACGCCACAGTTTCTCCTGATCCCCTTTCTCTCTGGCTACCTGCAAAACGAGGGCTCCGTTGGCTGTGCACACCGACTGCACCCTTTTCAGATCCGCATCGATGTCACTGCGCCTGCCGTCCACCTCGACGAGCAGCGCGGCGCCGGCGTCGGCGGGCAGGCCGGTATCGGTATAGCCGGCCACGGCGCGGAGGCAGTGTTTGTCCATGAACTCCAGGGTTGTGGGAATGATGCCCCTTTTGATGATGTCGGCCACGCTCCGGGCTGCGGGGCCGATGGCGTCGAAGGTGGCCAGGAGGGTCAGTTTCGCTTCGGGCATCGGCAGCAGTTTGAGAATGGCCCGGGTGACGACACCCAACGTTCCTTCGGAGCCCACGAATAGACGGGTCAGGTCGTAGCCGACCACATCTTTGACGCAGCGTGAGCCGGTATGGATGATCTCTCCGTTGGCCAGCACCACCTCCAGGCCCATGACGAAATCCTTGGTCACGCCATACTTGACGGCCCGCATGCCGCCGGCGTTCTCGGCGATATTGCCGCCGATGGAGCAGAAGTCCATGCTGGCCGGGTCCGGCGGGTAAAACAACCCCTGCGCCTCGACGGCGGCATGCAGCCTGGAGGTAACCACTCCCGGTTCCACGATGGCCTGGAGGTTGTCCGTATCGACGGCAACGATGCGGTCAAAACGATCCATGGTCATGACGATGCCGCCCGCCAGGGGTACGGCTCCGCCCGTCAACCCGCTGCCGGCGCCCCGGGGAACCACCGAAATGCCATAGGTGTTTGAAATCGATAGCAGTTCGGAGACTTGGGCGACATTTTCGGGGAAGGCCACGGCTTCCGGAAGACATTGCCCGCCGCTGGCATCATAGGCGTAGGTCAGGCGGTCCTCCATCGACTCCAGATAGTGTTCCCTGCCCAGCAAATCGACATATTGCCTTCTTGCGTGTTTATGCATGTTCCGTCGCTTTTCTCATTTGACCGCGGACGACCCGGCCGGTTCAGCCGATCTTCCCGGCAGCAGGGGTAGGGTTATCCCGCCATGGGTCAGCAATCCGATTTTTTTCTCCTGCATCGGGCCGATTGCCCCGGCAATGGCCGCCTCAACCGAGGGGTAATACGACAACCCCATTGCGCGCACCTGATCCGCAGGAAGACCAGATGACACCAGGCCGATCCTGATGAGACGCTTCATGCGGCAAACCGCCACCGCCTCTGCGGCTGCGCATCGATCGGCGATTCCGCCCCCATGGAACCTGCGCAGCAGGTCATCCAGGTCCATACCGATGTAGTCGGCAAAGCGGGGATGGGTACCGTGGCCTTCCGGGCAGTCGGCAACCAGGATCAGCGCACCGCCTGACTGGGTTAGCAACTCACCGCTGGCAAGTGCTTTCGTGCTCTGCCAGAAATCGATCTGGTGGGGGTATGCATTGGCAATCACCAGGGGATATTGTCGTTTGACCGGCACGCCGTAAACCTCGCGCGCGAAGCGGGTGCCGGCCCGGTGGGCCCGGATGGCATCCCCGGCCACGCAGCGATAGAGTCGGCCACGGCTGTCCAGGACCACATTCAGGATGAAATCCAGCCGCACGAATTCGCCGACAAACTGTTCCAGATCGAGACGCAGGGCGGCATTGTTGCACCCGAGCGGGTTGGTATCGATGCCGGCCATCTGGGAATGGAATGCATCGACGGTCGCCTGGCTGCACACGCCGGGCAGAACGATTTTCGCCCCCCCGCCGTAACCGGCATCCAGATGGGGCATGATCATCCCGATTCCGATGCGAAAATCCGCTTCGGCCACGGTGCGGTTGACCCATGCCGGAATGCCCCGGGCGGATCGGCCCATGTATACCGTGTCGTCGCCATTGCCGGCCGGAAGGTTGACGATGCGATAATCCCGGGCGATTACCGGTCCGATTTTCCGGTCGATCTCGGACGGGGTCATCGGCCGATGGGTTCCCAGGGCGATCACGATGGCAATCTTCTCACGCGGAACACCTCGGACGGCAAGCGCCTCCAGGATCAACGGGAGCACGATGGTGGTGGGTGTCTCACGGGTGATGTCATCGACGATTACGGCAACACGGTTCTCCGGCTGCACCATCTGCCCCAGGCAGGGGGTGCCGATGGGGTGGGACAGCGCCGCACGGATGGTGGCGACGGGGTCGGCGGGGGCATCCGTGCGGCGCGGGGTCACCACTTCGCCGAGGTAATCCTTTGGGATCTCCACGGAAAAACCATTCCGGACGCCCGGCAGATCTATGCTGACCATGGTTTTTTCTCCACCGGCCGGTCGCGTGCAGACGCGATGCCTCCCATCCGGCTTCACCGGGTTGCCGTTTCCATGCTTTCCAGCCCCGGCGTTTCGAACCGCTTGCCGACATAGCGCAATATCAGGGTCGCCAGCCCCACGATGACCAGATAGATCAGCGCGACAAGGATGTAGGTCGAAATGGGGGCAAAGTAGCGGCTGGAGACCATCTTCGCTTTGCCCATCAGGTCCGGAACGGCGATCAGAAAAACCACCGCGGTGTATTTGATGATGGAGATCATCTCATTGGACCATGACGGCATGACCAGCCTGAAGGCCTGGGGCAGGATGATGCACCGGATGGCCGTGAACCGGCTCATGCCGATGGCCCGGGCGGCCACCATTTGCTGTTCACCCACCGATTGAATGGCCCCCCGAAAATATTCCGCCTGATACGCGCCGCTGTTCAGGCCGAGGGTCAGATAGGCTGCGGTTAAACGCGAAAAGGTCAACCCGAAATCGGGAAGACCGTAGTAGACGAGGAAAAGCTGGACCAGCAGCGGGGTGCCGCGGAAGATATTGATGTATCCGGTGACGAACCGCTGAAGCCAGAGACTTCCATAGATGCGGAACAGCGCCGCCGGCAGCCCGACGGCAAAGCCGATGAACAGCGCACCGCCGGCGATCTTGAGAGTGACCCGCGTGCCCTGGAGCAGTTCGGGAAGTACCGTCTGGACAAAAATGAAGAACTCGTTCATGGGCATCTCACCGGGTACGTTGGTACTTACGATTTCCGGGAAGCATGTTCCGCAACCATGCAGCGCGGGTCGTCAGGATGGTCCGCACCGTTATGCGCCCGGGTGATCATGGACAGGAATTGCCTGGCGCGTTCCGATCGGGGCGCTTCGAACAATTGCTGCGGCGGCCCCGCTTCGACGATGAAACCGGCTTCCATGAAGACGATGCGGTTAGCCACCTCGCGGGCAAACCCCATCTCGTGGGAAACCACCAGCATGGTCATGCCTTCCCGTGCCAGTTGCTGCATGACGTTCAACACCTCCCCGGTCAATTCGGGATCGAGCGCCGACGTCGGCTCATCAAAAAGCATGATGGCAGGGTCCATGCCCAAGGCACGCGCAATTCCGACCCGTTGCTTCTGGCCGCCGGAAAGCTGGGCGGGATACTTGTCCGCATGGTCGGACAACCCCACCCGCTCCAATTCGAACCGGCCTTTCCGACGGGCCCCGTCCGTCTTCATCCCCAGGACCCGGGTCAGGCCGATGGTGACGTTGTCCAGGGCCGTCAGGTGATTGAAAAGATTAAATTCCTGAAATACCATGCCGATCCGCTGGCGGACCCGGTTCACATTCGTGCCGGGTGCCGTGATGTCCCGGTCTGCCAGCCAGATCCGCCCCCCGGTGGGCCGGGTGAGCAGGTTGATGCACTGCAAAAGGGTGCTTTTTCCCGTACCACTGGGGCCGACGATGACGACGACCTCTTTGGGCAGGATCTCCAGCGAAATCCCCTTGATGATCTCGGTCCCGCCGAAGGATTTGCGAAGGTTTTCTATTCTGAGAATGGGGCTTTCAGGCATATTCCCGCTTTGCTACATGATTATTTTGTACCGGCGTTCCAGGGTGCCCAGCAGGCGACTGGCCAGCAGGGTGAAGGCGATGTAAAACGCCGCCGCCGTGCCAAAAGCAATAAACGGTTCCAGGGTGCGGGCGCTGACCCATTGGGCCCTTCGCAGCAATTCCGGTACGCCGATGACATAAACCAGGGTTGAATCTTTCAACACCAGGGTAAATTCGTTGGTCCATGCCGGAATCGCCAGCCGGACGGCCTGGGGCAGGATGATGCTGCGAATGGCCGTGAAGCGGCTCATGCCGATGGCGCGGGCGGCGATCATCTGCCCCGGGGGAACGGACAGGATCGCCCCGCGGAAAATCTCCGACTGGTAGGCGCCGCTGGCAAATCCCAGCGCGATGGCCCCCGACAGAAACGGTGACAGATCGACCAGTTCGGATATGACAAAAAACAGGATGAAGATAATGACGACGACCGGAACGGACCGGACGACAATGCTGTAAACCGCTGCAACGGGCGATAGGAACCGCCCCCCGTAAATCCGCAGCACGGCCATTACCGTCCCGATCGCGAAGCCAATGGTCAGGGCAATCAGGGTGACAGATACCGTTATACCGATCCCGGGCACCAGATAGTGAAGAACGGTCAGCAGGCTCTGGGGTAAGTCGCTCATGGCTTCCTGCCGTGTGACATCAACGGTTGTGGCGGACGCTCCGACAAATGGGACTGCCTATTGCCTGAGGCGTCCGCTCTTTTCTCACGGCGTTTTGCCCTTCATTAAGGGCCGCGAAAACCCATTTAATCGATACCGTGCGCTTGCTTCGTTTTCTCAATCCAGCCCTCTTTTTTCAACGCTTCGATCGCCCGGTCGATCTCGGCTTTGAGCTGGGTTTCACCCTCCGGCAGCGCGAGGCACTGGCCGGCCAGCACCGTTTCAGTGGTCACCAGGGCAATTTTCAGGTTTTTCATTTTTCCGGCCAGATCCTTGGCCGGCTTGGCCTGGATGAGCAGCAGGTCGATGCGTCCGGCGGCCAGATCCAGGCCGGCATTGTCCACCCGTTCATACTGAAACAGGTGGTCCTCGGGGGTCAGTCCGGTCTCGATCAGATTCTTTCTGATCCAGCTTTCCTGGATGGTGCCCGTCTGGGTGCCGATCTTCTTCCCGGCGGCATCCTTGGGGGAACTCATTTTGACGTCGGCTTTGGTGGAGGTGACAAAGGCATCCTGCACAAAATTATAGGGAATGGAAAAATCGACGGTTTTGTCCCGTTCTGCGGTGCCCTGCATGGCCGCGGCGACCACGTCGATTTTTTTGTTTTGCACGGCAGCGATGAGCGTGTCAAATCCCATGTCTTTGATCTCGACCGCCACTCCCATCCGTTTGCCGACTTCGCGAACCAGGTCCATATCGAACCCGACGAATTTGCCCGACGGGTCCACCGATTCGTATGGCGGATAATCGGCCGAGGTGCCGACAATCAGTTTGCCCCGTTCCTTGATTACGCTTAAATGATCGGCCGAAAATCCAAAACTCCAGCCGAAAAATACAAAAACCACAATTGCCGTTGCCATCCAGATCATGATTAACCGCTTCATATGCATCTTCCTTTCTCATTTGATTTAATGTGTTGCGCCGGACTATGTGATCCTCATCCATCAGCGCGGTGACCTTAATTTCTGTGGACTTCAGCCGCGGATGGTATCACATGCTATCGTCCGTCTCAATAATTGGTTTGAGTGGGTCTGGGGGGAGTCGGCTATGGTTTCATATCCCATGCGCCCTGGTGTGAGTGGGGCAGTATTTTTGTGATAATTCCCTATGCCAAGCGGGTCCGTTATTCAAATTATCATATTTTTCAATTTCTTACATACGTAAACACATCGAGCCTGGCCCGTAAAATCCATGCGATCGGACCATCACCATCGCCTCATGAAACAATCGATCAATTAAAAATTATTGTGGATAAATATTTCCAATTAAAAAGAATTTTTACTTGACATTTTGTTTTATAATAAAATATAAATATATTAATTTCTTATAAGAAATCAGCGGATGGAGGACTTTTTTTTGGAAAAAATAGTTCTTGACGCATTGGATAACGAGATCATTCGCCTGCTAACAGAGGATGGGCGAATGCCGATTGGTGAGATGGCAAAAAAGCTCAATGTGACCGCGCCGACCATTCGAAGCAGGATAAAAATCCTCGAGGAAAAAGGTTTATTCAAAGTATCGGGCCTTGTCGATCCCAGCCGACACCAAGACATGATAACCGCAATCGTCGCCATGAGCATCCAATCTAAGGGGCAGATGGATCAAATCACGGACAAAATCTCCCGGCTTCCAAATGTCGCATGGGCAGGGGTGGTTGCTGGACGTTACGATATCGTTGCCGAGGTCGTTTGTGTGGGCGGGAAGGACGAATTATATCAATTTACCACTGAGACGATTCTTAAGATTGGCAATGTCGTCAGAAGTGAAACATTCATCATTATGAAATCTAGACAAAACTGGCTGCGCCTGCCTGAAGGTGTGGGAAAAATATAAAATAGAAATCGTGAGGATACTTTTCAGCTTCAATTTTACTGAAATGCCAATTGGTCATTAATAATATTGACCAGGAGGGATATGATATGAGAAGAAAAATAATCCCTCCAGCCAAAGAGGATGTGGCGCCAATTGTCCAGTGGAACAGGTTTCATGGGATGATGTCCAGGAATTCATTTCAAAACTCAATCAAAAGGAAGGGACGGACCAATACAGGCTCCCCACGGAAGCTGAATGGGAATATGCATGCCGAGGAGGCAACACGTCCGCCTTTCCCAATGGAGACATCACGAGTCTCCAGTGTGATCGCGATCCCAATCTCGATGTCATCGGCTGGTATTGCTGGAATTCAAAAAATACGATCCAACCCGTGGCTCAAAAAGAACCCAATGCCTGGGGCTCTATGATATGCCCGGGAATTTACAGGAGTGGTGTCAAGATTGGTTTGGCCCCTATCCTTTCGATGAAGTGACCAATCCGAAAGGGCCGCCTTCTGGTTCGTATCGGGTCATGAGAGGCGGCACCTGGTACAGTCCTGCCCGTGACTGCCGTTGTGCAAGCCGTTTCGGGAGTCCGCCGCACTACCGGTTCCGGCATATCGGGTTTCGTCTTTGTAAGTCACCTTAAATCAGAGCATTAACCAAACAAAAAAGGGGGTGGTGTTTCTTTTTTCGGCAAGGACTAACTGTGACGTTTGAAACACTGGTAACACCAGAGAAAAGAGAGGAAAAGAATGAAAAGGACTAAATTATTTTCGGCTATTCTGTCTTTGGTTTTTCTCTTCGGAATGATGGGAATCGCCGCAGCGGGGACGTTGGAGGAAATCGCACAAAGAGGAGAACTCCGTATCGCCTGTCAGACCCAGGGTGCGCCCTTCAGTTTTGTGGATAGGAATGGCGAGAGGACGGGCAGTTCAGTGGACCTTTGCATGATGATTGCCAAGGAGATGGGTGTGAAGGCAGTGTTCCTGAATTACGACTGGGACGGTCTTATTCCGGCCCTGCTCTCGAAAAAGGCCGATATGCTGGCGGCCGATATGACGCCGACGTTGGCAAGGGCCATGAAAATATCTTTTGCCGAGCCTTATATGTATACGGGGAGCGTTGTATTCGTGAAGCAGGACAGCCCCATCAAAACCCTCGACGACGTTAAGAAAAAAGGGACCAAGTTGGCCGTACTGTTGGGATCAACCGGTGAAAACGACGCAAAAAAAGCGTTCCCCGAGGCGGAATTGAAGACATACAAAGGCGGCGGACCGCTGCTAATCAATGCGGTGATGGCAGGCCACACGGATGCCGGTGTGAATGACGGATCGGCCGTGGTTGGCCAGTCGGCGAGTTTCCCCCCCAATAGTATTCGAATTTTAGAAGGACAGTTGTCAAAGTCACCCTTAGCCTTTGCCGTGCGCTATGATTCACCGGATCTGCTCAGTTGGCTCAACCTGTTTTTCCTGCACACCAAGTTGGACGGACGTCTTGATGATAACCTGAACTACTGGGTCAATTCTCTGGATTGGAAGAAAGATCATTAGTTCATTGTCGGATCTATCGGGCAGATGACGTTTTAATGGTGTGAGCCGGTTAAACCGGCTCACACCCGTTTGCATCGCATCCATCATGTAAGACATACGGATAAACGATATGTTAGAATCCTTCAACTTCAGGGTTATCCTGGAATACATGCCCCTATACCTGCAATGCTTCGCGGCCACCCTCTGGCTATCTGCCTTGTCCTTGCTTGGGGCCATTCTGGTGGGAACCATCGCCTGCGCCATGCGACTCAGTCAATCACGGACGATCTCCCGCATTGCCGGTGTTTACATTGAGAGTATCCGGTCTACACCGTTGCTGGCGCAACTCTATTTTTTCTATTTCGGTCTTCCGTCTCTCGGCCTCATGATTCCTGAGTGGGTGACCGGTGTAATCGCGCTTACCTTAAACAGTGGCGCCTATTATGCCGAGATCATCAGAGCGGGCATACAGGCCATTTCATACGGACAGATCGAAGCGGGTATTGCCTCCGGCTTGAGCTATTTCCAGCGCATGCGCTATATCATTCTACCCCAGGCGCTCGGCATGACGATTCGGCCCATGCTGGGACAGGCCATTGTTCTGGTCAAGGATTCCTCGCTCCTTTCATTGATTTCGATCATGGAACTGACACGGGCCGGCCAGATGTTGACATCGAATCGATTCATGCCTGCAGAAGGGTTCCTGACCACAGCCGCTTTTTATCTGGTTATTTATTATATGCTCAAAGCCTTCTCAGCTTGGTCTGAAAAACGACTGATCTTCCGGGAAGCACATTGAGACACGAGGGATAAACCATGTGGGGTTTCTATTTTGACGAGCTACTGCACAGCCTGCCATTCTTCCTCAAGGGACTTTGGATGACCGTAGCTGTTTCCGGATTGAGTTTGATCGCGGGAACTGTTGTCGGCTTCATTTGCGGAATCATCAGGGCCAGCGGGAACAAGATCCTGCGATTCATCATCGGCGCGTGGGTGGATCTCATCCGTGGAACACCCTTTCTGGTTCAGGTCTTTATTATATTTTTTATTCTACCGGGCCTCGGCATAGAATTAGAGGCATTTCCGGCCGCAGTAATTGCTCTCAGCAACCTTGCTGCCAGTTTTATTTGTGAGATCGTCGCCGGCGGCATCTTGTCCGTTCCATCCGGCCAAAAAGAAGCCGCAACAGCCTCAGGCCTTTCAGCCTATCAACAACTTCGATACATTGTTTTACCTCAGGCGATGCGATCCATCTTGCCTCCTTTGGTGGGACAGTATGTTCTCTTGGTTAAGGATTCATCCGTTGTCTCTGCAATCGGCGTAGTCGATATAACCCGAGTCGGTTGGCTGACCGTTCAGCGAATTCCTGAAGGCCTGATGGTGTTCGGCCTTGTGGGCCTTTTATATTTCGTCATTTGTTATCCGTTAATAAATTTGTCAGGTTTTCTGGAAAGACGGATGACAATTGGAAATACAAGGCTCTAAAAAGGAAAAATAGCTGAATATCGTTTTGTATACAAAAGGATAAGCGTCCATGATCTCTTTTAAAAATGTAAATAAATGGTTCGGCGATCTTCATGTCCTCAAAGATATCAACATCGAGGTCTCCTATGGCGAAGTGGTGGTGGTTTGCGGTCCGAGTGGATCAGGGAAGAGCACGCTGATTCGATGTGTCAATCGGTTAGAGCCTATCCAGAAAGGAGAGCTCGTTGTCGACAATATGAATGTCCATGACACGAAGAGCAATATGACCAAGATACGAGCCGAGATTGGGTTTATTTTCCAATCATTCAATTTATATCCCCACATGACAGCATTGGAAAATGTGACGATTGCTCCCATCAGGGTTCGAAAAATGCCCAAAAAAGAAGCGGAAAAACTCGGAAAAAAGACACTCACACGGGTGGGATTGGGGGAGAGAATCAATAGCTATCCGGTACAACTATCCGGTGGCCAACAGCAGCGCGTAGCTATTGCCAGAGGCTTATGTATGCAACCCAAGATCATGCTATTCGACGAACCCACGTCGGCCCTCGACCCGGAGATGATCAATGAAGTTCTTGATGTCATGCGAGATCTGGCCAAGGAAGGAATGACCATGATGGTCGTGACCCACGAAATGGGATTTGCCCGGGAGGTGGCGAGCCGGGTTGTCTTTATGGATGACGGGCAGATCATCGAGGTGGCTCCGCCAAACGATTTTTTCACCAATCCTCAAACAGATCGAGGCAAACACTTTTTAAGCTCAATCCTAAAACATTGATTGATTCTTCAACTTATTGGTTCGCCGATCAAGATTGCTTAACAGTTTGAGGAATCAGGAGGATAGTAATATGAACATCGCTGTATTGGGTTCGGGGAATGGGGGCTGTGCCGTTGCATTCGACTGTGCGGCACACGGGCATCAGGTCAGCCTGTTTGATTTTCAACAATTCCCGGCGAGCATCAAGGCTGTCCAAAACAATGGAGGCATCCACTGCGAGGGTGAACTCGAGGGATTTCAGCCGGTGGCCTATGCCGGACACGAGATTGAAAAAACGATAGATGGGGCCGACATTATCTACGCCGTCGGCCCTGCGTACAGCACCAGACCCTTTGCCGAAGTTTGTAAGCCATACCTCAAGCAAGGGCAGATCGTGATTGTCAACCCGAGTTCGTGCGGGGGGGCCATCGAATTCAAAAACGGCGCGGGGCTGGAACTTCGCGATGAAGAGATTCTTGTGGCCGAAACCTCGACGCTGCCATACGCCGTTCGATTGCTTGCGCCGGGAAAAGTCCGGATTTTCAACAAGCTCAAAGGCGGGTTGTTCCTGGCCGCGGTTCCGGCGCAGAAAACCGGTTATGTGCTGGAGCAGGTGCGCGATGTCTATCCGAAGATGAGCGCGGCCAAAAATATCCTCCAGACCAGCCTACAGAACGGTAACCCGGTCATCCATCCTGCGATTACGCTGATGAATGTCGCGCTGATCGAACGCACCAAGGGTGATTTCGAATTTTACCACCAGGGCGTCACGCCTGCGGTCGGCAGGTTGGTCGAAGCGGTGGATAGAGAACGGATCGCCATCGGCAAAAAATTGGGCGTGGAGGTCATCCCCGATCCGGAACTGGGCGTCATCCAAGGCTATATGACGGAAGCCACGTATGACAACGGATTTAACACAGCGCCGGGATTCGCCGGGGTCAAAGCCCAGCCCAGCCTGGATTACCGGTATTTCAATGAGGATGTGGGATACGGTCTGGTGTTCCTCCAGAAACTGGGGGAACAGGTCGGGGTAGAGACGCCGGTGATGTCGGCCGTGATCACACTGGTTTCGCTGTTGATGCAACGAGATTATGTGGGTGAAGCCCGGCGCACGATGGAAACGCTGGGGCTTGCTAACCGCACGGCCGAAGAATTGGAGAAACTGTTGGCCTAAAAAATATGCAGAAGGTGCTCAACAAATATCGATGAAAGATTATATCCCTAATTGGTTTCTGATTAATACTTTCATGATTTTTGCATTTTGCATTGGTGCATGTGCTGGAGGAAAAAAACCGCTATCAGAATCTCCAGATGATGATGTAATTGCTGCTATAGTGAATCCATTTAATTCGGACTGTTATGACTGGAGAGGGGAGAGCATTCCATGTGACTTTAAGCGACCATATACAGAAATCCTGTTGGACAGAGCCATCCCCGATCCCCGCTTTATTGACAACAAAGACGGCACGGTGACCGACAGCCTGACGGGGCTTATCTGGCTGAAAAATTCGAATTGCTTTGGAATGATGGATTGGCAAAGTGCTCGGCTGGTGGTGAAAAGTCTTAAGGACGGAGACTGTGGCCCTGATCCCGCACTTATTCTTTCAGATGGCTCATCAGCCGGCGACTGGCGATTGCCGATAATGAGCGAACTATGCACACTTATCGATTTCAGCAGGAGAGATCCTGCCTTATCATGCGGCCATTTGTTTTCGACGTTTCCACCAGGTTACCATTGGTCGGCGACAACGCTTGATTATTATTCCGGAATCGCTTGGATTGTCTACTTCCAATCAGGTACGACGTGTTATGAAGATGTCACAAGTCAAGCAGGCCACATTCTCCCAGTCCGAGTACTTTTGGAATAATCCGGAGGCTTTTTTAAATGGCCATTTTCGCTTTTTCGCCGAATTTTTGACTGGTCTTGCCTCTTGCCTGCGCTCATGATGTTTTCCAACACCCTGTTAGGGTAACCCAATCTCCTCTTCTTCAACGATTATACCGAGGTTGCGCAACGCATCGATGAAAGCGGGGTAGGGGATATGCCTCATCGGCGATAGAACCCCTTTCTCGGCGATTTCTCCCTTGGCGATCATCTGGGCGGCGATGCTGGCCGGATAGCCCACACCCTGGGCCATGGCCATGAGCCCCGTTACCAGATCCCGTTCGATGAGCAGGCGGCTAACCAGGCGAACCTGTCGGTCGCCTTGCCTGCCTTCGAAAACGTTGAGCATGGCCACCAGGTCTTTTTCGTTGCGCCCATATTGAATCTGGGGCCCCACCAGTTTGTCGATCATCTGGTAGGGCGACACCGGGCAGGGAAGACCGGCCACGGGCGATTCGCTCAAAAAACCGAGCTGTTTCAAGGGGCGCCAGAAGGCGCTCCATCCGGGCCAACGCAGCGAGTATCGGCCAGTTTCGCGGATGGTTGCAGTCACCCCCAGGGCATCGGTGAAGAAGACGGCATCGCCGTTGGGAATGGCTTCCAATGCTCCCAGGCCGGGGAAATCCACCTCGTGAACATATTCCTCGTCGTGCTGATGATCTCCGGGAATGTCGATGACGGCACCGTCGCGAATGATCCGCCCGTCCCTTTTGGTCGAGGCGAGTACGCCTTCGAAAACCCACGACACTTTGTAGTTCAAGGGGTTGTCGCAGGCGGCCTGCTCCGGGAATCCGCCACAGTAGGCGTTGATCAGGGTGAGTTCATCGAAGCGACGTCGGGCTTCGCCGTACAACACCAGGTCGATGCCAGGATCCAGACCGCACTCGGGCATGATGGCCACCCCGGCGTTGCGGGCTTCCTCGTCCAGGTGTGCGATGGAATGGGCGTAGTTGGTGTTGACCACGCTGACGCCGGTGCGGATGGCCGTGCGACAAACGGTTTCCATGAATTGTCGGGGAAGCAGGTCGACTGCGACATCTGCCTGCCGGAAGAGGCGGCCCAGAGACCCTGCATCCGATGCATCCAATGGGGCGTTACGGACGTTGGCCTTGTCGATGAACTTCTCGAAATTCCTGATTCTATCAATGCTCGCATCGGCACAGATCACTTCTTCGACATCCGGGGTGCGGGCCAGGTCGAGAACAGCGGCTTTGCCCTGAATTCCGCATCCACCTAATACCAGTACTCTCAATGGTTGTTTACTCCTGATTTTTGGTTATCCAAGCAGCCGCCCTAAAAAATAGTTCATCTGCTTATACCACCATGGCCAGTCGTGATTGACATCGTGGCCCCAGTAGTCGATCCAGGCGCCAATTCCCTTGTCCCTGAAGATATGGTCGAGGGCGCGGGTATCCTCAATGGCCTCTTCCTCCCAGGCACCCTGGCCCACAGCGATGATGATCGTGCGCTCGCGATAGCGATCCAGGTACCAGGGATCCGAAATTCCCGACAGGTAGCTCACCGGCGAGTTGTAGTAGACGGCCGCCATGTCATCGGCAGCGTTTCCGAACTCCTGGCGGTCCAGTCGGTAGAGGCCGCTCAGGGCGATGGTACCGGCAAACAGGTCCGGATGCCGGAGAAAAAAATTGACGGCATGAAAGGCACCCATGCTGCAGCCGTTGGTCATTATCCGCAGGCGGTCGTCGTTGCAATGGCTGCGAACGAAAGGGACCACTTCTGCGGTGATGTATTGATCATATCGCTCGTGGCGGGCATTTCGTTCGGCCGGCGGGACCGAAAAATCGTACCAGGAGTGGGCGTCAATACTGTCCACGCAGAACAGCTTGATACGGCCGCCGTCGATGAACGGGGCGATGGCGGCGACCATGCCCATGCCTTCGTAGTCGAAATAGCGTCCCCGGGAACTGGGGAAGACAATTAACGGCTGTCCCCAGTGTCCGTAGACCTTGACAACCATATCCCGGTTGAGGCGGGGGCTGTGCCAGGCGTGTTCCTCGATATGCATGGGTGTCCCTCATTGCGACGGTTTCATCAAACGACCGATATCTGGGTTACGCTTCATCCCTGCCGATAGTCCAGTGGATTGTTTCCATTCCATCTTATTCAGTGGCGTGAATGAATCCGATGATCTCCTCGATCTGCGCCATGTCCGGGGATCGGAAGATGTAGCCGAAGTCCCCCAGGGCACTGCTGAAAATCCCCGGCACACTGGCCGCCTGGACCATGAATGTGCCGTACCGGGCCATGATCGCCTCATGGCTGTTGGTGTAGGTGTATCGGTTCTTTCGGCTGGCGTAACAGCAGTGATATCTGCGCTGGTATTTCAGCGGGGTCAGCTGCTTCATCATGACCTGTGCCCACAGGCGATAGACATCGATGTCGCAGGCAAAGTTGAACATATCCGTGGTGAATCCCCCCGGGGGCCGCATATTCACTTCCAGGGCCACATAACTGCCCGGACCGGTTTCGAAAAACTCGATATGGAAGAAGCGCTCCCTCACCTCGAAGGCCTTTACACATTGTCGTCCCGCCTTCTCCAGGGCCGGCGGGATTTCGCGCAGGGAGGTGTAGTGGATGTGCCGGGCCTGATTCACGGTTTCCATGATGCCCTGGCTGAACCGGTGTCCGGTATAAAACACCAGGTCGCCGTTGGCGTTGGTAAGACCGTCGAAAGAGACAATGGTGCCCTGGACGAAGGCCTCCATGATGATGTCCAGATCCGGTTTGGCCGAAAAGAAGGCATCCAGATCCGCATCGCTGTCCAGGCGGTAGGTGTCCAGCGCCCCGACCCCGGCATCGGGTTTGGCCACGACCGGATATCCGGTTATTTTGATCAGCCCGCGGGCCTCTTGACGGGTGGAGACCACCCGGCCGGGAGCCACGGGGATCCCGGCAGACTGGAAGCGGCCCTTCATCAAGGACTTGCGTTTGATGACGTCGATGTCGCGGCCACGCACACCGGTGATGTTAAAATCGTCGCGGATGCTAGCTTCGGTGGCCAACCAGTATTCGTTGAGGGATTCAAACCGGTCGATTTTGCCGTAGCGATGGGTGTAGTACCCGCATGCGCGCACCAGCTGGTCGTAGTCGTGCATGTCTGTCAACCGGTAGTACTCGGTCAGGGCGTCTTTCACCGCCGGGTCCAGGTCCTCGCTGGTTGCGTCGCCGATGCCCAGCACGTTGGCACCCAGCTGCTTCAGGTTTTTGCAGAATAGATGGTAATGGTGTGGGAAATGGGGGGACAGATAGACTACATTCATATTGAATCCTTTGTCCGCTGGATATCACCGGCCATCTTCAACAGCCGCTCCCGGTTCGGTGACCGGATGATATAGCGATACCGGCTCATGGCTTCCTGAAAAATTTTCGGATTTTCGCCGAATTCGACCAGCGCATCTCCCAGGCGATTCTGCAGCTGGCCGTGGGTGAAGGCGTAATCCCGATTTCGCCGGCCCACATAGGCGCAGTAAAATTTTTTTTTGGCGGCCACGGTCACTCGCCCATTTGCGGTGATCATGCGGGCATAGGCGGCATACAGGTCATCATCGACACTGTAGTTCATCATGTCAAGTATGGCCCCGCCGGGCGGCCGGCAGTTGATTTCGATGGGCATGTACGTGCCGTCAACAAAAAAGAACTCGAAGTGGAAAAATTTGCGGCGGATGTCGAAGGATTTCACCAACTGCCGGCCGATGTTCATCAGCGGTTTCGGGATGCGGCGTTCCACATAGAAAAAGGTGTCTTTCCCATGGACATAGTCCAGCACCCCGTCCCCGTAGGTCAGGGAGTTTTCGAAAAGCAACCCGCCGTCACAGTCCACCAGCCCGTCGTAGCTGACGATGGGGGCATCCACAAATGCCTCCATGAAATAGTGCGTGTCCAGCCCGGGCAGCAGCTTTTCAAGCTGTCCCGGGTCGGTTACCTTGTGGATGCGGCTGGCGCCCACGCCTTCGTCGGGCTTCAAGATCAGCGGGAAACCGATCTCCCCAGCCAGTTCGAAGCCGTGAGCGGCGTCTTTCAGGCGTTCACCCCTGGCGGTGGTCAGGCCGCAAGCCGTGAACTGCCGCTTCATGACCGACTTTTTTTTCAGCCGATCCAGGTCCTCGGGGCGGATTCCCGGGATGTTCAGAATCCGGTTGATATGGGCCTCCGTACCCAGCCAGATTTCGTTGTGGGACTCCACCACATCAAACGAACCTGGCGAACCCATGGCTGCTTTTGCATATAGGAGTTCCTCCAGTGCCTGTTCTACCGCTTCAGTTGAAGTCAGATCGGCCCGGACGTAATGTCGAATGGTATTTCGGAGGTGTTCGGGCATGTCGTAGAAATCGGACTCTCCCAGTGCCCAAACGTTGGCCCCGTGCCTGTCCAACTGTAAAATGAAATTGGCGAAGTTTGGAGGAAATTCCGGGGACAGGTAGAGAAATTCCATAATGGCCTCGCACCGGTATGCTTGCCTGTTTGGTTGACATTGTTTTTCCGTCTGGGTTACCTTTTTAAAGGCTCGTATGCGTATTCAACCGGCTGCCGAACCCTCTTCAACCCAAGGATACGGTTAACGATACAGCTATTATGGACGTCAAAAAGATCCTTGGCAAGGCCAAGGCCATTGGGTCGGGCAGAACGGGCCGGGGAAACTTTTTAGCGCCTGCCGGTCTAACTATACTTGAACATTGATCCATTTTCCTTTATTTAAGCCCCCAAATCAAAACGAGACGGGGGGAAAATGCCCAATTCGATCATCATATCCACCGGATGCTGTATCCCATCCGAGATCATACCCAATACCCACTTTCTCAAGCATGCGTTTTTCTGGCCTGACGGGGTGCGGCTGGAAAAGCCCAATCCGGAGATCATTGAGAAACTTTACAGCATCACCGGCATCCGGGAGCGGCGCTATGTCAGCAACGAACTGACCACGACCGACATCGCCTTCGAGGCGTCCGTTCAGGCGCTGGAAGGCATCGACAGGGAGAGCCTGGATTACATTATCGTGGCTCAGAACTTCGGTGACGTCCATTACGGCAACTTGCGTACCGACATGGTGCCCACCATCGCCTCGCGGGTCAAACACCGGCTTAAGATCAAAAACCCCTACACCGTGGCCTACGACATCCCCTTCGGCTGTCCCGGCTGGCTGCAGGGCATGATCATGGCCGACTACTACATCCGTTCGGGAGATGCCCAACGGGTGCTGGTGGTCGGGGCCGAAATCCTCTCGCGGGTTTCCGATCCCCACGATGTCGACTGCATGATCTTTGCCGATGGTGCAGGCGCCACCGTTTTGGAAGCCTCTAACAAAAAGGGGGGGATCCTTTCCCACATCACCCGGACCGACACGATTGACAAGGTCTGGATGCTGCGGTTGGGGAAATCCTACCACCCGGATCGAAAGGGCGATGAGCTGTTCATCAAAATGGATGGGCACGATATATACCGGTATGCCCTGAAAACCGTTCCCCTGGTGGTGAAGCAGGCCCTGGACAAGGCCGGGCTGATGCTTGGGCAAGTCAGCAAGATCCTGATGCACCAGGCCAACGCCAAAATGGACGAAGCCATCCTCAAACGGCTGTTTCAGCTTTGCGGCGTCGAACCTGTCGCCGAAGGCATCATGCCCATGATCATCGATTGGGCCGGCAACAGCTCCGTGGCCACCATCCCCACCCTGCTGGACCTGCTCCTGAAAGAGAAGCTGAAAGGCCATCGACTGGACTCAGGCGATGTGGCCGTCTTCGCTTCCGTGGGTGCGGGGATGAACATCAACGCCATGGTTTACCGCATGCCGTGAACCTTATTTTTTGATCTGAGACATCACCTGGGGGATAATCTTGTCCAGCAGATCGTTGTATTTGTCGGTGCCCAACCGGGCCACGACAGTCGCTTTGATCTTCATGACCCGGTCGGTGGAAGCGGCACCGATGGCTGATCGGGACGGGGCGGGTGGCGCCGATGATGCAGTGGCTGGGGTCAACCCTGCACCACCGGCGGCGGGCGCCTTGGCTGTTCCGGCGGCAACGGCCATGCGGGGCAGCCGCGGCCCCTGATGGCTATCCGAAGCTGGCTCCACCGGCGTCAGGTGCATGCCCAGCGCAATGGCTTTTTCACGGGCCACGTCGGTCAGCACCACGTCATCGTGGATTTCAATTTCGACCACGCCGGCCGCGTGCATATCTTCTATGTCCCGCACGGTGTAGAACTGTTTCATGCTCTGCCCCCTAAAAAATCGCCGTCAATTTGGCTTGCCAGGCGAAAACCGACGCCACCTGCCTAATCTTTTCGTCCCTGAATACCTTCAATGGCTGCAATGGCCGCCATTTTGGCGGTGACCATTTCGGATTCGGTACCGCACATCCACATGCGGCCAAAACGACCGACAGATGAGATGTGAATCAACTTGATGTTGGCCCGTTTCTCCGCTTCGTTGGCGGCGATGTTGATATAGGCCGCCGGGGCCACCTCGAGCACCAACAGGGTTTCACCGGCCACGAGCATACTGCCCCGTCGGAAACGGTTGAGCAGTTGTGCCTGGTAGGGATCCACGTTGGTAATGAGCTGAACCGACGCCACAAACGGTTTTACCCGTCCGGTTTCTTCCAGGTCCAGCCGAGCCAGCACCATGGCGCCGGCCTCGATCACGGCCTGCTGGGAGTGGGAGTGGATTTCGAACATACCGAATTCCCGCTCCACGACCTGGGCGCCGGGACGGGCTTCGGTCGCCTTGACAGCGATGTCCACCAGACGAAAGACCTCGTTGCCGGGGGCCACTTCGATATACAAAGAGGCCATGCCTTCCACCATCAAGTCCCCCTGGGTGACGGTGCCCACAAAGGAGGCGTATTGGGGTTGGGTTCGATCCAGGTAACAATAGACGCGCAATTGAAATTCATCGGCCATAATCAACCTCTTCTTATTCTCATATATTATACATTGCCGTGCCGAGTGGCGTCACAAACAGGGGAAAGCCGGGGATGACCGTCCGGATGCCGGTCACTTCTTCGACCACCTTGTCGATGCCGGGAAAACAGGCTGTACCGCCAACCAGATAAATGGCATCCACCCCATGCGCCGCCACGTGCCGGGCCACGATGGTCCCGACCTTCTCCATTACCGGCCTCACAATCGGAAAGAGCCGCTGGTAATTGCCGGGCATTTTCTTGATCTTCTCCGCTTCTTCAAATTCAATTCCAAGGGCTCCCGCAACCACCAGGGAAAAGTGCGTGCCGCCGGTCGGTTCATCGGCCGTGTATGCGACCTCGCCTTCTCGGAAGATGGCAATGCCCGTGGTTCCGCCGCCGACATCGACCACCGCACCGTTTTTCACCTGCAGCACGGCGTTGGCTGCAGTGGGTTGGTCAATGGTCTGCTCGCATTCAAAACCGGCCGCCCGGACAATATGCTGGGTGGCCCTGACTTCGTTGGGAGACACGCCCGGCGGAAAAGTGGTCGCCGCCGATGTCAGATCGAAGCCTATCCGCCGTTCGACGTTGCATTTTAATTCCTGAAGCAGGCTGATCGCGCCGTGATAATCGACCACCAGCCCATCGCGGACGATCTGAGCAAAGCGATACTCACCTGCCAACGGCTGAAAGTCGTCGTCGAGTACGATCAACACCGTGTATGCCGTGCCGAGGTCAACGCCGACGTGGACCCGGGGGGCCGGGCCGCCGTCTCTGAACAGGGCGTTTTCGGTCTCGTTCGAATGGCCCGGTGAATCCTTGTCCACCGGGCGGGCAACCTGCATGGATGTGATCGCGCTTCCCGTGCGATCACCCGTCGGTTGAACGGGATCTCCCTGCATCACCGCATGGGCCTTGGCTAAGAATCTGTCGAGTACTGGGTTCACGCGGGTCGCTCCCATGCGCCTGCATCCGTGCAGGCATCGTTTATCCGTGGCAAGGATTTATGGTGTCGTCCAGTCGGCCGGAAAGGTGACATAAAAGACCCTGGCAAAGCTGGGTGATCCGAAAAAGATGTCGCTGCCCCTGGGGATGTGAATGACGTCACCCGGATTGCCGACCACCACCTGGCTGCCCATACGAATCTCCAGTTGCCCGTCAAGGACAAAGTCGATCTCGTCATAGTCCAGCGCCCAGGGAAAAGAACCCTTTTTCCAGGTCATGAAACCGGCCGCCATGGGAGAGCCGTGGGCGCCGGTGATCACGTCCGCGAGTTGGATGTCCATCTCCGGCCGGCCGACGTCGACGGTAAACGGTTTCAGGCGAACCGAATCGGCGTTGACCAGCGTAAGGGTTCTTTTTGAGCGGGTGTGCTTGCTGATCAGCGGCGGCAGCGACTGGCCGTCCGACAGGTCGCCTTCACGGTGTATCCTTACCCCCAGGCTGCGGGCGACGTCCATGGCTTCGGACGTGATTCTGTCTTCCGGAGCCAGCAGCAGGTACTTGCAGTCTTCCTCTCTGGCCAGGCGTCGGATATCAGCCCCCGTGAAGAAATGACCCATAACGGTTTCCCCTCTTGCCTTTTCCTGCGATGGCTAGGCCTTTCTGCCGAAACCGCCCTTGGTTTCCTTGGGCAGGATGATCTCCACATCGCTGTGGGGACGGGGGATCACGTGGACCGAAACCAGTTCGCCCACGCGCTTGGCCGCCGCCGCGCCGGCATCGGTGGCCGCTTTGACCGCTCCCACATCGCCGCGCACCATGACGGTGACATATCCGCCACCGATATACTCGCTGCCGATGAGATGAACGTTTGCGGCCTTGACCATGGCGTCCGCCGCCTCGATAGCGCCGACCAGTCCTTTGCTTTCAACCATTCCCAGAGCAATCATTTGAATGTCAACCATCGTGAGCTTCTCCTTTTGTTTTGTGGCGTTGGTTATATTTTTTCGATCGTGTCTAATCGCCATGACGGACCAATTCTTCAATCACCGTCCGGACAATGGCCTTTAATTCAGCCGGATCCAGATCATTGGCAGCGGGCTGAACCGCTGCTGCGCCGACCATTGCCTGGGCCGGGGGGGCTTTGATCGGGTAAGCCAGCCGTTTGATGTTGAGCAGGTGGGTGGTGGTAATGTTATCGCCGCTGATGGCGCCGCCGATTCCGCCCGATCCCAGGGTCAAGGCAGGCATGAGCCCGGTGGTCATGCCCACCGATCCCAAGGTTCCCATGGTGTTCACCAGAAGGCGAAACACCGGTTTCTTGAGACCAAATTCCATGATCACGCCTTCATCGGAGGCATGGATCACCAGGCTGTGCCCCCGTCCCCCGAAAAGGATCATCTCGATGCAGCGGTCGCAGCCCGCCTGCCAGCCATCGACCTCGTACCAGCCGAGCACCGTGGTCAGTTTTTCGCCGGAGAGCGGTTCGTCCTTGCCCACCCGGTTTAACGGGGCGACCAGGATGCGGGCGCCTTCGGGGATGCGGATGTCGGCCATGCGGGCAAGTGTTTGCGGTGTCTGGCCGACGCTTTTAGGATTGATGGCGCCATTGGCAAAGAACAGCACCCGGCTCAATGCCGCTGCCTGGGTCGGGTTGACGAAACAGGCACCCAGGCGCTCCATCTCGGCGCGCAAGACGGCCGCAATGGGCCTGTCTGCAACCACGGCCTGCTCCGTGGCGCAGATCACCGAATTGTCGAAGGATTTGCTGGAGACGATCAGGGAAGCCGCTGATTTGACGTCGGCGCTGCGATCGACGTAGCAGGGGACGTTGCCGGGGCCGACCCCATAGGCCGGTTTGCCCATGCTGTGGGCCGCCCGCACCATATCCGAACCGCCCGTAGCCAGGATAACAGCAGTTTTTTCGTGACGCATCAACTCCTGGGTGCCGGGCAGGGAAATGCTGGACATGCAGCCCACCAGGCCCGACGGCATGCCCGCCGCCTCGCCGGCGTCAACGAGCACTCGCGCGGCCTCCCGGCAGCATCGCCAGGACGACGGATGCGGGGCGTTGACAATGCCGTTGCGGGCCTTGACCGCAATCAGGGTGTTGTGGATGAGGGTGGACGTCGGGTTGGTGCTGGGACTCAGCGCCGCCACCACCCCCATGGGCCAACCGATTTCGACGACACCGCTGGTCTTGTCGTCACGGATCACACCGACGGTTTTGACGGCTTTGATGGATTCCCATACGCCCCGGCTGGCCAGTTGATTTTTCAGGGTCTTGTGCCGGGGGACGCCGAAGGTGGTCTCTTCGGTCGCCATGCGCCCCAGCCGCTCCGCCGCCTGATAGGCCGCATCGGCCATGGCCTGGCAGATCCGATCGACCTGTTCCTGGCTGAAATCGATAAATTTCTCCTGCGCCGTGAAACAGCTTTCGATCAACCGGCGCGCTTCCTGGATCGATCTCAGGTCTTTATCGAAGTCTTGAGTCATGCCATCTCCTAACTCGGATGAACCGGAAAGAACAAATCGCAAGCACCAAATTTCAAATTACAATATCCAAATCTCAAATAAGGGTAAAATCCAACAGTTAATTGTCATTTTGATTCTTCCGATATTGACGATTAGAATTTCCTTTCTTCAAGATCATAAGGTTTGGAATTTTAGTCATTGTGATTTTTCTACCATTGGGCTTTTTTTCCGACATAAAAAACACAAACTTCAGGATTAAGATACTAAAGTATGATCGGGTTGTTGGCGACGTCTATCACTGCTTCGCCAAATGCCACACAGGCGGCTTTGCAGGCGCTCTGGCTGCCGGTCAGCAATCCACCGGAAAAGTTGGTTTCCGATGGGGGCTCGAACCAGACCTTCATTTCCACGTCGGCGGCCTTCAAGGCCGCGTCAAGGCCGACGGTGGCCTCCAGGGGGCAGGCAATCAGGTAGGCCAGCGGGGCTCCTTTATTGACACCGGCCAGATCGGCTAAATAGGAGCCGGTGCGCGAGATCGTGTGGGCGAAAAACGCATTGGATCCCGTCTCATCGGCGGCGTAAAACCAGGCTTCGTTTTCCGCGTAGGTCTGGGTTGCAGTCAATGCCGCGCGTACCTCGGCCGGGTCCGGGCCGGCGAAAATGGCGAGGATCTCGCCGGACAGCGGCCCGGAGGCATGGGCGGCGCCGGCGTAGAACGATTTGGCATACACGACTTCCACGTTGGCCATCTTGGTGCCCTCGTCGATGGAAACATACAGCGCGTCGTCGATGGTGCAGGTGATCAGCCCCAAACTGCGCTGGTCCGGACGTAATTTTAATTTTTTCCCAAAACCAGGGTCCACGTTGGGAATGATCCTGACCGATAATATCTGCGGTTTTATGGGGTCCATTATGGCCATGATTCACACCAGTTTGAGTTCAACCCCGCTGGTCCCGTCCCTGATCATTTTCTGGATCAGCTGGACTGCATGGGCGCCGGCCTCCAGCGGGTTGAGTCCGCCCTCATAGATGTTGCAGATTGCGTCCCGATTGGCGTCGGTCGAGTCCGGCCGGGGACGGTATCCCAGGTATATGCTCATGCTTTGTGCCCGGGCGAGGCCCGGTCGTTCACCGATCAGGATGGCGCAAACCTTGGCGTCGACCATGCCGTTGACGTCGTTGAGCAGTCCGACGCGTGCGTTTTTCACAAAAAAGGGCGTACCCATGGACAGCCCTGCGCTGCTGAGGCCCTGTTGAAGCACGGGCATGATCTGCCGCAGGTTATGATCGATGGCTGCGCCGCTCAGGCCATCGCCGACAAAGATCTGCACATCGGGATTTTTGGTGCAGCGATCGCGCAGAACCGCTTTGGCCGCTTCGGTCAACTTGCGACCGAGGTCAGGTCGCTTCAGATAGGTCTGCCGGTCTGCCGCCTGGCTCTCGACGGAAAAGAGCCCCAGTTCCTCCAACAGATCGGCGTCGACTGCGTGCATCAAGGCGTCCTGGGTGACGCCATGGTCAGCCAGAAATAACAGATTGGCAGCCGTACGCGGTCGCGGGCCGCTCCGGCCCACGCCGATGCGGGCGGGTGTGGCCGCCATCAGGGCGCGCAGGCCATCCGGGTTGATCGGCCGTTCAATGCCGGGCCGTTGCCGCGCCTCCGGAAGGGTGGGATCGTCCAGATCGATCTGCGGACCATCTGAGTCGGTCTTGCTGGCGGATCGATCGGCATCAATCGATGCCCCCGCAGCGTTTTGAATCTCTGCCAGTACGGCCTGTACGATGGCTTGAATGTCCGGTTCTTGCATTGACTGTATCCTAATTCATCGACTCAAAAAAAATGACGGATCCCCTGCCTTGTCGGTGAGGACGCCAGCCTTCATGAGGCCCAGGTCCTCCATCCACGCTTCAAACTCCGGCAGGGGGCGCAACCCCAATGTCTGCCGCAGCGAAGGGGCGTCGTGAAAGCTGGTGCACTGGTAGGCCAGCATGGCGTCATCGCCCATGGGTACCCCCATGAAATAGTTGCAGCCGGCCGCGGTCAGCAGCACCGCCAGGTTTTCAATGTCATTCTGGGTCGCACGGGCGTGGTTGGTATAGCACGCGTCGCAGCCCATGGGGATGCCGGTCAACTTGCCCATAAAGTGATCCTCCAGGCCGGCCCGGGTGATCTGAATGGCGTCGTAAAGGTATTCCGGGCCGATAAACCCCACAACGGTGTTGACCTGATAGGGCTTCCAGCGTTTGGCCAATCCGTAAATCCGGGCTTCCAGGGTGAGTTGATCCCACCCATTGTGGGCATCGGCCGAAAGCGCGGAGCCCTGGCCGGACTCGAAGTACATGTAGTTGGGGCCCGTTGGCCAGCAGTATTTTTGGGCCAGTGCATAGGCTTCATCCATCATGCCCACATCGATGCCGAAACTTTCGTTGCCCAACTGCGACCCGGACAGGCTTTGGAACACCAAACCGACCGGCGCCCCCTTTTTCATGGCCTGCATCTGGGTGGTGACGTGGGAAAGCAGGCAGTTCTGGGTGGGGATCTGCCAGGTGCCGATGATGTCGTAGGTCATGTCGAGCAGTCGCGCCACACTGCTCAGGCTGTCATCCACCGGGTTGATGCCGATGACGCTGTCACCGGAACCGTAGGAAAGGCCCTCGTAAATGGCCGCACGAATGCCTTCGGGGCTGTCTACGGGGTGGTTGGGCTGACAGCGGCTGGCCAGGGTTCCGGGAAGCCCGGCGGTATTGACGCAGTGGGAGGTGACCCGGATTTTCTTGGCGGCGTAGATCAGGTCGAGATTGGACATGAGCTTGGTCACCGCCGCCACCATTTCACCGGTCAGGGCATTGCTCACCCGGCGGATCATCTCCGCCGTGGTTTTGTCTGCAAGCAGCCACTCCCTGAAGTCGCCAACCGTCCAGCCCCTGATCTCGTTGTAAATCGTTTCGTTGACGGCGTCGTCGATCACCCGCGTGACGTCATCATGATCATACGGCACCGCCGGGTTGGCCCGCAAGCTTTCCAGGGTGACCTCGGCCAGTACGTACTTGGCGGCCACCCGCTCGGCGATCGATGTGGCTGCCAGACCGGCCAGTTCATCACCGGACTTCGGTTCGTTGGCCTTGCCCATCAGTTCGCGAAGACTTTTAAATTCGAAGGTCTTGCCAAAAAGTTTGGTCCGCAGCAGCATGAACGCGTTTCCTCGATGGTGAACGGATTCGAAGTCGGGGACCGTGCATGCCACCATCCCCTCAACCGCTCAATGGTAAAAGATCAACGTCTTGACACTTAACGGAACGGCACGGCCGTCCAGCACCGGGCGTCCAATGTCGATATAATCGCCTTCCCTGAGACCCACCTGGTCGATGACGAGCAACGGGCGATCCGGTATCAGATTCTTCAAGGTTTGACCCAGAACGCGTGCATAGTCGTGCTCGATGATGATGATCAGCGGCTGGCCGGTTGCCAGAAGGGCTGTCGTGAAATCCGCCAGCCCCCCGGCCAGGGCGGTCAAACACCCAAAATCGAGATTCCAGGATAACTCCAGGGCGATCGCAAACTGGGTGCCGGTCGGCTCGACGTCCCATCGGACCACCGCATCGCGGGCCGCCGCCGACACTTCCTGCCGAGACGGCGGGATCTGCGGCCATATCGGGTGAACCACAGGTACGTTCCTGATGGGCAGAATTTCATCTTCGGCCCAGATGGTGCTGCCGCTCAGGGTAACGGTCTGGGAGCTGGCTCCCATCACCGTGGCCTGCAGGGTTTCAGGCGGTCTGCGAATGTCGTATGTCTGCAGATCGGGATGCAGGCGGATCGATTCCGCCAGCAGGGGCCCGATATCCCCATGAACGGTCACATCGCCCGGGGAATTGATGGGAATCGGTGCATAGATATAATGCCCGATGCCACCCGAAAAAAACACGGTGGTGCCTTTTCCCGATTCCGGCGACGGATCGGTCAGCATCAATGGCCGGGCCCACGGACTGCAGCGGCCTTCAATCAACTCGACGGTCAGGTCGGCCATACCATCCGTAAGCGACCGCAGTTGCGCCAGGTCCGGCTTGAATCCAATCGTAAACGGGAGCTCTAGATGATCGATCATAATCCTGGCCGGTTCGGCGATGTGCCGGATCTGTCCGTTGGACGGGTCTATTTCCAGAATGCGCCCGCCATAGTTCATGGCCGCGGCGGCAACCATCCGGCCTTGGCGAAACATGGCGCTGTTGGCCGATCCACCACCAATATCCACGTTGGTGACGGTTGTGAAGTGTTCCCGGGAGAAGGTCTCGGCCCCCGAGCCTTTTCCGGAGATCATCGATTCCAGGTGCGGACCGGCCACGGTGACCACAAAGTCTCCGGCCAGTGCGGAAAGTGCGTCCAAGATCACATCGGCGTTGCGTTTTTTGGCGGTTTCGCCGGTGATGATCACCGCGCCGGTCTCAACTTGTTCGGGTGAAATACCGGCCTGCCGATACTCATGGCGCAAAATCTGTTCAAGGGCGGAAGCATCGATGACGTCCGGTCCGGCCAGGGGGGTGAAATGCATCCCACTGCGGTAAACCACCTCCTTGTCGACGATACCGGTCATGCGAGGCAGGTTTATCGGTGATCTGGCCAGCGGCGTCGAACCGCCCATGGCTCCCCCGGCCAGGGTCAACCTGGAAAAGACAACCTGCGTGGTCGTTGTGCCCACATCTATTCCAACGCTGAGCATGTGGCGGTTGTCTCTGCTCATATTACCGACCTTTGCGAAAGGTCACCTTCCCGTTGGACTGCAAGGTGTCGACGATGGCCATGATGACATTGTCTACCGGCCGGTCAAGGGTGATATCCGTCTGGCGGGCTCCTGAACCCTGAGCGACCAGCACCAGGTCTCCTTCCCCGGCATCCACCGCGTCGACGGCAACCATGGGTTGGCCCACCGATTTGCCGGCCACGTCGGTTTCCTGTACAATCAAAAGCTTGCTGCCGACCAGCGATTCGTGCTTCATGGTGGCAACGACCAGTCCTGTTACCCGTGCGATGAGCATAACATGAATCCTTTTTTATTTTCCAAAATATAAATCAGGCAGCCACAGGGCGATCTGGGGAAAAATGATCACGATGGCCAAACCGAGAATCATGACCAACACAAAGGGCACGATCGAGTTGTAGATATCCATCAGGGTTACCTCCGGCGGTGCCATGGCCTTCATCAGAAACAGGTTGTAGCCGAAAGGTGGCGTCATGTAGGCAATCTGGCAGGTGATCGTATAGAGCACGCCATACCAGATGGGATCGAAACCGAGGTTGATCACCAGGGGGACGTAAAGGGGGGCAACGATGATCAGCATGGCCGTATCGTCCAGAAACATGCCCATCAGGATGTAGGAGAGCTGCATCATCACCAGCACGCCCCACGGGCTGAGTCCCCAGCGATCTAAAAACAGAGATTTGATCGCATGCACGGCACCGAGGCCATCGAAGACGGCCCCGAAACAGAGTGCCGCCAGGATCACCCACATGAACATGCAGCTGACACTCAGCGTATTGCGTAGCGTGTTTTCCAGCACTTGCCGGGTAAAGCGGCCCCTGACCACGGCGGCAAGCGTCGTTGCGGCTGCACCCGCCGCTGAACACTCGACGAGGCTGGTGATACCCAGCAGGAACAGTCCGGTCATGGAAAAGATAATCAGCAGCGGGATGATCCCTGCCCTGAGCAGCCGGAACTTTTCCCCCCAGCCGATCAGCCGCCGTTCTTCCAGAGGCAGCGCCGGCCCCAGCTGTGGGTTCATTTTGCATCGAATCGTGATGTAGGCGATAAACAAGGCTGCCAGAAGGAGACCGGGGAAAACACCGGCCAGCCACAGTCGGCCCACATTCTGCCTGGCGATCATTCCGTAAAGCACCAGAACGACGCTGGGCGGAACCATGATGCCCAGCGAGCTGCCCGCCTGGATGACGCCGGTGACCATGACCTTGTCATATTTGCGCTTGAGCATTTCCGGCATGGCGATACTGGCGCCGATGGCCATACCGGCGACACTCAGCCCGTTCATGGCCGCCACGGCGGTCATCAGGCCGATCGTTCCGATGGCCAGCCCCCCGTCGAGGGGGCCCATCCAGACATGAAACATGCGGTAGAGGTCGCTGGCGATGCCTGACTCGGAAAACATGTAGCCCATATAGATGAACAGCGGCAAGGTGAGCAGCGGATACCAGTTCAACAGAACGAAGCTTGCGTTGAAGGGCATCTCTATGCCGCCATCTCCCCACAGGAGCAGGGCGAACAGGGCGGCGACACCCCCGATGGCCGCGAAGACGCGTTGGCCGGTGAGCAGCATGAGCAGCATGGAGGTGAATATCAGCAGGGCGATCAGTTCGTGGCTCATTTTATCGACTCCCCTCTGGCCGTTGCAAGGTCCCTGAAGAAAATGGCGATGGCCTGCAACAGCATCAGTACGATTCCGATAGTCATGATGATCTTGATGGGAGCCAGGGGCGGTGCCCAGGAGGTATAATTGACCTGCCCGTATCGCAGGGCATATTCAAGGCTGGAAATGGCGCCGTAGAGCAGAAGCACCAGGTAGAAAATCAGGACGACCGCAGTGATCATGTCCATGATCGCCCTCGTCTTCGGCGACCAGCGTCCATAGAGGAGATCCATTCTGACATGACCGTCGAGAAGCATGGAGTAGCCTCCGCCAAGCAGGTAGTAAGCGGCCATGGTGAACTGCGCGATTTCCACGACCCAAATGTGGGGCTGGTTGAAGAGCGTCCTGGAGATGGACTCGTACAGCAGCACGCCCATCATGGCGAAGACCAGATACTGGGAGAATTTGCCGACCGCCTTGCTCGTTGCGTCTATGGTGTGCACAAAGATGATGATTGCTTTGGGCATGATGACCCCTCTGCTTGGGTATGCTGTTTCAAACCACCGAATCACGATGAAGATACGCGGTGTGCGATGATACTAAAAGCGGCATACACGATCAGTCTGTGATTTTTAATCGGAGCGGAAAGAATCTGCTGGACGTCGGACGGGGTTTGAAGCAGCCGATCGTTCCTTTAAGTCCGAGTTATGGCAGCAGGATGTTGAAAAACCATTGCTCCGGTTCAGCCAGTGTTGACATTCGGTTCAGTGCGCTCATTTATCACACCTAAACGCCGAATTCACACAAAATTTCATTTTGTCTGGCCGTTCCTCACATTTTTCATCTACACCCCTTAAACGTTCGGCCCTCCCTGCCCCGATCCGCGTTGAAGGCAGGGAAGGCCAACCGCTTTGCCATAAATAAAGGTTCGTCCCCCGGTTTCTTAATACCTAATACCGATAGGGGGGACCGGCGGCTTCCATGGTTTTGGCGTATTCCTTGAGGATGTTGACCACTTTTGCATTCCTGGGGCTCTTGGCGGCAATTTCGTCCCAGTATTTCAGGGCGGCGTCTTCCACGACCTTCCATTCCTCTTTGGGGATGGAAGTGAGCTCCAGTTTGCCGCCCTTGGTGCGGTAGTGTGCTTCCCCCCACCAGTACCAATGCTGTCTGTAGTAGTGTGAACTGTCCATGGACAGCTTAAACAGTGTCTTGAGGTGTTCGGGCAGGGCCTCCCATTGCTTGGTGTTGGCAAAGTAAGAGCCCGCCCAGGCACCGGATATGGGATTGGTCAGATAGTACTTGGTGACATCCGCCCAGCCGACCGTATAGTCCTCGGTGATGCCGGACCAGGCCACCCCGTCGAGTTCGCCGGTCTGCAGGGCCATCTGGACGTCTTCGTAGGGAAGAGACATGGGGACGACGCCGAATTGCTGCATGAACTTGCCCCCGGTGGGGAACATGTACATTCTCAGCCCTTTAAAATCCTCCATGTGGCGGATCGGCTTGCGGGTGGCGAAATTGCACGGGTCCCAGGCCCCGGCGCTCAGCCAGGTGACTTCCGGCACCTCCGCGTAGGCCTCCTCCCAGATTTTATCGAGCCCGTACCAGTTCCACAGCACGGGAACATCCAGCGAGTAGCGTGAGGCAAATGGGAAATAGGCGGCAAATACAGATACGTCGACAGGCGCTGCGATCGAGTCGTCGTCGCTCTGAACGGCGTCGATCGTCCCTTTCGAGACGGCTCTGAACAACTCTCCGTGGGGCACCAGCTGATCGGCATTGTACAACTCGATGACCATCTCTCCATTGGCCGCTTTATTAAACGCATCGATAGACGGTTTAATGACATGCTCGGCCAATGCCGGACCGGCATACGTCTGCATCCGCCACTTGATCGTCGTTTTCTTTGCCGCATGCACAAAGGGCGCGTTTATGGCTGTGGCTGCCACAGCCGCGGTGCCAACTCCTGCTTTCTTAATAAAATCGCGTCTTTTCATTCGATCTGACTCCTTTCGTAGGGTTTGAGTTTACATCCGACCAAATTGATTGATGGAAGAACCGGCTGATTGTTTGTAAAGCCTTTCCAATTGAACACGCACCATCAGCGCCACTACCTTCAAGCGCGGATGGCGGTCAGCGGATTCGGGAGTAAAGAAAACCTATGAAGCGCGTCCAGCCTGCCATCCGTCTGATCCATCGTCAAGGGCATTGGGCCCGCAGAGAAATTGAACGACTCGCTTCACGGTTGGCGCAAATGGCGCGCAACATGAAAATAGCTAACGTTTGGTCGAATGCATCAGCTGACCGTGAACGATCCGTGCTCCCTGTGCATGGGTCGCCTTTAGCTGACTTAAAGTGTTCTGGCCCTTATGGCTTCGCCAAAAAAATTGTCGAGCCCGGGGGGAGGTAAGATAGTCCTGTATGTAAGGTCAGCGCTAGTGATCGGGCAGGCACTGTTCACAATTTGGGCCGTGTTGTGCGTGTTGGGTGAAAGGACCACTAAAACACGCGCTGAGCATCATGTATCTCTGTATTTATAAATTTAGAGGTTGTTCAAGTCAATGTCTTTTTCTCAATATTCACCTATAGGAGTTGGATTCCAGCCGGTCTTGATCCGGTTTCCAGAGCATGACGAACCCTGACGTCAGGGCGCCGCAGGTGACGATGCAGGGTCGGTATCCGGCCAGTTGGAGGGTATGGCCAGCCGTCAGGGAAAAGAACCGGACCTCCTTCTTCCTGCGAAAGATCATCGCCGGCTTGTGGCTGTGTCCGCGAAATAGCAGGCCATGGGGATTCTCCCTGAAAAAATCCTCGGCTTCGCGGTTGCCCATCACGCCGATCATGGCCGACAGGCCCAGGCGTCGCACAAAGGGTCGCGAGTGGACCAGTTTTGCGCTGTCAACTTCAAGGCAAAGGGGAAGATTCTCCAGGAAGATCGCGGTTGCCCGCCTGATGCCGCCGTCCGGTCGTCCCCGGGCATCGACAGCCAGGGTGTGGTCGTTGTTGCCCTGGACAGCGACGATGCCGTGGTCTCTCACCTGTGCCACGCAGTCATCGGCGGTTTTCCATTGGGTGGAGTCACAGATGTCGCCCAGGTGGTACAGGGCTGTGCAGCCTCGCCGCTTCAGGAATTCGGCACCAGCGGCGATGGCCCCGGGATCGCCGTGGCTGTCTGCCATAATGCCGATTTTTGCAGGTGTTTTTTCTTGCATGCGCGGATCTTTTCTCGTTGATCCATCCTCACCCCGGCCCTCACCCCTCAAGGGGCTGGGAATCTTTTGACGGGGAGCGGCTCAGACAACTTCTTTTTTCCGCAGTGCCTTGATTGTTGCCTCGTTATAGCCCAGCTCTGCGAGGATCCGGTCCGTGTCCTCCCCGAAGGCCGACGGTGCCGTTCGCACCCCTCCCGGCGTTTCGCTCAGTTTCACCGGAACGCCCAACGCGGGTGTCGGCTGATCCGTTTGCGAGACCATATTACGCACGTCGAACAGTGGATCCTGCATGGCCTCGGCAACGGTTCGGATCGGTGACACGCAGACATCAAGACCTTCGAATTCGCGCTCCCAATCGCCAAGCGGCTTTTGCCTGAATATTTCTCGCATGCCGGCGATGATCTCCTCCCGACGGGTTTCATCGTACTGCAGTGGCCCGTATTCAGGCTTTCTCAGGCGGCGGCACAGGTTCTGCCAGAAGTGATTCTCCACCGCCCCCACGGAGAGGAATCGGCCATCGGCTGTCTCATAAGTGTTATAGCAGGCGTAGCGATGGGAGAGAAAGCTGTCCCCCCGGTGCTGCTCGGTGCCGAACAGGGCTTGGAAGAACTGCACCGTGGGCAGCAGGCCCAGCATGCCATCGGTCATCGAGATGTCGATATGCTGACCGACTCCGGAGTGTTGGCGGTGGTAAAGGGCCATGACGATGCCCAGGGCGCCGTTCATGCCGCCGCCCACCAGGTCCGCCACCTGGATGCCGGGAATGGTCGGCGATCGGCCTTTTTCACCCATCAGATCAAGCAGGCCCGACCGGCTCAGGTAGTTGACATCGTGGCCGGCGACATGGCGCATGGGGCCGGTCTGGCCGTAGCCGGTGATGGAGCAGTAGACGACTGCCGGGTTCACCCGGCGCACGGCGGGGTAGTCCACACCCAGTCGGGTGACCACGCCCGGCCGGAAGCCCTCGACCACCACGTCCGCAGACTTGACCAGCCGGAAGAAAATCTCTCGCCCGGCGTCGGATTTCAGGTTCAGGCTGATGTGGGATTTGTTGCGATAGACCGGAAAGACGGTTTCACCACGGTCCCGATAACGCGGGTCTTCCACGGCGATGACCCGGGCGCCGTGGTCGGCCAGGATCATGGTGCAGTAGGGTCCCGGTAGCATCCGGGACAGGTCGATGACGGTGATGCCCGACAGGGCGCCGGTTGGGTTCATGGCTGAAAGGTTGAAGGTCAAAGGTTGAAGGTCAAGGCTGAAAGCTCAAAGAACATAGAAATAGCCATGTCTGGATTATAAGCCCATGAACTTGGCAGCAATACCCTTCATGATTTCGTTGGTGCCGGCGAAGATCGACATTACCCGCATATCCCGCCAGGCGCGCGCGATGGGGCAGGACTCGGCGGTACCGAAATCACCCAGTATGCTCAGGGCCCGGTCCGCGGTGCGGTTGGCCAGGTCGGTGGTCCAGAATTTGGCCATCGAGGTCTCCACCACGATGTTCTTTTTCTCGATGTGGTCGGCCACCAGTTTGTCCACGAAGGTACGGCCGACCTTTACGTCGGCGGCCATCTCGACCAGTTCGAACTGGATCGCCTGGGATTTTGACATCGGGCGGCCGCCGCGGTTCGTTTTGCGACAAAAATCCACGGTCCACGCCAGAATGCCTTCGGCCCCGCATACCGCCCCCACCGCACAGGTCAGGCGCTCCTGCTGAAGTTTCTCCATGAGCATGAGAAAACCCTTGCCCTTTTCCCCCAACCGGTGGTCCATGGGGATGCGGCAGTTGCTGAAAAACATCTCGGCAGTGTCTTGGCTGTGCCAGCCCATCTTGTCCAGCTTCCGTCCGCGGGTGAAACCCGGTGTGCCGTCTTCGATCACATAGAGTGACATCGAGTCGTACTTGCTTTCCACGACCGGATCCCTGGCGGCAATCACCAACAGGTCGCAATTGATGCCGTTGGAGATGAAGGTCTTGGAGCCGTTGACAATCACGCTGTCGCCTTCCTCCACTGCCGTGGTCTTCATGCCGGCCAGGTCGCTGCCCGCGTCCGGTTCGGTCATGCCGATCGCCGTGATGCACTCGCCGGAGACGCAGCGGGGAAGGTACCGTCGTTTCAGCGCTTCACTGCCGTAGGCGTCGATGTAGGGAACCACCACGTCACTGTGCAGACCCGCGGCCAGGCCCGTGTGGGCGGTGCGGGCGAGCTCTTCGGCCACGATTACCGAGTAGCGGAAGTCACCGCCCAGACCTCCGTATTCGGGTTCCACGGCCGGGCACAGGAAGCCGCCTTGCCCCATTTTGCGCCATGCGGATTTGGGGACGATGCGGTCAGTCTCCCACTGGTCGACATAGGGGGTGACTTCGGTTTCACAAAAAGACCTCAGGCGCCGCCTGAAATTGTCGTGCTCCGGGGTATAGGTCAGAATGTCCATGGTTGGTCCTCAATCCCCATACCTGCCGATAATGGAGATGCTGCAGATGTTCTGAAAGGGGAATCCCCCCAGGTTGTGGGTCAGCCCGAAGCGCGGGTCCTCGAGCTGCCGCTCGCCGGCTCGGCCCAGCAGCTGCAGGTACATCTCGTAGAGCATGCGCAGGCCCGACGCGCCGATGGGGTGGCCAAAGCATTTCAGGCCCCCATCCACCTGGCAGGGAAGGCCACCGTCCAGATCGTAGAAGCCGTCCATCACATCCCGAACGGCATTGCCCCGGGTCGACATGTGCAGGTCCTCGTAGGTCACCAGTTCGGTGATGGAGAAGCAGTCGTGGACCTCCATCATGCTGATCTCTTCGCGGGGGTTGGTGATGCCCGCCTCCGCGTAGGCCTTTTTGCTGCATGTGGTGGTGGTCAGGAAGTGGTCGCCGTCCCAGTCGTTGTAGCCCATCTCCTCACCGGAGCTCAGGGCCAGTTGCAGGGCCTTGACCGAAACAATCTCCGCCTTGCCAAGGCTCCTGGCAATCTCCGGCGTGGTGACGATGGCGCAGGCCGATCCATCGCTGACCCCGCAACAGTCGAAGAGGCCCAAGGGGTGGGCGATGATGGGGGCGGCCATAACCTGCTCCTCGCTGATCTTTTTTCTCAGATGAGCCTTGGGGTTGAGCAGGCCGTTGTCGTGGCTTTTGACGGAAACGTGGGCCATGGCCCGCTTCAGGTCGAGATCCTTGACCCGGTGCTTGGCCGCGTAGGCGCTGGCCAGCTGGGCAAAAGCGCCCGGGGCAGTCAGGTTGGGCCACCACTGCCAGACCAGTGTGCCGGCGCTGGAACCGAAGTTGGGCAGTCCGCCGTAACCGGTGTCCTTGAGTTTTTCCACGCCCAATGCCAGACAGATGTCGTAGGCCCCGGATGCCACGCCGTAAACCGCACCCCTGAATGCCTCGGTGCCCGTTGCACAGTAGTTCTCCACGCGGGTCACCGGTATCATGGGCAGTCGCAGGGTGGTGGACAAGGGCATGGCAGTCTTGCCCACGTTGATCTCTTCCAGGCACGATCCGAACCAGGCGGCATCGATCTGTTTTTTTTCGATCCCCGCATCGGCCAGGCACGCCTCGAAGGCCTCCACCATCAGCTCCTCGGCGCCCATGTCCCAGCGCTCGCCGAAGCGGGTGCAGCCCATGCCGATGATCGCCACTTTGTCCTTGATTCCGGTTGCCATGGTTCCTCCTTTATGGGACAGGGGTCATCAGGTCCATGAGTGCGGAAGTCAAATCCGCCAGCGGCTTGGCATCCTCCATGGCGTTGATGCGGTCCCAGTTCTCGTGGATCTGTTCGGGGGTGGGCGGGTGTGCCAGGTCGCCGATAGACGTCCCCGGGCCGGTCATGACGGCCGCCCGGTTCACGCAGCCCATGCCCGTATTGAAGATGGTGCCGGTCTCGCTGCACCGATCACTGCACAGGTAAACCACCAGGGGCGCCACCAACTCCGGCTTCATTTTCTGGAACAGGTCGGGCGGCATAATGTCTTCGGTGAGTCGCGATGCGGCCAGGGGCGCCACGGTGTTGACCCTGATGTCATATTTGGCGCCCTCCAGTTTCAAGGTGTTCATCAAGCCCACCAGTGCCATTTTGGCTGCCGCGTAGTTGGTCTGGCCGAAGTTGCCATACAGTCCGGCCGCCGAAGTGGTCATGACGATGCGTCCGTAGCCTTTATCCTTCATCACCGCAAAGGCCGGCCGGGTGACGTGGTAAGCGCCGTCCAGGTGCACAGCCATGACGGCGTCCCAGGCCTCCGGTTCCATCTTGGTAAAGCTTTTGTCGCGCAGGATGCCGGCGTTGTTGACCAGGATGTCCACTGTGCCGAAGGCGTCCAATGCGCTCCTGACGATGTTCTCGCCCCCCTCGACCGTGGCCACGTTGTCGGTGTTGGCCACGGCCTCGCCGCCCATGCTTCTGATCGCTTCCACCACGCGGTCCGCCGAAGAACTGTCACCGCCGCCCGCTCCGTCGCGGCTGCCGCCGAAGTCGTTGACCACCACACGGGCGCCCCGGCTGGCCAGTTCCAGGGCGTATGCGCGACCCAGCCCGCCGCCGGCTCCGGTGACGACGGCGACCTGGCCGTCGAAGTGGATTCGGTTCATGCGTTCCCTGGCGCCGGGCGCTGGTGTGGCCTTCCAGAAGTAGTTGACGAAGCCGCCCTCCTGGTTCTGGCTGCGTTTGCGGAAGACCATGTGCATGGGCAGGCCCACCTCAAGGTCTTCCATGGTGCAGTCGGTGAAATCGGCCATGAACCGGCCGCCGCCGTCGAACTGGATCATGCCGTAGCAGTGTGGCGGGTCCACGGAGACGGCCAGCAGGTCCGCGGTGAAGGTCTTGATTGTGGCCGGAACGTCGGCGAATTCGTAATCCTGCTGCGTCCGCAGCGCCCCGCACCCCGGGTTGACGCAGATGTCCATTTTGGGAAACTGGGCCGTGCCGCAGGCCTCGCAGCGTCCCCCCACCAGCCCCAACAGCATCTGCCGTTTGCGCCATAGGGCGGTCATGGCCGTCTGGGCGGGGGCTTCGGCGCGGAGGCCCATTTCAGTCTGGATCAGGTCTCGGAAGGTGAGGAATTTCGGGTAATTGTCGATGCTCTTCTTGTTCGCCAGGCATCCCTTGACGCCGTTGCGGCCCTTTAGGTCGAGAATATTTTCGGTGACCTCAAAACAGAGGGCGTTGCACCCCTGGCCGAAACCGGCCACCATGATCCGGTCTCCGGGCTTGGCCGACTCCAGGGCGGCAGCGAACATGAGCAGGCTGTGGGCCGTTCCGGTCTCCCCGCAGACCTCGTGCAGGTTGTCGGCCACCTTGCCTTCGCCGGCCCCCAACATGGCGGCAATTTTGCGGTGTTCGGCCTTGAAGAAGCAGGGAAACACCAGTTGGTCGACGTCGTCCATGGTGATACCCAGCTTGTCCATCAGTCCGTTGACGGCTTCCGGGATGATCTTGGCATAGCCTTCGTCGCGGGTCCAGCGCTCTTCCCACATGGTGTCGTATTTATCTCCGGCACCCCGGTAGTGGTCCACGAAGTCATAGGATACCGAGTGGCTGCCCAGAAATTCGGCGATGATGTTTTCGTTACCCACGCACAGGGCGGCAGCGCCGTCGCCGAACCACATTTCGTAAAAATAAGCCGTTTTGGTTTCCCGGTGGTCGGCGGCGGCCACCAGGACCTGGCGACGCTCACCGCCTTTTACGGCGTCCAGGGCGGTGATCAGGGCGCCGGACCCCGCCTTTTGGGAGGCGGTGAAATCCGCGGTGAGGATATCGCTTCTCAGATTCAGGGCCGTGGACACGATGCCGGCGTTCTGGCGGTCGGCAAAGGGCAGAGTCGTGGAAGCGAGGTAGAGGCCGTCCACCCGAGATCGGTCCACGCCTGTCAGGCAGTCTCTGGCGGCGGCCACGGCCATGGTCAGGCTGTCTTCGTCCCAGTTGCACATGGAGCGCTCGCCCTGGGCCACCAAGACGACCGCCGGGGCAAACCAGCCCATGCTCCGGAAAATAGACATCCGGTCCAGCCGGAGTCGGGGAATGTAGGCGCCGTAGGAAGTGATGCCAACCATAATTACTCCTTTATGGCGGCTTCGCCTAACGGCCAATATCGGCGTTGCACCGCATCGCCAAATCGCTGCGACGACCCAACCGGTCGCCTCACGATTGTCGATTTGTGCGCCTTGATCTTGACCGTTACGCAAAGCCTCGTCATTGGGTCCTCATCACGTGATTATTTGAGTTGGAACAATTTCTCGATCAGCTGGGATTTCATGATATCCCCATCGATTTTCAGTTTGCCCGAGGTGTAAGCCTGCATGGACGGCAATTGGCCGTTCATCATCTTCAGGAAATCCGTGTCCGCCATTTTCAGGATACAGGTGGGGCTGTCGTGGACGCCGGCGGCTACGGTGCAGGAACCGTCCTCGACGGCGCAGTACCACTCCCCGGCGCCGTCGATGACATACTGGAATACCACGTTCACATCGGCGGCCGCATCGGCCACGAAGGCGCCGGGCATGGCGTCGAACACGGCCGATACCGAAGAAAAACCTTGCGATTCACCCGCCGGTGCCTTTGCTGCCGGTTTTTGGAAGGCCATCAGGACGTCGCTCACCTGGGCGTTGAGGTCGGGGTAGACCTTGCCGCCGGCCAGGTCAGAGATGGCCTTCAGGTTTTCCATGACCGATTCGGCAGAGGGGATTTGACCTGCTTCGGCCAACACCTTGCCCGGGCCGGTGACCACCGCCGCCCGGTTGAAGAAACCCATGCCGGCGTTGTAGATGTTACCGCTGACCGGGCATCGGTCAGCGCACAGGTAGAGCACCAGGGGAGAGACGAATTCGGGTTTGGACCGGGCAACCAATTCCGGGGGCATCACGTCTTCGGTCAATCGGGATGCGGCGATGGGGGCCACCGTGTTGACCTTTATTCCGTATTTCTCTCCCTCCAGCTTCAAGGTGTTCATCAATCCCACCAGGCCCATCTTGGCCGCCGCATAGTTGGCCTGGCCGAAGTTGCCGTAGAGTCCAGCCGCCGAGGTGGTCATGACGATGCGACCGTAGCCCTTTTCCTTCATGACGGCAAATGCGGGCCGGGTGACGTTGTAGGCTCCCTTCAAATGGACGTCCAGCACGGCGTGCCAGGCCTCCGGCGCCATTTTTATAAAACTCTTGTCCCGCAGAATACCGGCGTTGTTGATCAGAATGTCCAGGCTGCCGAATGCGTCGAGAGCGACCTGGACGATGTTGGCGCCCCCGTCGGCAGTGGATACGCTGTCGTAGCTGGCCACGGCCTTGCCGCCGGCAGCCCGGATCTCTTCGACGACGCGATCGGCCGGTGAGGATGAACCGTCACCGACCCCGTCCCGGCTTCCACCCAGGTCGTTGACCACGACCCGGGCGCCCCGACGGGCCAGCTCCAGGGCGTAGACCCGGCCCAGGCCGGCGCCGGCGCCGGTGACAATGGCCACCCGGTCGTCGAAGCGGATCTCGTCTTTGGGGACCTCACCGTATTCGAATTCGCCGTTGTCGATGACGGTCTGGCCGTTCTCGGCATTGACGGTGCGCCAGACAGCCTTGCCGGCGGCGGTCTTCCAGACGAGGGTTTTGATGGGAACGCCTGGGTAGAGCGTCCTTGAAAAGCGGCAGGCCAATCGGCGAACCAACTCAGGACGGCCCGGTACCAGGCAGGCGATCAGTGCCCGGCAGGCATACCCGTGGGTGCACAGCCCGTGCATGATGGGCATGTCGAATCCGGACATCCTGGCGAATTCCGGATCCACATGAAGCTGAAAGATGTCTCCGGAGAGCCGATAGAGCAGCGGCTGGTCCGGTGAGGGGGATGCCTCCACCATGAAATCAGGCTCGCGGTCGGGAAATGCCACGGGGGGCTTGTGGCGGTCTTCGCCGCCGAAGCCGCCGTCCAGGCGTCCGAAAATGGTGATGGTGCTGGTGAAGAGTTTTTGCCCGTTGGCCAGGACGGTATCACTTTCGGCCACGATCAGCGCGCCCTTGTCCGTGCCCTTGTCGTAGTGGTCCACGATCCTGCCCCGGGTGATCAGGGCCCCCTCGGAAGGGATGGGGTTGTGGAAGATCAAATCCTGCTCCCCGTGGAGGATGCCCGCCAGGTTTACACCGGAAGCGGTGGCCGCCTGGAAGAAAAAATCGAAGATCATGGCGATGGCGAAGCTGGGGATGACTTTCAGGTTTTTTTCATAGCAGTAATCCAATTCGGAAAACCCTGCACCGACTCCCAGTGCGTAGAGAACTGCATCCTTCCAGGTATAGTCTCGCGTCATTGGGCCGATGGGTTTACCGATGGCATCCATGTTCAGCGCCATGGTGGTCCCTCCTTGCCTATAATCAGGTGTTTGTAAAGTGATTGGATCCGTTTGGTTTTTAATGGTCTGTCTGGCATCTGGCCTCGCCGTTTATTTTTTTAACGGTTTTCGGGTATGTTTGACCCATTCTCCCCGGATCTGCCGGTAAAGGCTGGAATCAGCAGAAACTTCAGCGTTTCTTTAACCACATCCAGGTAGGCGGTTTTGTCCACTCCCAGGATGGGGCGGAAGAAGCTCTCGCCGGAAATAAAGCTGAGCACGGCGTTCCACAGGGTCATGATGCGCGCCTTGGCCTGGGGGGTTACATGCTGCTTGTCGATGGCAAGACCCATGGCGATGGCAATGTTGGCGATGTGGCCGGCCACCTTTTCGTCCAGGCGGACTTCTGTTTTTGATTTGCTGAAATAACCCAGCAGCAGCAGGTTCGACACGTCGGGGGTGTCGTGAAGGTAGTCGCACATGACATCGATCGCGATGTCAAGGCGATCGGCCAGGCTCCTGCCCCTGGCCAGTCCCTCAATGACCTTGAACTGCGCTTCGATTCCCTCGTTGAGATCGATGATCACGGCCTCGTATAGGTCGGCCTTCTCTCCCCAGTGGTAGTACAAGGTGGAGATGTCGATGCCCACCGCCTTGGCGATCATGCGGGTGGTGGTGCCCTGGAATCCATATTCGCCGAACAGCCGGCGGGCGGCAGACAATATCCGGGCCTTGCTGGAGTCCGGGTTTTTTCTGGCTTTTTCGAGGGGGGATGGCATGAGTCGATCAGGCTCCCGGGCGCTTGGAAGCGTCCAACAAAAGGATCCCAGCTGATGCTTCCATCATTTGATGGATTATTGAGCAGGGCGCCATAAAATGTCAATGACTTATTGCTATGGAAAATGAAACTTGACGGCGAAGTGCTTTACTTTTTTGCCAAGGTCCTTATAATGCAGCCACCGTCAACTGAGGCAAGGAGAGATACATGATCGACCAAATCGATGTTCCCAAGGATCTGATGGGTTCTTACAAGCGTGTTTCGCGGCGGATTCCTGTGGATTTGAGAAAAGATGAAACGCTGATTAAAACGGTGGTGGACTACCTTCAACTGGGCGGAGAGAAACTCGCCCGCCAGGCGGTTGAAGCCGCCAAACAGACCTATGAGCTGGAAGTGGCGCAAAGAAGAAAAAAAGCCCGGGAAGAGGCACTCGTTCGCGCTGCCGAGGCACGGCTGACCGCAGCCGATGAAGCCTCCGGTAAAAATACCGGGTGACTTCGATGACGATGACGACGACGACGATGATGATGATGATGACGATGATGATGATGATGATGACGACGATGATGACGACGACAACGGTATGAAAGCGTTTTGACCCGCGAGACTGTCAGCCATCGGCAGGCCGTCGCGCCATCGGCCACGTTTATGATGTAAAACCGCCACCTCTGCTCCGTTAAGATGCTCGCCGGGTGCGCATCTTCGATCCCTGCAGCCGAGTCTTTACCCCGTGGGGCATATTCTTTTCAGGTCGCTGATGGTCACCGTATTTGATTCCCTCAACCAGGAACAGGCCAATGCTTTCAGCCTGGTTCTGAATTCGTCAGGAATTGCCAATCGGGTGACCCGCTCAGACGATGGGTTCCGCATCGATGTGCCGCAGACCCTATGCCGAGGCAGCCCGGGATGTCATCTATCGTTATCAGGCTGAAAACCCGCGACGCTGAAGCGGATCGTTCGGTCTCCCGCAGCCACCCGGCATACAAAAACTTTTCCGGGATTGCAGTAGCGCTTTTTCTGCTTTCCATCCACCTGGCCGTTTCGGCCAGTTCCGCACCTGAGGATTATATTGCCGTTTTCGGTGCCGATGCCAGACGCATCTTGGACGGTGAGATGTACCGGTGCATCACTGCGCTGCTGCTGCATGCCGATGCCGCTCATATTGCCGGAAACATGGCTGGGATGGTGATTTTCGGAGGTGCCGTGTGTGTGGTTACCGGCTCTGGTGTCGGGTGGCTGATGATACTGGCCAGTGGTATTTTCGGCAACCTGATGAATGCGTTGGCATATGAAACCGGACACATGTCCGTGGGCGCATCGACAGCTGTTTTCGGTGCAGTGGGTATCCTGTGTGCGTTCCAGGCGGTGAACGCCGCAAGAACGGGTAAAGGCTGGAAACGAACGGCCCTGGCTTTCGGGAGTGGTCTGGCGCTGCTGGCGTTCCTGGGAACCAGTGCCCGAAGCGACGTGGGGGCTCACCTGTTCGGGTTTTTTTGCGGTGTGCTGATGGGGGGGGGCTATCGGTTGTGGATGGGGCACCCGCTGGGAATGAAAGGGCAGGTGCTTTGCGCCATTGCGACCGCATCGACCGTCCTGCTTGCCTGGGTCCGGGGGCGCTATCGGGATGCGGTTCGAATTGCATCTTGCAACCGCAATCTGTGTCTCCGTTATATTCCCGGACTACAGCGGGTAAGGGGTGAGGCTTTCAACGCCTGATTCGGTGACCATCAGCGTCTGCTCAAACTGGGCCGAAAGGGACCCGTCCTTGGTCACCGCCGTCCACCCGTCGTCGAGGACGACCAGTTCTTTTTTGCCCAGGTTAATCATCGGTTCGATGGTGAACACCATGCCCGGCACCAGCCGCACGCCTGACCCAGGTTTGCCGTAATGGGGAATCTGGGGGGCTTCGTGAAAATCGACGCCCACGCCATGGCCGACAAACTCGCGGACCACCGAACACCCTTGCCCCTCTGCGTAAGACTGGATCGCATATCCGATGTCGCCGACGGTGTTTCCCGGCATCACCGCGGCCATGCCTTCGGCCAGGCACTGGCGGGAGACGGTGACTATCTTTTGGGCATCTGCACCGGGGGTGCCCACAAAAAAGGTCTTGCTGGCATCGGCGTAGTAGCTGTTCAATATGGATGTGACATCCACGTTGACGATATCGCCGTCCTTGAACGGTCGATCTCCGGGAATTCCATGGCAGATCACTTCGTTGATGCTGACACACACACTTTTGGGGAAGCCCCGATAATTCAACGGCGCGGGAACCGCACCGTGCCGGACGGTAAAATCGTGAACCATGGTATTGATTTCATCGGTGGTTACGCCCGGACGGATGTGGGGCACCACCAGATTCAGGGTTTCGATAACCAATTGGCCGGCTCGCCGTATGCCTTCGATCTGTTCAGGCGTTTTGATTCGGATCCGGTGCTTTTTTGCGTATTGCAGATCCGATTGCCGCGTCGATGAGGAGGTGTTGAGACAGCAATGCTTGTATTTTTTCCCGCTGCCGCAGGGGCAGGGGGCATTTCGGCTGATTTTTCCGGTGTCACTTCTGTTTTTCACGATTCGGTAGGCCTCTTATTTACCGCCGGTGGCGGGATTTATGGATTGGCATCATTTCGATGAATATGTATCGGAATCGATCAGTGGCTGTCAAACCATAATGTCGATAAAAAAGGCGGCCGATTCGGCCGCCTTTTTTCAATGAAGAGGAGCGGAGAGGAGTATAGCGCACCCGTTTCTTTGCGCTTGATGATCATATCGGCCGTTGCGATACATACTTTAGCTTTTTTTTATGCCGGCGTCAGTGTTTGCCTGTTTGAGAACCGGTGACGCTTGTGGTATGAACCGCCAACGCAGTGGTTTACCTGGCTCCCTTTGAGTGGAACCGGGTCAAACCAAAGCATAAATCATTACGGCAAAACTTTATCGCCTTGCGAAAGTTTATCGCCGTCAAACCAGTTTGCCCGTGACAGGAGGCGGATGATGGCAAAATCGGACAGTGAATGGGATCAGCGCATGTTGTGCAGTGATGGCAACTGCATCGGCGTCGTCGGTGCCGACGGCCGTTGCAAGGTGTGCGGCACGCCCTATGACGGTGACGTGCCTTCGCCTGCGGTTGAGACCCATACGGATGATGATGGTCTGGACGTCTCACCTGCGGATCAGCAGATGACCGTGGAAGACGCGCCTGCCGATGATTATCCGGCTGTCGGCTCGGATGGGCCCGTTGAATCCTGGGAAAATCGAACCCTGTGTGCCGATGAAAGCTGCATCGGCGTTATCGGACCCGACGGTCACTGCAAAGAATGCGGGAAACCCTATTGAAATTACTCCCAGCGGTTTCCTCCCTTATGCTTCAGATCGATGTATTGGACCGTTCCCCGTTCGCTGATGAATGACGTGAGCAGCCAACTGACGGCACTGATGAAAAGTGCTCCCAGCAGGGCAGATCCGAAGCCATCCACGTCGAAACCGCGAATGACACCGGATGCCATCATCAACAGGATGGCATTGATGGCAAAGGTAAACAGTCCCAAGGTAAGGATGTTCAGGGGGAGGGTAAGCAGCAACAGGATGGGACGAAAAAAGGCATTTAAGACCCCCAGTACAGCGGCGGCCAGGACGGCTGAAGGCAATCCGGACACGCGGATGCCATCGATCATATATGCTGCCATGAAGATGGCAACCGTCAGAAACAGCCACCTGATGACGATGCCTTTCATGGCCTTACTTTCACAAAGGGGATTGGCATGTCGAAAACAGCTGCTGTCAGTTGATCTTGTCGCGCAATTTCCCTGAACATTTAAAGGTGACCACCCGCCGCTCGTCCAGCATCATTTCATCACCCGTAGCCGGATTTCTGCCTTTGCGCTGCTTTTTTTCCTTTACGCAGAATTTCCCGAAGCCGCTGACCAGAACGTTTTCTCCGGAAGACAGGGATGCTTTGATGATCTCGAGAAGGGTCTCAACGGTCTCGGTCGCTTTGATTTTGGTGAGTCCGGTTTGATCTTGAATGTTTTCTACAATCTGAGCTTTTGTCAGGCTCATGCTGCTCGCTCCCCTCTAATTTTTTGTTGCCCATTCCCGGTTCGAGTCGATTGATGCTTCATCCGGCAGCGGCTGTTGATTGCTAACCATTTAAATTGTAAATGATAATTGCTGTTCTCAAAGTTAACTTGATGTCAGGAGTTCGCCCATTTGTCAAGAAAATATAGAAAATTAAGTACTTGTAGCTAAATGGGCCAAAGATGCAATTCCATGAGAAATACTTTAAGTATATGAAAATATTGAAATAAGTTATAATTCAAGAAAATAACTGCACGGCAGTGTAACCTTTGAACCGGTCGATCGTTAAACAGAAGTGGAATCTTACGACACGTTTTACACGGAAAACAGAGGCCGGGTGTTCGCCTACCTGCTCCGCCTGACCGGGAATTATCATCTCTCCAGCGATCTTACGCAGGAGAGCTTTACCCGATATCTTTCCCGATATGGCCGCAGCGGCAACCATGGTGCACTGCTGTACACCATTGCCAGAAATGCCGCCCTGGATGCCATGCGCAAACGCCGGGAGGAACCCTTGCGGGGAGATGACGAGGTGTCTCCGGAAGGTGATCCGGAACACCAACTCATCCAGAAACAGGCGTATAACCGGATGATCGCCGCCATCCAGCGACTCAACCCGATTGACCGGGAATTGATCGCGCTGCTGGCGACCGAAAAATTTTCATACCGGGAAATCGCCAAACTGCTCGACATCAGCGAGACCAACGTGAAGGTCAAGGTTCACCGGGCGCGCCTCAGGTTGAAAGCGATCCTTAACGATGGAGGCCAGTGATGGATTATCTTTCCAGCATGTACATCGACAATGAGATGGACCTGGACGAAAAGAAACTGTTCGTCGAAAAAGTCCGCTCCGATCAAGCATTCTACACGCAAACCCTGAATCTGCTGGCACAGGAACAGCTGGTTCGCAGGCAGCCGGACATGCGTGATCTGACATCGGAACAAAGATGGCGGCCACCGGTCTGGCAAAGCCTGAAACGCTTTTTCAAGCCCCTGGGGTTTGCCACCGCCGGGTTTACCGTGGCCGTGCTGATGCTTTTCAGCGTTATTCAGCAGCCGGTCCCGCCCCTGTGCAGCAATCGGTTCGTCCTGTTCGAGCCCGCCGCCGCCCAGGTGGAGCTGGCCGGGTCGTTCACCGGGTGGCAGCGGATTTCCATGCAGCGGATCGGCAGCAGCGGATACTGGGAGATCGACCTCCCGGTTCCTTCCGGAGAGCACCGGTTTGCCTACATCCTGGACGGCAACCGTCGGATATCCGACCCCACCCTGCCCGCCAGCGAAAAGGATGATTTCGGCGGCGAGAACTCCATTTTAAGTGTGGAGGAACGCATATGACACGCCTGATGCTGATTGCCGGTTTATTGGTTTTGACCGCGGGCTGTGCCACCCATTACTGCCAGGTTCAAGAAGGCACGCTGGTCCTTTACCTGGACAAACCGGATGCGCACCAGGTGACACTGTCCTGCAGCCTGGATGACTTTGAGCCCCATGAAGCCAGGAAGGTTGGGGGGCGATGGGTGGTGTCCCTGCCGTCGGGTCACTCGTTCCGATACTACTATGAATTGGACGGGGTGATGTTCCTTCCCCCCTGCCAGATGAAAGAAAATGACGATTATGGCTCGGCGAACTGCATTTTCGATCCGCATTTGTAACCTTTCCCGTTTGACGTCGTTATGCAGACAAAAGATCACCGTCATTCCACAAGGAGGGGTTATGAAAAAAATCAGTTTAACCATTTCGGTTTTGTTTTGCCTGACATCGCTGGTGTTTGCAGGCGAATCAGAGGGCCTGTCCCAGCAGGCCATGGAAAGCGTTGCGCAGCAGACCCGCGAAATGAGTGCGCTGGGCATACCCGAAGCCCAGGCCCGGAAGATGCTGACCCAGATGGTCAACAATCGATTTCAGAAACAAAACATCGTGCGTGCCCAGCAGACGGTCATGGCCGCCGCCAAAGCGGGGCTTCCCCCCGAACCGGTGATGAGCAAGGCCATGGAAGGCATGGCCAAGCAGGCCAAGGAACAACAGGTTATCGCGGCCATGGAGACCGTGCGCAGCCGATACGCACATGCCAACCGGCTGGCCAAAGCCCTGTCCGACGATAAAAAAAGTGTCGACACCATGACCAAGGCCGTTGCCGACAGCCTGGCGGCAGGGATGAAGACCGAGGACATGGAGGCGTTGACGGCCCAGCTGCAAGTCCAGGCCCAGAGCCGTCAACAGACGCGAAACAAGGCGGAAGATGTCGAGCTGGCCATTCAGACCTTGCAGACCACCCGCACCATGGCGAGGTTGGGGGTTCACTCTTCCGATGTGTCCGACACCCTCTGCCAGGCCCTGCAGAATCGATACACCCACCAGGAAATGAATCAACTGCGACACCAGATCGCCAAACAGGCCCATCAGGCGTCGGCCCAGCAGATTGCCAGTCAACATGCCGGTTCCATCGGCAAGGGCGGTAATAGCGGTAACTCAGGTGCCGGCGGATCAGGCAGCGGTGCCGGCGGGTCGGGCAGCGGCGGCGGCGGATCGGGCAGCGGCGGCGGCGGATCGGGCAGCGGCGGCGGCGGATCGGGCAGCGGCGGCGGCGGATCGGGCAGTGGCGGCGGCGGATCGGGCAGTGGCGGCGGCGGATCGGGCAGTGGCGGCGGCGGATCGGGCAGTGGCGGCGGCGGATCGGGCAGTGGCGGCGGCGGCTCCAAATAGACATCGGCCCGTCTGCGTATTCGGATCAAATCTGGGGCTGACAAGATCGCCGGCGAAAGCAGGGATCTGCCGTGGGCGGTTGTGGGTGTTAGGATGAGGCCGCCGGGCGCCGTTTGACCTTATAGATCACGTCAACGCGGTTTCTGACGCCATTTTCCAGCTTCAGCGACGAGGGTTGAAGCACGAAACTCACCGTTGCGGTGCCGCCGGTGGCGATGCTTTCGAGGGGGATTTTTTCGGTGTATATGGTCTGAATGCCTTTGAGCATCAGGCTGCCGCCCACCACCTTGACATTATCCGGGACCAGGCGGACATCTTCCATGATCAGTCCCTTGGCCAGCTTGCCGGTCCAGGTCACCTGAACGGGAAGGGTTTTTTCAACCGGCAGGTCCAGAGTGACATCCAGCGCCTGGGGGTCCACCTTTTTGAGCTGAATTCCCGGCGGCAGGGTGATGCTGTCCCGGGCGATGGGTACCTGGTTGCTTCCGGCTACCGCGTTGCCCAGACTGAGCTTGACTTTCACCTGGTCGGGACGCAGGGATTTGATCAGCGTCCCCGAGCCGCTGAGCTGGAGCCTGACGCTGCTGGCCGATGCGGCAAAAATCTCCATGTTCGGGTCCCGGTTCATGAATTCGACGGGAACCTCCAGGGTAATCAGGGTCTCGAAACCGCGGGCAAAACTGAACCAAATGCCCGTGATGCTGGCCAGACAGATCATGGCGGCGATACCCAACTCCACCGTGCGTCGTTTCAGGCCGCTGGTGGTGGTCACCTCGCCGGTGTATTCGCGCAAAACCCTGCTCAGCTCGATATTATCTTTGATATGGATGATCGATTCGTCCTTGAACACCGTGACCTGGCCGCGCTCTTCGGACACCACGATCACCACGGCATCGGTCTGCTCGGTCAGTCCGGCGGCGGCGCGATGCCGGGTGCCGAAGTAGGACGGCAGATCGGTTCTTTTGGAGAGGGGCAGAATGGTGGCGACTTCCACGATTCGGTCTCCGTGGACGATCGTGGCACCGTCGTGCACCGGTGTGCCATGCCAGAAAATGCTGAGCAGCATTTCCCGGGAGAGCCTGCCCTGCCAGGGGATGCCGCTCTGCACCACCGTTTCGATGCTTTTTTGCAGCGGCAGGACGATCAGCGCGCCCAGCTTGCGGCGGGCCAGTTCGTAGACGCTCTCCACGATAATGTCCACCGGGGTCCCGATCTGAGGGTGGGGGAAACCCCAGAAAAAAGATTTGAAATCGCGGGTTTGTAACACGCTGGCAATTTCGTTGCGAAACACGATGATGACGATCAGGGCGGCGGCGGCGATGATGCCCTGCATGGCCCAGCTGGTGACGATCAGTCCCATGTTGACCGCCAGGCGCTCGATCATCCAGAGCATGGCGATGGCCATGATCATCCGGATCACATTGGTGCCCCGGAAAAGGACGTAAAGCCTGAAGAGGATATAGCTGTTGAGCAGGATGTCAACGATGTCCTGCCAGCGCAGCCCGATGTTATATGGAATCAATGGGTCCATGGGAGTCAATCCGTTATACTGAAGCGCAAGGTGTGCATGAGCTTGTCGTTTTCATCGGTCACCTCGACCCGCCATGGCCCCTTGTCCGATTCCCTGAGCTGCACGCTGGTGAACGAAGACCAGCGGGGCGGGTTGATGGTCAATCGTTTTTCTGTGACCAGGATGTCATTCTGATACCATTTATGCTGAATGTAAGTTTTAACGGGAACCGGATCGAATTCCGTGAAGCACGATACCCGTCCCAGGTCTATGGAAAAAACGACGGCCGGTTGGGCCGGTGCGTATTCCAGAATGGTCTCGCACATAACCGCTCTGACCAGCGTCAGTTTAGCCGGCGCCTTTGCGTCCTGGCCCCATAACGCATTCGGCGGGGCAATCACCATGGCTATAATAAAGATCCAGCCTATTTTTCGAACTTTATTTTTCATGGGCTCCACAGTAGCGCAATCACTTTTTTTTTCAAGAAGAAAACAAGATCAGCCGCGGATTGCACGACAACTAAGGGCAGGGGGGCATGCGAAAACCTGTCAGGGGTGTCAACGGGAAATGACATAACCAAACATAGCGCGGCAACAAGGCTTGACGGATTCGAAAAAAAGCCGATATCTGCGTTACGTTGCATCCCTCGTCACTGCGGAGTAAGATAAGTACTCCTCATTCCTCGGGATTTGCAAGCCTTGATCTCGGCATTTTTACGAATCCGTCTGAAATGCGGCTTTTTACGAGAGCAACAGGGATTGGTGATGCTGAAGAAAATGGATCCTAAACAGGAAAGGCGGGCGTGGTTTTACAGGGGTTCTCTTTTGCGGAGCAGGTCGGCCAGAGACCGCTGGATCAGTATCTGCTGAATAGACACTTTGTCGCGCATCTTTCGAAGGGTCTCTCCATCCATCAACCACCCGAAACCCAGTTCATCGAAAAAGACGACTTCCTTTTTATTCTCCATGGCCAGCACTCCTTTGAATGGTGACAGCGTTTCGGTGCATGTGCACGATGGGCGAATATTGCTTCGCCAGCATCGTGGTTCGTTGATTCTGATATCGCCGGTTTTCGGAATTCCTTTAGAAAAGAATCAGACTTGGGTTATAGCAGGGGCGATGGTAGTGGGAGGAGGGGGCCGGGTTCCGCAACCCGTTTTGGTGCGGTAGCCGTCAATGCCGGCATGATGGCATTGACGATGGTCTCGATGTCGTCGTCGATCTGCTGATACTGGATATCGTCGACGTCCAGGTAGATCCGTTTTTCATGGGGATAAATATCGTTCTCAGGGTCAATATGAATGGCGCGATAGACATTTTTACCTAATAAAATCAATGTAAAATCCGCTTTCGGACACACATCTTCAATGACCCGGCCGGCGTTTCCCGGGTGGATAACCATTGGTCTTCCCGGCGTGAAAAAAACAGGCAGTTGTTCAAATGGTGCGCTCTGGCCGGAGTCCAGGTGTTTTCGAACCAGGCGGTCCAATATGGCCTTCTTGAGATGATCCAATATGATTTCGTAGTCACGGGAGGGGGTCACCGCCCCGGCCGGTCCGGGTGATGCATCGAACATCGGATTCAAGGATGGCAGAATGGCGATGGTCACCGGTGACCGTTGCAGGGGGTTGCTCGCTGGGCATGCCCACCGGCGGTAATTGGCGGACTGGTCGGCCGACAAGGTGAAGGCGTCCTGCTCGACCACGCCGATTCTCCGCAAGGTGCTGACCAGAAACGGATGCTCCATATACCGCAAAAAGGCCGGTTCCGATTGAAATATCGCCTTGAGGAAGCTGAATTCCATGTCGGTGAGGTTCATGGCGGCCAATTCCGCCTCCCGGGGATCACGACTGCCCGGGGTAAACAGCCCTTTGCAGCGGATCATGGCGGCCAGGCCGACCTTCTCACCCTGGAAGAGTTTGTGGACCAGAAACAAGCGGGTGGCCATGAGTTCCGCACAGGGGTAGAGGCTGTCGTTTCCTCTTTTCCCCTTGAAGAGATTCAGGCGGCGGTCGTAGTGATACAGCACCTCGGAAAGCCCCAATATGTTGGTGTCCAGCACCATCAGTTCCGCACGCAGGGGTACGGGACCATACATGCGTTTGGAAACCAGGTCGAAGTTCAGGGGAAGATCGAGCCCACGGGTGGCCCAGGCCGAGCGTTCTGCCGGGTTGCCTGCCCGACCCAGTACCACTTCCATGAGATAAGCCATGGTGTCACCGGCAATCTGTTCGGCATCGGTCAATGGTTCCGTCTGGGGCGACGGGGGCACAAACCGGTAGTGGACCAACGGACTGCAGGCGGTGACGATCAGGGCGCCCATGACCGGCAAAAGCACCGACAGCTTTAAAAGACGGGGCATCATCCGGTCGCGCTCGCCTCCAGCAGGGCAACGGCCCGCGAATGTCTGCCGTCGCATTTGAGAACCAGGGGCTGCTGCAGCCGGACATGGCACAGATGTGGGTTGGATAACACACTCGGCAAAGCCTGCAGCGTGTCCCAACGGATGAAATCGCCGTTTCCTTCGGAGACAGTCAAGTAGGGGATCCCGTTGGCGGTGATATGTTGAAAAAAGTGGGATCCGTGGGATGGGTCGGCTTTAAGCGTTTCGTTGCGAATTTCCACCATTGCACCAACGCCATTGATGTCATGCCATTTTACCGGGATGCCCAGCCACCGGTCAAAGGATCCCCACCGTCCGGGACCCATCAGCAAGTAGGGTCGTTTTTGGTTGAGCAGGCGCTGGTTGACGGCGGCGATGGACTGGGCGATGGCCACTGTGTCGGCGGGGTCGAAGGTGTCGGGCCTGACAAAGACGATGTCGGCCATGGTCTGTTTGCGGCAATGGCCAAGGGCCTGGGTGGTGAAGCACAGGGCATTGGCCATATCCTCATCGGTCACCTCCACGTCATGCAGATTCTCTCCGGCTGACATGGGCCGCATCTGGAGGATATTGAAGGTCCCCTTATGATCGCTGTTGCCGGTCAGGTTGATCGAAAATTCGAACTCCACGGCGCAGCCCATTCCGTCCCGGCCCATGGCCAGCAGGTCTTTGAGCAGTCCGGGAAGGGGGAAAATGTCGTATTTAAGTACCGGTGCAAAGGTGAGCACCCGGCTGCCGGGGATGTTTACGCTGTCCCGGATGCGGTTCTCTGCAGGAACATAAGTTCCGGCCAACCGCATCACCGGTTCTTCCGTCTCGGCATCGTCCACGTGGCGCTTTTCCACGTTGACCCCCCGTTCAAAATAGAGGCCGTCGGGAACCCCTTCCATGCCCAGGGCCCAGAACTGGCGCTGGGCGTTGGCCAGGATGTCTTCCACCTTGGAAAACTGGGGCATCACCTGGGGATATGATGGTGAAAAACGAAGTGACGGGTCCCCTTCCGGGATTCCCCGGCCAAATCCCATGACGATGCGGGCGACGCCGTCTTCCGCTTTCAAGGGATCCACCGGATAGAAATTGTTGGATTGGGCGATGCCCGAGATATCCGGGTAGAAAAACGTGCCATGCCGGCCGCCCACCAGCTGCTGGATGATCACTGCCATCTGGTCTCTGCGGATCCGGTATGCGGTGCCGCTTAAAAAACGCCTCGGATCCCGGAACCAGGTGGAGGCGTATACCAGCTTCACGGCAGTGACCAACTGGTTGCAGCGGATAGAAAAATCGGCGTGGTTATTGGGCACCATGTAGGTTTTATACAGGCCGGTGAACGGGTGATTGTGAACATCCTCGAGCAGCCCCGAACTCCTGATTGACAAGGGCTGATGAACGGATTCCAGGAATCGGTTCAACTGCTCCGCCAGCCAGGGGGGCATCTCTCCGCCGAGAAAGGCCTGGGCAATCTGGTCGTCTGAATCCTTCGCCATGGTAGACGGTTCCAGCCCGTTGTGGGAGATGAAGGCGTCGAATCCTTCAGTGGTGATGACCAGGGTCTTGGGCACCTGGATGGCGACATCCGGGTAGCGTTCCTGAAGGTCGGGTGATCGGCGCAGCAGGTTGGACACGAAGGCCAGCCCTCTGGCCTTTCCGCCCAGGGACCCCTTGCCGATTTTAACGAAATCGGAGATCTCGGGGTCGTAGTCCTTGGAATTGAAATGCACCACCACCCCTTTTTGGCGCCATTTGCGAAGCGCGTGGATGTGGGCGATGATATACTGGCGGATGTCGTCTGCGCCGGAAAAATCGTCGGCCTTGGCCTTTCTCAGGCGTGAGGCCATGGCGATTTCACCGCGGGCCATGATCCAGTTGGAGAAGCGGTTTCGGGTGGCATGGTAGAGCAGGGATTCATCGGGTACCGTCGGCAGGATCTCCTCAAGGGCTTTGAGATTGGCGGCACGCGCGATTTCGCTGCCGTTGGGCCGCCTGAAGACGAAATCCCCGAAACCTAAGGCATTTAAAAAGAACTGGTGGATTTCGGCCAGCAGATCGTCACTGTTCTTGTCCAGAAAGGCAGCCGGCACCCGTTCGGCCAATTGCCTGTTCTGGGGCTCGTTGCTGATCAGCAAAAGCGGCAGATCGGGGATCGCCTGGCGGACCTCACGCAGGAAGGTGTAGCCGGCATCGGCGGTGATCGTGCCGTCCTTGGGGTAGCGGGTATCGGAGATGATGCCGAACAGATAGTCACCGTACTGCCGATACAGGGACATGGCCTGTTCGTAGCTCTCGGCCACGAGGATCTTCGGCCGGGCGCGCATTTTGAGCAGCCGGTGTTCCTGGTTCAGGCTCTCTTCAAGCACCTCCTGAGTCTGGTTGACCACCTCTTTGTAGATCAGCGGCAGAAAATAGGAGGTATACAGGGGAGAGTCCTCCACCAGAATCAGGACCCGCACCATCGCTTTCTGGGTGTCGGCGGCCACGTTGAGCCGGTCTTCCATGCTTTTGACGATCGCCAGCAGCAGGTCCGAATCGCCGGACCAGATGAAGGTCTGGTCGATGCCGGAGATGTCTTTCCCCTCCGGCGCCGGGTAGATTCCTTTGACGCTGTGGGCCAGGAGCACCACCGGCAGGTCGGCGTGGGCGAGTTTGACCTGCTGACCCAGGTCGAAGACGTCCATGTCGTCCAGGTGAGGCATGGCGATAACCAGGTGGAACTGCTTTTGGGCCAGCATTTCCATGGCCTGGGCGGCAGTGGCCGCTTGGGTGATCCGCGGCGGGCGGCTTAAGTTCAGTCCACGGTATTCATTGATGATCTTGGACGCCAGGCTGCCGTCTTCCTCCAGGATATAGGCGTCGTAAGGACTGGCCACCAGCAGGATCTCAAACACCTTGTTTGACATCAACTCGTGGAATACCTTAAAGTGCGTGTCAAAATCCTCATTTGGGAAGAATACCGGCAGTTTTAAAGCGTCGCTGTTCATATCCATCCGAATTGACCGTTTCAGGAGTGGGTTCGGGGCATCGGGCTGTCCATCAAGGATACGGTTGACGGCCCTTTTTTTCAAGTCAAAATGAGCACCGTCGGTCCAAGGAGCACGATTGTCATGAAATCGCGAAGAAAGGCCCTATGGGGCTGGGCCATGTATGACTGGGCCAATTCCGCTTTTGCCACCACGGTGATGTCCGGCTTTTTCCCCGTTTTTTTCAAGCAGTACTGGAGTGCCGGCGTCGACGTCAATCTCAGCACGGCCCGATTGGGACTGGGTAATGCCGCCGCCGGTCTGCTGGTGGCCCTGGCCGCACCGATCCTGGGTGCCGTGGCCGATCGGGGTTCTGCCCGCAAGCGGTTTCTGGCCCTGTTTGCCTACCTGGGCGTGCTGATGACTGCCGCCCTCTACTTCGTGGGCCAGGGACAATGGGCTTTTGCCTTAGTGGTCTATGCCATGGGCGTGATCGGCTTTTCCGGCGCCAATATCTTTTACGACGCCCTGATGCCGGAGGTGGCCGGCGAAAAAGACGTGGATTTCGTGTCGGGCTTCGGTTTTTCCATGGGCTACCTGGGCGGTGGGCTGCTCTTTTTGATCAACGTGCTGATGGTGACCATGCCCCAGCGGTTCGGTCTGGCCGATGCCGGCCAGGCGGTGCGGATAGGCTTCTTAACCGTGGCCCTGTGGTGGGGCTTTTTTACCTTGTTCATCCTGTTATGGGTCCCCGAAGCGCCAACGGCTGCGACGCGGACCACCACCACCACCGGCATCTGGTCCGGCGGTTTTGACCAGCTCAAGCACACTTTGGGCCGAATGCGGCACATGAAGACCGTCCTGCTGTTCTTGTGTGCCTACTGGCTGTACATCGACGGTGTGGACACGATCATCAGAATGGCGGTGGATTACGGCATGAGTCTGGGATTTGCCGCCAACGACCTTCTCCTGGCCCTTCTGGTAACCCAGTTCGTGGGCTTTCCGGCGGCTCTGGTATTCGGCCGGCTGGGCCAGCGGCTGGGTCCACGAAAAGGCATATACATCGCCATCGGCGTATACGTGGCGGCCACCTTTTGGGGCATCACCATGACCCGAAAGGAAGAATTCTACGTGCTGGCGGTGGTCATCGGTCTGGTACAGGGAGGGATCCAGGCCCTTTCCCGTTCCTATTACTCGCGCCTGATCCCGGCGGACAAACCGGCGGAGTTTTTCGGCTTTTATAACATGCTGGGCAAATTCGCCGCCATCATCGGCCCGGTGCTGGTGGGCGGTGTGGGACTGCTCATGCGCCGGATCCTCATGCCGGCAGATCCCACGGCGGCGGATCTGGTCCAGGTGGGTGCCATGGCCGCCCGATGGAGCATGGCTTCTGTGCTGATCCTGTTTGCCGCCGGAGCCATTTTGCTCTATTTCGTCGATGAAGAGAAGGGGCGGGCGCAGGCGGCACTTCTTTAGCAGAAAAATAACAATAACCAAAAACCAAATGACAAATTTGTGGTTTCCATTTGAGGAGTGGATTCCAGCGGCGGTCGGTCAACAGACTTTCGCTCTTCCAGCATCAGGCTCGCCTGCAAATGGCCTGCATCTCGGCCGCCCGATTTGAAAAAATCCAATCCACGCCGCGGGCGACCTCCCGAAACAGGCAGCGCCGGGAATCGGCAAAGCCGGTCCCGACACCCTGACCCAGCCGATGATGGCGGGTTACCAACCCCTTGGTCGCCAGCAGGTAGTGGCCGGCAATGCCACCCCATTGGTTAGCTGCCGCCAAGCGACTGAAGCGGTCGATTCTTATCCGGGCGATGGGCACAAAGGCCCTGGCCGGCAGAAAGGCGAAATAACCGAACAGGGCCGGATGCAGGCCCATCATGTGGAAATCCTTCCCGGGGGAAAGGGCATCGAGCAGTTTTTGCATGCGGCGGGACTGCACAGCGGGCGCCGGGTAGGGTTCGTTCTTGATTTCCATCATCAGGTGCAGCCGGCCGCCGTATCGGTCGATCACTTCAGACAGGGTAGGGATCAAGGGGAATTTTTCCTGGATGGTGGCCAGGGGCATGTGGTCGATTCTGGCATCTTCATCGAACAGGCGGCGGGTGTCCGGGTCGTGAAACACCACCGGAACCCGGTCACGGGTCCAGCGCAGATCCAGTTCGATGCCCCAGACCCCGGCATCGGCCGCTGCGTCAAATGCCGCCAGGGTGTTTTCGAGTCGGCTGCGGGTGTCGTGTTCACCGCGGTGGGAGATGATGCGGCAGGATTGGATAAGATGGGTCGGGGGGGCCGGACGGGGCCATCGACGATAGACCCTGTCGACCAGGCGGTGGAAAATCCGTTCGACCCGCTCTTCCTTGCTTGCGTTTCGATTCAGACAGTGATCCATGGCGGGATCAAAAAAGCCTATGCCTAAGTGGTGGTTTGGGTTATAGGGACGATTTGCTGTTAAATGGCCGTTCAGGGTTCAGGGTACTCCGAATTTTAACTGGATTTTAAGATTACGCTACCATACCCAATCGTAAAAAAACAACCGATCGGTAACTCATCAATTCAGCTCAGTCAAGGCTGACCCTTGCTGGGGCGTCGAGAGAATTCGCGGAGTATCGCGGTGGTCTTCGTCTTCAAACCCAGAACCCAGAACCCGGAAGGGCGGAAACCAGAGACCCAGAAACCAGAAACCAGAGACCAGAAACCAGAAACCAGAGACCAGAACCCAGAACCCATGACCCTACCCTATCGCATCGACGCCGTTCTTTTTGACTTCGACGGCACCCTGACCCGGCCCGGATCCCTTGATTTCTCGGTGATCAAAAAGGCCATCGATTGCCCGGATGACGTTCCCGTGCTGGAGTTTATGGCCGGCGTCGACGACCCTGCGCAGCGTCTGGATATGGCCCGGCAGCTGGATCGGTTCGAACTGGAAGGCGCAGCAGCATCGCAGCCCAATGCCGGTGCCGAGCAACTCGTCGATTCAATTAAAGCCGCCGGCCTGCCGGTAGGCATCCTGACCCGCAACAGCCGTGCGTCGGTAGCCAGGGCCCTGGAAAACTTCTCCACCCTTCGTATGGCGGATGTCGACGTCATGGTCACCCGTGAAGATCCGGTGAAAATCAAACCGTCCGGGGAAGGGGTGCTGCTGGCGGCCCAAAAAATGGGCGTGGATCCCGCCCACGTGCTGGTGGTGGGTGATTATCGCTTCGACATGCAAGCCGGTTGCAATGCCGGGGCCCTGACTGCCTATCTGACCAACGGCCGGCCGGTTCCCGAGGATCTTGACTGCCGGTTCCTCGTCGACACGCTGTTGGATCTGGAATCGATTCTCGCCGATGGCGTCTCGCTTCCGGCCGGCAAACTGCCCAATGCCTTTCTCGGAAAACTGTTGGAACGCTATCGTATCGAAGACCCGTCGGTGATCGTGGGGCCGTCGGTGGGTGAGGATGCGGCTGCCGTGGACATCCATGGCCGGGAAGTGCTGGTGCTCAAATCCGATCCGATCACCTTCGCCACCGAATCCATCGGCCGATATGCCGTCCTGGTCAATGCCAACGACATGGCCACCGCCGGCGCCGACGCCCGCTGGATGCTGGCCACCCTGCTGCTTCCCTGCGGATTCTCCCGGGACCAGGTGCGATGGATCTTTGCCGACCTCCATGCGGCCTGCACGGACTGCGGCATCACCCTGTGCGGGGGGCACACGGAGATCACCAATGCCGTCTGCCGGCCGGTGGTGACCGGCATGATGGCCGGCACGATTGCCCGCAAGGACCTGATCCAAAAGCGACGGATGGCTCCCGGCGACCGCGTGCTGGTGACCAAGGGCGTCGCCGTGGAAGGCACCGCCATCATTGCCGCCGAATTCAGGAACCTGCTTCTGGAAAAGGGAATGACCGCCGCAGAGATCGATGCCTGCGGTCAATTTCAGTCCATGATCAGCGTCCTGCCGGAAGCCAGGATTGCCTGGACCGTCGGCGGGATCTCGGCGCTTCACGATGTGACCGAGGGGGGTATCGCCACGGCCCTGACGGAGTTGAGCCAGGCCGGTGGCTGGGGAATCCGCATCCAGCGCGATGCGCTGCCGGTTTTTCCCCAGACACGACGAATGGGGGAGGTCCTGGGCATCGATCCATTGGGGCTCATCGGATCCGGCAGCCTGCTCGTCTGCTGCCGGCCGGATCGTGCCGACCGGCTGCTGTCCGAAATGAAAAAAGCCGCTATCATGGCCACGGATATCGGGGTCGTAACAGAAGCCGGACCCGGCATCGATGCCGTGGAAAAAGAGGCCTCGGTCGCTTGGCCGCATTTTGACGTGGACGAGATCACGCGGCTGTTCGGTTAATTCGACCCCAGCTCGGTTTTCACGGCCATGCCAATGCTCTCCAGGGTATAGGGTTTCTTGACATACTGGGACGCGCCAAGGCGATGGGCCTCCCGGACGCGATCGTTTTCGGAAAAGCCGCTGGCGATGATTGTCTTCTGGCCCGGGTGGATCTTGAGAATTTCCCGGTAGGTATCCAGGCCGTCCATGCCCGGATCCATGATCATATCCAGGATCAGCAGGTCCGCCCGTCCCGTCTTCATGTATTCGACGGCCGCCTCTCCGCTGGGGACCGATTCCACCGCATAGCCCAGGCGGGTCAGGATGCGCGTGGCGATTTCCCGCTGATCCGGGATGTCGTCCACGACCAGAATGGTTTCGCCGTGGCCCTGCAGCCCATGCATGGAGCGGTTTTCGATGTCGGCGTGGCGGGTTTCCCGGGTCACCGGAAAATAGAGCGTGAAGCGGGTTCCCCGGCCCGGGGTGCTGACCACATCGATATAGCCGTTGTGGTCCTTCACCGTTCCCCACACCACCGCCATGCCCAACCCCGTGCCGCTTCTGCCCATGACCTTCTTCGAGTAAAAGGGTTCGAAAATCCGTTTCAGGTCCTCGGGGGCGATGCCGCTGCCGTCATCGGTGACCGTCAGTACGGCATAGTCGCCTTGCTTGACCTCGTCGTAGCCCCGGATGGGACGGTCCACATACTGGTTGCGGGTGGACAGGGCGATGAGTCCGTTGGCCGGATCAGCCGCCTCGGCGGCATTGGAGACCAGGTTCATCACGGTTTTGGACAGGTGGACGGGAGATCCCTTGACATCCATCAGGCATTCGTCCAGATCCATATCGAAGGCAACGTTGGGGTGATACTGTTTCAGCCGTCTCATGTTCCGGGGATTGCAGGTAGTCGCTGACGATTCGGTTGAGGCTGGTCACCTTGGACACGGCCACCCCGCGCCGGGCCAGGGTCAGCAGATCCTGGACGATAGCCGCCGCCCGCTTGCCCGATTTTTCGATGGTTTTGATGGGGCCGCGAAGCGGGCTCTCTTCGGGAAGGTCCATCAGGAGCAGTTCCGGGTAGCTGACCAGCCCGCTGAGAATGTTGTTCAGGTCATGGGCCACCCCGCCGGCCAGCAGGCCGAGGGCCTCCATCTTTTCCGAGCGGTGGAGCCGGTTTTCCAGCTCATGGTGTTCAACCATCGCGGCTCGACGGGTGGTCACGTCGGTGAAGAACCCCAGATTGCATCTGACGCCGTCGATGGTGACCGGCGTGGCTTTGATATCGACAAAGAGGACCGAGCCATCGCTGCGCACCAATGGCATGTCCGATAATATTGATTCGCCGGCACCCATGGCCTGTTTTTCGAAAATCGCCAATCCCCGGACCAGACCTTTTTTGGGGTGAATGTCCTGAAGGGACATGGACGTGAGTGCCGCTTCCGTATAGCCCAGCATGCGGCAGATGGCGGGGTTGGCGTAGCGGAACCGTTTCGTGGCGACCTCGGCCACCAGGATGCCTTCGCCGGCACCATCGAAAAGATCGCGATAACGTTTTTCGGACTCCTTCAGGGCATCGATGAGGTCCGACACTTCCCTGTTTTTTTTCTCCAGGCCAGCCACCATGATGTTGAAGGTATCCACCACCTGGCCGATCTCATCATTGCGTGAATTGGGCAGCAGGGAGAGGTCTCCCTGGGCCACCTGGCGCGTGGCGTCGGCCAGACGCCTGAGGGGCGAACTGATCAGTCTGTTGACGACCACCAGCAGAACCAGCCAGATGCCTGCCAGTACCCCGAATGTCCCGGCGTAGACCACGCGTCTGGCCATGATCAGGGGGGCCTGGTAGGCTTCTTCGTGAATGTAGCCGACCACGTACCAGTCCCAGAAGGGGAAGTATAGATAGTGCGACCGGACTGGGTAGCCCCAGAAGGCGAGGTCCTGTATATCCGCCCGTTTTTGTTTGACCAGAGGGAGATTGGAGATCGACCCGATCCAGACGTTCGGAGAGCTCCAGGATGCGGCCATCTCCACTGACCACCATCATTTGAATGTCCTTAAAATGGCTGTTAATCTCTTTTATTTCTTTGGCGGCCTCCATTTTCAGGGCGGCGTTCATCTCCCGGTCATCTTCCAGCCGGAGATCCAGCAGATAGTTGAGATGGTTTTCACAAACCTGGAGTGCCATGCTGGATGCGTGCTTCAGCTCCAGATCGATCCGCGATCGGATATCGTCGAGGATGGGAGGGGTGATCAGACTGGTGGCAACCATGCAGATGGCGACACCCGCGGCCAGGACGGGAAGCAGGATCGAGAGCAGGATTCGTTTCTGAAAGGGTCGGTGGGGGTCCTTTTTCACGGCACTCGCTCCAGAAGACGGTTAAAAGCGCGGCGGTGCAGTCTGCATTTTGGTGGGATAGACGATTTCTTTCCTGCCGTTCTGCCATTGCACCAGAATGGGGTTGTGCCCCATCTGCCTGCCCTGGTGATCCACCTTGAAGCGGCCGATGACGGTGACGGTGTCCAGAGAGCTGATGTAATCTCTGATCCGGGCGTGATTGATCTCATGCAGGTCGGTGATGGCCCGCTCCAGAATCTGGCATCCTGCATAGGCGGATCCCGCGTGATAGGAAGGAAGCTTGTTGTAGGCCGCCTGGAAATCCCGGATAAAATTGGTGGTTCCGGGAAAGGGGATGCGCTCATCCGGCTCCCATTGGGAAGGGCCGAAAATACCCTCGGCGATGGGGCCGGCATTGCGGTAAAAATCCGGGTGGATGGGCGCGATGGTGATGCCTATCGCCTTGGGACGCCAGTCGATCGCCTGCATCAGTTCCAGCATGTGGTATCCTTCGGGCGGGTAGCCGGAAAGGATCAACCCGGCAGCGTTTTTTTCGACGGCATCGTTGAGCAGTGCGCGTAATTGTCCTAACCCGGGTACGAAGGATTTTTTAAGGACCACAGCGACGCCGAATCGGCTGGCCCACCTTTCCGCGCCGTCGGCCACATCGATGTTAAACGGATTGTCTTCATACAGGATCGATACGGTGTCGTGGCCCTGCCGGGCCATCAGGTCCAGCATGCCGATAAAATAGCGGTCGGCCAGGGCATACATGCCGAACACATAGCGGTAGCCGCGATTCCAGATCGCCCCTCCCGAGGCCGCGCATGCCAGCATCACCATCTGTTGGGCCTCGCTGACCTGGGATGCCTGCAGGGTCAACGGGGTCCCGTAGGGTGAGAGAACCAGATCGACATGGTCCTGGTGGATCAGTTGCTGATAGCGCTTATACGCGGTGTCGGGATCGCTGCGGTCATCGTAGACGACCAATTCCACCGGGCGCCCCATCAGCCCGCCACGCTGGTTGACCTGCGTTTCCCAGAGCCGGTAGCCGTCTTGCACCATGGCTGAGGGTTCACTGAACCTGCCGGACAGAGAGACCGTGGCCCCGATCCGTATCGGTTTCGACGCGTCTGCGTAGCCGGCCGGCGGCAGTAGCAGGATCAGCATCGTCAGGACCAGTGTCCGCCGGAAAATCGTCCACATATGCATAAAGGTCTCTCCCATAACAGGAATTTTGTACATTGACACTCTTTCATCGATGTGCCAATTCGTCAAGCCTGCTGCGCAAGGCAATCCATAGCCCATGCGGGTCTGGATCGGAACGATGTCACACGGTTGTTTCCGGATGCCAATGTGGTAGTTGATTATCCAGGATTGTGAAATCCTTTTCCTATTTCAAGCGTTAACGCCTTTTTTTTGCGGACCCAGGCAATCTTGAAAATCATATGATTTATGAAGGTTAAATTAAAAAGAATTTGTTTTGCACGCAAATTGCTTGAATTCGATGCCAAAATGGATTTTCAAGCATGTTTGTGATATGACACGTGTCGACAATCCGTCATAGAACCATTATCCGGTCACCGCCGCCGACCCCTGTTTTATATTCTTGGTAAAGCCTGTGACCTTTAAAATCAAAAACCGCCCGGTACCGCCGGTTTATTGAGAATGCTGTGCCTATTGTGCGGGGAATCAGCCTTACCCCAAGGAAATGAGAAGATGGACCGTTCAGTGACCCCTGAACACCACCGGAAACAGTCGATTTCGTTATCTCGCGCCTATCTAATGGTAGGGCTCGTGGGCGTGGTCATGCTGGTTTTTATTGTAGTCAACTATATAGATGCCAAGCGCTTGAACGAGCGGACCTCGATGCTTTGGACCGCGATTAGGGAAGTTAAACTGGAAGCCGCAGCCGTTCAGCATGAAGGGTTCGATCTGCTGCGTGGCGAGATCAATCCTCCTGCATATCGGTTGTGGTTCAATATGGACCAGTCAATCTGGCAACTTAAAAATGCTTTTGAAACCGTATCAGCAATACAGCCGATTTCGGCTGTTTAGAGGAAAATTGGATGCCAGCGAATGCATGGCGTCGATAGATGACCATTTGGCGCAGCTGAAAGCATTTTTCCAAGAGCACAAGGAACGCGTCAAGGCCGCCGAAATGAATGCCGACATGATCGTGCGGTTTGATGAACTTTTTGCCGCGTTCCGATTCCAACTGGATGATCTTGAAGCGGACATCTCGGATTTAATGGCCAGTGAGAAGCTGCAGCAACGGATCTCGTATGCGGTGATGGTGGTATTCTGCGTGGTCATGACCCTATTGGTGACCTTTCAGATACGCCGTTACGAACGTTATCGAAAGGAGAGCTTCGAGAAATTGAACGCGGCCAACATCCTACTGGCCAGTCAAGTCGCGGATCGTGAGCGGGCCGAGGCCGCGCTCAAGGAGAGCGAGCTGCTTTTTCGAACCATTTTTGAAACCAGCCCCGATGCCATCATGCTGAGCCGGATGGCGGATAATGTCATTGTCGATGTAAACCGTGGATTCACCGAACTGACCGGCTACGAGAAAGATGAAGTCGTTGGCAAGACCCCAGGCGACATTCCCTGCTGGAAAGATTTCAATATCCGGGACGCGCTATATGGCGGCGCTCGAATCCGGTCGACCCGTCCGCAATGTCGAATTTCATGTGCACACCAGGGACGAGCGCATTCTGACCACCCTGGTATCGGCCAATACCGTCAATTTCGGTCAGTCGGCACATTTGATCGCCGTTGCCCGGGACATCAGTGAATTGAAAGCGGTCGAGAATGACTTGAGACGCAGTGAAGAAAAGTTCAGAGGGCTGTTTGAATCAGCGAGTGATTTTATCCACATCCTCGATTTGAATGGCACCATTCTTCAATCCAATTCCGCGGCGATCGACTTTTTGGGACTATCCATGGCCGAATTGCGGCAGCGGCGGATTTCCGATTTTGTGGATGAAGCGTCGCGCCTTCATCTGGAAACCATGGTGACGCAAGTCACCCAGACAGGCCGTTTTAATGCGGAGTGCACCATCGAGGCCGCGAATGGGGTGAGGATGACGGTCGACTGCTCGGCGTTTCCCGTTCGAGACAGCCAGGGACACATCAACTTCATTGTGATTTTTCAAAAGGATATTACCGCCCGAAAACAGGCTGAGCGACAACTGCGGGCTTCCTATGAATTCATGAATATATCTAATGCAAATAGATATATGAAAGATATGCTCAGCCAATTCATCGCCGCCGTCAAGAGCCATACGGGCTGCAGGGCGTGCTTCATCCGCCTGATCGGCGACGATGGCAACATCTACGACGCGGCTGCTTGTGATGCCGAGGCCAGGCCGTGTGAGCTGGATGACCAGTCGCTGAAGTCCAGCCGCAGCATGTGTGCCCAGGTGTTGAACAATGGAGCGGATGCCGACCTGCCCTGGTTTACTGACTTTGGGTCCTATTTTTCCGATGCTACCCTAAATGATGGCGAAGGGGCCGCTGTCGGCCCCCTCTGTGAAACACCCAACCGGTGCATTCGGGAGCGGTATCGTTCCCTGGCGCTGGTGCCCATAAGGGCCGGCGAGCAGATTCTCGGTTTGATTCAGATTGCCGATACCCGGGCGGGCATGCTCGACCGGATTATGGTCGAACTCATGGAGACGGCCGCCATGCATGTGGGAGCGGCCATTCGGCGGCTGCGGGCGGAAGAGGGGCTGGAAACAGCTTATCACGAATTGGAAGAACGGGTGGTGCAGCGCACCCAGGCGCTGTCCGACATGAACAGGGAGCTGCAAATCCGAAATCGAGGAACGGCGGCAGATCGAGGACCGCCTGCGCAAAAACCGCAACACGCTTCAGACCCTTATCGACGGGATCGGCGATTCACTGATTCTTGTGGATAAGGATATGCGAATCCGGATGCTCAACCGGGTGGCTTCGGAAACCTACCATATCGATTCGCTGGACAACGTGATCGGCAAGTTGTGCCACCAGGAAATCGGATCAACCGACCCGTGCTCGGACTGCCCCATCCCACGTGCCATGCAGCGGTACGAGAGCTATACTTTTGAGCGGCCGGGATTGGCCGACCCGCAACGGGCGGAGCGCGTTACCATCTATCCGGTTGCGGAGGCGGAAAAGACCTCCGGCGGTGCAATCATTCGCATCTGCGATGTGACCGATGAGAAGCGCTTCAAGCAGCAGTTGATCCGAAGCGAAAAAATGGCCTCTTTGGGAATTCTCGTGTCCAGTATCGGGCACGAGATCAACAACCCCAACAATTTTATTACCTTCAACATTCCCATCTTGCGCGATTACCTCAGAGAACTGATACTAATTTCGGATCGGTACGTTAGTGCCCAACCAGATTTCGAGCTTTTTCACATGAGCTATGAGGAGTTCCGGACCGATGTTTTCAAACTGGTGGACAATATCGAACATGGCTCCAGCCGAATCAGTCATTTCGTGTCCAACCTGCGCGAGTTTTCCCAAAATAATGGCAATCGGGAAAAAGACTGGCTGGAATTGCCGGTGGTGATCGACAATGTCCTGTCCATCTGCCGCAGGGAGATCAATAAACGGATAAGGGAATTCAGGGTTGAGATTCCGGCAGATCAGCCCACGATTTATGCAGACGCGTATTCACTTGAACAGGTGCTGCTGAATTTAATCGTCAATGCCGTCCAGGCCGCAGAAAAGGCGGACACGAAGTTGAGCATATCGGCATCCACGGGTACAACCTGGCAGGATCACACCATAATAACGGTGGCCGATAATGGCTGCGGCATCGTCCATGAGAATCTGGAAAAGATATTCAATCCTTTCTATACGACCAAATCGGCCAGCGAAGGTACCGGCCTGGGTCTCTATGTGTGCCATAACCTGGTAGAGCGTCTGGGTGGTCGTATCGAAGTGGTCAGCAAAGTGGGCGAGGGCAGCACGTTTACCATTTTTTTACCGGACAGGGACCGGCGTTCGGAAGCGCGAGGCTTGCCGCAGGAATGAATTGCCTGCATTCGCCTGCAGCAGGGGCATCGGTTGTGCTGACCCGTGGACTTGGCAGGCTGTCAGGGACCCTTCATTTCATTCACGCCCATCTCCGTCTGATAAACCTGGGAGCAGCGAATGAACGACCGAATTCTTGTGATTGATGATGAGCTCGATTTTTTAGAAAGTGTTCGCCGGGGGTTGATTACATCCGGATTCAAAGGGGTCCGCATCGAATCCGACCCGCAGCAGGCTGTTTCCGCCATAGAGAAAGGCCAGCTTTTTGAGCTTGCATTGATCGATTTGACCATGCCTGGCATGGACGGCATTCAAGTGTTGGAGATCATAAAAAAAAACCAGCCGCAGATCGAGTGTATCATGATTACCGCGTTGGATGAGGCGCGCACCGCGGTCGAGTGCCTCAAGAAAGGCGCATACGATTACCTGGTCAAGCCGGTGTCCAAGGAAGATCTGGTTACATCCGTCCAGCGCGCCCTGGAGCGCAGGCGTTTGCTGGACATTGTCAACCTCAGTAAACGAAAGACCCTCCCCAAGTTAAAAAACCCGGCGGCGTTCGCCCCCATCATCACCGGCGACGAACGGATGATCCGCATCCTCAAAATTGCGGAACTGCATGCTGCCAGCGACTCGCCCGTCCTTATTACCGGAGAGACCGGGACCGGCAAAGAACTCCTTTCCAAGGGTATTCATTCCTCCAGTGAGCGCAGCGCCCAACCCTTCACGCCCATCAACATGGATGCCATCACCGACAGTCTCTTCGATGCCGAATTTTTTGGGCACACCAAAGGCGCGTTCACCGGTGCAGAAAGGGATCGCATGGGGTACCTGGAAAGCACGCACAAGGGTACCCTTTTCTTGGATGAAATCGGCAACCTGGTGCCGGCATTGCAAGGAAAACTCCTGCGGGTGCTGCAAAGCGGAGAGTTTATGAAAATCGGCACCAATATCCCCCGTAAGGTTGATTTGAGAATCATCGCCGCTACCAACCGGGACCTGGACAAGATGATGGCCACCGGCATGTTTCGTAAAGACCTCTACTACCGGCTGAGCGGCAGTTGGCTGCACCTGCCGCCACTAAGGGAAAGGATGGACGATGTCCCCCTGCTGGCCGATCGATTTCTCGAGGAGCTCGGTGGACCCGATTGTCCTGGGATGGACGAGGGGGTTTTGGATACGCTCATGGCCTATGATTTCCCGGGCAACATACGTGAATTGAAGTCGATTATCAAAACGGCGGTGAACCTGGCCCAGGGACGCCCCATTAACCGCAATTGCTTGCCTGCCCACATCCTGAAAAAGGCCAGCGTGGTGAAGGTAACTGGCGCCGCTCCGGATAAACCGATTCCCACGCTGGCTGAGCTGGAAAAAAATCATATCGTCACCGTTTATCGCCTCACAAGCAATAACAAAGCTGAAAGCGCACAGGTCCTGGGAATCGGTATCAACACCCTGCGCCGCAAGCTGAAAGCATACGGAATTAAATAATTCTTGTATGTTGAAACACATTCCCATAAAGCGTTCCATTTCTCATGGACCAGCGGTTGTTGATTGCCTCGACTGCCAACCCCCATCATCACCCAACTGCCACTTTGATATCCTCCCAGAATAGATGGGTTGTCGATAACTATTTAAAATCCTGTTTATTTTTTGATAACGCCCTCCCAAAATGGGTGGATCATGCTTAGGATACCAACCCATTTTTCGCCCGCAGTTGCTTCTTCCTCTACCTAACTATTCATAATTTATATAAAAAAAAATATGGCACATCAATTGCTAAAATTATAGTGGAATTCTTTGCCCAGCCTGCCGCTGAAGGTAAATCCGGTCGCAGACCATCTCCTCCGCAGACGAGGTGAATAATAGAAATCGATCATCACGCAAAATGTTAAACTAGAGACAGGAGGTAAACGGAGATGAACGTGGCAATTGCAAAAAGCTCAGGATACACGCGGAGAGTTGCGCCCGTACTGACTTTACTCGTGGCGGCGGTATTATGCGTATGCCCATCACCCGGCGAGGCGGTCATTGTCTCCCTCAAGACCGTTTCGGTCCCGCAACCGCTCGATATCGGCAACTATATTTCGAACCAGTTCGCGGCAGAACAGCTGGGCAAGGCCCTGTTCTGGGACATGCAGGTCGGCAGCGACGGTGTGCAGGCCTGCGCCACCTGCCACTTCCATGCCGGCCAGGACAGCCGGACGACCAATCAGCTCAATCCGGGCACGCTTGCCGGTGATGACCAGTTCGGCAACAACACCATCGGACTGCCCGAACCGGCTCCCGATGCAATGCGCCTCAATCAGACGCTGAAGGCGGCGCATTTCCCGATGCATCGGCTGGCGGTTCAGCATGTCGTCGGCGAACCGCTCAGCAACCCGGGCAATGTGGTCCGGGACACCAACGACGTGGTTTCCTCCCAGGGTGTGACATTAATGCAGTTCAATGACATCGTTCCCGGCAGCCCGGTGGATGACGGGACCCCCCTCCCGGACCCGGTTTTCAATATCGATGGCACCAATATCCGGCGCGTCGAACCGCGCAACACGCCCACGGTGATCAATGCCGTGTTTAATTTCGACAATTTCCATGACGGCCGCGCCAACAATATCTTCAACGGGAACAACCCGTTCGGCCCGGCCGATCCGCGCCCGCACCTGATTACCAATAGCGCCGGAAGCCTGGCCACGGAAGCGCTGCGTCTGCGCCAATCATCGCTGGCGTCGCAGGCCGTCGGCCCCCCCCTGAGCGATTTCGAGATGTCCTTTCGTGGACGCACCTGGCCCAAGGTCGGCAAGAAGATGCTCAGCCTGACGCCGCTGGCCCAGCAACAGGTTTCAACCACCGACAGCCGGCTGGGGTTTTTGGCCGACACGGCAGGCGGAGCCGGCCTCACCACGACCTATGCCGCCATGATCCAGGCCGCCTTTCCCGCAGAGTACTGGAACAATACTACGGAAAAGGTCATCTTCGATGCCGACGGCATCCCCAGTTTCCAGCCGGGCACGCCTCAAAACACGGACGAGTACACCCAGATGGAGGCCAACTTTGGCTTCTTCTTCGGCCTGGCGGTGCAGATGTACGAGTCGACGCTGGTGGCCGATGACTCCAAATTCGACCGGTTCATGGATGGCAGCGGCGCCCTGACCAACGAGGAAACCATCGGCATGAATACCTTTACCGGTGCCGGCGCCTGTATCGTCTGCCACGATGGCGGCACGATGATGGATGTCGACACGGTCCTGATCCAGGGCCGGGACCCGGTCACCGACATTCCCGTCCCGTTCAACCTGAACCCGATCAACGCGAACGAATTTATGTTGATCTCCACCGGCTTCGGTATTTATGACAACGGCTTCCACAACACCGGCGTGCGCCCGAGCGGCAACCCGAATGCGTCTGGCGCCCGACTTTCTCTTCGATAACGAAGACATCGGTCGTGGCGGCATCACCGGCCTGGGTGGTGGCATGACGGAAATATCCCTGTCCAAAGGCATCCTGGGCCTGCAGGCGTTCTTCGGACTTTCGCCGCTGCAAACCCCCGGCCTTGATCCGCTGCCGGTGCACATGGCCGGCTGGGTTCCGATCCTGCCGTTGGGCTTCCAGCCCGGAGACACGACACCCTTTGCCGGGCGGGTGACCAATTTCGGTGCCTTCAAGACACCCGGCCTGCGCAACATCGCGCTGACCGGGCCCTACATGCACAACGGCGGCTTGTCGACCCTGCGCCAGGTGGTGGACTTCTATGTGCGTGGCGGCGATTTTCCATTCACCAACAGCATGAATTTTGATTCCGGCATGACGGTCCTCCCCCTGCTGCGGGACTCGGGGGCGATACCCGGTCTTCCAACCCCCGAACAACTCAGGGACGGTCTGACGCAGTTTATGATGGCGCTCACCGACAGCCGGGTGGCCAACGAAGCCGCCCCGTTCGATCACCCCGAAATTTTCGTGCCCATCACCGGTACCGCCCCGGTCACGCCGGGGTCGCGCAACTTGCTGCTGGCCAATTCGACGGATTTCCAGCAAGTGCGTGCCGTGGGTTCGGGTGGCCGTGGCTCGGTGGGCCTGCCGCCGCTGGCGCCCTTCCTAAACCTGAACCCCCGAAGCGCCAGCCTTTTCGCTGACGCGGATCTGGATTTGATCGCCGACACCGCAGACAACTGCCCGGTTACCGCCAACCCGGGACAGGAGGATGGTGACAGTGATGGGGTCGGCGATGCCTGCGACAACTGCAACCTGGTGGCCAACGCCGACCAGCGTGACACCGATCAGGACGGTTACGGCAACGTCTGCGATGCCGACCTGGATGGCAGTGGCGCAGTTAATCTAACGGACTACAGCATGTTTCGAAGCACCTTCGGACAACCCGCTCCGGGAATTGAACCGTTTACCGCTGCTGACCATGCGGACTTCAATGATGACAGCACCGTTAACCTGAGCGACTATTCGACGTTCAGGAGTTTTTTTGGAAAACCACCAGGACCCTCGTGTATCGATCCCCAGCCGCTTGGCAATGGTGGGTGCTAGCAAGCAAGTTGCCGCTGATATGGAAGGCAGGAAGCCAAGCCAGCGTCTCAACGCTTGCCAACTTGCTGCCTTCCTTATTTATGAACACGGCTGCATCCTACACGTTTACCACGTGTCGGTGCGGACCCGGATATAAGTCCAAAGCAACTCCACCGTATTTGTCAAATCATGCGGCCCATCATGCATTGTCCATAAAAACTCGGACATCGCCTACATCTTCCTAAAATATCGTCCGCCTTCCTTCAGATTGGGATCTGATGTTTGACCGGCTTTATAGTGAAGGCGTGGCACTCTCCATGCTGCGGCTCGCGCGGGTACAATATTCTTGATTTGTCCCATCAACCTGGGGACATTCGCGTATCCGCATCATTTACGATGGTTACGCACATCGGTTGTCCGGCGCCCCTAAAATAGATAGTATCCGTTTTGAATCCCTCCCAAAATGGGTCGGTTGTTGGCAAAACCTTGAAATCGTATGGATTTTATCGATATTCCCTCCCAAAATGGGTGGGTATTCTCTTCGATCGCCTGCCCGTCCCTTCCGCCGATTTACCCGATTTCCGTTTTACCTGTTGAAATCATAGGATTATCTTTCATGGCACACCCATTGCTACACACGGTGCAGATGGCAAGATTATCGACAACATCAACGTGGAAGGAGGGAATGATCGGAGATGAAAGTGGATCACACAGGGTACTATTCAGCGGATGGAACGTTTGTCGCCGCCGTGAATACCACCACAGACAATGCAGTTAGGTTTCAATTTTGTGATATGCCCAATAACGGAGGAAGTTAATTATGAAAACAAATCGTAAGATGAATATGATTACGGTCGGATTGCTGAGCTCTTGTTTTCTTGTTCATGGCCAGCATGGCTAATGCAGCGACGGTTGCGTATTCATCCTCATTGCACAGACGGTTAATCCGGGCGATCCGGTCTCGCTTAGCTGTCAATGGAAGTGATTTTCCACGCTTCTGGTGTGACTGGCGGCAGCATCACGCTGAACTGGGATCCGGCAATTCTGGTGCTGAATACGACACTAACAGACGTTATTATCGACGGTGTCAATCACTGGCTTTACTGATATTTTCAGCTTTGACACTCGGCTGCAGGCCAGCTTGAGTTTCACTGCGGCAGTCAATATTTCCTTCCACCGGTAGGAACTGGCGGTATTGAATTTCACCTTCCTGAACCTTGATTTCACGGCTCAGGCGGCCCCCGGAACGGATCTTGACGTCGCACTGGGCGCATGTCGGTGACTGGCAGCTTGGAGACTTCAGCTTAATTCCTGCTAGCTGATGTAATCTATGCGGCGCTGCAAGTCACTGTTGTCAATCCCGTGCCGGTACCGGGTGCGGTATGGTTGCTTGGCAGCGGTCTGCTCGGCCTGGTTGGCGTCGTACGCCGCCGCGGTGCCTGATCGGTTGCAGGTTGGTTGTGGGACGACGATGCTTACCAATCCGCTTTCCCGTTCCTTGAGTGAATCGATTCAATCATACGCTCAAGGGTCAAGGGAGGGAGATAAAAATATGAAGAAAAATATGAAGTATCTGCTCGTATCAGCTGCCATACTATCGGTTCTATTGGTCTTCGCGCCAGCGTCTGACGCAGCGTTGATTCTTTCAGGAGGCTCTGCAACAGTGCCACTGCCGATCGCTGGTAACGATTTCAATGCTAATATGCAGGCTTTGGGCTACTCTCTGATGACTACCGGTGCCCAGCTGAGTGTCGATCAGGATGGTTTTGTTACCTTTACCTACATCGCTGCCGAATCCGGGTTCACCAACAAGTTCAATTCATCTTTTGGTTCCATGACAGAGTTTAACGGCGCATGGAATTTTGATCCTGGCCACGCCAGTTTAACCGGCAATGTGACTGCGGGTGTTCTGGGTTTCAACTTCACCAGCAACGGCAGGGGCGCGCTCGAACCGGTGGACAATTTTTTGGGTCTCAATCTGCAGGGCTTGGGCATTTTCACACATGGCTCGGGCTCGAGGGACCAAGTCATTCTCGGTTATGATGATCAGTATTTATGGCCTGATGATGATAATCACGATGACATGATGATCCGTGTCGATTTTAATCCCGTTCCAATACCCGCTGCGCTTTGGCTGTTTGGCAGTGGTTTGCTCGGTTTAATTGGTGTTGCCAGACGAAAAAAAACATAGCGATTAAGTGTTAGTCGAAAGCGGCTCCTTCGGGAGCCGTTTTTATCCTTTTGGTGAACATTCCCCGCGGCTTGCCGCGGGGAATGTTCAATTGGCATCAACACCCTGCGCCCCAAGCTAAAAGCCTACGAAATCAATTAGATAGTGTCCGTTTTGAACCCCCTCCCAAAATGGGAGGATAAGTTGACAACACATTGAAATCGTATGGTTTAGATAGATATTCGCTCCCAAAATAGGAGGGTTTCCCTTTCGATCGCCTGCCCGTCTCATCCGCCAATTTCCCAAATTTCTTTTTTACCTATTGAAATTATACGATTATTTATCATGGCACACTCATTGCTCTACACACTTAAATGAGAGAGGCATCGATAGTATCAACAATCTCAAGCATGCCGGCTGTAATTTAACGAACGCCGTCTCAAGTTACGCTATAGAATTGGAATTCAAGGTGCAAAAAGCCCGTGAAAGGAACTCCCGCATGGATGAAATGAATGTGGGGATACGTTGAGGAGAATGGGGACCTAAATATGAAACGTTTAAATCACCTAAAAAATGGGTACGGGATGAAGAACAAACTCTTCTACGCAATCATATTAACACTGTGCGCGGTGACGCCGGTGAGCGCGGCTGTATTGTCAAACATCAGTGGCGAGGTCGAACGTATCATCGTCGATAATCCCCTCGACACCTGGTCACGCGGCACCATGGTTGTCAGTGGCCGTAATATTATCATTCCGCGCAATATGGTCATCGACCTGCCGGCCAACCGTCTGACGCTGCAGCAGTTGTTCGTCAATGCACCCTCCATCTGCCCCCCGGACGAGACCGGCCTGGCCAAGGCCGACAGCTGCAACAATAGCGGCACCGGCGCCGCGGTCACCATCCTGGGAAACAAGACCAACGCAGGTGACCTGATTGCCGGCGAGGTTTTCCTGGAGAAGAAGGCGGAAATCGTGTCCGGCACCGTGTCCTACCTCAACTACGACGAGGGCTATTTCCGCGTTAACGGCAACGTCGGCAGTGCCACCACAGGCGCGATGATACGCGTCAATGACCCGGAGGGGCGTTTCACGCACCAGACCGGCCTCGGCTGTGATGGCAGTGTATCGAACTGCAGTGCCGATGTGCGCTTTGGCGTGGACCCGGACAACTACACCTTCACCGCCAGCACCGGCTACCCGATGTGTATCCCCAGCACGATTGAGCGTGTAGGCTTCAACTTCGATCTCAACAATGATGGCACCATCGATCTAACAGAAATCAATCTCTCGGCACAAGCGCAACCCGACGGCACGGGTGACCTCCTGTGCCCGCAGACCAACCATGTCGCCGGCACCACCACCGGTGCTGCCGCCGATTCACGCCGCTTCGCCCCGATCCAGATCGGCGATCACGTCGTGGCCGAAGGCAACTTCGAGCGTATCGGCGGGGCTACATTCCTGTCGGCGCACACGGTAGGTGTCAGCGTGGGAATCGTCACGGCGGATTCGCCCAACCAGCCCGACTACATGATCTTCGATGAAGTCGGCTGGGACGTGCCGGGTTTCCAGAACCAGCGTGTGCGCGACCTGCTGATCGGCTTTTCGACCCTGCAGACACCAGGCGTGGACATTTTTGGCCTCTACTACGACCCGGCGAACAACGTCGTCGAAGAGCTGGTGTTCGCCACCACGGTCGGCTGTGATATCGCCGCCGGAGTGGGCACCTGCACGGGACAGGGACTGGCCGGTATTGGCGGCGGCATTTTCAAGATCGTGCATGACGTGGATTTCATCAATGCCAACCTCGGCACCTTGCCGGATGCGCGACATTCTCCCTGTCAGCAGCTGAACGCGGCCTATAACAATGGCGGTATACCGGACGTCAACGGCAACTTCCTGACCTCAGACCCCAAGAGCCGCTGCCAGGGTGGTCTGACCATAAGCAAAGAGTTTGAAGTCCTCAGCCCGCCCACACGCGACCTGATCGGACGTAGCCGCCATAAACACACGCTGCTGCCGGGCGTTGTCACCCTGGATTTCCACGGCCGTGAATCCCAGAACGGTGAGTACCTGAACCCGGTCGGGCTCGGTCACCCGGAGTTTGTCGAGATCAACCTCAACGCGCTGGACACGGCGTACATCTTTGCCGGCATTCCCTGGAACCTGGACCGCCGTCTGAGTCCGGGTGGCGGATGCGACGGTGAGCCGACCTGTGACACGACGACGACGATCGGCGATCCAAGCATGAGCCTGGATCCGTTCCCATACTCCGATCTCGATCCGGGAACACAGGCCGGGACGCCGTCTCCGGGTGGCACTGGCGTGCCGGTCGTGTATGGCGGCCAAAATGGACGTCTGCTGTCATACTGGCCGCTGACCGTTGCACAAATCATGGCCTATCCGCCAACCGACCCAGTCTCCCAGGGTATCGTACCTACGAACCATGTCACTGATCTTCAATGCCTAGCGCCATAAGGAAGGGAAAATCATGAAAACTATATACCAGATAATATCCTTTGTGCGTGTGTCCGTGCTGTCGGCGTCACCGGCATTCAAAAAGGGGACTGCCGGTGGCGCCGCGATACTCATTGCGCTTATATTAACGACCTACAGTACCCTGTCATGGGCCGCCTTGCAGAACAACATTGTCGGCGAAGTCGAACGCATCATCGTCGACGACCCCCTCGACACCTGGTCGCGCGGCACCATGGTGGTCGCCGGTCAGAACGTGATCATTCCCCGCAACATGGTGATCGACCTGCCGGCCAACCGCATGACGCTGCAGCAGTTTTTCGTCAATGCGCCCTCGGCCTGCACCGATAACAACGGCGACGGCGTACCAGACGAAACAGGTCTGGCCAAGGCCGACAGCTGCAACGGCAGCTTTACCGGCGCCACGGTCACCATGCTGGCCAACAAGACCAACAACGGCAACGTCGTTGCCGGTGAAATCATGCTCGAGAAAGCCACCGAGCTGGTCAGCGGCATCGTTTCATACATCAATTACGATGATGGCTATTTCCGCGTCGACGGCAACGTGGGCGATCCCACTACAGGTGCGATGGTGCGCGTGAATGACCCGGAAGGTCGCTTCACCCACCAGAGCGGCCTGGGCTGCCTCGGCAGTGGGCCAAACTGTAGTGCTGACACGCGCTACGGGGTGGACCCGGACAACTACACCTTCACCGCCAGCACCGGTTACCCGATGTGCATTCCGAGCACCGTGGCGCGTGGTCCCTTCGACTTCGACGTTAACCGCGACGGTGATACCATAGACGACGGTGAAACCGATATCATCGCCCAGGCAGCGACTGACGGCACGGGCGATTTCCTCTGTCCGCAAACCAATCGGGGAGTCGATCCGGTTGGCGATTCACGGCTGTTCGCCCCGATCCAGATCGGTGATCACGTCAACGCCGAGGGTAACTTCGAGACCATCGGCGGCGTGACCTTCCTTTCGGCGCACACCGTGGGCGTCAGCGTGGGTCTGACCACGGATGAACACCCCTTCCAGCCCGACTACATGATCTTCGACGAAGTCGGCTGGGACGCACCCGGCTTCCAGAATCAGCGCGTGCGCGACCTGCTGATCGCCTTCGGCACGCTGGGAACGACCAACATCGATGTCTTTGGCCTGTACTACGACCCGGCGAACAACGCCGTTGAGGAGGTGGTATTCGCCACCACCGCCGGCTGTGAAATCGCGGCCGGAGCGGGCACCTGCACCAACCAGGGCATTGTCGGCAACACCGCGGTTTTCAAGATCGTGCACGACGTGGATTTCATCAACGGCGTACCGATCAAACCCCGCCAGTCACCCTGTCAGCAGCTGACCGCAGCGGCGACCACCGGCGGCGGTATACCCACGGCCGACGGCACGCTGATCACCAATGTCACCAGCCGCTGTTCGGCGACACCGACCTTGGGGCAGGAATTTGCCGTGCTGAGTCCGCCCACGCGTGATCTCATCGGACGCAGCCGCCACAAGCACGCGCTGGACCCGAGCGTGGTTACGCTGGATTTCCACGGCCAGCCTTCACAGAACGGTGAATACCTGAACCCGGTCGGCATCGGCCATCCGGAGTTTGTCGAAATCAACCTCGCGGCGCTGCAGACCCCCTTGATCTTTGCCGGCGAGCCATGGAACATGGACCGCCGCCTGGGTCCAGGCGGCGGATGCGACGGTGAGCCGACGTGTGATATGACTACACCAATCGGCCATCCGAGCATGCGCCTCGACCCCTTCCCGTACTCCGGTCTGGATCCGGGGACGCAGGCGGGCGGACCGGGACTCGGCGGCGTGCCGCTGGTGCCGGGGTATAGTGGTCTGCAGCGCAACCGCACCCTGACGTACTATCCGCTGACCGGTGCCCAGATCATGGCATGGCCACCGGCCGATCCGGCTGGCGAGCCCATCACGGCAACCCTGCATGCCGATCTCTTCTGTGCCTTGCTCAGCGGCGCGGATACCGATGGTGATGGTATTGATGATGCCCTCGACAACTGCATCCTGGTTGCCAACAACGACCAGCGTGATACCGATGCGGACGGTTACGGCAACATCTGCGATGCGGACCTCATCAACACCGACGGTCTGACTATCGTGAACCTCGCTGACTACAGCCAGTTCAGGGGCGCATTTGGCAAGGCTGCACCCGGCGTAGTGCCCTATACGATTTTAGACCATGCCGATTTCAATGGCGACGATACGGTAAACCTTGGCGACTACTCGATTTTCAGAAGGTCGTTTGGAGGTGCGCCGGGTCCCTCGGCACGACAACCGTAACCACTGGCAACTTGTTGCTGTGCAGGTTGCCACGCAACTTGCACAGCAACATCAGTATTCAAATTACTTAAATGCAGGGAGCTTTACCGTTTATTGGTCCTTTTTTTGAGATTGCATTCCTTTTGCATGGCCCGGTCCCGCCGCCCACCCACCTGTCTGGTGTCTGTCTTGAGCCCCTCCCAAATTGGGTGAATTATTGACAACACATCGAAATCGTAGGGATTTGATCGATACTCCCTCCCAAAATGGGTGGGTCTTTCCTTCGAGCGCCTGCCCATCCCATCCGCCAATTTGCCCGATTTCTGTTTTACCTTTTGAAATCATAGGATAATTTTTCATGGCACACCCATTGCATCACACGCTGCAGATGTCAGCGACATCGACAACATTGGCGATGCGGATCTCGTCAACACGGACAGCCTGAACACAGTATACCTGGGCGACGATAGCCACTTTCGGAACCTTTTCGGCAAGCCTGTGCGGGGATCAGTGCCCTATAAAAAGAATGACCACGCGGATTTCATTGGAGCAAGTAGCGTGGAGATTACAAAATAAAATCTAAACACTTCAGATCGTGGAGGGTATGAAAATGAAACTTTTCAGATTGTTGTTGTCAAGTGCGCTGCTGATCGCCCTGGCCCAAACCGGACAGGCCGCCTGTCCGGAGGACGGCGCCACGCCGATGAACATTGGGTCGCACAATCCGCAGACCACCTTCCCGCTCTGGGTGCAGGACTCCGAGGGACTGGCGCTGGAGATCTGCCCGGGCACCGATCAGGTGAACTGTATCTCGGTGCCGCCGTTCACCGCGGCCGACTTCCCGGGTGACCCGGATGCCGCCGAAAAGGCCGCGCTGTCGCAGCAGATCGGCTTCGGCGACGAGGGCTTCTGGGCCTCGGCGGATGCTGGTATCGACATTCCGGCCGGCGGTGCCCTGGCCACCCCCGGGCGCGCCATCTTTGTCTCGGCCGTGGAGGCCGCCTTCCTGCCCGATTTTGCGGATGGCAACCAGTTCCCCTTCACCCGCCTGCGTATCCGCATCGATGTCCCGCAGGCCGGCACCTATATCGTGACGCATCCCTGGGGACAGATTTCCTACACCATCACCGCTCCGGGCATCAGGGCGATCAACGATTCGTTCGACATTCCCTTCGTGGCGGATCAGGTGGGCTACCAGGGCCGCCTCGGACCGATCCTGACCTGGGACACCTTCCCTGGTGATCCGCTGCTCGACCTGTACGGTCCGCCCTTCCAGTTCACCCCGCCGTTCGGCCAGGGTGCGCCGGATGGCGTGGCCGATTACATCGGCACATTGAACTTCGTCAACCCGGTCACCCTCGGCCCCGAGCACCGGGTAAAGGGGAGCCCCTGCGGTACTAACTACTTTCGTATCGACGGTCCGAACATCGGTGGAACAGGCGTTAATTTCGTCCAGACCGACCTGTTTACCGTCACCGGCAAGCTATTCAACGGCGCATCGCTGCCGACACCGCTGGCGATCGGCCAGGTCACCTACAGCCGTGCAACCAGCGGGCGGGTGAGTGTTTTTGCGAAAGCACCGACTACGGCGGTGGTGAGTTTCAGCGGCGGTGCCAATCTGCCCGCCGGCGCGCAGCCCATGGCGGGGGATGGCAGCGGGCGCTTCTTTGGCAGCGTGGCGTTGACACCCAACACGACGACGCTTCCCGCTGAGGTAACCGTCACCGCAAACAATGCGGCCGCCGACCCCGACAACCTGCCCACCGATATCATCACACCGCTGGTCGACCTGGTCACGGTCACCCGTGCGGACTACGACTACGCGACGGGCAACCTGACCATCGAGGCCCTCTCGAGCGATCTGTTATCGCCGCCCACGCTGTCCGCACTGGGCCAGAATCTGACCGGTGGCGCACTGACCAGCAATTTAGCGGTTGCCCCGCCGACTGTCACCGTGACCTCTTCCGCGGGCGGTTCGGCCACCATTCCTGTGACCGTGATTCACACACCATAAGCGTAACCGGAGGCTGATAATATGAACAGCAAAATATACAATATGTTAGTCGCTGCCCTGCTATGTCTGGTCATGAGCTCGACCGCCAGCACCGCCGCGGAATTTCTCGCCGGTCCGCCAAATCCGAACAATGGCTTCGCGGAATATGTGACCGACGAAACAGGGCTCTCGTTGGAGCTGTGCCTGAGCCCCAGCGGGCCCATCGGCACCGCCCCCTTCTGCACCTTCGATCCGCCGGATCCGACCAACGCGTTTTCCACCCAGATCGGCTTCGGCTTTGAAGGTTTCTGGTGGCTGGCCGCACCCGACACCACGGCCTTCCCGGCCACCATGCGGGCCGTGCTGGTGCTGGGCGCCGAGGCTGCCTTTTTAGGTGAGATCGTCGATGGCGGGCAGTTCCCCTTCACCCGCCTGCGCATCCGGCTGGATCTGCCGGTCACCGGCCACTACCGGGTCACCGAACCCTATGGCGTGCACCTCTACGATGTCCAGACCCTGGTGGCTGGGGATGAGATCTTCGAGAGCTTCGATGTCCAGTTTGCCCAGGGAACCGTCGATGCCGCGGGCACCGTGACCGATGCCGTAAACATCTTCGCCGGTCCCTGGCTGACCTGGGATACCTTTGTACCCGCTACCGGTGTACTACCGGACGCTCCCGGAGGACCTGTCACTGGATTCATCGGCGACGGCGCTACCCCACACCTGATCACCGGCAGCCCCACTGTACCGCCAACCAATTTCTTTAAGATCGAGGCCTTCGAGGATGCGGAGATGACGATCCCCCTGAACACCTTCGATCCGGAGGACACGGATCTCGATGGTTCCGACAACAGTGTCACGACCAACCTGTTTACGGTAGTCGGCAAGCTCTATGACGGCCGACTGGCCACAGCGATGGCCGCCGAGCGTACCACCTACACGCGGGATGCCGCCGGTGCCACCGGACAGGCCGATGTGTTCACCCTCGGCGCCGAATCCGCGATCGTAACCGCCACGGGTGGCCCCAATCTCAATGGCCCCTTTGCCTTGGTTGGGGACCTGGGTAGCTTCTTTGAAAGCGAGCTGCTGATCCCGAACGCCTTGATAGTACCCCCCACGGTGGAATTTGAGGCAACGGATGGTGGCGCAGCCACTGACCCGACCCACCTGGTTCGATCACTGGTCGATCTGGTGAGCATCACGCTTGCTGAATATGATCTGGCTGCCGTGCCGCCGACCCTGACCGTCCAAGCCGTATCGAGCGACGCCCACATTCCGCCGGTGCTGACAGTCGTCGAGCTGAATCGGCCGCTGACCGCCGGCAGGGTCTTCATCACGGAAACGTCACCTGGTGTACCGATCGCACCGCCTGGTTCGGTTACCGTGAGCTCATCCGCGGGCGGCTCGGCGACGCGCCTGGTTGAGGTCGTCAATTCCGACGAGGACGGCGACGGCATTCCGAATACCTTAGACAACTGCCCGCTGACCCCCAATCCGCTGCAGGAAGACGGTGACGGCGATGGTGTAGGCAATGTCTGTGACAACTGCTCAGCGCTCTCCAATGCCAATCAGCGTGATACCGATGCTGACGGTTACGGCAACCGATGCGACGCGGACCTTAATAATGCTGTTCCGGCTACCGTTAACCTCGCTGACTACAGCCTGTTCAGGAATGCATTTGGCAAGACCGCGCCCGGCGTAGTGCCCTATACGATCGTAGACCATGCCGACTTCAACGGCGACGGTACGGTGAACCTCGGCGACTATTCAATCTTCAGAGTGTCGTTTGGCAAGGCGCCGGGTCCCTCGGCACTCAACCCGTAACCACGTGCAGCTTTGTCGCTGTGCAGGTTGACGTTCAACCTGCACAGCGACAGCAACATTCAAATTACCAAAAAGCAGGGAACTTTAAATACACATCCTAACTCCCGGTCTTGAACCGCAACGGCGAGCGCATTCTCCGCGGCTTGCCGCGGGGAGGCTTCAAACAGGCCCCTCACTTAATAAGCAATTTCCGAGCGTCGCCCCCGCCGATATTACCTTTAACAGGCACTTGGTATAGAAAAATTAATATATATTACATTTAGTTAGCGTGAAGGCGCCGCTGTCCATCCAAAATTTTGCTGTCCGTCATGAACCCCTCCCAAAATGGTTGTGTTGTTGACAACGCATTGAAATCGTATGGATTTTGTGCACACCCCTCCCAAAATGGGTGGGTTTTCCTTTCGATCGACTGCCTGTCTCATCTGCCAATTTACCCGATTTCTGTTTTACCTTTTGAAATTATTGAAAAAATTTGCTTGGCACGCCCATTGCTATGAATAATGCAAGAAAGAAAAAGTTTGTACAGGCAGGCCAAGGTAATTGTAACTGTGAATGCACCGGCAACTGACTTGTTGAGGGTCCATCGGATCCATCAGAACAAGAGTTTATGGAGGCTAATGAAATGGAGAAATATGTTGATAATAAAAAAAATTACGGCCGCTCTGATCCATGTGGAGGGGTTGTCGCACTCATTCATAGGCGGTTTACCTTGAAGGTAATCACCCTGGCCGCGGCTGTCTTGATAAGCCTGGCTGGCTGGAACAATGCCGTCGCGGCGCCCGACGTACCGAGTGGTCTGCCGCCCAGCCCGCTGTTCGGGGCGCAGGACTTCAGCCAGCAGATGCTGCGCTTCGAGGAGTTCGGGGTGCTTCCGATGCCCACCGACTTCACGCAAACGAAAACGTTTCCGTTGCCCACAGCTGGCGCAAGCGGTACGATCTGCGACGGCCGACCCAACGACTCGGCGATGGACAGTTTCCTCGACGGACCGTTGTGGCCGGAACCCACCATGGGGGCCAACGACACGCTGAATAACCCATGGGAGACCGCGATCGACGGTTGCCTCGGCGAGGTAACGCCCACGGGAGGCGTCATCGAGGGCCGCCCGCCGGGCGTTCACTTCGCCCACCAGCGCTGGGACGAATTTTCGCCGCAGGTGTACTTCGAAACCGCCCAGGGCGGGGCGCGGGGGAGCAGAGGTCGGCTCGATAACCTTCAAGGACACAATTATGCGGCGGGCGAGTTTGCACCCGGAGGTCTGTACCACAACACCGTCGGTGTCGGCGGGTTCAATGGAACGACCAACAATATTCAGATACAATTCCACCCGAGCATGCCGGTGCAGGATCCGCTGACCCTGTGGGCCTTTGGCGACGGCACCCTGCCACCAAAGCTGTTGCAGGCCCGTTACGGCCAGCCCGTGCTGATGCGTCACTACAACGCGCTGCCGATCGATCCCGGTGCCAATGGGGGTTTCGGTGAGCACACCATCACCACCCACGAGCACAACGGCCACAACCCGGGCGAGAGCGACGGCTTTGCCGGTGCCTATTTTTTCCCCGGCGAGTTCTGGGACTACCGATGGCCGATGACCCTGGCCGGGTATGACAGCATCAACACCGATGCCTCGGATCCGCGCGCCTCCACCCCGTGCTCACCGGGTGAAACCCTCATGATTGCCGACCCGCTCACCGGCGCACCCGTGGAAAAGACCTGCGATCCGGTTACCCAGACGGTCAATGTCGCCGGCGACTGGCACGAGATCATGAGCACCCACTGGTTTCACGACCACATGATCGACCGCACGTCGGAGAACGTCTACAAGGGCAACGCGGCGATGTTCAACATGTACAGCGGTATCGACCGGGGACGCGAGGATTTCCAGTGCAACTATACCAACCCGCTGAACGTCAACCTGTGCTTCCCCAGCGGCACCGCGCTGGACTGGGGTAACCGCGACTACGATGTCCAGTTGCTGATGGCCGACAAGGCCTGGGCCCCTGTGACCGGTCAGCTCACCATGGGCGATGTCTTCAACCTGGAGGATGGCTTTCTGGGTGACCGCATTCTTGTCAACTGGCTGTACAAGCCCTACTTCGACGTGCGCGCCCGCCGTTACCGCTTCCGCATCCTGAATGGCGCCGTGGCGCGTTTCTTCAAGTTCGCCATCGTGCGCGAGTTCAACGACGCGACCAGCGGCACCTTCCCGGGTCCGGCAGGCAGCAACAGGTCCTACAGCCGCATCCCGTTCCACATGATCGCCAACGACGGCAATATCATGGAGCACGCGGTGCCGTTCCCCAATGTGCAGTCCAACGACCTGCCGGTTCAGTCGATCGCCGAGCGCTATGACGTCATCATCGACTTCAGCCCATACCTGGCGGGCACCCGGCTGTACATGGTCAATACCCTCGAGCACGCCAACAACGGGCGGGGGCCAGACAATGTCGTCCCCCTTGCCGATATCTTGAGTGGCAATTTTAACCCGCAGCCCGATCCCGATCCCACCTGTACAGACCACTGCTGGTCGGATGATCCGGGGGTCGGCAAGGTCTTGGAGTTTCGCGTGCATGCACCCATCGGCCCTGATCCCAGCATGAACCCGGCCGACTACGAGGTGGGCAAGAAAACCATGATCCCGCTGGTGAAGATCACCGACGCGGAAATCGCGGCCGCCAAGCACCGCAGCTTCGAATTCGGTCGCGGCGGCAGTCCCGGTACCGCCACCGACGGTAGGCCCACGCCCTGGGGCATCCGCACGGACGGTGGTGCAACCCTGAACGCAGACACAGACCGGGTCTCGGCCGCACCGGAGACCATGGGCGGCGGTTGGGAAATCTGGCACATCATCAACGGCGGCGGCGGCTGGGCCCACCCGGTGCACGTCCACTTCGAGGAGGGGCAGTACCTGTTGCGCCATGATGGTTTCGATGTAAATGGCGATCCCATCTCCCCGCGCCTCCCGCCGTTATGGGAAATCGGCGCCCGCAAGGACATGTACCGCGTGTCGAACCTGGGCGCGGGGCCGGGTGGCCTGCCGGACAGCAGCATGGTCATTGATGTCGCCATCCGCTACCGCGAGTTCGCCGGCACCTATGTCGAGCACTGTCACAACACGACGCACGAGGACAAGGCCATGCTGCTGCGCTGGGACAACGAGGCCCCTGGACAGACGGTACGTATACCGACGCCAATCCCGGACTGGGACGGCGTCGGCTTCGTGGTCACCGCCCCACAGGAACTGGCCACCATAAAAACCGGCGATGTGGCGGCTGCGGCAACTTTTGTGGCACCCACGCAGCTGGAGGGTGATCGGAACTTCGATGGTACGGTAAACTTGAGCGACTATTCGGTGTTCAGGTCGCAGTTCGGCAAGCCTGGACCGTGGGGTGCGGATATGAATGAAGACCGTGTGGTCAATTTAAGCGACTATTCATTGTTCAGATCGGAGTTCGGTCAATCGGCCGGCTTCCCGTTACCGCCAAACAACCCGCTGCCATAGCCTAGTATGTGCAGCGTAACCGGTTAATCCAAGGAGACGATGCCGTCGGTGGTCAATGGCCGCTGACGGCATCGTGGGTTTCTGAGTTGAGGCGCCAGTCAGGTTGGATGGATGCTCGCTACACAGGATTGTGTCATTGTTGAAAGTGTCTCGACTGCCCTGAGCGACGCAATTGAATGCACAGTGTTCCCGGCTTAAGGTTCAGGGTTCAAGGTTCAGGGTACAAGGTTTAGGGATGAGGGATGAAGGCAATATGAGGTGTCAGGTGTCGGCTATTTAAAATTCAAAGGCAACATGAAACGAGATCTCTTTAACGGCATTCAAAAGGAGGGAGTATATGTCTGTGAAGAAATTGTTTGCAGCAATTGCTTGTCTGGTCGCCACCAGTGCATTTGCCCAGCAGGAGGATGTCAGCAAGGTTCAAATCGAGACAGTCCCGGTAGCAAGAAGGGTTTTCATGCTGGTTGGGGCCGGCGGAAATATCGGACTGTCCGTCAGCCAGGACGGCGCTTTGTTGATCGGCGTTCAATATGCCTCGCTGACTGACAAAATCTTGGAAGCCATTTCCGCGGTGACGGATAAACCGGTCCGTTATTTTATTAATACCCATTGGCATGGTGACCACACCGGCGGACGTGAAACCCTGGTAAAAGGCGGAACGATTTTCGTTGCCCACGAGAATGCCCGTAAAAGAATGGCCAAAGGTCAATATATGCAGGTGTTTAAGGTTCGTATCCCGCCTGCCCCGCCGGAAGCGCTGCCGGTGATTACTTTTACCGACAGTCTTATATTTCACTGGAACAACGATAAGCTGGAAGTACTGCACCCCGAATCGGCCCACTCCGATGGCGATGCGGTCGTCTATTTTGAACTTGCCAATGTCGTGCATACCGGTGATTTGTTCTTTAACGGCATGTATCCATTTATCGATGCAGACAGCGGCGGCTCCATGAAAGGGGTGATTGCCGGTGTCGACAGCATGTTGGAACGGATATATGACGATACAAGAGTTATCCCGGGCCACGGCCCGCTGGGAAGCAAGGCCGACCTCAAGGCATACCGGGACATGCTCGCAGCTGTTTATGAGAGAATGACCAAACTGATCGAAGAGGGGAAAAATATCGATGACATCATTGCCGCCAAACCCACGGCTGACTATGATGCAAAATGGGGCGGTGGTCTTTTAAAGCCGGACCAGTGGGTTCGAATGGTTTACGCTGAATTGCAAAAATCAGGTAGCTCCATTTAGTTGCAGACTTGACCGAGATGTTCGGTTTGGCGCAGGCCATTTTTTCAGGAGGGCTTAAGGATGTCATACGATTACAACGGCGTTCCAGCACACCGCACTGCGCGTTACCTATTGTTGGTTCTGCTGCTGTTGCCGCCCAGTCTTGCGGCGGCGGTCAGCACGCCCCAACGCGACAGCTTCAGCGACGGCACGACGCAAGGCTGGGTAATGGGAATCCAGGGGGTAACGACCACCCACATGACCATCATTACCGATGGCGGGCCTGCGGGTGTCGGCGACAACTTTCTCCAGGTTGTCGCCGACGGTAACGCTGTCGCAGGTGGAAGGCTGACCTTCTTTAACAAGGCGCAGTGGACCGGCGATTATATCGGTGCCGGTATAACGGCGATCGCCATGGATGTGAACAATTTCAGCGCGAGCGAAACCCTGAATCCAAGGCTCGCCATCAATGGCGGTTTTCTCGACGGCGGTTCTAATTTTATCGGCGGCCTTTTTGCTACGTCGGCCAGTGCAACCCTGGACAGCCAGAGCGGCTGGACCCATGTGGTGTTTTCACTCCTGCCCGGCGACCTGGTGCCCGTCAGCGGCCGATCCGGTGTCACCGGTAACGATGTGAATGTTGCGCTCGCTAATGTGCTGGAACTGCGCCTGCTCAACAGTGCCACACCGGACTGGAGCGGACTGCCGGTCTCTGCCACGCTGGGCATCGACAATATCACTGCCGTACCCCTGCCGCCGGCCCTTGTGCTGTTTGCTTCGGGACTGGTAACATTGCTGGTAAAGCGGCGCAGTCAGATTCCACTGGCGTCATCTCGGGAGCGTTCAAACTGGGAGAACCCCGTATGCCATCGAGGTGTGCCGGTATGAAACCGATCATTCCAACAATAAATACGTTATGCATTTGCCTGGCGTTTATCTTCAATGCGTCCACGGTTCTGGCCCAGGCCGTCTATCCGGCCGGAGAAAGCGAAACCATAATTGCCTCCTCTCCCAACGGGAGTCAAACCGTTACCGTGGTGTTGCCCCGCAGGGCCATTCAGCCGACGGAGGTGGCCCTGATCGTCAACAGCCAGGATCCTCAGTCGGTGCGTGTGGCCGCTTATTATCGACAGGTTCGACAGATTCCGGCGGAAAACGTGATCGCAGTCAGTTTTCCCGCCGCTTCGACCAGTATCACGCAAAAGGATTTCGACCTCCTCAAAGCCCAGGTGGACGCGGCTGTCGACGCACTGCCCGATATTCAGGCCTTGGTCATCACCTGGACGGAGCCCTGGATGGTCACAGAGAACGATACCGCCAAAGGCATGTCCATCACCAGTGCCTTTGCCCTCGGATTCCACCCGGATTACTACAATGCCACTGACCTGGTGTGCGCAGCGACGCGGGCAACCCTCTACTACAATACGGATTCCGAGCGCCCCCGCAGTGACTTCGGCCTGCGGCCGGCGATGATGCTGGCGGGGGTTGGCCAACAGAACGTGTTCGATCTGATCGACCGGGGCGCGTCGGCCGACCAAACCTTCCCCGGGGGCGATGGGTATTTCATGCGCACAACCGATGCGAACCGCAGCGATACTCGCTTCAGAACCTTTATCAACACCGTCGACGCCTTCAATCGTCCCGATGCCTTGGTGATGAATTACATCGATAACGGCACGGGCGCTACCGCCGTAAATTATCTCAGCGACACCCCCGATGTCTTATTCTACTTTACCGGTCTGGCAACCGTGCCGAACATCGACACCAACGCTTACGCTGGCGGGGGCGGTGGCCGATCATCTGACATCCCTCGGGGGCCAATTAACCGGCCCCAACCCGCAAATGTCCATTCTCCGGTGGCTCGAGGCGGGGGCCATCGCCAGTTACGGCACGGTGATCGAGCCCTGTAATTTTCTCGATAAGTTTCCCCACACGACCAATTTCGTGTCACCCTATTTCAGCGGCGCCACCGTGTTGGAGGCGTATTGGAAGTCGGTGCGCACACCCGGAGAAGGCATCTTTGTCGGCGATCCCCTGACACGGCCCTACGGCAGCCGGGTCACCCTGGGTGATGACGGCATCATGGAGATCCTGACGACCATTCTGCTGCCGGGCAAAACCTATACCCTGCTGGAGGCCAGTTCGGTGGAAGGACCGTTTACGATCGTTCAGTCGGCCATCCAGGTGGCGCAGCTCAGATTTTCCACCATCACCCAGCAGGACCGGCAACGCTGTTTACGTTCTGGCCGAGGACCTGGCCCCCACGCTTCAGCCGAATACGCCCCTTCTTATTTTGCCGGAGGACGGCAAAATCGATGTCCTGCGATCACCCGAGCTGCAGGCCTACGGCCTCGCCGAGACGGCCGGCGATATCCACAGCCAGACCCGCTGGCAGGTCAGCCGTCTGGCGGGTGATTTTTCAGCCGGCGCGCTGGTGTTGGATGCCACATCGGATTCGCAATTAACGACCTTTATAGTGCCGGACCTCATGTTGTATATCAATTCCACCTATTTCTGGCGGGTGAAATTTCACTATGCGAGCGGTGCGCAATCGGAATGGTCCGACCCTTTTTCATTTACCACGATTGACCACGGATGAGAGGGATCAGAACTTTAACGGGGTGCCGGACAGTCAGGAAATCGATGATCCGCTTCTCGATCTGGATGCCAATGGTACGCCTGATATGTTGCAGGTGGATATGAAGGGCGTGAAATCTGGTTCCGACAATGCAGCCCTGGTCATTCAAACCGGTGCCAACGTTGCCTCGATCGAGTCCCTCGGCTGGATCGATCCCGACACGATTGCCGAGATGCAGAACAGACCGGATGACTTGCCGGTCGGACTGATCAATTTCAGGTTGTCGGTCAATACCCCCGGCGACGCCGCCGAGGTGGTCGTTTATTTTTCCCAAGCGGCATCCGCCGATGCCCACTGGTATCAATATCACCCCCTGACCGGCTGGATGGATTACGCGGCACATGCTGTTTTCAGTGCCGATGGTAAATCCGTCACCCTGGCCTTCTCGGATGGCGGGTTTGGCGATGCCGACGGCGCCGCCAACGGGGTCATCGTGGATCCTTCGGGTATCGGCACCACGGTCGTAACAGCACCGGAGGTGAGCATCCCCCCCCCGGCGCCTGTCGCCTCGGGCGGCGGTGGCGGATGCCTGATCTCGACTGCCCTGAGTGGGTTTTAATCCGATTTCGGGCTTTTTCCGTCCTCAATGGTTAAAGCCGAATCCACCGTTACATTCGCTGCTCGGCATATATGGTGTGAAGAAATACGTCACCTGCTGAATGTGATGCCACCGAACAGGCTAGGTTGGCGAAGGGATTGACACACAAGCATCGTTTCGACATACTTGTTTGCGTAAAAAGCAAGTTACTGTCTTTCATTATTATATTTGTCACCGTCAAGGTAATAAAAGAGGTTTGTTATGTTCTGCGAACGAATTAGAGCGATTGTGTTGAAACGGTTCGTCACCCCCCTTGTGCTGGGCTTCGCCCTGTTGCTGATTGGTTTTTCGAATGCCGCGGCTTCCATGGATGCCGGATCTTACCCCAATGTGCCATTGGTCAACCAGGACGGCAAGACCTTGCGCTTTTACGACGACGTGATCAAGGGCAAGGTGGTGACGATCAATTTCATGTTCACCAGCTGCGTGGACAGCTGCCCGCTGGAGACGGCCAAGCTGCTCGAGGTCCAGAGGCGGCTGGGCGAACACGTCGGCAAAAATGTGCATATGTATTCCATCACCGTCGACCCCGAGCGTGACACCCCGGCGGTCCTCAAGGCCTACATGAAGAAATTCAAGGTCGGTCCCGGCTGGGATTTTCTTACCGGCAAGCTGGCGGATATCGATCTGATACGCAAAAAACTGGGCATGTATGTAGAGGGTGAAAATGAACTCAGCGACCACGCCATCAGCTTCGTCATTGGCAACGAGGAGACCGGCCGCTGGGTGAAGCGCTCGCCGTTCGATGTCCCGGAAGCCCTGGTTACCGTGCTGCTTGGCCGGATGCAGACCCGCTCGTTGTTGTCTACCATTAACCGACCCGCCTACGCGTCGGTTCCGAAGAAGGCGGCTTCGCGTCCCGGCGAAGACCTGTTTATCACCCGCTGCGCGATCTGCCACACCATTGGCGGGGGTAACGGCGCGGGTCCCGATCTGCTGAACGTGGTCGGGAGCCGGGACCTGAGATGGCTGATTCGCTGGTTGATGGAACCGGATGTGATGCTGAAGGAAAAAGATCCCCTGGCCACGGCGCTGTTCGAGCAGTACAACCAGGTGCCGATGCCGAATATGAAGCTGTCTGAACAGGATGCCATCGACCTGATTTACTATATGCAGGTTGAGTCAAAGCAGGCGATGGCGGAAAAGGCCGCCCCTAATGTGACACAGAACGATCATCCGGCCCCGGGTGAACCCACGCATGCCGATCATGGCGACCATCAGCATCAGTAGGACCCATGCCGGCGGCCGTGACTGCCGGGACCGGTTGCATGGACGAAGGGATTATGCCCGATGAACGCAATGGAAACCTATCTGGCCGGTCCGCCAATAATGGCGGTGGGTGCGGCCTTTGCCGGGGGAATTCTGGCCAGCCTTTCCCCCTGCGTCTATCCCATGATCCCCATGGTGTCGGGCTATGTCGGCGCCCAGTCCGCCGGGCAAACCGGCAGGTTGCGCGCGCTGCTGCTTTCGGGCGGATATGTGGTCGGCATGGCATCGGTCTATGCGCTGCTGGGCATGATCGCGGCCCTGAGCGGCGGTTTTTTCGGACGCATCAGCACCAGCCCCTGGGCGCTGCTGGCGGTGGGCAACATTTTCATCCTGGTGGCCCTGAATATTCTGGAAGTGATTCCCTCGCCCGGCTGGTTATCCGGTCGTCTGACCAAACCGGCCGTGGGGGGCGTTTTGGGTGCTTTTGTCGTCGGCGCTGCCTCGGGACTGGTGGCCTCGCCATGCACCTCGGCGGTATTGCTGGGGCTGCTGACCTACGTAGCCACGACCCACAGCGTCGTCTACGGAGGAGTTTTGCTCTTCGCCTTCTCAATGGGCATGGGCATGCTGCTCATGGGCATCGGTACATTTTCAGGTCTGGCCGCGGCGCTGCCCAAACCGGGCCATTGGATGATCATGGTCAAAAAGGGTTTCGGCCTGCTGATGCTTGTGTTGGCGGAATACTACCTGGTCAAGGCCGGGCAGGCTTGGTTTTAAGGGTTCAAAGATGAAAAAAAACGTGAAAATGCTTTGGGTTGCGCTTTGGCTTGGCGCGGTTGTGGTTGTCCCCGTTTGGGGCATCGAGGAGGGCCAGCCAATTCCCGAATTCAGCATTCAAGCCTTCGACGGCAACGATTATTCGCGTGCCACGGTTCAGGGGAAGCCCTTACTGCTGATTTTCTGGAATACCTGGTGTCCCGTCTGCTTGAAGGAGCTTCCCTTGGTCAACCGCCTGGCGGAGGAGTTCGGTCCCCAGGGATTGGTGATACTGGCCGTCAACACCGCCATCAACGACAGCGAAATCAAAGCCAGGGTCTACGTGGAAAAATACGGATACCAATTCCCCATTGCTTTCGATCATCACTTTGAGACGGGTCAGGCTTTCGGATTACGGGGGGTCCCGACCATTTTTTTGGTCGATGCGCAAGGGATCGTGCGTTACAAGCGCTCCGAACTCCCCGAGGACATGGAGGCGCACTTCAAGCAACTCCAAGGCGACGCCCCGGACCCTTCCAGCATGGAAAAAGATCGGTCTGGGGGAGGGGGGTCAAAGTTGGGCGGGGGCAATCCGCCGGCGATGACGCCGCCGGCCCGATCGACGGCGGGCGGCTAATTGACCGGATCGGGTAGCAAAAACCTGCCGCTCAGAGAACTGCGATGTCGGCTGGTTTGGCACAGGGCGGCGGTACAATCAGACGCCCAGATGCTGGGTTATCATCTGCGAGATCTTCTCCTTGGATACAGCTCCGGTGAAGGTGACATGGTGCACGGGCTTGCCATAGAGCACAAAGACGACTGTCGGAACGCCCATGACGCCAAAATTTTGCGTCACCGCCGGGGACTCGCTGACATCGACCGTGGCCATGAGGACACGATCGTGTTTTTCCCGGGAGAGCTCTTCGATGATTCCCTCCAGATGTTTGCAGGTTGAACACCACGCCGAGGTAAAATCCAAGAGGGCAGCGCTCGATCCCCCGATGATCTCGTCGTAGTTCTTATCGGTCACCTTTGGTAACACCGTTGGTCTCCTTTCGAAGCGATCGGCCGGATCCGTTTAACGCCTTGAATATAGGCTTTATGATAATGAAAGAGCGCTTCAATAGCCATCTTTTTTTCTATACCTATCCGTTGCCCTTATTCTATGGACCTACCGATTCCAGCCTTTCCATCGCCAATTTCAGCAGCCGGGTGAAAAGTGCCTGCATCCTCGACCAGGACTGCAGCAGGTATGTCTTGACCATCGAGATCATCAGCGCTATCTATCGTCTGTACATCGATGACGGCATCGTAAAAAGTCCGATATCTGCGTTACGTTTCATCCATCGTCACTGCGGCGTACCATAAGTACGCCTCATTCCTCGGGATTCGCAAGCCTTGATCTCGGGCTTTTTACGATGCCGTCGGAAATGTGACTTTTTACGAGTGCATTAATCCTTGCTTTAGAGGGAATTCGGCCCGATGGCTTGGAAGGCCGCGTTGAACCACTGGGAGGCCATCCATTCCGGTGTGTTTGAATACATACCGGGGGAATTTCAGCGATATCGGGGTTGTCAATTTTGCCGATTTGGCGCTGATGCGGCCTGAGGGAAGCCCCCGGGGTGGAGGAGCCTGAGAAATGACGTTGCGGCTGTTTACCGCCATTGCCCTGACTCTCCTCTGCGGAGTGGCCGCGTTTGCGGCCGAGGAGGCTCGTGGGCCGCAGACCATTGGCGGTTCGATGGTGACGTGGAACGACAATCGCCTGACCGCCGAGCTGAAGAATGCGCCAGTCAAGGGCGTGCTCAAAGACTTGATGTCGGGTGAAGGTTTTGTATGCCAGGTCACGGGCGACCTCGAGGGAACCATCAGCGTGATCATCGACAATCTGACCGTTGAAGAGGCAATTCATAAAATCTTGCGCAATGGCAGGCATGACTACACCATGCTCTTTAATGAACCTGGATCGTCTGGTGGCAAGCATGCTGCCGTCAGCGAAGTGACCATCTATCTAAAGGACAACACCGTGCGGTTTGCACAGGTTCCGAAAGGATCGCCTGCCGCTGAACTGATGCGTGTCGAGCCGGCTCCCACCCCAACCCCGGCATTCGCATCACCAAAGGAACCACCCGATCGAACCACCCGTGCCGCTGAAGAAGATCTGGAAATGCTGGACAAGGAGATCAAATCACTCATGGATGAGATGGTGGGTGAAAAAAAAATGAGCCGGCAGGAATATGATGAGGCGCTGCGGACGATCGACGATAAGAAAAAATAATGGATGCGATTTTTTTACCTGCTTTGGATTGGTTAGCGTGGCCGACCCGGCTGCTCCGAATAATTCTTGCATCTTGCAACACGTGCCCATACGGCTTTCCATTTCTCATGGGCCAGCAATTGTTGGTTGCTTCGACTGCCAGCCACCCACCCGCCATCCCCTATACTGCCACTTTAGAATCCTCCCAAAATGGGTGGATTGTCGATAACTGATTTAAATCGTATTTATTTATTGACAACGCCTCCCAAAATGGGTGAGTTGTGCTTGCAACACCCACCCATTTTTTACCCGAAGCTACTTCATAAACTGCCTAACTACCTAAAATTTATAATAAAAATAATATGGCACATCAATTGCTCGTATGTCGACAAAAACTCAATCTACCCCGCTTGCCGCTGATGGTATTTTCGGTCGCAGATCATCTCCTCAGCCGCCGAGGTGAAAAATAGAAATCAATCATAGCCCACGCAGAGCCGAAGCACACATTCCAAACCGGGTGTAGTACCGGCAGGTAGTAAAAGACGGAATGGGCAGAGGCTTCAATGCCTGCGGTGAGGTTTGCATTGATTGCGCAGGACCCAAAGGACTACACACGGTCATGGAGAAAGAACGGCGCAAACACCCTCGATGTCGGTTGGCGGGAGATGATGCATTTGTGTTGGACCATGATTCGGGCGAGGTGGCCACGCTGATGGATCTGAGCCTTGAAGGGATGCAGCTTAGTTATTTACCGGATAAATTTACCTGCGGTCAATGGAACACGACCGACATTTTTATCGACAAGCAAAATCAGTTTCTGATTGTGGGTTTGGCCTGCGAGGTCGTCTACGATGCTGCCTGTCTTATGGAAAACGGCAGTTTCAGCAGCGGAGTGGATATGCGGATATGTGGTGTCCGGTTCAATAGGCTGACGGATCTCCAGAGAGAGAAACTGGGTCATCTCCTCTCAGGTGCAGCGGAAGCATTCGCATTGACGACATGATGCGGAGTATTGTGCCATCTATTGTGCCATCATGCATCTTTACCGGCCTCATTTTAGGTCCTCAACAGGCCTGCACCCCTCTGCGGTTCCGCTGCTTTGTATTGACCAGGATGGTGATCGGTGACTGCGGGCGAACACCCGCTGCTAAAGACGTGTAATGCGAACGAACCGGAAATTGACGATCATGCTAACGTTGGTATGGCTCATCGTGCTCTTGGGTATTTTCTTGCGCCATCGGCTGCGGGAAGTGCAGAACCTTTGACCGCCGATCCACGGCACTGATTTGTCTCTTGGCAGTCCTCCGGTCAGGGATATGGATGTCATACGAGTATCGGCGTCGTTCGATTCCGGTTCGTCTTTCCAGGCAGAATATCGAGGATGTCATGTTCATTGGATCCAATGCGGGCAGAATAAAATTAAAACTGAAGCCTAAAGTAATAATCAGAAACGATGCGTCAAGACATTTTCCGCTGAGCACCCCCGAGATTCTAAACCGCGACAGCGAGAGCATTCCCCGCGGCATGCCGCGGAGAGACTTCAACCCGGTATCCTGACTGCCGCTGGTAGGTCCAATCGATGATGATGAAACTGCTGCGGCACATGCAAAGCAGAAGGGCTGTGAAATCGGCGCGTTCGAATCGGGTTGATCGTTCAGGGCGCCTGATTTTTGGTTAACCGCTGAGTTCGGCGAGACCGCAGAGATCAGGATTTGAACAGCAGCGGCATCTTTTTCACGTCGCGGTTAAGATAGATGGGGCAGTGCTCACAATCTTTCAACCCGCTGTGGGCGGCGGCCTTTTTGGCGATTTCGTAGCAGGGTGTATGGGGGTCGGTGTAGCTCGCACAGGTTTCTTTCTCGGCACAGTTGAAGATCACCCAGCACGGGGCGGAAGCCAGAAAATACCTCAGGCAGGCCACCGTGAAGCCGTGCTCATGAATCAATTCCTTGACGCGCAGGATTTGGTTGATGTCGGATTCGGAATAGCGCCGGTTGTTGGTCCGCGGTTCGCGGTCGGGCTTGATGAGCCCCCCTTTTTCATACTCCCGAATCCGCTTCTGGGACAATCCCACCCGTTGGGACACCTCGTTGATCAGGTATGTGGCATCACGATTGCCGACTGAATCCATTTGCTTGCTTGCCTGAATTAGATTGTTAGATTGTTGGGTAAAGGGGGTGTGAATACGCGCTAAATGATCGTCCTATACCATGAATGCAATCGTTTCACAATTTTTTGCGCGATCAGCGTGCAAATTTTGAACGGAAGTGCAAACCCCTCCGGCTCGCATGTACCCCCCAATTCAGCCCGCCCACTACATTATCACTGAACAACCTAAAAATAAAAAAATATTAATTCAATAGATTAGGATTTAAATTGTACCTTACTCCAGGCCACGACCAGACAGGCCAATGTCGTCTGGTATAAATTTTGTATAGAGGCTCAAGGTATCAGGCAGGCAGGCCGATATACCTATTGGATAAAAGGATTGCACGTTGACCGTATCGATTTTACGGCGTTGGAAATCAAATGCACAACCGGAGGAAGAAAATGGTTAACAGGAAGGGTAATGGATGGGTCGTCGCCGTTTCGATCAGCGTGTGTCTGGTTCTCAGCGCGTCGACGGCATGGGCAGATGGTGATACAGACGGCGACGGCGTACCGGATGCCACCGATAACTGCATAATGATTACCAACCCAGATCAAAGGGATAGCAATGGCGATGGGTTCGGCAACGTATGCGACCCGGATTTGAACAATAACGGCAGTGTCGATCTCACAGACTATAGCATCTTCAGAGCGGCTTTCGGCACTAGCGATCCCGACGCTGATTTCAATGGCGACAACAATGTGGATCTCGCAGACTATACTATCTTTAGAAGCTTATTCGGACAATCCCCCGGGCCTTCGGGTGGTGGCAACGGAGGAGATCCCCATGCCAACCTCACCTATGGCGCCTATCCTGGCAACTGCCTCGCCTGCCATACCGAGCAGGCCAACGAGATGATGCAGACCACCCATTACCAGTGGCTGGGCGACGCCCCGGACATGGTTAACGGGGTGGGGCAGCGTCAAGGCAAGCTGACCAATGCGGTCAACAGCTACTGCATCAACATCGAAGGCGACTGGCCGGTGTGCGGCAGCTGTCATGTGGGCCGTGGCCAGCGTCCTGACCAGGCGGGCAACAATCTGGAGAACATCGATTGCCTGATGTGTCACAACGCCGACTATGCCGCCCAGCGTACCCGCCTCCCCGACGGTTCCATGGGGGTCGCCCAGCCGAATGACGGCATGGTGCGAAATGTCCATCGGCCCACACGGGCCAACTGCCTGACCTGCCATGCCACAGCCGGCGGTGGCGACGGCGTCAAGCGCGGCGATCTCTCCAGGGCCACCATCACCAATGCCGACCGCAGTTTTGACGTTCACATGAACAGCGCCGGTTCGAATCTGGAATGCCAGTCCTGCCATGTGTTCAACAATCACAAGGTGATTGGGAAAGGTTCCGATTTGCGCCCCACCGATGACCTGACCCGGGGATCGGAAGTGAGCTGCCTGACCTGTCACACCGACAAGAATTCCCCGAATGGCCATAACACAGCCAAGGTAAACGATCATGTGGCCCGGGTGGCCTGCCAGACCTGTCACATTCCGGTATACGCCAAGGTGGCCACCGAAACCTATCGGGACTGGCGAACTCACCATGACGGCAGCCCGGCCGATGCCTCGGCTGTCCCCGGTCACCCATACACGGAAAAGGTTGCCAACCTGACCCCGGCATACCGATTCTGGGATCGCAAGAGCGACAACGCCCTGCTGGGGGATGATGCCAGCCGCACCTACAATGGGGCCACGGACACCTGGCCGACCTCGACGCCGTTGGGATCCGTCACCAGCGGCAAGCTCTATCCGTTTAAATACAAGACCGCCATGCAACCCAAGACCCGGGCCGACCACCGCCTGATCGCCCTGAACACCTTTGAATACCTCAAGGGTACGGGCAACGCGGATACGGCGATCCAGCAGGGGCTTGCCGCCATGGGATACCCGGCCAACGAACCCTATGACTGGGTGCTGACAGATACCTATGGGCTCCTGAACCATGGAATCAGCCCGGCCTCCAGCGCCCTGCAGTGCGCGGACTGCCACGGCAGCACCACCCGCATGGACCTGCAGGGAGAACTGGGCTACCAGCTCAAGGGGAGTCAGTCCTCGGTCTGCACCCAATGCCATGGCTCGGAGAGCAATCGAGGTTTTACATCGATCCATGACCGGCATGTTCGCAGGGAGAATATCGACTGCGGCCGCTGTCACACCTTCTCCAGGCCCGAACGGTAATCGATCGAGAATTGCCCCACGCCGGTATCGCTGAAACAGGCGGACCGGCGTGGAATCCAAACCCCGCCATTGCGATCACATCGGATTTACAGGTAAATAAATGAACCACTCGTTAGGTAACGATCCGTACGCCGGATGGTGGATGAACGTGAAAGCCGTTAGGCATTTCTCTATCTCGATTTGCGTCCCTGCTTTCCGCCCGTAACTCTTTCCACTGCCAATCAGAGCCCTTCCTGTTCGTATTTCATGAGGCCTTTGATGCACTGGGTGATCAGTTCCAGCCTGCGGATAATTTCCAACCGCGTCTTGTTCTTCGGGAGGGTCTCGTCTGAGATATGATCACGGTTATTGCCGGCGATGGTTGACAGCAGGTCGGCAATGGCGTGGGTATCTTTCAGACAATTTTCCGTGATCAATGTTTCCCATTTCTGCCATAGGCAGTAAGACTGTCGCTCATCATCCCCTATCGGCGATTTAAAGGGAACCGGTTTGGTGAATGTTGATCTTCGCGGATAGGATCGATCACAGTGTGAAGCAACCACATTTTCGGTGCAGGCATCCGAAGGATCTGGTTTGATATTTTCCGGAAATCGGCGAGAAGGGGCAGGCGCGATCGCCTGGAATCGATCACCCGTAGAAGGCTTTTTCCCATCCGTGCGGTTCGATGGCCGAAAGGCGGGGATGATGCGGCGTGTTACGCGGCGATGTTGACGGACAGCCATACCCCCTTAGCCGGCAGGGTAGTTCGTTTTTCGTGGCAATGCCCCAACGCGACGATGACGGTTCCTGCTCATTGGCCGGGATGGCCACCGGGAAAAAAATCAAAACAAGCCGTGCCACCACATATACGAATTGAATTCTCATGGCGCTTCCGCCCGAGCGTGCATGACAATCACAGCTGACAGATAAAACGGCGCTCGATCAACAATCCTGATTCTGAGAGGGTCTGTCGTTATTTTTAAAAATGCGGCCAGTCATCTGTCTTTGGTCGATTCAGTCCTCACTCCGCCGGTCCATGGTGCTGCGATGTCGCTCTTCAGCCCTCCGGTCGGGGATATGCGAATCATACGTGTACCGACGGCGTTCGATCCCGGTTCGTCTTTCCAGGCGGAATATCGTGGATGTCTGGTTCAATGGTCCCAACGCAATTAGAAAAAGGAAGGAATTTTAAAATAGTAATCAGAAACGATGCGTCAAGAAATTTTTCCTTAGCGATCTTTGTGATGGGTTATGACTTTAACAGCAGCGGCATCTTTTTCACATCGCGGTTAAGGTAGATGGGGCAGCTATCGCAATCTTTCAGTCCGCCGTGGCCGGCAGCCTTTTTGGCGACATCGTAGCAGGGGATGCGCGGGTCGTTGTAGGCCGTGCAGGCCTCTTTCTTCGCACAGTTGAAAATCACCCAGCACGGGGCGGAGGCCAGGAAATATCTCAGGCAGGCCAGCGTGAAGCCGTGCTCATGGATCAACTCCTTTATGCGAAGGATCTGTTTGATGTCTGTTTCGGAATAGCGCCGGTTGTTGGTCCGTGGTTCACGTGCGGGCTTGATGAGCCCTCCTTGTTCGTATTCCCGAATTCGCTTTTGGGATAACTCCACCCGACGGGAAACCTTGTTGATCAGGTATGTGACATCAAGATTGCCGTCTGAATCCATCAGCTTGCTTGCCTATCTTCGATTGTTGGGTAAAGGGAGTGTGAATATGCGCTAAGTGATCGTCATATACCATGAATGCAATCGTTTCACAATTTTTGCACGAGGAGCGTGCAAATTTTGAACAAAAGTGCAAACCCCTCCGGCTCGCATGTACCCCCCAATTCAGCCCGCCCACTACATTATCACTGAACAACCTAAAAATAAAAAAATATAAATTCAATAGATTAGGATTTTAATTGTACCTTTCTCCTGGCCACGATCAGAGAGGCCAATGTTATCTGGTGTAAATTTTGTATAGAGGCTCAAGGTATCAGGCAGGCAGGCCGATATACCTATTGGATAAAAGGATTGCACGTTGACCGTATCGATTTTACGGCGTTGGAAATCAAATGCACAACCAGAGGAAAAAAATGAGCCGTTCAAAGATCCACCTGATCCCGGTGTTGACCCTTCTCATTTTAATCACATCGACCGTTTCCGCCCACGCCTGGTCGTTCATCACCAGCCAATTGTCGGCACCGTTCAATCAATGCCAGACCTGCCACGTGTCGAACAGCAACCTGGCCATGAATCCCTATGGTGGCGATTATCTAGACCCCTCCCACCGGTCCAAATACGCGAGCAAACACCCGGCCATCGCCGTTACGGGAGACTGCAGCAACTGCCACAGCGGCAAAGGCTATCCCATTGTGCGCAGCGGCCTGGGCGCCATGGATTCGGACCTCGACCTGTTTACCAACCAGGCGGAATTCAATGCCGGCACCTTTCCCGGGGATGCTGCCGACTATCCGGCGGACACCAATGCTCCCGCCATCACTGCCTTTAGCCTGCCGGCCACCGCCTCTACCCTTACCGTCGCCATTTCCAGCTTGACGGCCACCGACGATGTCGGCGTCACCGGTTTTATGCTCAAAGAATCCGTTGTAAATCCCTCAGCCGGCGATGCGGGCTGGGTTGCCGGCGCACCAGCCCAGTATACTTTTGCTGCAGCTGGCATTTCCACCCTTTACGCCTGGGCCAGGGATGCGGCCGGTAATGTATCCGCTGCGGCCAGCGCACAGGTGGACACCACCGCCAGCCAGGGTCGGGTGAACGAACCGCCCGTGGCATCGGCAGGGACGGATCAGGCGGTGGTCGAAGGAGGAACCGTCACATTGGACGGCGGCGGCTCCAGCGACGATCTGGGAATTTTCAACTATGCCTGGCTGCAGCTGGATGGTCCCGGCGGCGGGACCATCGACGCCAATGATCCGTCAGCGGTGGTGATTTCCGACCCATTTGACATTCAGATCTCTTTCATCACACCCTCGGTGGGCGTCAACGGCACCACATTGACGTTTCAGTTGACCGTGACAGATGGCGATGGCGCCCAGGACAGCGTCGAAGTCCGCATCACCGTGGACGATAACGGCATCACCGATTTCGATGGCATGCCGGGTGTCATTTCGACTTACTCGGCAGACGGCCAGCCCATCGGCATCGGGAACACCGGCGCCAATGCCTGCATCCGATTTGTCCCGCTGGGCATTCAGGATGTGGCCGGCGGATGGCAACAGCCGAAAGATGCCATGTACGGGTTTATCGATTTCGCGTTGAAGGTGATTGATCCGGCTAACACATCGGTCACCATTTACCTGCCGTCTCCGGCACCGGCGGGTTACAAATGGTACAAGTACACCGATGCCGACGGCTGGTTCGACTTCAGCCGGGATGTGATCAGCAGCGGTTCCGGTGACGGCGCCGAATTCAATGCCGACCGCACCCAAGTGACCATTCATATTACGGACGACGGCGAGTTTGACGACGACCCAACCCCCCTTGTGATCAGCGATCCGGGTGGGCTTGCCTCGGGCCTGTCATCTTCTATCTCCGTCGGATCCAACAGCTTCGGCAGCAGTGGCGGCGGCTGTTTTATCAACGCCTCCACGGATGCTGTCAAATGGTTCCGCTTTCTTAAATCCATGGCAGCACCCCTGTTTATGTTCCTTGCCGCAGGGGTTTTAGATTTACTGACAAGGAGATAGGTGGAATGAAGACACGACTGCTGACGTTGTTCTGCATGGTTGTGGCCACCTTGCTGTTCCAGTCAACGGTTTCGGCCCTGGCTGCCGCCCAAGCTGCCGCCCAAGCTGCCGACAGATTGTATGTCGGGTCCGAGACCTGCATGTCGTGTCATGAGGATTACTACGACAGTTATATGAAAAATCGGCACGGCATTGCCGCCGACCCGCGTACCCCTGAGGCACAGATGGGCTGCGAGTCCTGCCATGGACCCGGATCCGAACATGTGGATGCGGACGGCGAGGGCGGCATCCGTTCTCTCAAGGCTGATTCCGCAGACGGCGCGACGGTCAATAACGCCGCCTGTCTGCAGTGCCATTCCAAAGGTGGCCAGGCGCTGTGGCACGGCAGTGAGCACGAGGGGCGCAGCCTCTCGTGCACCAGCTGCCACAGCACCCACAACAACTTCGCCAGCAACCTTGCCTACCAGAGCCAGGAAGAAACCTGCCGGCAATGCCATAAAAGCATCCGGGCCGAATTGCTGCGCCAGTCCCACCATCCCATCCGGGAGGGGAAAATGAAATGCTCGGACTGCCACAACGTTCACGGAACCCTTGCAGACAAGCTGGTGGACGCCCAATCCGCCAACACCAAGTGCTTCGAGTGCCATGCGAATCTCAGGGGACCTTTTTTATGGGATCATCCGCCGGTGGTGGAAGACTGCCTGAGCTGCCATACCCCCCATGGCTCTTCTCACAATGCGCTCTTGAACGCCAAGATGCCATACCTGTGCCAGCGATGCCATTCCAATGCCGCCCATCCCAGCGAACTGGCTGCGCGCAGCGGTTCGGACGCCGGGCAGTCGGCTTACCGGGTGCTCAATAACCGGGTCTTCTACCGGGCATGCCTGAACTGCCATGTGGCTATCCACGGCAGCAACCATCCATCCGGAAAGAGCCTGGCCCGCTGATGGCTATATCCGGAATCATGCAGAGGACGGAACCATGAAGAGAGATCTTTCAACGAACCCTTGCCGTTTGGTTATGCTGCTGATGGTCTGTTTTCTGTTCCTGCCGCCGACCGCCATGGCATCCGGCACCACGATCAGCAACATCCGCGAAGGCCTTCATCCCGAATACACGCGGATTGTCTTTGACTGCAGCGGCAAAGCGCCCGAGGGCATGGGTCCTGCCCAGACCGACTTCATCTCCCTGCGCTATTCAGGCCTGGCTGTCATTCCCGCGCTCGATCAGATCTCCGGCAGGTTGCGCGGCGCGGTGAACCGAATCGACATGCGTGAAGTGGAAAACCAGACGGAAATCCGGTTGTCGTTCAAAGCCCCGGGTGCCCGGGTCAAGCCCATGATGATACCCTCAGCGTCGAACCCAGGCAAGGACTACCGGCTCGTACTGGACATCTATCCCGAACCCGCGGCGGCAAAGGCGTCTGCCGTTGAACCCGCAGCCGTTCCATCGCCGGTCCCGCAACCCGCCTCCGCCGAGGTCGTTTCAGCAACCGTGGTCGCCGCCGTGCCGGTGGTGGCCGCAGTCGCCGAGCCCGTTGAGAAGCAAGGCGGTGTGGAACCCGACGCCTCCACCGACGTGCCGGCCGCGTCCGTCCAGCCGGCGGGTGAACCGGATGAACCGGCCGCCGCAGCGGAAACGGAAACAGACCCTGAAGATTCCCAGCTGGTGGTTTCCGCCGAGGCCAGCCTGATCCTGCGGTCGGCCAACGGAGAGCGCGATTCCGCCAAGTTTGAGGAGTATCGGGACATCACCGCGCCGGTTTCCGGCGACGCGGCAATCGATGTCGAAAAGGACCGGGATTACTACCTGCGGGGCAAGGCCGTGGGCATCGGTCAGGATGACCAGTTCGTGGGGGCTGAAGGCGGGCGCTACGGCAAGTTCGGCATCGATGCCACCTGGGATAAGATCATCCACCGCTATGCCTATGATGCCCGGACGCTCTATTCCGGTGTGGGTTCGGGAGTTATGACCCTTGATGACAACCTGCAGGCCGACATCCAGTCCGCGCCCAACGCCGCCGAAGTGGCCAGTCGACTCAACGGTTACATGGGCAGTGCCGTTACCGGAGATCCCGATACTACGCGGGACAAACGCAAACTCGGTTTGAACCTGCTGGCGTTCGACCCCTTTACCCTGCGGGTGGATCTGGCCAACGAAACGCGTGAAGGCACCCGACCCTTTGCCGGCGCATTCAATAATTCCCAAATGGTGGAGCTTTTTGAACCTGTAGATTATGACACCACGGATATGAAGATCATTGGTGAGTACGCCCAAGCACCTTTTCTCCTGAACATTGCCTACCAGTTCTCCCAGTTCAAAAACAACGTGGACACCCTGCGTTTTGACAATCCCCTGCGGGCAACCGATGCCGTCGGCGGCCCATCCAACGGCACCTTCGATCTGGCGCCGGACAACCAGTATCACAACCTGAACGTCAATGGCGCATTGACGCACCTGCCCTGGCGCAGCCAGATTACCGCCAGTGCGGCGTGGGGCCGCATGACCCAGGATGACGCATTGGTGCCGTTCACCAGCAATACCGCCATCGCTGCACCCGCGCTGCCGGCCGAGCGGGTGGATGCCCGGGTGAACTCATCGCTCTACAATCTTCGCTTCACCTCCAAGCCGCTCTCCTTTATGCGCGTCAAAGGCAGCTTTCGTTATTACGACTATGACAACCAGACTGGTGTGATCGATTTTCCCAACGGCTATGTCGAAACCGATGACTCTCCCGTCGCAACGGCGATCCGGAATCTGCCCACCAGCTACACCCAGACGCAGGCCGGGGCGGATGTCGGATTCGATGTGTTCACGCGATCCAACCTGACCCTGGGCTATAAATATGAGAAAACCGATCGGACGAACCGCGAGGTTGCCGAGCAGGAAGATCACATCATGAAAGCGTCACTGGATACCCGTGCCCTGGATTGGCTGGACCTCCGCACGTCATACGCGCGCACCCAGCGGGACATCGGTGATTACCGCTACGACGTCTATCTTGACGGCGGCCAGGATCTCGGGCAGCTCCCGCAATTGCGAAAATACGACCAGGCCGATCTGACCAGGGATTTTATTGAATTCCTGGCCACGGTCTACCCCACGGATGCATTGGCCCTGAGTGGTTCGGTGGCCTATGGCACCGATGACTTTCACAATTCGCCATACGGGCTGATCGAGAACAATCGTTATGTCTTCTCATTCGACACCGACTATGCACTGGGCGACCGGCTGACCTTGAACCTGTTCTATACCCACGAAATTTATGAGAACGAACAGCGTGCCCTGCAAAATGGCGGGGCGACGGATTTTGACTGGACCGCGGATGGCAAGGACCTGGTTGACACGCTCGGCGGTGGTTTCAAGCTGGCATTGATTCCGGATCTTCTGGATCTGGATCTGATTTATGCATTCAGCGACGTTGACGGGAATCTCGAATTCTCAAGCCCCTCCGGATCGTTTGACGATTTTTCGGCCGTGGACGACACCAAGACCCATATGCTCAACACCAAGCTGATTTACCACAACGCCGCCTTTGACTTCGATGTGGCCCTTGGCTATCTCTGGGAGAAATTCGACTACACGGATTTTGCGGCCGAGGGTTTTTCCTATGTCCCCACGGATACCGCCGGCAACTACCAGGGAGCGCTGCTGGCCGGAACCCTGCCCCAGGATTATGATGCCCATGTGATCTACACCAAAATCACCTTCCGGTATCACTGATAAGCTCATCTCAATCCCCTTGGATCCTTCCAAAGTAACAGCCGTCTTCGATCAAATTGAGAAGCATTTCTCTCACCGGCTGATACTGTCAATCGTCTAAACATAATAATGTATACATTAAACTACACCCAAGTGTACAGTTCCGTTAATCTTGTATGCTAAAATCTGTGAAAATTATATAACTATTAGTAAATGTTATAAAAAAGAACTTGGTATGATCGTTGCTAATACTTCTGTTGAAACAATTGCTAAAGCGCCGGCAGCTTATTTGTAAACAAAACCAGAAGGTGATCAAAAAACGGGAAATCGATTAATTGGGAGAGAAAAGCAATCACTTTTCGACATCAATCGAGATTTCAAAGTACTTATCTATGCGAATCGATCCTCTGCAATGGATCGGAAAGGTTTTCACAATGAATAAATACTTATTGGGTCTGTTCGTCGGTTTTCTTTCCATTGCCCTGTCGGGTAATTCATTTGCCAAACCGAATTACCCCGCAGGCACCTGCGGTGGATGCCACGGGGTGCCGGTTGTCACTAATTTCGATCTTCCGGCTTCCCACAGTTCGTTGACTGTGCCCATTTCCAGCTTTACCGCCACGGATTCCGATCCGGAAATCCGAAGCCAGGCCAGAGTCACCGGGTATTTGATCACCAAATCAAATACGGCACCAAGCGCCGGCGATTCAGGATGGCAGTCGTCGCCTCCCAATGCCTACACGTTTGCATCGGATGGTCTGCAGACCTTATACGCATGGGCTAAAGATTCCCTGGGAATTGTGTCCTCGGCCGTATCTGACGCGGTCAATATCTCAATCGTCACCAACACTCCGCCGGTAGCCGATGCCGGCCCCAACCAATCCGTGGATGAAGGGGTTAGCGTCACCCTGGATGCCTCCAACTCTGATGACAGCGATAACGGCATCGCAAGCTACCTATGGGAGCAGGTCCCTGGCGCAGTTACCGTGAATATCTCTGACCCTTCGGCAGTAAAGCCCACCTTTATAACGCCCAATGTGGGGCCTGGCGGGGCGTCGTTGACCTTCCGCCTAATCGTTTCCGATGGGCAGGCAACCGACACGGATACCACCATCGTGAACGTGTCATGGGTCAACATTGAACCGGTGGCCAATGCCGGTGATGATCAAATCGTAGCCGAGGGTACGCCGGTCACCCTGGATGGCAGGGCTTCAAACGGTGTCGATGATGGTATTGCGACCTATTCCTGGAGCCAGGTTAACATCAATGGCGTGATCGCCGATCTGGTTGGTTCAAATACGCCGACGCCTGCCTTTACGGTCACCGAAGTCGGTGCCAATGGTGCATCCTTAACCTTTGAATTGACCGTTATCGACGAAGGCGGATTGCAAGCCACAGATAGTGTGGTGGTTAACGTGACCAATATCAACCAAGTCCCGATCGCCGATGCCGGTGCCGACCAAACTGTCGCAACCAACGCTGAGGTCACCCTGGATGCCTCCGCATCTTACGATCCTGACGCCGACCTCAATCCCGACACCGCCTACACCTGGAAGCAGACTGCCGGCACGTCTGTCACCCTTTCAGCTCCAGGCGCGATCAATCCGGCATTTACGGCTCCGGCCATAGCGGACGGAACCAGTGAAGCCCTGGTTTTTGAATTGACGGTAACGGACAGCGGCTCGCTGCAGGCCACGGATACCTGTGAGATCCTGGTCAATGGCGCAACGCCGCCCCCGGTGGAAGAGCCCCCGGTGGTGGAAGCGCCCCCGGTGGTGGAAGCGCCCCCGGTGGTGGAAGCGCCCCCGGTGGTGGAAGCGCCCCCGGTGGTGGAAGCGCCCCCGGTGGTGGAAGCGCCCCCGGTGGTGGAAGCGCCCCCGGTGGTGGAAGCGCCCCCGGTGGTTGAAGCGCCCCCGGTGGTCGAAGAACCCCCGGTGGTCGAAGCGCCCCCGGTGGTTGAAGAGACTCCGGGTGAGCCAGTCGAGCCCTCGGTTGTCCAACCGCCGGTGTTGGATGACGATGATGATGACGATCAAGATGACCGTAAAAGTTACCGTAAAAGTCACCGTAAAAGTCACCGTGAAAGCTACCGTGAAAGCTACCGTGAAAGCTACCGTGAAAGCTACCGTCGCATTTACCACGGCAGAATCTACCGCGGCGACGATGACTAAGTACATGGTGGCATCATAACTAGGCTGATGTGCACAATTTCACCGCAGGGTTCGCTGAGATCGCAGAGAAATGTAAATGAGCTAAATAAAAAGATAGCCTCTGCGGACTCGGCGAATGCCGCGGTAAACAAGAAACCAAGTAACATGTTGCAATATTAGTGATGCAATACGCATAGCGTGCTGCTTGTTTTCCAACGGTTGATAACAAAGGGCGATCTGCACTGGCAGATCGCCCTTTGTCTTTTTGTCAGTTCAAGGGGACTCTGGTTCAAATAATTCCGGGTAAGTAGGTAGGTAAAACTTCCTTATAAACCTTTTGAGTGGGAAGTTATTGTAACAATCCCTGCCTTGAAGCCTGCTTGCGATTCGATTTAATTTATTTAAAAACAACTATTTATGTGCTATCACAATTGTTGTGGAGTCAAAATTTTTATGGTATGTGAATTGCTTGAAAGCAACGTATTGAGGTAAACGGCACAGGTTCGGCAATACCGTGCCGGCTAAGCGCGCCGGTAAACCCTTTTTCGGCTTTACATATTGCAAACTGGTGTGTAACCCAGGCGGCGGAGCTACAGAAAGAACTGGTCAGCAATTTTCAATTAAGCCCTAAGTTTCTTATCTTTTCACAGGTACCCGGCAGGTTAAAATGGTTTCCTGTCGGTTGGTGGAAAGGATAGACAACCTTCCCAACATCCCCAAAGGATTTATGTAATGAGCCCAGCGCCGTCTATCCTCGTTACCGGAGGGGCCGGATTTATCGGGTCCAACTTCGTTCACACCTGGCTCGAGACCGGCGAAGGTACCGTTGTCAACCTGGACAAACTGACCTACGCCGGCAATTTTGAGAATCTGGAACCATTGGCGAAAAACCCGAGCCACGTCTTTGTCAAGGGTGATATCGGTGACCGGCAGCTCGTGGCACAGCTGCTGGATCAGTTTCATCCGCGGGCGATCGTCAACTTTGCCGCGGAGAGTCATGTGGATCGATCCATTACAGCGCCGGATGAATTTATCCAGACCAACCTGGTCGGCACCTTCAACCTGCTCGAACAGGTGCGCCACCATTGGGAGGGCCTTGGGCCGGATGACCAATCCGTATTTCGGTTCCTGCATGTGTCCACCGACGAAGTGTACGGCTCTTTGCAAAAAAATGATCCGGCCTTCTCGGAAACCACCCCCTATTCGCCCAACAGCCCCTATTCGGCGTCAAAGGCCGGGTCGGACCATCTGGTCAGGGCCTATCATCACACCTATGGCCTGCCAATCCTAACCACCAATTGCTCCAACAATTACGGACCTTACCAGTTCCCGGAAAAACTCATTCCGCTGGTCATTCACCATGCGTTGAACGGTAAAAAGATTCCGGTCTATGGAGATGGTTCCAACATCCGTGACTGGCTGTACGTCAAGGACCATTGTCGGGCGATCATGGCGGTATTGGAAAAGGGCAGGCCGGGCGAGGTATACAATATCGGCGGAAACAGTGAGAAAACCAATCTGGATGTGGTACACACCATCTGCACCATCCTGGATGAGGTGACCACGGATCAAAACCGCCGGGAAACCCTTGTCACCTTCGTCCGAGACAGACCTGGCCATGACCAGCGATACGCCATTGACGCTTCAAAAATAAAGGCCGAGATTGGATGGACGCCGCAAGAAACCTTTGAAACCGGTATCCGCAAAACCGTGCAGTGGTACCTGGACAATACCCAATGGGTAGCCAACGTCACCAGTGGTGCCTATCAAACCTGGATCGAAACCAACTACGGGAAACGATAATGCAACGAAAGGGAATCATTCTCGCCGGCGGCAGCGGCACACGGCTGTACCCCATTACCATCGCCATCTCCAAGCAGCTGCTGCCAATCTACGACAAACCCATGATCTATTACCCGCTGACCACCCTCATGCTGGCCGGTATCCGGGATATTCTCGTCATCTCGACCCCCCAGGACACCCCCCGCTTCGAGCAGTTGCTGGGCGATGGCAGCCAATGGGGACTCAATATCTCCTATGCGGTTCAGCCCCGGCCGGAAGGCCTTGCCCAGGCATTTATCATCGGGAGCGAATTTATCGGCTCGCATCCCAGTGCGCTGGTCCTGGGGGACAACATCTTTCATGGGCACGATCTGTCTAAACATCTCTCGGCGGCCAACCGGAAATCCGATGTTTCAACGATTTTCGCCTACCAGGTGACCGATCCCCAGCGATACGGCGTGGTGGCCTTTGACAGAACCGGCAAGGTGATCGGCATCGAGGAGAAACCGCAGCATCCACAATCGGATTTTGCCGTCACCGGGCTGTACTTCTACGACCATCAGGTGGTGGAGATTGCGCGGGACATCCAACCGTCGGCTCGCGGTGAACTGGAAATTACCGACGTGAACCAACGCTATCTCGATCTGGGGACGCTGGAAGTCTCGCTGATGGGAAGAGGGTACGCCTGGCTGGATACGGGGACCCATGCTTCTTTGCTGGAAGCTTCCCGGTTTGTGGAAATCCTGGAGCGCCGGCAAGGGCTGAAAATCGCCTGCCCGGAGGAGATCGCCTGGCGATCGGGATACATTACCGACGAGCAGCTCGAAACGATCGGTAATTCTATGGGGAAAAACGGGTATGGGCAATATCTGTTGAAAATTCTGAAAAAGAAATCCGGCCCCGCTACCGGATTAGGTTCTTTTTTCCCTGAGAATCAGAGCCTGCCTGGCGTCAGCGATGACGCATTTGACGTATAGCATATAGCGGGGAGCCGGGAGCGGAGAGCAGGGAGGGACTGTAGGCGATGGGCTATAGGGACTCAAGAGCCCAACGCGAATAGCAACGAGCCCAAGAACCAACGAACTCAACGACCAGACCCAACGAGCCCAACGAACCCAACGAACCAACGACCCAACGACCCAACGAGCCCAACGAACCCAACGAGCCCAACGAGCCCAACGAGCCCAACGAGCCCAACGAACCCAACGAACCCAACGAACCAAATGAAAATCATTCCTACAGAGATTCCGGATATCCTCATCATCGAACCGGACGTGTTCGGCGACAGCAGGGGCTTTTTCTTTGAAAGCTATAATGAGAAAAAGTTCATGGAGATGACCGGATTGCAGGTCAATTTCGTTCAGGACAATCATTCCCGCTCAAATAAGCATGTGCTTCGCGGCCTTCATTATCAGATCCGGCAGCCCCAGGGAAAGCTCGTGCGCGTCATTAGCGGTGACGTCTTTGATGTGGCCGTCGATATTCGCCGGTCATCGCCGACCTTCGGGAAAGGGGTTGGCGAATATTTGACGGCTGAAAACAAAAAACAGATGTGGGTGCCGCCTGGATTTGCCCACGGATTTCTCGTATTGAGCGATGCTGCCGAATTTATATATAAAACGACTGATTATTGGGCGCCTGAACACGAACGATGTATTCGATGGAACGATCCCGTGTTGAACGTCCAGTGGCCGATGACAGGCGACCCCCTGGTGTCTGAAAAGGATGAAAAGGGCGTTTTATTCCAGGATGCCGAGGTGTTCCCGTGAAGGTACTGATCATCGGCGGAAAAGGGCAGCTGGGAACTACTCTCACGCAAACGGCTCCCGAAGCCATCGAATACCTGTCACTCGATCTGCCGGAAATCGACATCACGGATGCGGACGCCATCGATACCATCGTCGGTGACGAAACGCCCGATGTGATCATCAACGCCTCGGCCTATACGGCCGTGGATCGGGCCGAAGAAGAGGTTGACCTTGCCTTTGCTGTCAACGCGGCCGGACCCAGAAACATCGCCCTGGCGACAAAGCGTGCCGGCTGCCGCCTGATTCATGTTTCAACGGATTACGTGTTTGATGGAACCGCCTGCACGCCCTACCCGCCGGAAGCCCCATGCAGCCCGTTAGGGGTCTACGGCAAAAGTAAACAGCTGGGAGAGATCAACGTTCTGGACGTGATCGATGACCCCGTAATTATCAGAACATCCTGGCTTTACAGCCAATATGGCAACAATTTTGTTTTAACCATGCTCCGATTGATGAACCAGCGGGACGAGCTCAAGGTGGTGGCCGACCAGGTCGGCGGCCCGACCTGGGCGTCGACGCTGGCTGTCGCCATTTGGGCAGTTGTCGGTAAGGATAATTTGAAAGGGATTTATCACTGGTCGGATGCGGGCGTTGCCAGCTGGTACGATTTTGCCGTTGCCATTCAGGAGGAGGCGCTGGCCCGTGGCCTGATCGGCAAACCGATCCCCATCCATCCCATCACGACCGCCGAATACCCCACGCCGACAACGCGACCGGCCTACAGCGTACTGAACTGTAGCGCTGCCTGGAGTGATCTGGGGATTGCGCCCACGCAATGGCGCGTGGCCTTGAGGCGAATGCTGGATCAACTAAAGGATTAAACGCCGTGAGGGCGTGAGAGCGGGAGAGCGGGAGAGGGAAAGAAGATCAGAGGATCAGAGGGTAAGAAGCTATTTAGCTGTTGATTTGGCAAGCGACAAATAAAACCAATCAAACAAATCAACCAATTTAACCACCCTTTCCTAAAACCTAAAACTTAAAACGGTTCGAAAGAACCTGCGCCTTACGTCTCGCGCCTGCCGCCTTGCGAAAAAAAACCGTGAACCGTAAACCCACTTCACCTTTCGCCTTACGACTTACGTCTCGCGCCTTCCGTCTTGCGATGAAATTAACCATATAGTTTGTACAATAAGTCAACAACGTCCCTAAGTTATAAATTGACTATGGTCATTGACCATGGTAAAAAATGTGATGGAAACGGTTATGAACCAGATTGAAGTTATCACCATTTCACAATTTAAAGCGACCTGTCTGGCCGTTCTCGATAATGTGAAACGGACCGGACGGCCCATCATCGTGACCCGGCACGGCAAACCGATTGCCATCATCGATCCCCCCCCGCCCCCGGAAAAGCGGGAATCGTGGTTGGGTTCGTTCGAATCCAAAGGGAAAATAGTGGGCGACATTCTTGCGCCGGTGGTACCTGAAGACGCTTGGCATGCATTAAATGAATAAATACTTGCTGGATACGCATATACTCTTGTGGAGCCTGATAGATCCGTCATGCCTGAGCGATGATGTGGCCAGAGAATTGGACAACCCTGACCATGAGCTTTGGCTGTCTCCCATCACTACGTGGGAAATTATCATCCTGTCAGAAAAAGGCCGCATCCAACTCGATGCGCCACCGGGTACATGGATGAAAAATGTGTTAAGCACGTTGCCATTCCAGGAGGCAACGCTGAACCATGAAGTTGCCATGCAGAGTCGGGATGTTAGACTTTCTCATCAGGATCCGGCAGATCGGTTTATTGCTGCTTCTGCCATCGTATATAGGTTGACCTTGGTAACAGCGGATCGAAATCTGATCGACGGTGCCTCGGGGTATTCTGTTTTTCCGAATCAATAGAATCCCGGAATTGACAAGGCAGATATATAGAAGTCTCCGCGTTCCAAACCCAACGAATTAAACGACCAGTCAATAAAACCAATTATACCATCGAACCATTTCAACCTATTTTTCGCATTGAGCCTCGAGCTTTCAGCTATTCTGTGAATTTCAACCGTGAACCGTGAACAGAATTGTTGATAAGCTGTTTAGCTGTTGCGTTGGTAAGCGACGAATAAAACCAATCAAACGAATCAACCAATTTAACCACCCTTTCTTAAAACCTAAAATGGTTCGAAAGAACCTCCGCCTTACGTCTCGCGCCTTGCGCCTGACGCCTTGCGGTAAAACTGTGAACCGACAACCGGCCTCATTAACGCAAAATTTGTAGATCTGGCACCGTAGTTACCCGCGTATCGATTATACGTTGCTTTTCATGAAATATGAATATAAAATCATGAAAACGATCCAGGGGGAAAACATGTCAAATCTTCAGATAAAGGGTATCGATGAACGATTGTATCAGCAATTAAAGCAGCTGGCCGCTGATGAAAATCGATCGGTAAGCCAGCAGGTTTTGTTTTTAATTCGAAACCACCTTGCTCGAAAGCGACGAACCAACGAATCTGAAACGGCGGCCCAGACAATGCTTGCATTGACAGGATCATGGGAAGATCCCCGTACAGCGGAACAAATCATCCATGATATCAAAGGCGCGCGCCGCTCGTCGCGTAAATTCTCAAAAGGTTTGCCCTGATGTTTCTGCTCGACACCGATACGATTATATACAGCCTCAAAGGGAATGATTCCGTGGTTCGGAACCTGACAGCCCATCAGCGAGATCCTCTCAGAATCAGCGTGATCTCTCTTATGGAGTTATACTATGGCGCCTACAAGTCTGAGAAAACAACAGCAAATTTGGCTAAAGTACGGCGTATCGAAAATGCGTTTGACATCATATCAGTGGATTTTTCCATTGCTGAAACGTTTGGAATGATAAAGTCGCAACTGGAGTTTCAAGGAACACCACTTGATGATTTTGACCTTGTCATTGCCGCCTCCGCGCTGGCCCACAACCTGATTCTGGTAACGAACAACGAAAAGCATTTTCAGCGAGTGGAAGGCCTTGAGCTGGACAATTGGAACCGACCCTGACGCTCCAAACGAACCCAACCCGTGAGGGCGGGATAAAAGCCGTGAGAGCGAAAGAGCTGAAAGAAACCGGTTGACGGTTGCCAGTTAACGGTTGACGGCAAAAGAATCACGTTGTTTATGCGTGCGATTGGAATCAGGTCTGCTTTTGAGACCTTCATCTTGAACTTTTAGATCGAAAATAGCGGTTTGGGCGTTTGCTCGTTGGGATCTTAAACTGGTAACTGTCAACCGACATCCGTAAACGCTTCTTGCCATACGCCTTCCGGCTTTCGACTTGCGCTGTAAAAACCGTGAACCGTGAACGGTAAACCGTAAACCCGCTTCACCTTTCGCCTATTGGCTTGCAGGAATAACTATTGGATGTTAAATTGTTCTCGAATTAACAGGCGAAAAACAGAAACGAGGGCTTCGATGAATATAAAAAAGTATACTTACTGGCAAGATGAAAATATGTGGATCGGGTATCTTTCTGAATTCCCAGATTATATGACCCAAGGTGAATCTCTGGATGAGCTAAAAGAAAATTTGAAAGATATCTATCACGAATTGAGTGCAGGCAATATTCCCTGTGTTCGTAGGGTTGATGAGTTGGAAGTTGCATGAAGCGAAAGGATTTGATTAAGAAATTGGAAGAAACTGGATGTATTTTGTTGCGACATGGTGGAAACCACGATTGGTATCATAACCCAAATACGAAAATATCACAGCCAGTTCCTCGCCACAAAGAAATCAAAGAATATTTAGCCAAGCATATTTTAAAAATGATGAAAAACTAATTGGCCTCCTTAATCCACGCGTAGTTAAACTTGAAAATCATTGCCATTTCTTCGTGTTTACCATCTCACGAACTCATCAGCAGTTATGGTCTTTCAACCGTGAAACGTGAACTGTAAACCGTTTTTGGCCCTGGGCCTCGCGCCTTCCGACTAACGCCTTCCGATAAAAAAAACCGTGAACCGGAAACTGTGGACTGTAAACCGGATTTTATAATGTCAAATGTGGAGTCCTGCCCCGTTGTTTTCCCCAACGTCGCCAGTCCCCCATATTTGGTGAAACTTGACGCTTTATCAAAGTTGTTATAACATATGGTATAACAATGGAGGTGGATTCATGCGTGCCACCGTAACACAAATTGGCAATTCGACGGGCGTTATCCTGCCCAAAGAAGCTGTTGCAAGGCTCAAGGTGAAAAAAGGGGATAGTGTATATCTCATCGAAACCATCGACGGCTATTCGATTACGCCCTATGATCCGGAGTTTGAGGCTCAAATAGAGGCTGCAAGGAGAGGCATGTCCAAATACCGCAATGCCCTGCATGAGCTTGCCAACAAATGACATGGCGTTGGCTGAGGCAGGATGTCGTTGTTGCCATGCACGACGAACAAATTGCCGAGCACGGAGGAAGCCCTGGGCTTCGAGATGCCGGCCTATTATCATCAGCACTTGCCCGTCCGCAAAATAAGGTGGCTTATGGAAAGCCATCCATATTCGATCTTGCTGCTGCATATGCTGCAGGGATCATTTTGAACCATCCTTTCGTAGATGGTAACAAGCGCACGGGTTTTCTTGCAGCTTATGTTTTTCTCGATCTTAATGGATGGAATATGGTGGCGTCTGAAGTTGAGGCGGTGGGCGAAGTATTGGCATTGGCGGTGAGGGAAATGGATGGGGATAATTTTGCGAACTGGCTGAAGGAACACTCTGTTCAAAAACTTCTACCTAAACGTGAGGGCGACAGAACGTGAGTGCGGGAGTGCGAATTTTACAATCGCCTTCTGCCTACCGCCTTCCGACTAACGCCCTGCGCCTTTCGCCTTACGTCTCGCGCCTTTCGATTTGCGCCTTTCGATAAAAAAAACGTGAACTGTAAACCGTCAATAGAAGGGCTGATAGGCGAAATTGGCTGATAAGCAACCAATTAAACCAATTAAACGAACCAACCAATTAAACCAGTTAAACCAACCATTCTTCAGGAAATTTCTAATTTTAGATTGTAAATGGCTATGTAAATGGCTATCTTAGATGATAGAATTTATTATCAGTAAAAATTTCATCGAGAGGGATATATAATGGAAAGCCAGTACACCATATCGCAAGCCAAGAACAGGTTGCCTGCCATCATCCATTCGGTGGAAAAAGGACCGTCGGTCAAGTTGACCCGGCGTGGACGTCCAGTAGCGGTGTTATTGTCCATTAAAGAGTATGAAAAACTGAGCGGCAAGCAAATAGGCTTCTGGGATGCTTTGACAGCTCTTCGCAAGCAGGCAGGAAATTTTGAAATTTCGGATGAAGCGTTTGAGGATCTCAGGGATCGCTCTTTGGGAAGAGCGGTAAAATTGTCGTGACAAAATACCTTTTGGATACAAATGTCATTTCAGAGGCTATCAAAAGTGAGCCAAATCCTCTGGTAATGAAGCAACTGCAGAAACAGCAAGATGAAATCGCCACGGCCGCACTCGTTTGGCATGAACTTCAATATGGCTGCAGGCGGTTGCCGTTTTCCAGGAAACGGTCACTGATAGAATCTTATCTTACAGAGGTCGTGTGGCCCAGTCTTCAGATACTCCCTTACGATAAGGAGGCAGCAGACTGGCACGCTGAACAGCGCGCCGGACTGATTGCCAAAGGCCAATCGCCACCCTTCGTCGATGGACAAATTGCCGCCATTGCAGCGGTTAACCATCTAATCCTCGTTACCCGAAACACATCAGATTTCGAATGTTTTTCAGAATTGGAAGTTCAGAACTGGCACGAAAAGGCTTGATGAAATTAGGATTGGTTTTCTTCGTCGAGATCGTTCGATCGTTGTGAACGAATTGATCGTGAGAGCGTGAGTCCGTGAGGGCGGGATTAAAGCCGTGAGCGAGAAAGAGCGTGAGAGCGAATTTTACAATTGCCTTTCGCCTACCGCCTTCTTGTATGAAACTACGCCAAAATGGAGCAGTTTCTTTTCCGATCAAACTGGCCCCGCCTGTGGCCAGCGGCGGCACTGACTAACACCTTGCGCCTTACGTCTCGCGATTAGCGCCTTCCGCCTACCGCCTTCCGACTAACGCCTTGCGAAAAGAAACGCCTTACGATAAAAAAACCGTGAAACGATAACTGTAAACTGCAAACCGGATTTTATAATGTCAAATGTTGAGACCTGACCCCGTAGTCCCCTGACCCCGTAGTCCCTTTATTAAAAGCCGCGAGAGCATGAGGGCGAGAGAGAGCGAATTTTAGAATCCCTGTCCCGATCACCGTATACAGTTCACTGTTCTTTTGCGATCAACACAAACTAAACGTTCTCAACAATTATCCTAAACTTATATATTAATGGACGTCCCCACTGTCCCCAACATCATTGATACAGAACAGTTCCGTCGCGAGAGAACCAACCAAAGCAAGAGCAAGAACTACGATAAGCTACACGGAGCTCACTTGGTGACGACCTTGATCAAGCGATTAATCAGAGGAACGTATCAGGGTCGATTCGAACCGAAATACCTTCAGAACTATTTGGATGAGTATGTCTTTCGATTCAACCGTCGTAAGTCAAAGAGCATCGGCAAAAAGTTTATGCGCATCGTTCAGCAGGCAATGAAGACGCCCCGGATAATCTGGCCAGAGATCCCTTGGGATCTGGACCCGTTATCCGAGTATTTTGCAGCAACTGGAGTTTCATAGAGAACCGCAAAAGATAAATTGATCGAAACGCTTTTTTCTCGTTAAAACCCATTTTTCAGATTTTCATTCTCCAATTCAATAGCCATGCTTTTTTTCCCTTGCCGGCTTGAGCGCAGCGGGTGTGAGGGACAAAAGCCGTGAGGACGCGAGAGTTGAAAGAAACCGGTTGACGGTTACCAGTTAACGGTTGACGGCCAAAAAAATCACGCTGTTTATTCGTGCGATTGGAATCAGGTCTGTTTTTTAGACCTTCATCTTGAACTTTTAGATCGTAAGTAGCGGTTTGGTCGTCTGCTCGTTGGGATCTTAAACCGGTAACTGTCAACCGACAACCGTAAACGCTTCTCGCCTTCCGCCTTGCGCTGTAAAAACCGTCAACCGTGAACTGTAAACCGTAAACTGACCTTTTTTAATGTCAAATGTGGAGATCTGACCCCGGTCCCTTTTTGACCCCGGTCCCTTTGCAATTAACCGCTATGTTAAAGGCTCCATTTTGGCCCCAAAAAGGCCGTTATAAGGGCAAAATAAGGCGTTTTTTCGTACTTTTTCGAATTGATTGCAGCTATTTGTCTTGGCCCGTCCCCAGATTTCTTTCTCTTTCCTCCAGATTTCTTTCTTGATCAGTACCTGGGTTTAATAGGCCACTTGAGCTTCATAGAGATCCGTATAACAAATTTGATCAGTTCTGATTAACAGTCCTTTCTTTTGACAAAACCAGATTGATGGCATATGATGACATCATATTGATGTTTATATATGACATCAGATTGGAGGGGCGATGAAGGCAGTCACAATAAGAGGCGTTGATTCCGATCTCGCCGAGAAATTAAAAACTACGGCCAAAAAGCAAGGCAAAAGCATCAATCAATTGACCATTGAACTGATCAAGACAAGCCTCGGACTTAAGAAGGCAAAGAATTATTCGCGGGAATATGATGATTTGGATGACCTGTTTGGAAGGTGGAGCGAAGATGAATTCAAGACGATCAATGATACAATAACCCGGGAGCGTTGCATTGATCAGGAACTCTGGCAATGAAAAAAGTGTTGATTGATACCAACATCTATTCATTGGCCATGAAAGGCGATGTCGCTGTCGTCAACGCATTGAGAAAAATTGATCAGATTGGATTTTCAGCGATCAGTGCCGGTGAGCTCTTTTCCGGATTTAAAGGTGGCAATCGCGAAGACAAAAACAGGGAAGAGCTGAATGTTTTCATGGATTCCCCAAGAGTTGTTGTCCACACGATTGACGTGACGACAGCTGATTTTTACGCGTCCATACTCAACAACCTCAAGGTTTCAGGCACGCCCATTCCAACAAATGATATATGGATTGCGGCAGTCGCTTTCCAGCATGGCTATAAACTATTTACTAAAGATAAGCATTTCGAGTTAGTCCCCGGATTGGTAACCGTTTAACCGGAAACCGTACCGGGGTTGTTGATTGAAAATTGGTGTAACACCTGAAACTTAAAACGATTGTTGCCCGTCTGAATGTAAAAACTTGGCGCTCTTAGCGGCTTGAGTGCAGCGGGTGTGAGGGACAAAAGCCGTGAGGACGCGAGAGTTGAAAGAAACCGGTTGACGGCTACCAGTTAACGGTTGACGGCCAAAAAAATCACGCTGTTTATTCGTGCGATTGGAATCAGGTCTGTTTTTTAGACCTTCATCTTGAACTTTTAGATCGTAAGTAGCGGTTTGGGCGTTTGCTCGTTGGGATCTTAAACCGGTAACTGTCAACCGACAATCGTAAACTCCTTTCGCTACGCCTTACGCCTTGCGTTTTGCGCTGTATAAACCGTAAACTGTGAACTGCAAACCGGATTTTATAATGTCAAATGTGGAGACCTGACCCCAAAGTTCTTCCAAAGTTCTTCTTAATTCCTAAATACGTAGTTATCGACTTATTTATATATTTATGGGCGTCCCTATATCCCCAACACCATGGAAACTGACTTTTGTGTCGAGGCGTTAGAAGAGGCGATCCGCCGCTACGGGACCCCGGAAATCTTCAACACCGATCAGGGCTCCCAGTTTACCAGTGAAGATTTTACCGTCGTACTCAAGGAGCATGGCATTGACATCAGTATGGACGGCAGAGGTCTTGCCCAGGACAACATCTTCATCGAAAGACTATGGTGGACCCTGAAGTACAACTATATCTACCTCCGCTCTTTTAACAACGGTGCTGATCTTCGGAACCAGAAAACATTATTCTTAAAATGACAATAAAAAAGCTTATAAAGAACTATTTTAATCAGTTTATAGACATGATTATAAATCATATAGCAAAAGAAAAAATTTATGTTTTAGGAGATTCTCATGTACTTGTTTTCAAACATCCATATTTTAAACTAAACTTCCCTTTCAAGAATTTTGAAATATGTAGCGTAATGGGTGCAACTGCATCCGGGCTATATAATCCACAATCAAAAACCCAGGCTTATCCAATTTTTAAAGAAAAGATCAGATCAATATCCAAGGGAAAAAAAATTATTATTATGCTTGGTGAAGTTGATACTGGATTCATTATTTGGTACCGTGCTAATAAAAAAAGAATCCATCGAAAAAATGTTAAATGACGCGGTTGAAAAATATACAAATTTAATTAAAGAGGCATCTGAAAATAAAAGCGTTGTTGTAATAAGTTCTCCTTTACCAACAATAAAGGATGGTCAAGATTGGGGAGAGATTTCTCAGTTGAGAAAAGAAGTTAAGGTAACACAGAAGGAGCGAACTAAACTAGCTATACGTTTTAATGAACGTGTTGAAAAATTTTGTTATCGCGAATGTATTTCTTATATTAATCTTGATAAGAAATCACTATGTAACAATGGAATTGTAAAAGATAAATTAATTAATAAGAACAAAATTAATCATCATTATAATCCTATAGCATACTCAAATCTTTTAAGAGATGAATTAAAGAAGACCATTTAATAGTCGAAAAATGTAAAATATTGCTATGGAAAATGACAACAAACATGTTAATTGTCTAATACAATAATTTGAGTTTAGGTTATATATACTAAGAATGCCCACTATCCATTTATTTACAAAATATATTTACTCGATTTGGTTGATTTCTCTCTCCTTTTACCTTTATTCGGTGGTGGGGTCATTGTCAATGGACAATATTCTCGCACCTATTGTTTTATGTTTTGCTACTTTAAAACTTTTTTTCAGGAAAAGACTGTTACCCTCAAAAAAAATTGCAACAATATTAATATTTGTTCTCCTCTTTACGATATACGCTTGCGGACGCCTGATTTCGGTGATTGAACACCCTGAATACTTTGCACATGTTATCAATCTTATCCTTAAACAGCTTTTATACTTATCTATTCCTCTAATATATATTGATTCCTTCGAGGATTTGTTCCTTACCTTAAGATTGATGGTTATTGTTGCGGTGATCGTAATATTTTCGGTTCTGATAGCTTCGGTCGGTATATATGATTTCCCTGTTCAAAGGTTTGCAGAATCGCGCATTGGCATAACTTCCTTAAAAAAGGCCGTCGGTTTTTTTAGTAATTATGGAGATATGGCAATGATAGGCAGCTTTGCTCTTTTATATTTGTATTTAGTAGAAAAGCGCAAAAAAGAATTATTTCAAGGTTTTTTTAAGTATGTCGCCACAATATTGATTCTTTCTGGATATATAGGTGCGCAATCTCGAAATATGTACTTAACGCTTATCATTGGAATCATTTCTGCAGCCTATTTTCGGATTACACTTCAAAAAAGCAAAGGGGTAGTTCTTGTTATCAGCCTATTGGTAGTGCTTTCTTGCGTCGGAATGTTTGAGATCCTCCGTTTAAACGAAATAAGCACTATCACTTCCTTGAAAACGTTTGGAGGCACCCGAGAAGCAGCAGCAACAGTAGACGCAAGACTTGGACAGTATTCGATTGCATGGGACATTATTGTCGATAGACCATTGTTTGGGAAAGGATATAAAATTATGGCTTCAGGTATGGAGATACACAACCTTTGGCTCGGACTTATGTCATTAGGGGGTCTTGTTAGTACCTTGCCAGTAGCCACCATGTTTCTGTTTATTTTTTTTGGTTTATTAAGACAATCATCAAACGAGCAATTCGGTCAACTAAAGATTGTTGGTCTTGCACAGATAGTTTGTGTTTTGGTTGCTGTGGAATTTTATGGCGCCATGACTTATGCATTTCTTGTAATTATGGGTACACTCGCTATGTTCCCAGTTATTCTTGCTAACACAAACTGAAATTTTTATGAATAAGCTTTTAAAGTTTCAGAACCTAATCTTTTAAATATATGTGACACGAGAAATTTAATCAAAAGAATTCTTCGCAGCTCTGCTGCGGGGTGAAAGATGAGGAAGGGGTTAGTTTGGAAGGGGAAACGACGTGTCCCCTTCCAATATAAAATGGTTTTAAAACCCCTTTGATACCTCGCAGCTCTGCTGCGGGGAGCTTCATTTGTATTTAGGTAACCCTTTTATACCATAATAGAATCATGCTGAATCACCCTGTCATAGCTCTCATTCTTAGGGTATGTGCTGTAACGCTTTCGTTCGGTTTTTCTGTTATTGCTGCACATGTGTTAGGATTAAAAAACTTCGGTATTTTTAACGTTTTACTCTCTTTTGTTAATGTCGGCGTTGTATTCGCACTACTAGGGCATGAAACTTTTGCTACTCGAAAGATAGCCGCATCACTGACCTCTCTCGATACGGATGTTCGTAAAGCCATACTGCAGTATTTACATTGCGCTTCAAGATATGTATGGCTGGCCGGTATTTTGGTTTGCTTATTTGAAGCCATAATTATTTGGTGTTTGCCGATAGGTCGCAAAGCACCTTTTGAGATGTTACTGCTAATTGTCCTAATTTTGTTTATTGCACGGACTAGGCTCAGCCAAGGAATAATCAGAGGAGAACACCGTGCCGCTCTCGCTATAGTGCCTGATGGCATTTTACGCCCAGGTATTGCGATTGCTGGTTTGTCTATTATGCTGTTAGCGGGAATGGATGCGGTGTCAATTGTAGTAGGCATATTACTTGGAAGTTCGATAATAGGCCTGCTTTTTGGTAAACATTGGGAATCAAAGACCTTAGTTGTTGATAATAAACGAGGTGTTAATATCGCTGCCAGAAAAAAAGGATCGCAAGGAGTCAGTGCCTTTTTTTCACCTGCGATTTATTCTTCATCAATTCTGGCGGTATTGTCATCTCAGATGGCTATAATCGCCACAGGCAATTTAGCTAATTTAGAACAAGCTGGGCTATATGCTGCCGCTGAACGCTTTGCCTTAGCCGCTGCAATTATTGGCCAAACGGTATACCAAGCCATGGCTTCGCGTTTTGCGGTTCTGTATGCTGAAGGTGACCACCAGTCATTGCGCGTTTCTAGTCAGGCGTACTACACGTAGCGTAATGATAGCCACGATTATAGTATGCGGCGTTATGGGACTTGAAGCTGAAAAACTCCTTGGCATGTATGGCCCTGATTTCGTGTCAGCAAAATACGTATTTACGTTGTTGCTTATCAATGTAGCAGTTAATGTTAGCGCAGGCCCAGCGGGCGTATTGTTATTAATGACGCATTACGAAAAAAAACATCTCATTTCGCTTTCAGCAAGCGTATTGCTGCAGATGATTCTTTTTCCACTTATTGTCCCATTATATGGTATGTTGGGGGCCGCATGGATTGTTTTGATATCAACTGTGGTTTGGAACATTTTGATGGTTCACTACGTACATTACAATTTATCCATGAATCGCATATTGGCCTGGGCATAGGTTCTACTTGATAAATCTTATTTTTATAATCTCATTGCCACGTTCTGGTTCTACTCTGCTACAGAAAATTCTATCTGCAAACGAGGACATTGCCAGCACTGCAGAGCCTTGGCTAATGCTTCCTTTCTGGGGAATGCGTGACCCCGCGAGGGGACGTTCCATATATGCTCATCATACCGCCGCTAACGCGATCAATGATTTTATTTCTGCGATATCCGCCGGAGAGGAAATATATAAAACAGCGGTTTCGTCATACGCTATTCATATGTATGAAGCTGCAGCAAATGGTCTTCCATTCTTTCTCGATAAGACACCGCGTTACTACCTTATGTTGCCAATGCTAAAACAACTCTTTCCGGAAGCTAAGATAATCCTTCTGACCCGAAATCCTCTTGCGGTGCTATCCTCTATATGCTCGACTTTCTATAGAGGCCGCTTCATGTGGCCAGACTACTGGATTGATTGGGATGAAGGGCATGAACACTTGGCGAAGGCAATTGCAATGCCCTCTGCCAATCAAAAACTGGTGCGCTACGAGGACCTTGTCACGCAGCCTGAATATGTCATTAGGGACCTTTGTAAATGGTTAGGTATTGCTTATTGTGAAACCATGTTAATCGACTACCGTGCAAGTTTTTTACATGGAAGGATGGGTGATCCAAAGGGCGTAAACACCTATTCAAGTGTAGAAACCTCATCGTTGGACAAGTGGCAACACCATTTCTTAACTTCATACCGTTGCAAAGTAGCCCGGAAAATGCTCGACCGCATTGGCAACGAACGGCTTTCAACAATAGGGTATCCACGTTCTGAAATCGAGAAAATGTTGTATAAGGTGCCGCGGAAAAAAAATATAGATCTGAATGGACGATTAGAGTTTCTTCTTGGTGAATTAGCAGTTTTTTGACTATCGTTATTGGCAGGCACGTTACCGCGGAGCAAAAACGGGGTTAAAGTATACCTGCGGTTATTATCGTAAAGATTGAATGATTATTCGTGCCTGAACTACTATTTAATCTTTTCTATTTGGAACTTACCTCCTTCAAAATACAGTCAACATTAAGTTACAACAATGCCCTTTAGTTTAAAATTTTTTCTTTTTGATCATATCTTCCGTTACCCAATGCTATGCAAAATTTGGTATGGAACACAAAAGCGTTACCAGCAATTGATAGTTTCTGATGCGAAGGAATTGGTCCTTGAGGGCTATCCCCGTTGTGCAAATAGTTTTGCAGTAGTTGCATTTGAGCGCGTTCAGCAGAAACCGGTTGCCATAGCACATCACCTGCACTCAGAATCACAACTCATAATGGGCTCTGAATTTGGATTACCGATATTGGTGCTGATACGTGATCCCGCCGATGCAGCGACCTCTTTAGTGACGCGTCATCCTGAAATTGGAATCGGCCAAGCATTAAGGCGTTATCTAAAATTTTATCAAACTGTAGAACATCTATCTTCGTATTTATTAGTTGCGGATTTCAGACAAATAGTAACAAATTATGCATCCGTGATATACCAAGTGAACAAACGATTTAGAACTAACTTTAATCTTTACCATAATTCACCTGAGGAAGATGCCAAGATATTTGCGGACTTAGATAGAATCAATCTAATAGATTCTATGGGCGACGAAAAAATGGTTGCACGACCAACAAAAAAGAAAACACAACTGCTCAATACACGCCGAGGCGAGGTGCTGACTCATCCTCTGTTTGCTCAGGCGAAGACTCTCTATGCAAGGATCATTAGTTGTTGTGAAATGTCTGACATCACTAAGCATAGTAGGAAATCGACACCTTTTATTTAGCCATGAAGTTTTCAGTTATAACACCCACTAAAAATAGTCTGGAAAAGCTACGCCGGTGCACCGGCGCGGTTCGTGGTCAATGTGAAGCAGATGTCGAGCACTTGATTCAGGACGCGCGCAGCACTGATGGCACCCCGCAATGGCTTTCACGACAGAAAGACCTCCTCTGGGTATCAGAACATGACAACGGCATGTACGACGCTATAAACCGAGGTTGGTCGAGAGCTGACGGCAATGTGCTTTGCTGGCTAAACAGTGATGAGCAGTATCTGCCAGGATCCTTAAAAAAAGTGTCGGATTTTTTCGATCAACATCCAGAGGTGGATTTTGTCTACGGTAACGCCATAGTTGTCCATGAGGACGGAAAACCAATGGCGGCACGTCGAGAAATTAGACTCTCACGCACCTACATTGCCAATAGTTTTTTAAACGCCTCTTCATGCACGACTTTCTATCGGCGTCGTCTCTGGGACGAGGGTATCCTCAAACTCGATGATCGTTACAAGTATGCGTCCGATATGGATTTAATTCTGCGTCTTCTATATGCAGACAAACGTTTTGCCAAACTTCCTCATTATTTAGGGCTATTTACTTTGGATGGATACAATCTAAGCTGCCACCCGGAGATGCTTGAGGAAACTGCTGAAATACAAAGGCGTTTTGGAGGACATAAATCCTCTTTGTTGCGTCGTCTGACTACCTTGGGGCGCTATTTTGAACGTTTGATAAAAGGTTCATACCGTAGAATGGATTTGAAATACGATTTCGCCCTGGACGAAGTGCCTCATTATCGCACGATATACGGTTGTTCTATCTCTGGGTCCTATCGAACTCGTTGAATATAGGCGCAGATTAAATGCCGAACACTCGCTTAATCTTTATAACTATACTGGCTGCCTTGATGTTTTTGTTACTGAAGGCTGCAACCGCAGAGACTATCAGCAAAGACACATTTGGCCTGCATGTACATGGTTTGGGGAAGGGTAATCCTTGGCCATCTGTGCCTTTCGGATTTATAAGGTTATGGGATTCCAACACAACTTGGCGCGAGCTTGAACCAGAAAAGGGGATATGGAACTTTGAAATTTTAGATAAATATGTTCAATCTGCTGAGATAAATGGCGTTAAAGTGCTTCTCACACTCGGCCAAACACCGTCATGGGCGGCTGCCGACCGCCAGACAATTTCGCCATATGCGCCAGGCGCTAGCAGCCCTCCCCGTTCCCTTGATGACTGGCGGGATTATGTGAAAACACTGGCGAAACGATATAAAGGACGGATACGCCATTGGGAGGTGTGGAACGAGGTCAACGTCGAGCATTTTTGGACTGGTGATTTTGTTACACTTGTTCGAATGGAACAAATTGCATCGAGAGCCCTGAAATCTATCGATCCAAGCAATGTTTTATTGACACCATCTATTCAGGGAGGCGCTTTCGGAAAGCTCGACAAATATTTTAAGGCAGGTGGGGGCCAATTCGCTGATGTTGTCAGTTACCACTTCTATGCACCTAAAGATGAACCCGAGGTATTGGGCAAACGAATAGAGCGCGTGCGTGCAATTATGCGAAGTAATGGACTTGCGGCAAAACCTTTGTGGAATACCGAAATGGGCTGGCTGATAGCCAACCGCAACGGCGGATTTGGCCAGCAGTTGAGGCCAGAGTGGTCCAGTTGGCGCCAGGTGGGCTACAACGAGGCGGCCGGGATAGTGATGAGAAGCTATTTAATTAATTTGGCATATGGTGTTAACCACGTTTTCTGGTATGCTTGGAATAACGGCGCGATGGGGCTTGCTGAAGACGAGGGAAAACATCCCAAGCCTGCTGCAACTGGATATACGCGCTTGGTGGAATGGCTGCGGGGGGTGAATATTATTAAGTGTAATGAGATTCAAAACATTTGGTTTTGCGAACTTCAGCGGGCCGGAAATACTCGATACATAGTATGGAGCAAAAAGTACCGTAGTTTTAAATTGCCTGCGGATTGGCAAGCAGACAGTATCACTCGAATTGATAGTTCGTCATACAGCCTAAATGCCTCCGAGTTCATCACCATTGGGCCTGAACCTGTATTACTGCGTCAAAATACAAATGGTGCGTGACGAGATGGCAATAGAACGTATATTGATGGTGCACAATGCTTACCAGCAACGAGGCGGTGAAGATACTGTTTTTGAAGATGAAGCGAAAATGCTGCGTGCCCGTGGGCACGAATTGAGAGTCATTACCCGGCACAATGATGAACTCAATACTCTGAAACCTCTGCTTGCAGCGACTGAAACCCTCTGGTCGCATCGAAGTGCAAGTATGCTCAATCGTGATATCGTCGCTTTTTGTCCTGACGTGATTCACGTGCACAACACGTTCCCCTTGATTTCGCCTGCCGTTTACTGGACTGCGGCACATTGTAGGATCCCGGTTGTTCAGACTTTGCACAATTTCCGTTTATTGTGTGCGCAGGCCATGTTTATAAGAAATTATCGCCTGTGCGAAGATTGCCTGGGGCGAATTCCTTGGCGTGGTATAGTACGGCGTTGTTATCATGGTTCTTTTAACCAAAGTCTGGTGCTCGCAACGATGCTGGTACTTCATCGTTTCTTGGGCACTTATCGTAATAAAGTTTCTCGATATATTGCTCTAAATGAGTTCTGCCGGCAAAAATTTATCGAAGGTGGCCTGCCAGCCAATCGTATTACGGTGAAACCGAATTTTGTGGTCTCGGCAAAGCGGGAGGAATATGATTATCGTAGTGGTTTTCTTTTTGTGGGACGTCTCTCACCCGAGAAAGGTATTGCAACATTAGTTCAGGCTGCTCAGATGGCATCTGCGGCGAAAATTACAGTGATCGGCGAAGGACCATGCCATCAAAAACTTATAAACCATTCTAATATAGATTTGAAAGGTTTTCTTGAGCGCGATGCTGTGCGCTCGGCAATGAGACGGGCAGCCTGTTTAATATTACCCAGCATTTGTTATGAAACATTTGGTTTGGTTGTAATGGAAGCATTTGCCAACAATCTGCCTGTAATCACGAGCCGGCTTGGTGCTTTGTCAGACCTGGTGAAAGACGGCCAAACCGGATTATTATTTGAACCAGGAAACGCGAAGGATCTTGCACAGAAACTTGGCTGGGTCCTTGATCATCCTGAAGCCCTGCACAGGATGGGAGAAGCAGCAAGAGCTGAATATGAGTCCAAATATACACCAGAGATCAGTTACAAACAGCTGATTTCTATTTATCATGAGGTGATTGCCGAGGTGAACCAAGGTGTCAGATAAGCGTATTGTTGGGAGTGTGCTTGGGGTTCCTATCGACGCCTTATCGTGGCATCATACCATAAAACGTATTTTGTCCTGGGCTAAGGAAAACAAATCAAGATATGTCGCTATCTGCAATGCCCATGTCATCGTCACCTCTATGACAGACAAAGCTTACCTCGAAGTGATTAAAAAGGCTGATATGGCGACCCCGGATGGCGCTCCGGTCGCATGGATTTTGCGTCGTTTAGGATTCTCACACCAACCCCGTATTTCTGGGCCAGATCTTATGATAAGGCTACTTTGGGAATGTGCAAATAAGGGTATTCCTATCTATTTTTATGGCAGTTCTGAAGGGACCTTGATGAAATTACGCAAAAACATGTTACTCAGATTCCCTGATTTGAAAATAGCAGGAATGCTATCACCGCCCTTCCGTGCATTGAACGAAAAAGAAGATAAGGAAATTGTGAGTCAAATCAACTCCTGCGGCACGAGTATCGTATTTGTTGGATTAGGTTGTCCCAAGCAAGAGCTTTGGATGTCGGAACATCGTGGTCGGGTTAGGAGTGTTATGATAGGAGTCGGAGCCGCCTTTGATTTTCATGCAGGAACGATCAAGCGGGCACCGGGCTGGATGCGTGATAATGGTCTTGAATGGTTACACCGTTTGATGAAAGAACCAGGACGCCTTTGGAAACGATATTTGGTTACCAATACATTATTCTTCGTGAAAGCTTTACTGCAGACAATAAAACAAAAATAGTTCCTTTTGTATATTTATTCGTTAAGTAAGTTGTGTTCCATAGAATCAAATGTGGATTTTATAATGATTGTGCCGATAGTATGGCCTCACTTTTTCAACTCCCTCTCTCTGGTAGACCACAAAATAAAAAAATCAAATTAATTATGAAGAATAAAAATCTACTACAATTTATTTCTCCCGGTTTGTTTATTGCAGCTTTTCCATTCGCCTTCTTTCCAGTACTATAAAACCTCGAGATTCGTTGGGACAGCGGCGACAACAATGATTGCTACCTGATCGCTACCCTGCTTCTCTACCTGTGGTGTGAAAAGGGAAAAGATTTTCAATTCGAACAATTCTCCTGGAAGTTGCAAAACGTTTAGATCGTTTGGATCGTTGGAATAATTAGGAACATGAAAACGTTGAAACTTTTGAACAATCCCGTTTATTACCAACAACTACACATCTAAAACTGAATAAGCACATGAAAAAATCAAATACAATGAAATATGCGCTACCGGCAATGATCACCACTGTCTTTTTGCTGGGATTTTTCCCCGCGTTGCAAAAGATTAATATCCGATGGGGAGAAGGCGACAACAGCTACTGCTACCTAATCGTACCCCTTTTTCTCTACCTGTGCTGGGAAAAAAGAAAGGATTTCCAATTCGGGCAATTCACCTGGAACCTGTGGGGCCTGGTTCCGGTATGCCTGTCTGTCTTGTTGATGATCGCCGGCGAACTGGGTTCCATGGAAACCCTGCTGTACATCGGCATCTATGGCTGCATCGTCGGCGTGATGTTCATCCTTTACGGCTTGCGGCTGCGGCATCTGCTGTTTCCACTGTTGATCCTGGCCTTCATCGTTCCCCTGCCCCCATTCGTCAACCGCATGCTGACCTTCAACCTCAAGCTGGCCGCCAGCACCCTGTCTGTGATGATGCTGCGCCTGGTTGGCGTGTCGGTGCTTCAGGACGGCAACATCATCGATCTGGGCATCACCCAGCTGCAGGTGGTGGATGCCTGCAGCGGGCTGCGCTACTTCGTGCCGCTGATTCTCATGGCCCTGCTGTTCGGCTTTTTCTACTGCCGACGGTTGTGGCAGAATGCCGTGCTGCTGATCGTCGTGCCGCCGCTATCCATCGTGGTCAACGGTCTGCGCATCTTCGCCACCGGCATGCTGCACGTCTGGGGATATCCGGAGCTGGCCGAGAATTTGTTCCACGACTTTTGCCGGCTGGGTTATCTTTATGCTGGCCGCGGCCATTTTGTTCGGCGTCTCGATGTTACTGAAAAAAATGACAAATAGTTCAAAGGAGAAAGAAAACAAGTTTACGGTTGACGGTTCACGGTTGACGGTTTCTAACAATCCAAACGATCTAAAAGCTCCTAACGATCTAAACGCTCCTAACGCTCCCAACGATTTCAACGTTTGGCGAAAGCCAATTGCGATAACCGTGATTCTGTGCCTGATCTTTGTGGGCAGCGGTCAGGCCTTACAGCGGCTGCCATCGGCGCGCAATCTTCCGGAGCGCACGTCTTTTGAAACCTTTCCCATGACCATCGGCGACTGGCAGGCCAAACGTGACTATCTCTCCCAGGACATTTTAAACGCGCTGTGGTCCGACGATTATGTCAGCGCCACCTATTTTTCAGAAGACAGACGCAATGCCATTCACCTGCTGATTCCTTTTTACGAATACCAGGGCACCCGCCACACGGCCCACGCCCCCCAGTCGTGCATGCTGGGCGGCGGCTGGGCCCTGATCCGTTCCCAGGAGCAGTTGGTGAAAACTATCGCTGGCGATCAATTTCCCATCTGACAACAGTGTGGCAAAAAGGCGACACGCGGGTGCTGGGCAGCTACTTTTTCTTTCAGCGCGGCCGGACGATCACCAGCCCCTGGATGAACAAGTACTGGCTGATGGTGGATGCCTTCACCAAACAGCGCACCGACGGTGCCCTGGTCCGCGCGGAAATGGTCCTGGCCCCTGGCCAGAGCATGGATGACGCCTATCGGATGCTGGAAGCCTTTGTCGGGCAGTTGTATGCGGTGTTGCCACGATATGTGCCGCTGTAAGCGGACACGTATTGCGGGTTTTAAGTGTTAAGTTTTAGGTTTTAAGATAAGAAAAACATAAAATTACAATAAGTTGATTGCCATCGAGAAGTATCGGACGATCTCTTTTGACCTAACACTATTATTATCATGCCCTACCGCTCATTTGAAGATCTGGAAGTGTGGAAAAAGTCCTGTCGGCTTGCAGTAAGGGTATATGAAGTGTTGGGGGACTGCCGCGATTACGGTCTCAAAGATCAGATGACCAGGGCTGCTGTGTCAATTCCTTCAAATATAGCCGAGGAAGCTGAAAGGGACTCAAAGGCTGAATTTATTCGCTTTCTTCACATTGCCAAGGGATCTGCCGCCGAACTTAGGACTCAGGCTTACATTGCTTTACAAATTCGAATTGTTCCTGCGACGGTTGAAAAAGAATTAGTAGCTGAACTGAAAAGCATCTCCAGTATGCTTCACGCCCTCATTAAAACCATCAAACACCAAACAATACCTACAACTTAACACTTAATACTTAACACGATCTTTATAAAAAATGCTCAAACAACAAGTCATCATCATCAACAATATTTTATTGATCGCAGACGCCCTCTGCGTGATTGCAGCCGGTTACGGGGCCTTTTACTGGAGCTACATCGCCTCGGGCGGCATCGTGCCCATCGATTCGATGGTGTTCAGCTTTACCATCCTCACCCTGATGTTCATCAACAGTTACACCATGGGCAAGTTTGGCCTGTACAGCGAAGTCAAGCCGAAGACCTACTTGAACTTAGCCTGGTCAGTGTTCAAGGCCGTATTCCTGGATTTTTCTTTTCTCTCGGCCGGTCTCTATTTTTTCAAGGACCTGGACTACTCCCGCGAATTCGTAGCTTATTGCGCCGTATTGACCCTGTTGTTGACACTGATCTGCCGGATCTTCGTTCAGGTGTATCTGGAAAAGTTCTCCATCAAGGGGTTCAACGTCAGCCGCATCCTGATTGTCGGGGATGCCCGGCGTAGCGAGCAGGTGGCGCGTGTCCTGACAGACCAAGTGAGTTGGGGGCACCAAATTGTCGGCCGGTTGCGCGTGAGGGACGAATCGGCTGCATCCGACAAGGCGCTGGGCGCCATCCATGACCTGCCAACAATGGTGACGCAACATGCCATCGACGAGGTGGTCTTCGCGGTTTCCGGCGACCGGTCGGTAGACTTGGAACCTCATCTGGACTTTTGCTATAAGGTAGGCATCCCGGTGCGCATCCTGCCGGGATTGTGGAACAGCAAGGAGTACTTGTTAGGAATGGAAATCTGCCAGGGGGTTCCCTTTCTGACCATGCGTGCGGCGCCCTTCAATGCTTCCGGTATGCTTTACAAGCGCATTCTGGATCTGGTCGGCGGGCTGGTCGGCACCTTGATCTTCCTGCTGATCTACCCGGCGGTGGCCATTGCCATTAAAATGGACTCGGCGGGGCCGGTGCTCTTCAAGCAGATGCGCATGGGCCAGCATAGCCGCGTTTTCGGCCTGTACAAGTTTCGGACCATGTGCGCCGACGCCGAAGCCAAAAAGGCAGGCCTGATGACCGAAAACGAGATGAACGGCGCCATCTTCAAGTTGACGGACGATCCGCGCATCACGCGGGTGGGACGATTTCTGCGCAAGACCTCCCTGGACGAATTCCCCCAGTTCATTAACGTCCTGCGCGGCCAGATGAGCCTGGTGGGCACCCGGCCGCCCACCTTGGAAGAGGTGGAGAAATATAAGCCCGAACACCTCAAGCGCATCTCTGCCAAACCGGGAATCACCGGCCTATGGCAGGTGTCTGGCAGAAACAAGATTACCGACTTCGAACAGATCGTGGCCCTGGACTGCCAGTATCTGGATAACTGGCGATTTTACCATGACGTGAGAATTCTGTTCAAGACGATCTTCGTGGTGCTGCAGCGGAAAGGGGCGATTTGATCAGTTAGTTGGTTGGTTAGTTCGTTTGTTTGTTGGCTTCAATGGGGACATGGTGGCTTCCATAAAACGATTCGAAGATCTTTAGTGCTGGAAGGAATCGAGGAAATTGGTGAGTCAGGTTTACCAGCTGACAAAAAAAGAAAAATTCTATAAAGATTTTGAGCTTAAAAATCAAATAACCCGCAGTGCGGTGTCGGTGATGGCCAACAGTGCCGAGGGATTCCATAGAAGCAGCAGCAAGGATTTCATAAAGTTCCTTGACTACAGCCGATCTTCAATTGCGGAAACGATCAGCCACGGCTATGTGGCATTGGACCAGCACTACATCACTGAAAAAGAGATGGATCAGATCAAGCAGCAATCGGATGTCATCTGGAAGAAAATCAACAAGCTGATTTCCTATCTGCGAAAATATCAACAACCCGGTTAACCAACAACTAAAAAACTAACGAACCAACCAACCAACTAATAAACCAACCAGTTTATAAGGAATTCCCGCCAATGATTAAAAGAACAGTTATCCTGCTTTTGCCGCTGATCATGCTGGTTATGATGACATCCTGCAGCACCAAAGAAGATAAGAAGATGAAGTTTTACGACAAGGGTGTTGCGCTGTTTGAAAAGGGTGACACCGTCAAGGCCGTGCTCGAATTTAAAAATGTCATCCAGATCGATCCCAAATTTGCCGATGCCTACTACATGCTGGGCAGGACCGACCTGAAGCAAAAGAATTTTAAGAGCGCATACGGTAATTTCAGACAGGCGGTGACCCTGAACCCCGACCACCTGGATGCGCAGGCCGAAGTGGCCCGTATTCTCATGGCCGCTCGCCAGACGGACCGGGCCAGGGAAACCGTGGATATCATTCTGGGCAAAGATCCCACCCATCGCGGCGGTCGTCTGGTCCGGGCGACGATCCTCCTGGCGGAAAAGAAAAACGATGAGGCTAAAGCCTTGTTGAATGCCCTGCACCAGGAGGGAGAAACACGGCCTGATCTGTTTGTTTTGCTGGCCTCGCGCCATGCCGCCGACGATGAATTGACCGATGCCGAAGCCCTGCTCAAGGAGGGGATCGATCGCAACCCCGATGCAATGACCCTGCGCCTGCTCCTGGCCAGCCTTTACCTACAGACCGATCGCAAGGACGACGCTGAAACCGTCTTGCGGGAAAATGTGGCCTTGGAGCCGGATAAAGCGGCCCATCGTCTGGCCCTGGCCGACTTCTTCTGGAAATCCGATCAGCAGGCCAAGGCTGCCGTGGTGCTCGACGAACTGGCCGCCATGGATCCGGACCGCGAGAAAAATATCATTACCGCGGCTCAGTTCTACATGAAGCAGAACGAGGCGGAGCAGGCGATGAAAATGCTCAAGGATGGTATTGTCGCCATTCCATCCAGCTTTGTCCTCAGAGAAGCGCTGGCCCAGCAATATGTGTTGAAAAAGGATACCGACCAGGCCCTGGAAGTCCTGAAAGAGAGCCTGTCCCTGTCGAAGGATCCGGCTGACCCGGGAATTTTGACGGCCAAGACCAAGATGGCCGAGATCCATATGATCAGACGGGAACCGGCCCTGGCCAAGGAACGGGTGGACGAGGTGCTGGCGGAAAACCCCAAAAGCGCCGGTGCCAATTTTGTGCTGGGGCAGCTTCACCTGGCCGGCAACCGTGGTGACGAGGCGGTGACGGCTTTCCGCACCGTTGTGGCGGAGAATCCGGAGGCCGCCAACGGGTACCTCTACCTCGGTCAGGCTCATCTGATGAACAAGGAGGTAAACCTGGCCATCGACGTGCTGAACCAGGGGCTGCAGCAAAACCCGTCATCCAAGGATATTCGTCGTGCGCTGGCCCGTGTTTACATGGCCCAAAAGGATTATCCGGCTGCAGAGAAACAGCTGAAGGCGATCATGGAGGTGGAACCCGGCGATCTCCAGGCCATAGGTGACCTGGGAGATTTCAAGCTCTCCCGGCAGGACTACGATGCGGCCCGTGAGCAGTATGATCGAATCATCGAGAAGGCGCCCGCTGTTCCGTGGGGCTATCTGAAGCTGGCGCACCTGTACGAGGTTCAAGGCAATCGGGACGCGGCGCTGGCTGTCCTTGAAAAAGGCTATGCTGGTGCACCCAACTCCCTGCCCATGCTGGCCGCGTTGGTGAAGGCCAGCCTCGCTAACCAAAAAATGGATGCCGCCGAAAGCCTGTGCCGCGAAAAGATCGTCCAGTTCCCGGACAACCCCTTCACCTACAATCTGCTGGCCCAGGTGCAACTGGCCGCCAAGAACCCCGAGGCAGCCGAAGAATCCCTGAAAAAAGCCATTGAACTAAACCCCCAGTGGAACATTCCCCACGACAATTTGGCCCGATTGTACCTGTCCCAGGGAAAAACTGACGAAGCCATCCAGAAACTGCAAGCCACCATCGAGAAAAATCCCGGCAATACCGCCGCCAATATGACGCTGGCGTTTCTTTTTGAACAAAGCGGCCAGTCGGAAAAAGCTATAACCGTATACGAAAATGCCCTGGTTGCCGATCCTTACCGCTGGGCCGCGGCCAACAACCTGGCCTTTTTGCTGGCAGACAATCCCGCCGCCACCGCCGCCGACCTGGACCGCGCCCTGGAATTGGCCAAGCAGGCCGAGCAGCAGCGACCGGAAGACCCCGTGGTGCTGGATACCTTAGGCTGGGTGCACTACAAGCGGGGTGACATGGAAACCGCCAGAGCCTTGTTAGCCAGTGCCGTTGAGAAAGCGCCGGACAACGGTGCGCTGAACTATCACCTGGGCCAGCTGCTTTATGAAAGCAATCAGCTGGTGGAAGCCCGTGAGAAATTGGAAGCCGCTGTGGCCGATGACAAGGACTTTGCGGGCAAGGACGCGGCGAAGAAGCTGTTGGAGAAATTTTAACTGGTTCAATTGGTTTAATTGGTTGTTGAGACCAGTTCACAGTTGACGGTTACCGGTTGACGGTTGAAGATCCGTGAGAGATAGAGAGGGTGAGGGCAGGAGAAGGAAGGAAGAGCAGAAGATCAGAGGTGAAGAAGTTAAAAGCTGAAAAAAACGGTTGACAGTTCACAGTTCACTGTTGACGGTTGAAAAACCGGGAGAGCGAATTTGAGAATCGCCTTGCGTCTCGCGCCTTCCGCCTTGCGCCTTAGGTCTTCTGCCTAAAACGGTCCATTGACGCGCTAAACGACCCGGCAGCGATACAGCGATATTTTTGGGTCTTCCGTCATGATAGGATAGTTTTGGGTAATACTCTGCGCGATCAGCATTCGATAGAAAGGGTCTTTGTGAAAAAAGGGCATCTCCTTGAGCAGCAAAGCGGATTCCGGATTGAAATCCAAGAGCGCAAAGCCACTTTCTTTGGCCTTGGCAACAGGATTGAAGTCGATTTGAAGCTTGCCGACGGAAGCCTTGATCAGCAGTTCGGCAATCGTGACGGCGCTGACGAATATCGTATTCGACAGGTCTTCCAGCGCTGAACGCTTCGCATCGCTTAACTTTAGCGGCTCGGCCAGTGCCCACAGAAAGATATGGGTATCGATGATCACATTCATTGATCATTGCCATAGAACATCGCGTTGATCTCGGTATCTTCTTCCATGATGGTGTCCGGCACCGTAAACTTGCCCGCTAATATTCCAAGCTTCCGTTTCCCTTCGGGTTTATGAATGACCAGATCCACAAGCGGCAGGTTGTTTTTGGCGATGACCACCTTTTCGCCCCGGTAAACCAGGGCCACCAGCTTGGAAAGATTCGTTTTGGCCTCGGAAATATTGACTATTTTCATCGTAATGCGAATCCCTTTGATTTAAACTCAATTGTTCCTTTTATGGTCAAGTGTGCCTAAATAGACCAACTTGGTCAACTTTTTGTTTTACTGAGAATTGGTAACCTTGAACCGTTAACTGTCAACCGACAACCGTAAACGCTTCTCGCCTAACGCCTTCCGACTTACGACCAATCAGCTCAAAGCTGAAAGAAACCGGTTTACGGTTACCAGTTCACGGTTGACGGTTGAAAAGCCATGAGGGCGAGAGGGCGTGAGCGCGGGAGCGCGAATTTTACAATCGCCTACCGCCTTGCGACTAACGCCTTGCGGTAAAAAAAACCGTGAACCGGAAACGATCTCAACCAATAAAACCAACAAAACCAATCAAACTAATTCAACCCTGTTAACCATTCACATAAATAATTGACAGTCCACCACAATTAGCCTATGTAAACAGGACTTTACTTTATTTTCCGTTTTAGTTTCCAACGGTTCCAACCGATAACCATTGCGACCGTCCGGCCATGACCGGGCATGGGGGAGATGACTCACATGACACATGGAAAAACGACAACACATGCAGGACGGGTAGACTTTTTAATCATCGGCATGGCGCTTTTTTTCCTGATGATCACCGGTTGCGCGCACCAGGGGGCCGGAACCCCGCCGGCGTCGGCAGTTAAACCGGCGCCTGAAAAGACGATCATCCTGAAACCCGCAGCGGAAACTGCGACGGATTATGCCATCGGCCCCGGAGACATGCTGGAGATCAGCGTCTGGAAAAATCAGGACCTGACCCGCCAGGTGGTCGTGCTGCCCGACGGCACGATCTCCTTTCCACTCGTGGGGCGGTTCACGGCAGGGGGCAAAAGCGTCGCGCAGCTGAAGGCTGAGATGGAAAAGAAGATCAGCCGGTACGTACCTGAACCGGACTTGACCATCATTGTCCAACAGGTCAACAGCATGGTCGTGTACGTCATTGGCAAGGTCAACCGGCCTGGGCATATCCCCTTGACCCGCAACATCAGTGTCCTCCAGGCCCTCTCCATGGCCGGCGGCCTCAATATTTTCGCCGACCAGCAGGATCTGCGGATCGTGAGAAAGAATGAAACCGGAACCCTGATCATCCCCTTCAACTACAAGGCCGTCACCGAAGACAACATGATGGAGGGAAACATCCAACTGCAGCGTGGGGATGTGGTCGTTGTTAAATAAGCGGATTTGATTGGTTGGTTGAATTGGTTTGGTTGGTTGGATTGGTTGGGAGAGAGAACAGACCGTTTTAAGTTTTACGTGTTAGGTTTTAGGTGAAGGTCGTTTGGCGTGTCTGGTTATACGAACTTTCAGCTTTTACCTTTGAGCGTCGAGCTTTCTGGCTAATCCGCTATTTTGGACTTATCTGCTGATACTAACGGAAAAGGATGGCGTCTACTTTGAAACCGGCATCGATTCGAACGTTGTTGATGATCCTGGCGATGGTTTTGGGCGCTGTCCATGGCGTGATGGCTGCCGACAACCAATTGATTACCTCGGTGGCGGCGATTTACGAATACAACGACAACATCTTTCTCGCTTCCGATGACGTACTTTCCGACAACATCTATACGATCGCCCCCAAACTGGAACTGGTGCGGCATAGCGAAAGATACACCGTCCGTGCCGACGGCAAGCTGGAGTTCTATCGCTACCAGGACAACGATGCGTTCGACGATACCGACCAGTGGTACAACGGCACGCTCGACGCCTCGCCCACGGAACGCTGGCGGTTCGGCGCAGAGGCCCACGTCAGCGACGACAGCCGGCCGGACCGGGACATCGAAGAGACCGGCCAGGTGCTGGGCAATATCCGGCGGAAACGCATCAACGCCGGCACATCCGCCAATTACACCTTTTCCGAGATGCTCGCCGCCGGCCTCTTCCTGGAGTTCAACCGCGAGAATTTCGACGATCCGGAGGTCTCCGACCGCAAGGACTACCACGCGGTGCTGGCCATGACCCGCAGCATCGATGCTTGGCTGGCGCGCACCACCGGCCGGCTGAACCTGGGCTACAGCCACTACGAATTCGAACGGGAGTACGAGCAGTTCGGCACCCAGGGTATTTTCGACGTCACCACGCTGCTTGGGGACCGCTCCGATGTGGACAACTACTCGTTGACCGCCGGCACCGAAACCGCCCTGACCGAAAAGGTCAATCTCATCGTGGATCTGGGGGGGCGGTACGCCCAATCGCAAAGAGAACTGAAGCTGGCGCGAACCTATTCCCCACCGCTGATCATCGAGGCGCCGGTCAGCACGGATGCCGATTACGACAGCTTCGGTTTTGTGGGCAGCATGACCTTCACCTACCGGGGCGAACGGTCCCGGTCCGACGTGCTCATGTCCCATGACCTGCAGCCGGTGAGCGGGGAAAACGCCACCGTCAACCGGACCACCGTCCGGGTCAGCGGCAGCATGCGGCTGCTGGAGCGGCTGCACGGCAATCTCTTTTTTCAATGGTACCAGAACATCAACGACCAGAGCGATCCCACTCAGCAAGACATCGACACCCAGACCTGGAATGCCGGCGGCGGGCTGCGCTGGGCCTTGAACGACTATTTTGACCTGACCGCCAATTATGTCTACACGATTTATGATGACCGGGAAGCCGGAACCACCGCCTATCGCAATCTGGGTACCATCCAGTTGGAGGCCCACCACGACTGGCTGGAATAAAGGGGCGAAAAAAGCCCTGAGGGCGAGAGAGCGGGAGGGAAGACAGAGCAGAAGATCCGTGAGGGCGAGAGAGCGTGAGGGCGTGAGAGCGGATTTAAGAATCGCATTTCGACGTGCGCCTTCCGACTAACGCCTTGCGACTTACGACTTACGTTTTACGCCTTGCGACTCACGACTTCCGCCTTACGACTCACGCTTAAAACCTGAAACGGTTTTAAACGTTCTCAACGAAACAGAAAGGTAAAACCGTAGTTATGGAAGAGCAGATTCTGGAAATCGGTGACTATGTCGATATGCTTAAACGGCGGAAATGGTCGCTGGTGTTGCCCGCAATTCTGGTGGTGGTGCTCGCGGGTGCGGTGGCGCTGTTGTTGCCGTCCATCTACAAATCCACGGCGACCATTCTCATCGAAGCGCAGGACATCCCGGCCGATTTCGTCATGACCACCGTCACCGGATACGCGGAGCAGCGCATCCAGTCCACCCAGCAGCGCATCATGAGTTCGACCAAGCTTATGGAAATCGTCAATCGGTTCAATCTCTACCGGGAAAACCTGGATCGATGGACCACCGAAGAAGTTGTCGACAAAATGCGCGAGGATATCCACCTGGACCTGATCAGCGCGGACACCATCGATCGGCGCACCGGTCGGGCCACCGCGGCCACCATCGCATTTACCCTCTCCTATGAAGGCAAGCAGGCATCCACCGTTCAGCGGGTGACCGACACCCTCGTCTCCCTGTTCTTGAGTGAAAACCTGCAGGTCCGCCGGCGTCAAACCACCGAAACCACCGCATTTCTGGAAGAAGAAGCCCAGCGGGTGAAAAGCCAGCTGGACGACCTGGAAAAAAAGATATCCGCTTTCAAGGAGATACACATCAACTCCCTGCCGGAGATGATCCAGGTCAATATCCGGTCACTGGACAATTACCAATCCAGTGTGGAGCGAATCGACGAGCAGGCCCGCATGCTCAAGGAGCGGGAAGGATACCTGGAAACTCAGCTGGCCAGCATCCCGGAAACCGAGAACACTGAAAAACAGCGCCTGCGGCAACTGGAACTGGAGCTGGTCGATCTGCAGACCCGGTTCACGGAAGACTATCCGGATGTGAAGAAAATGCAGCGCGAGATCGCCGAGCTAGAAAAACGGATGGCGGAGAAGTCGGTGATTCCCGACAATCAAAAGGCGGCGCCGGACAATACGGCCTATATCACCCTGGCGTCCCAACTCTCCAGCACGCGTGCGGAAATCAAGTCATTGATCCAACAGAAGGCGGATCTGCAGTCCAAGGTCGACACCTACCGTCTGCGGATCGAAAATACACCGAAAATCGAGCAGGAATACAACAACCTGGTCCTGGACCGCAAAAACACCCAGGCCAAGTATGAAGATCTGCTGAGAAAGACGATGGAGGCCAATGTGGCCATGGGGTTGGAGAAGGAGCAAAAGGGAGAGCGCTTCACCTTGATCGACCCCGCCCGTCTCCCGGAGAAACCATACAAGCCGAACCGCCTGGCCATCATCCTGATCGGTGTGGTGCTCGGGATCGGTGCCGGTGTGGGATTCGCCGCGCTTCGTGAGTTCTCCGACCAGGCCATTCACAATCCCGAGGGCCTGGCCCAGGTATCGGCGCTGCCGATTTTAGTCAGCATCCCCGACATCCTTACCCCCATGGATCGGCGAAGCCGGCGATTCAAGCGGTTGACATGGGGAGTTGCCACCCTCGTCTGCATTGGGGTGTGTGTGTTTGCGTTTCACACCCTGGTGATGGATTTAAATGTGTTCTGGGCTAAACTGATGCGGAAGATACCCCTGATGTAAAGGATATCGTTATGAATTTGAGAAAAGCGCTGGACAGGGCGAAAAAAGAGCGGGAGATTAAAGTGGATGCCGCTGTTTCCCCTGTTGCCAAGGTCGGCCCGACCGGCGGATCAGGATGGCAGCCGCCGGTCTACTCGGAATCCAAAACCGTGGCCATCGACATTTCAATGGCGGTGAAGAACCACTGTGTGGCCTTGTCGACCGAGTTTCCCGAGATAAACTATTACAAGGTGCTGCGGACCCAGCTGCGCCAGATGGGGCAGCAGAAAGACTGGAAGACGGTGATGGTTACCAGCGCCTCTCCCAATGAGGGGAAGACGGTGACCGCCATCAACCTGGCGGCGACCTTTGCCAGGGAATACAACCACACCGTCCTCCTGGTGGATGCGGACCTGAGAATGCAGATGGTTCATCGATACCTGGGCTACGACAGCCAGTTGGGCTTGCTGGACTACCTGGAAGATAAAGCAGCCATGAACGATATCATCACCTGGCCGGGGATCGAAAAATTCACCATCATCTCCGGTGACCGGGTGGTGGAGGACAGTTCCGAACTGATCGGTTCCCCGCGGATGCAGGCGCTCATGGAAGAACTGAAGACCCGCTACGATGATCGCTACGTTATTTTTGACGCACCGCCCCTGCTGGATGTAGCCGATGCATTGGCTTTTGCACCGCTGGTGGACTGCATCATCCTTGTGGTGGGGGCAGGGGTTACCAGCAAGCAGAATTTGAAAGAAGCCCTGGCGCTGCTTCCTCAGGACAAAATCGCCGGTTTCGTGCTCAACCGGTTCCAAGGTCCGAACAAAGCATACGGCAGGTATGGGTATGGGTACGGGTATGGGAAAAAGTAGGTTGGTATGATCGGTTGAGTTGGTTTGTTGGTTGCATTCGTTTGATTGGTTAACAGACCGTTTTAGGTAAGGTCAGTTGACGGTTTACGGTTACCGGTTCACAGTTTTTTTTACCGTAAGGCGTTAGGCGCAAGGCGTAAGGCGAGAAGCGTTTACGGTTGTCGGTTGACAGTTAACGGTTTAAAATCCCAACCAGCAAACGCCCAAACCGCTATTAACGATCTAAAAGTTCAAAATGAAGGTCTCAAAAGCAGACCTGATTCCAATTGCACGAATAAACAACGTGATTTTTTTGGCCGTCAACCGTCACTTAACTGGTTGTTTTCAGCTTTTTCGCTTTTCATCTTATCATCTTACCAGCTTATCTTCTGATCTTCTGATTTGAGCTTTGAGCTGATTTGCTCTCCCGCCCTCACGGCTTTTCGGCTGCCTTCCTTAAGGTTTTCTACTATCCTTTTCTTTTATCAACGCCTGCTTTGCCGCTTCCATTTTCAGCAGTTGGGCGTATTTTGTCCTCGCCTGATTCTTTCCAACCTCTCCTCCCGATCTGACTACCGCGCCCTTTTCTCTGATTGGTGGCTTTCGGGGCTGGTCCATCTGCAGCACCTGGGTGTATTTGGCCATCAGCCGGTCAAATCGCTGCTGTTCGGTGACCAGCATCTGCTGATATTTTAACAGCATGTCGTTTTGGACGAGGTGGGTGAATTTTTCATGCTGCTGCTTCAATTCAAAAAGGGATTCTTCAAGTGAATGAATCCGTTCCATGATAGCCGGCCCCGGACTTCCTGAAACCACCCCGTTGGTCCTCCTGCCGGTTGTTCCTTCTTCGCTGACGGACATGCAGACCTTGTCTTTGATCACTTTTTCGACCACTGCCGCGTCGATGCGTTTCAGGTTGTCGGCAAACCCGTAGACCAGTGCCGTGTCGCACATGAGGTTGATGCTCCGCGGAATTCCCCCCGAGTGCGTATAAATCTGATCGATCGCTTCCGGCGTAAAGAGGCCCGATTCCCCCCCTGCCTTGCCGATCCGGTAGCCAATGTAGTGGCGGGTCTGTTCTTCATCCAAAGGGGTGATGTGATAGTTGACCGCAATCCGCTGGGCAAGTTGCCGAAAGTCGGGCCTGTTCAGCCGGTTTTTGAGTTCCGGCTGACCCACCAGCATGATCTGCAGCAGGATTCGGTCGTCCGTCTGGAGGTTTGAGAGCATGCGGATATCCTCCAGGGCAGCATCGGACAGATTTTGGGCTTCGTCGACAATCAGGAGCACATGCCTTCCTTTGGCATATCGATCGATTAAAAACTGGTAAAGCAGCTGCAGGTGTCTTTCATTATCCGTGGTATCGCATGGGATTTCGAACTCGCTGAGAATTCGCCGGAACATCTGGTCCGAGGTAAAGTTGGTGTTGAAGATGACGGCAATGTCGACTTGCGACTCCATTTTATTGAGCATGTAGCGGATCAGCGTGGTTTTGCCCGAACCGATCTCGCCGGTGAGCAGGATGAAACCGACTTTCTCACTGAGTCCGTATTCCAGGTAGGTCAGGGCGTTTTCGTGGTTTTTACTTAAAAACAGTATTTCAGGGTTGGGAACCATGCTGAAGGGTTTTGCCGTCAATCCGTAGTGCGATTCATACATGATCTTCTCATTCACCTTCCAACCGGTTTGACAACTGACAGCCCGGCAACACGGTTTTGTATCGGTTTGGATTTTCTTTGACTATAACACGATCAAACAATCATCCGCAATCCTATCGATAATATGGCCCTTTACCCGGCGACGCTGACGGACAGCCAGACCCGTTTTGCCGGCAGGGTTGAGAAAAAAGCCGTATCCGGTGTGATCGCACGATCATCCACGTGTGCTTTGCGGATGCTGCGGTTCAACTCGCCGGGGTGACGGTCCGCAATCCGCTGAAGGTCACTGCCGTCTACCTCGATACCCGCTTCCAGCAGACGCCCGCCGATCTCCCTGGCCACCATGTTGAACAGCTTGACCGTGACCCGCCCCGGTGTTTCGCAGACGCCGCAGGCATCGCCGTGTTGCGAGATGTCCTTGCGAAAGGCGGCGTATCGTCCGCCCTTGCGCATGGTGGCCCCCAGCAGGCCGGGCATGGCCGCACTCAGGGCCAGGACCGACCCGTCCCGGACCACCGCCTGATCCACGTCGTCCACCGGCCGGGCATCCAGAAACAGGGTCTGGACCCGCTGGTCGAGGTAATCATCGGCGATGCCCAGTTGGCCGCACAGAAAATCCCGCAGGGTGCATCCGGTGCTTGCGGACAGGACGACGCCTTTCTCAAATAGTGAGTAAAACAGGGGGACGCCAGACGCGTCGACAGATAGGTGGAGTCGGATCATGGGTGTTTCTCCGGGCCATTGTTAAAGAGACGGGGAGGCCCTTGCGGACCTCCCCGTGCGTTGATTCGTAAATACCTACACAGACCTGTCTTACCAGTTGAAGACGGTGTCCAACTCCTCATCCGTGACGCCGAAGGTGACGTTGTGGGGCGCCAGGGCTTCGTTCTTGAAATAATCGGGCAGCCGGTCGTCCTTGGCGGTGAAACCGGCGGCCAGGTTGAATGCGCGCTCGCTTTTCAGCACCGACTTGCCCAGGTTGGTGACGTCATCGGCAGTCATCGGCTGTCCGATGAAGGCGCCGACCAAGTCCACCAGCGCATTGAAGGTGTCCGGCTGATCGAGAATGGCAAAGGCGATGAACAGGCACATGCCGGTGGAATCGATGGCTGCGGTGGCGATCTGCAGGTTCCGGGACAGCTCCACCTGTCCCTCGGGTTTGAGGGCGTCCACGCTGCCGCCCACACCCAGCAGGTTGGTGGCCACGGCGTAGCCGGCGGTGTGGTCGGCCCCCATGGTGGTGGTGGCGTAGGTCACACCGATGCCCTGAACGGCCCGGGGGTCATAGGCGGGCATGGATTGGCGCTTGACCACGGGCACCCGCTCCACGCCGAAGCACTGGCCGGTGACGGCGGCGCCGTTGCCCAGAATCCTGCCCAGCGGCGTGCCGTCGCCGACTTCCTGGAGCAGCTTGATGGCTGCCTGGCCGTCGCCGAACTTGGCCAGACCGGCCTCCATGGCCACGCCGATGGTGGCGCCCATTTCGATCGTGTCCACGCCGAAATCGTCATCCATGCGGTCCAGTTGCGCGATCACATCCAGATCGTCGATGCCGCAGTTGCCGCCGTGGGCCCAGACGGTTTCGTACTCGGGCTGCTTGGTGACGAAATTGCCGTTTTTGCCATAGAAGGTTCCGGAGCAGCGGATGATGCAACCCCGGTGGCAGCCGTGGGTGGCCGAGCCTTCGCCGCCGCGCTCGTTCTCCAGTGCGGCCTGGGTTTCACCGGAAATATTGGATGCCCCGGCAAACTGGCCCGTCTTGAAATTGTGGGTGGGGTACCCACCGGCCTCGTTGACCACGTTGGTCAGCACATTGGTGCCGAAGGCGGGGAGTCCCTCGCCGGTGACCGGGTGCTTGCGCAGCCCCTCGGCAAAGGTCTTGTTGGCGGCCTTGAATTTTTCGGGTTCGGCCGGTGTGCGCATTTTCATGCCCTCGTCGTCAAGAACGATGGCCTTGATGTTCTTGGACCCCATGACGGCGCCGACGCCCCCGCGTCCGGCGTGGCGGGTGGGGCGCTGCTCCATGTCGCTGACGGCGATGGAGGCGGCGCTCATCTTCATCTCCCCGGCCTGGCCGATGCTGATGCAGGCCACCTTCTTGCCGTACTGGGCGGCGAGTTTTTCAACGGTGGCGTAGTTGCCCAAGCCTTTAAGATCGGCGGCGGATTCGACCTTGACACCGTCCTTGTTAATAAAAACCTTGTACCAGCTGTCTTCTTTCGCCTGGCCCTCGAGGATAATGGCCGCGTAGCCCAGCCGTGCCATCACCTGGGCGGCCTGTCCACCGGAATTGGCCTCTTTGATGCCGCCGGTGAGCGGGCTCTTGCAGCCGATGGAGAGCCGCCCTGACATGGCTGCGGCCGATCCGCTGAGCAGACCCGGTGCGATGACCAGTTTGTTGGCCGCTCCCAGGGGGTGGCCGGTGGGAGGAACTTCCTTGGCCACGACGGTCGAGGTCATTGCCCGGCCACCCAAGCCGGCATAGGTTCCCAGGGCTTCGGTCTTGACGGCGGGTCCTCCCGGGGCGCTCATGTTGATTCTCAGAATTTTGTCCATAGTCTCCCTCCTGTCCAAATGCGGATGGTGTTTTAAAAGATCCGTGATGTGATGGTCGTATTGACGAGAGATGGGAAAAACATCCACCTTCACATGTAATTATGAGTATTCACCGGTAATGTCAAGAAAAACCAAGAATGACAGCCGCACGTTGGCTCGTGGGCATGCTGTTGATTTCAAGCCGTTTTCGTCGTTTTTCCCCGATGGTAAAAACAAAAGCCCTTTTCTCTTCAAGAGGAAAGGGCTTTTGTTTTTACCATCGAAAAAGATGCGGCCGGGCTTTTACATATTGTGATTTTAGATGCAATCGCTAAAAGTAAAGCCGGTAACCATTGATTTTACGGTTGCCGCGTTGCGGCCAGCAGGCCATGCATCGACACGGCTACTCGATAATTTCAAGAACCGTGCGTTTCTTGATCTTTGAAGAGACGGCGCCCAGTATGGTTCGCATGGCCTGGGCGGTTCGGCCCTGCTTGCCGATGACCTTCCCCAAATCTTCTTTGGCCACCGTGAGTTCCAAAACGGTGGTTTGATTTCCTTCCACTTCCGCTACGGAAACCTGCTCGGGTTTGTCCACCAGTGACCGTGCAATATAGGTGACTAATTCTTTCATCGTATTTCCCTTTCAGTGAATCTCACCGTTGAGTTCAATTGTGCACTCGCGCCTTTTCAATAGCCTGCAAAAGCATACAACAATCCATTTCCGTTACCACACGGGGACTTGTTCCAGACGATTGGTCATCTTCAATCAAAGCATATGATGCAGTCAGGTTAATTATATATGAGTTATAGCAAATCACAATACTAAAAAAATTCGTAAATACCACTTTGTTAAAATAGGTGGTATTACAACGATGGTATCCTTAAACACCCGCTTCAGTCAGGCAAATTTATGGAAACTTGCCGACCCGTCGATTTCAATCGGTGTCTGGATTCGGCGCACCATATGGTTTGCGCTTGTTTCCACCAAACCGGGGTGATAAGTCGACTAATTGACCTTGTGACAGGCTCGATCACGATTATCTTTATGTGGCGTACGATGAAGCCGATAACTGAAATGGATTGAGGTGAACCGCGTCAGACCATGAAAAACTGTTACCGATACCGGCTTTTTTTGCTTTTGGGGGTTTGGATCTTATCTTCCTGCAGCCCCTACAAGCCGTCGGTGATGCCGGATGCGGCGGGTGACATTCCCGGCGCCTATTCGCTGTATGGCGGAGAACCGGATCGGTCCTCGCCATGGTGGCAATCGGTGGGCTCTCCTGAACTCAGCCGGTTGATCGATACGGCGTTATCGGGCAGCTTTACACTGAAAGAGGCCTGGGCCCGGTTGCAGCAGGCCAGGTCACTGGCCGTTCAGGCCGGCGCAGCGCGTTACCCGGACCTGGCTGCGACCGGTTCCGTCGAATACTCCAGGCGCAGATCAGAAAATTCATTCGATGATTCCTTCGGCTCCTTCGGCGAAGAGAGCTATGCAGCCGGACTGGTCAGCAGTTACGAACTGGACCTGTGGGGCAGGATTCGAAGCCAGCAGGAGGCGGCGCGAATTACCGTGGATGCGACCCGGGCGGACCTTCAGACGGCCAGTATCACCGTGGCGGCCGAAGTGGCCGACCGCTGGGTGCGGATTGTCTCCCAACGGCTGCAGAAGCAGCTTCTGGAAAAGCAGCTGGCAAACAACCTGATTTTTTTAGACCTGATTGAGCTGCGCTTCCGCAAAGCCATGGTTTCCGCCCTGGATGTCTACCAGCAGAAACAGGTGGTGGAGAATGTCCGGGCGAGAATCCCGTTGGTCGAAGCTGAAACCCAGTTGTTGATGCATGAACTGGCCGTGCTGCTGGGACGACCGCCGCGGACGGACCTCAGTTTGACGCAGACCGACATGCCGGTTGTCGGCAGGCTCCCGTCAGTGGGCCTGCCTGCCGATCTCCTGGCCAACCGGCCTGATGTAAGGGCGGCCGGTATGCGGTTGAAAGCCGCCGAATGGCAAGTGGCTGCCGCCCGGGCCAACCGCCTGCCGGCGCTTCGCTTCACTGCCGGTGCGCAATACGGTCGCAGTGACCTGGACCTGCTCTTCGACACCTGGCTGTTAAGCCTGGCCGCCAACCTGACGGCGCCCATTTTTGACGGCGGCCGGCGGGCGGCGGAGGTGGACCAGGCCCGGGCGCAGGCGGATGAAAGGCTCTGGTTTTACCGCCAGGCCGTATTGACCGGGGTGAAAGAGGTTGAAGACGCCCTGGAAAGCGAGACCCGGCAGCGGGAACATATCAGCGGTCTTGAATCGGTAATGACCGCGGCCCGCAAAGGACTTAAAGAGGCCATCCAGAGGTATCGGCGGGGGTTGAGCGATTATCTGCCGGTCCTCACCCAACTGATCGCCGTCCAGGATCTCGAAAGGGATCTGATCCGGCAGCAGGAGACGCTGGTGCGATATCGCATCGGTTTGCACCGCGCGCTCGGCGGCGGGTGGATCGGGAGCACCGATCCGCCGGAGGCATCCATGGAAAATGGGCAGCGGGGATAAGATGAAATTGGACGAAAATAGGGATTATCATCTCGATAAGACCGAGGCAGGCCGTGCCTACGGTAAATCCTGGGTGCGGACACTGATCGTCTGCGCCGTGATCATAACGATTGGCATTGCCGGTGCCAGTTACATCAAAAAGACGGCCCCCCAAGCCCAAAAACGGCCGCCGGAGCGTACGGTTGCCCTGGTAGAGACCCGGCCCCTTTTTCCGGATACCCACCAGGTTGCTGTCGCGGCCATGGGATCGGTGATTCCGGCCAGGGAGATAACCCTGAAAACCCGGGTTCCCGGAGAGGTTCAGGTGATTCACCCGGAGTTCGTCGAGGGCGGTTTTATCCGTGCCGGTGAAATAGTGTTGAAGATCGATGCCAAGGATTACCGACTGGCCATCGCCCGCAAGGAAAGTGCCGTGGTTAACGCACAATACGCGCTCCAGGTGGAGATGGGATACCAAGATGTGGCCCGGCAGGAATGGTCGCTGCTCTATCCGGAGCGAACGGCCAATGCCCAGGAAGAGGAACTGGCCCTTCGAAAACCCCATCTGGCCAAAGCCCGGTCCGATCTGGCGGCTGCCCGCGCAGAACTCGAACAGGCGCGATTGAGCCTGGCCCGGACAGATATTTTCGCACCTTTCAATGCCATTGTCCGCAGCACCCACGTGAATGTGGGCTCCCAGGTGTCCACCCAGGACCCATTGGCCCAGCTGGTGGGCACCGATGAATACTGGATTCAAGTGTCGCTCCCCGTGGAGCGGCTGGCATGGATCCAGATCCCCCGGACCAATGCGGAAAAAGGTGCGGCGGTTACGATTGCCTACCGGGGAAACCAGCGGCAGGGGACGGTGGCCAGATTGCTCAGCGACCTGGAAACCGACGGCCGCATGGCCCGTATCCTGGTGTCCGTCAAAGACCCGCTGGGGCTGAATGCAAAGACCCGGGGCAGCTCCCCACCCATGCTGATCGGTGAGTACGTCCGGGTGGTCGTCCAGGGCCAACGGCTGGCGGATGTCTATCGCATTCCCAGAAGTGCCCTGCGGGACAACAGCACCATCTGGATACTTGCCGATGACGACACCCTGAAGATCGTGCCGGTGGAGACCGTGTGGCGCGATGCCGATTATGTGCTGATGAAAAACGGCATCCTTCCCGGCCAGCGGCTCATCGTTTCGGACCTCTCTGCACCGGTCGACGGGTTGCCGTTGAAAGACAGCGATGCCGGACCTTCGGACATGTCCTCGCCAACCCATCAAAGCAGCGTAAAATCAGATGGATAATCCGAGTCAGAATTCTGCCCCCGACGGTGATCGCCGTCAATCCGGTCCCATCGCATGGATGGCCGGGCATTCGGTAGCGGCCAACCTGCTGATGGTGGTTTTTCTGGTGGGCGGTCTGATTTTCGCCGGTCAGATCAAAAAAGAGGTCTTCCCCGATTTCGAGCTGGATTTTGTGACGGTCAACATGGCCTATCCCGGGGCCAGTCCCGAAGAGGTGGAGCGCGGCATCATCCTGGCCATCGAAGAGGCGGTTCAGGGCCTTGACGATGTCAAACAAGTTACCGCGGTGGCCAATGAAGGTGCCGGCACGGTCACCGTTGAGGTGGTCGAAGGCAAGAGTATCCAGCGGGTCGCCCAGGACATCAAGAATGCGGTGGACCGGATTACCTCATTTCCCGAAGAAACAGAGGACGCCCGGGTAACGATTGCCCAGCGCAGGCGCTACGTGGTCTCGCTGGCACTCTTTGGCGACCAGGGGGAACCGATTCTCCGGGAGACGGCGGAGATGGTCCGCGATCGGCTGCTGCAGGATCCGGGCATTACCCAGGTGGAGCTTTCCGGAATCCGGGACTACGAGATCAGCATTTCCGTGCCCCAGGACCGGCTGAGAGCCTACGGGCTGACCCTGGAGCAAATCGCCCAGACCATCCGGCGGGCGGCCGTGGAGCTCCCCGGTGGGTCCATTAAAACCGACAGCGGGGATGTGCTGGTGCGCATGACCGAACGACGGGATTTCGGGCCTGAATTCGGCCGCATTCCAATCATCACCACCAACGACGGCACCCAGGTGCTGCTGGCGGACATCGCCGAGGTGACGGACGGATTCGAGGATACGGACCGATTCGCCACCTACAACGGGCATCGGGCCATTCTCGTCGATGTCTACCGCATCGGTGACCAGACCCCGCTGGATGTTTCCGAGACCGTCCGGGAAAAGGTGGCCGAGATTCGACCGGACCTGCCCCCCGGCGTTGACCTGGTGGCCCGCAACGACCTCAGCGACATCTACCGCCAGCGCATGGATCTGATGCTGCGCAACGGTTACTTCGGGCTCACGCTGGTGTTCATCCTGCTGGCCATTTTCCTGGAGCCGCGACTGGCCTTCTGGGTCAGCCTGGGCATTCCCATCTCCATCCTCGGCTCCTTGTTTTTTCTGCCGGCGGCCGGGGTGAGCATCAACATTATCTCCATGTTCGCCTTCATCATCACCCTGGGCATCGTGGTGGATGACGCCATTGTGGCCGGGGAAAACATGTACCACCACCGCCAGTCGGGAAAACCCTGGTTTCAGGCGGCGGTGGCCGGGACCCGCGAGATCGCCATGCCGGTGACCTTCAGCGTGCTGACCAACATTGTGGCCTTTGCCCCGCTGTTCTTCGTTTCCGGCATCATGGGCAAGATCTTTCGTCAGATTCCCGCGGTGGTGGTGGCCGTGTTCGCCGTCTCCCTCATCGAGAGCCTGCTGATCCTTCCGGCCCATATCGGCCATCGCAAACCCCGCCCGGAAACCGGTCTTTTCGGCTGGGTGCTGCGGCAGCAGCGGCGCTTCAGCGACTGGTTCTCCCATCAGGTTCGAACCCGCTACGGTCCCTTTCTCGATCTGGCCCTGCGTCATCGCTACATTGCCTTCAGCATCGGTGCCGTGGTGCTGATGCTGACGCTCAGTTACGTCAAAAGCGGGCGCATGGGCTTCGAACTGTTTCCCAAGATCGAATCCGACTACGCCATGGTCACGGCGGTGTTGCCCTATGGCACGGCGGTTCAAAAAACCGAAGCCGTTCAGCGGATCCTGGTGGAAACGGCCCAGCAGGTGACTGCCGAACATGGCGGCAAAGACCTGGTCGAAGGAATCTTCGCCGAAATCAACGGCAACCGGTCAGAGGTGCGCATCTACCTGACCCCCCCGGATGTCCGGCCGCTCTCAACGGCCCGGCTGACATCGCTGTGGCGGGATCGGGTCGGGCCTCTTACCGGACTGGAATCGCTCAAATTCGAGTCGGATGCGGGTGGGCCGGGACGCGGGGCCGCCATTGCCGTCGAGCTGAGTCACCGCAATGTGGAGACGCTCGCCCAGGCCAGCGCGGAGGTCGCAGAGACATTGCGCTTCTTCCCCAACGTGACCGATATCGATGACGGCTATTCACCGGGAAAGCAGCAGATCGATTTCAAAATCCGGCCCGAAGCGCGCAGTTTGGGCCTCAGGGCTCAGGAGGTGGCCAGACAGCTCCGGCACGCCTACTACGGGGCCGAAGCTCTGCGCCAGCAGCGGGGGCGCAATGAAGTCAAGGTCATGGTTCGTCTGCCAAAAAATGAACGGGTGTCCGAGCACAACCTGGAGGAAATGATCCTGCGCACGCCGGCCGGTAAGGAGATTCCGCTGCTGGAAGCGGTGGACATCAAACGCGGCAGGGCCTATACCTCCATTGACCGCCGCAACGGCCGGCGAGTGGTAACGGTGACTGCGGATGTCCGTCCCCGCAGCAAGGCCGACCAGGTACTCAGCGCGTTGACCGGGGAGACCCTACCGGCCCTTCAGGAGAAGTACCCGGGACTGACCTACAGCTTCGAAGGCAACCAGGCCGAACGGCGTGAAAGCATGCAGAGCCTGGTGCGGGGCCTGATGATGGCCCTGCTGGTGATTTATGCCATGCTGGCCATACCCTTCAACAGCTTCATCCAACCGGTGATCATCATGATGTCAATTCCCTTCGGCATCGTTGGCGCGGTGATCGGCCACTTGATCATGGGCTACAGCCTGAGCGTGATGAGCATGTTCGGCGTGGTGGCGCTGTCCGGCGTGGTGATCAACGATTCGCTGGTGCTCATGGATTTTGCCAACCGTAAGCGGCGGGACGGTGAAGGATGCCACGACGCCATCCACCATGCGGGCATACACCGCTTCCGCCCCATCCTGCTCACTACCCTGACGACTTTCGGCGGCCTGGCGCCGATCATGTTCGAAACCTCCCGCCAGGCACGTTTTCTCATCCCCATGGCGCTTTCTCTGGGTTTCGGGATTCTGTTCGCCACGGTGATCTCCCTTGTCCTGGTGCCCTGTCTATACATGGTTGTGGAAGATCTGCGCCAGGTGACGGGCGTGTCTAACACCTGCGATGCAAATCCATAGATAAAGGGGCGGTGGCAATGCAATGAATCATATCGTGTCCCCCAATCCATGCAAACGCTGCGGCACCTGCTGTGAAAAGGGCGGCCCAACCCTGCACCGGGAGGACCGGCCCATGATTGATGACGGCCGCATTCCGGCCCGATGCCTGTTTACCATCCGGCGGGGTGAACGGGTCCATGACAATGTCAGGGGCGCCTTGGTTCCATTGTCCGAAGAGATCATCAAAATCAAGGGGTGCGCCGACAGATGGACATGCCTGTTCTATGATCAGGTGACCCGAGGGTGCGGTATCTATGACCATCGTCCGCTGGAATGCCGGGTGTTAAACTGCCGGGACACCCGGCCAATCGAAGCGGTTTATGACACCACCCGGCTGACGCGGCAGGATTTGCTGTCGGGCGTCAATGGCCTCTGGGGGTTGATCGAGGACCATGAGCAGCGCTGCAGCTATGAAGAACTGCATGCACGGGTGGAGGAGGGGACCAGCCAGGGCCGGTTGAAACAGGAAAAGATGATCCTGGAAATTCTGAGATATGACGCCCAGGTCCGTCAACTGGCGGTGGAAAAAGGGGGGCTGGACAGCCGGATGCTGGATTTTATCTTCGGGCGCCCGCTGTGCGACACCATTAAGATGTTTGACATCAAATTGACTGACTCGAAAAGGAGGGACTGATGAACACCCGGCACGTTTTTACCCTGATCATTTCCCTGACGCTGGTTCCTGTCTTCTTCACCGGGGCCCTGGCGCAAGAAATCACCGTGTCCCAGGCCGTGGTATGCCAGAAGATCGTGGACCGGATGCCTGTGGCATCCGGGGACGTGATTCCTGCCGGTACCGAGCGGGTCTTTTGCTTTACCCGGATCGACGGCGCCCAGGGGGAGACCGAGATCACTCACAACTGGTACTACAAGGGAGCCCTGAAGGCGTCGGTGGTGCTGCCGGTGCGCACGAGCGAATGGCGAACCTGGAGTTCAAAAACGCTGCTTCCGGAATGGACGGGTGAGTGGATGGTGGAAGTGCTATCCAAGGACGGCACCCCCCTGGAGAGTTTGATTTTCTTCGTTCAGTAGCGCCTGCTTTTTCCCTACTGTGCAGCGCGGCACGGCCAATGGTTCAAGCCGGCCTCATTCGTCAAGGTCGGTCAGCGTCGGTGCCTGGCTGTAAATCCCGGGGCGCCGATTGGGCAGGAAGTACCGCATCCGATGGTTGCGCACATGGTGGAGTTGATCGGCCGTCAAATCGGCCATCAGCATCCCCGAGTCGCCTGACAGGCGGGTCTCGATGACCTCGCCGGACGGGGATAAAACCACGGCATTGCCTGGGAAGACCAGGCCGTTTTCGTTGTTTCCGATCTGGTTGCAGGCAACCACAAAGAGGCCGTTGTCAAACGCCCGGGCGGGCAGGTGACGCATCCACGACTGATGCTTGTCCATGGCCTGGCCGCGCGGTGAGGCATGGGGCATGAAGATCATGTCGGCATCGGCTTCCGCCATCCGTGTGGAAAGCTCGGGGAAATGGGCATCGTAGCACAGCTGAATGCCGAAACGCACCCCTGACCAGTGGAACACCGGCAGGGTCTCACCAGGGCTGAATTGATCTGCTTCGGGCGGGGCCAGGTGGAGCTTCCGGTAGACACCGGCCCGGCCCTGCGGGGTGATCGCCATATGGCTTGCAAAAATCCGTCCGTCTTGGGCTTTTTCAGCAAAACCCACAAGCAGCGCGATCTGCTGGTCAACAGATAGACGAACCAGCGCATCGATTTCCGATCCATGGGCAGAAATGGCATGGTCGGCGATTTCTGCCCGGTTGCTGTAGCCGGTGAGATTGAGCTCGGGGAAGCAGACCAGCGCGGCTCCCTTTTTACTGGCCCTCAGGGTCCAGTAGCGGGTCCGCTCCAGGTTGTGTTTGACCTGACCCACCGGGCATCGGCAGACCACCGCCGCGATGCGGATATCTTTCATTATGCCCGAAGCAGCCGGACGTCCAGCCTGCGCGTCCGAGGTCCGTCAAACTCACAAAAAAAGATGCCCTGCCAGGTGCCCAGCACCAGTCGGCCATTTTCGATGGCAATGGTTTCCGATGATCCGATGATCGAGGTTTTCAGGTGGGCGGGGGAGTTGCCCTCCATGTGGCGGTAGGCTTCTTTCCACGGTACGATTTTGTTGAGCACCATCAGGATGTCCCGGGCCACGGCCGGATCGGCACTTTCGTTGATCGTGACGGCAGCTGTGGTGTGGGGGACGAAGACCATGCAAAGGCCGCTGTCCATTCCGCTTTCGCTCACCTGCTGCTGAACCAGGGGGGTGACCTCGATCATTTCCGTCTGTGAATGGGTTTTTAATGACAGGCGCATGGTTTCGTCCATAAAAAAGGCCCCGCCTTGGAAAAGCGGGGCCTTTTTTTAAAAAAAATGGGGTCGGTGTGATTAGACACAACCCGTGGGTTTCGGAAGACCCGCCATCTTACAGGCTCCCTTTCCGGGTCCTGAGGGGAACAGCTCATAGATGTGTTTCAGTTTGAAGCCGGTCACCTTGGAAAGCACGCGGACCATGGGGGCGATACCGTTCTTTTCGTAGTATTCGCGAAGTACGTCAACGACTTTCTTGTGCTCGTCGTTCAGTTCGTCGATTCCTTCTTCTTTTTTTACGTACTGCACCCATTCTTGTGACCAGTTGGTGTAGTCATCAATAAAACCGTCTTCATCTACCGTGAAGCTTTTTCCACCAAATTCGATAGTCGGCATGTTACTCAATCCTCCCTTTACAGATTTGTTAGTATTTCCGGCACACTGCCGTTTAAGTTCTCTTATGGAATCTAAGCTTAGTAACGGATTAAGCCTTTTATGTCAATACGAAATCCAAAAATTAGCCAGGTGAAAAATTACTGGAAACCACCGTCGCCACCGATGGTTGGTTAATACTCCCTGGGTGTTTTATTGATCTGGTCCAGGGTAAACACCGGCCCGTCCTTGCAGACCAGCTCCTTGCCGATGCCGCAGCGACCGCACATGCCGAATCCGCATTTCATGCGGTTTTCCAGGCTCATGATGATGTGGTCGTGGGCGTAGCCCAGCTTTTCGAGCACCGGTTGGGTAAACTTGATCATGATGGGGGGGCCGCATACGATGGCATAGGTGTCGTCGCCTCCCTGGGGCGCCTTTTGCTCGGTGATGGGGGGAACGAAGCCCACGTTGTACTTCCAGTCGGGATCGTTGGTGGCATCCACGGTGATGTGCATGTTGATGTCGTCGCGCTTCTCCCATTCCACCAGCTCGTCCTTGTACAGCAGCATTCCCGGTGAGCGGGCGCCGTAGACCACGTCGATGTTGCCGAATTTCGGCCGGTTGGACGGATCCAGCATATAGACGATCGACGAGCGCAGGGTGGTGAAAGCAAATCCACCGCCCACGATGAGGACGTTCTTGCCCTCCAGACCTTCCCAGGGGTACCAGTTGCCCAGTGGCCCCCGCAGGCCCATGATATCCCCGACCTTCATGTTGTGAAGGTGGGTGGTGACCACGCCGGCCCGGTTGACGGTGAATTTGACGAACCCTTTCTCAACGGGGGATGAGGCGATGCCGATGGGGATTTCCCCTTTGCCGGGAATGGACAACTCGGCAAACTGGCCGGCCTGGTAGGCGAATTTCTCTTCGTCGCCCTCGTTGAGGAAGACGAATTTGAACGTTTTCAGGCTCTTGTCTTCGGCCTCGACGGTGATGTCGTCAATGCGGACCGGATAGGGTAAATATGGATTTTGCACGTGTTCCTTCCTCCATGGGGTTTATTAACCCTCTACAGCGCAGGCGTCTGCAGGTTTGAAGCTGTTCATCTGTTCGCACACCCGGCGGATGTCGATATTGACCGGGCACTGGCGAACGCACCGGCCGCAGCCCACACACATGATGCCCGCTTCGTACTTGTCCACGAAGTATTTGAGCTTGTGCATGAAGCGCTGGCGGACCCGCTGGGTTTTGGTGTCCCGGGGATTGTGCCCGGTGGTGTGGACGGTGAAGATCGGGAACATGCAGCTGTCCCAGTTTTTCATGCGCACACCGGACTTGCCGTGAACCTCGTCCTGGATGTCGAAACACCAGCAGGTGGGGCAGGAGAAGGTGCAGGTGCCACAGTTGATGCAGGCAAAGGCGATGTCGTCCCAAAAAGGCGCCCCATGCAGTTCCAGAAGGTCGGTGCCTGCCAGGTTGTCGGTCTTGACGGTCGAGACGATACGGTCCTCCGCCGCTTTCCTGCCGGCATCGAAGGCCGCCGAATCGTCAGCGGTTTCCGACCAGCCGGCGGCGGCGGCGAAGGCCTTTCCCTTGTCCGTGAGCAGCTTGGCCAGATAGGCCTCGCCCTGGTCCATGACGAGCATATCCAGCCCTTCCTCATGGTAGGGACCACAGCCGGCGGTGGTGCAGAAGCAGGTGGACAGGGGCGTGTCGCAGGCCATACCGATGAAGGTGGTGGCCTGGTAGGCGTTCAGCCAGTAAGGATCCTTCACGTCCGGTGTGTCGAAGTTCAGCTTTACCAGCAGGGTCGATTTGGCATCGCAGGGCCGGATACCGACCACGGCGCGGGGCCTTTCGTCCTTTGGCGACCGCCTTCATGATGTGGTGGTCGTCCCTGGACTCGTCCAATGAGTATTCGAGCATCTCTTCGGATTGGGGAAACAGCAGCGTCTTGGGCGACAGGCGGGTGTTGACCATGTCGACATCCGGCATCTCGCCCTTTCCCAGTGCCTTGAACTGGTGGTAGTCCTTCTCCCTGACCGGCCCAAACAGCCGGTAGGCATCGGCGGCGGCCGTCAATCCCTCGGCCCAGTTTTTTTTATCGATTTTAACGAGCGTCATAGCGTTAACCTTTACAGCCTTAAAGAACGTTGCAGACGGGAAAACGGCATTTCCCGGGACCTTTCGGCTTCATTTATTTGATGAAGGCCTCAGGATCATTGGCCCGGTAAACATCCAGTGCCGGACGCTGATCCAGGGAGAGCCCGGCTTCCCAACCGAACTGATCCTGACAGTCCTTTTCCAGTTTGCGTGTGAGCAGGCGCATGTTGATGCCCACCGGGCAGGCCCGTTCACAGGCGCCGCAGTCGGTGCATCGGCCGGCGCAGTGGTAGGCCCTTAAAAAATGGAACGTCCGCACGTCCATGGGGTCCTGGCCCTTGCCCATCCACTGGGGTTTGGACTCATCCACGAAACAGGTGGGGCAGTAGCACAGCGGGCAGGCGTTGCGGCAGGCGTAGCAGCGGATGCATGGTCGCCAGCAGGTCATCGAAAAACTGCCATTTGTCTTCGGTGTCCATCGCCTCGATCTTGCGGATGTCCGCATAGCGGTCGACGACCGTCTGTTCCGGTATCGCATCGGCCACCATTTCGTCGAAGATCACCGGGTTGCGGTGGATGCACAGCGCACAGTTCTGCTGAAGCACCTCGGCCTTGTCGAAGAGGGTTTCCGCATCGGCAGTCTTGACCTTGATGGTGTCTTCGGTTTCGGAGACCTCCAGGATCTCACCCGCCACCAGGCCGGTGATCCTGCGTTTGTCGATCATTCCCGAGCAGGGGACACCGATGATGGTGAGCTGATCGCGTTTGATCTTGTTTTCGATGATATGGGTGACGATGTTGCGCGAGTCGCACCCCTTGGCGACCACGGCCACTTTCTCTTTCCGGTTGGTCAGATAATTGGCCAGGTTGATGCCGCAGTTGCTGTCCCACACCAAGGTGTCGATCGCTTCGGGCGTGGTGGCAAAGCAGGGTTCGTTCATCATGGGCATGGTTCCCTTGCGGAAGCCGATGACCATGTCCACGGTGCATTCCTTAAGCAGTCGACCGGCAATCTCTTTTATCTTCTCAGTGTATCCTACCATGTTATGCTACCTTGGCCGTATTTTTGATGAAATGGGTGTTGGGCCCGATGGCTTTGACCTTTTCTGTCACTTCCTTGACCACCTTGACGAACTTGGTGGATTCCGCCGAAGAGATCCAGGAAAAGTGCAGGCGGTCCGGTTCGATGCCCATCAGTTCCATCAGGTTTTTAAACAGGGTGAATTTCCGTCGTGCGTAGTAATTACCTTCCAGGTAATGGCATTCGCCGGGATGTCACCCGCACACCCAGACCGCATCGGCCCCTTCCCGCAGCGCCGTCAGGGCGAACTTCGGGCTCATGCGGCCCGTGCAGGGGATGCGGATCACCCGGATGTTGGAAGGGTATTGCATCCGGCTCACGCCGGCCAGATCCGCTGCACCGTAACTGCACCAGTTGCAGAGAAAACTGACGATTTTCGGTTCCCAGTCAGACATGATACGTTCTCCTTTGATTGATCGCTTACACCGCTTCGTTCATGGCAAAGATCTGTGCAAAGATCTGGTCGTTGTCGAATCCTTTCAGGTGGATGGCACCGGACCGGCAGGAAGCCACACACAGGCCGCAGCCCTTGCACAGCACCGGATTGATCTGGGCCTTGCCCGCATGCATGCGGGCGTCGGCGGCGATAAAGGATGGTGCCGAGTAGGGGCAGATGGAAACGCAGACCCCACAGCTGCTGCAGATGCTCGGTTCCGTCTCGGCCACCGTGCCGCTGGTGTTGATGGTCTCTCTGGCCAGCAGGGTGATGGCGCGCGACGCACTGGCCCGGCCCTGGGCGATGGCTTCGTCGATGGGCTTGGGATAATGGGCCAGACCGCAGAGAAACACGCCGTCGGTGGCAAATTCGCTGGGCCCAAGTTTGGCGTGCTTTTCCACGAAAAAGCCGTCGTCGTTGAGCGGCACCTTGAAGAACTGGGCCAGGGCTTCATCCTTGTTGGGCAGGATGGCCGACGCCAGGGTGACCAGGTCGGCGGCTATTTCCATGGGGCGCTGCAGCACGTGGTCGGTGACGGTGATGCGGATGTTGCCGTCCTTGATCGCCACCTGCGGCTTGTTGTCCAGGTCGTAGCGGATGAAGATCACGCCGGCTTCGCGGGCCTTCTTATACAGGTACTCGCGCTCGCCGTAGGTGCGGATGTCCCGGTAGAGGATGTAGACCTGCATGTCCGGGTTGATTCTTTTCAACTCCAGGGCGTTGTCGATGGAGTGGGTGCAGCAGACCCGGCTGCAGTAAGGTCGGTCAGGCTGACGGGACCCCACGCACTGGATGAAGACGGCGGAATTGAGCGTCTTCAGCCCAGGGTCGTCGGCCATGAATTTCTCATCCAGCTCAAGGCTGGTAAGTATTCTCGGATCCTGGCCGTAGCTGTATTCATCCGGCTTGAGAGCGGTTCCACCGGTGGCCACCACGGCCACGCCGTGTTCGAGCACCTCACTGGATTCGCCGACGGTCAGGGTTGATTTGAAGCTGCCCACAAACCCTTCCCCGGCGGTCAGCCGGGTGTTCAGGTGAAGCTTGATCCGGTCGTCACCCTCGATGGCCTGCACCAGTTCGGCCAGCTTGTCTTTGACCCGGTCGCCGGTGGCCGTCTTGAAAATATGATGGGCGTTGCCGCCCAGCCGGTCGGCAGCCTCGACGATGTGGGTGACGTAACCCTGGCTGGCCAGGCTTCTGGCCGCGGTCATGCCGGAGATGCCGCCGCCGATGACCAGGGCCGTCTGGTTGACATTCAGTTCGGCCTCGGGCAGGGGCTGCATCAGGGCCACCTTGGAGACGGCCATGCGCACCAGGTCCTTGGCTTTTTGCGTGGCCAGGTCCGGGTTGTTTTTATGCACCCAGGAGTCGTGGTTGCGGATGTTGCACATCTCGAACAGGTATTTGTTCAGCCCGGCATTGATCAGGGTTTCCTGGAACAGGGGTTCGTGGGTTTTGGGCGTACAGGCGGCCACGACGACCCGGTTGAGCTTCTTCTGCTTGATGATCTGGGTCATGGTTTCCTGCGTATCCTGGGCGCAGGAGTAGAGGTTGTCCGAGATGTACTCCACATAGGGCAGCGTACCGGCATAATCCCTGACATCCGGCACATTGACCACACCGGCGATGTTGATGCCGCAGCGGCAGACGAACACGCCGATGCGGGGCCGCTCGCCGATGACGTTGGTTTCGGGAATGACCTCGGGTATTTTGGTCAGGGTGTTGCGCGCCTCGGCCAGAATCTCGCCGGCGGCCGATGCGGCGGCGCTGGCATCCACCACCGATTGGGGAATGTCTTTGGGCCCCTGGAAGGCGCCGCAGACGTAAATGCCCTTTCTGGAGGTTTCCACGGGTGAGAAGGTGTCGGTTTTGCAGAAGTTGCCGTCGGTGAGTTCGATGCCCAGACGGTTGGCCATGGCCACCACTTCCGGGTCGGTCTGCAGACCGACGGAGAGCACGATCTGATCGAAGACTTCTGTGACCGTTTCGCCCTTCTCGGTAATGTAGCGGATGCTCAGGTCGTCGGATCCGGGCACCGGGTCGATGGTGTGCACCCGGCTGCGGATGAAGCGCACGCCCTTGGCCTTGGCGTCGTCGTAAAAGCGTTCGAACTCCTTGCCGTGGGTGCGCATGTCCATGAAGAAGATGGCGCAGTCCAGGTCGTGGGGGGCGTGCTCCTTGGCGATCACCGCCTCCTTGATGGCGTACATGCAGCACACCGACGAACAATAGGCGTTGTCACAGCGGTTCATGTCCCGGGATCCCACGCACTGGAACCAGGCGATCTTTTTGGGTTCCTTGTGGTCGGACAAGCCGCACCAGGTGGCCGTCCGTCGGTCCGGAGGCGGAGAGGATGCGCTCCATCTCCATGGCGGTGATCACGTTGGGATGGTTGGCGTAGTTGTAGGCATCGAACTTGGACGGATCGAAGGGCTCGAAGCCCGGGGCCAGGATGATGGAGCCCACCTCCAGCTCCACGATTTCATCTTCCATGGTGTGGTCGATGGCGTCCACGCCGCAAAAGGAGGTGCAGACCTGGCAACCGCCGGTTTTAAAGTGCGCACAGACGTCGCGGTCGATGACCGGGGTGTTGGGAACGGCCTGGGCGTAGGGGACATACACCGGTTTTCGCCCTTTAAGGCCCATGTCGTATTCCGAGGGAATCAGTCTGGAGCCCCGCCGCGAAACCACCTCCCTGATCTTTTCCAGGGTGATGTGGCCGGTGGGGCAGACCGACGCACAGGCACCGCAGGCGATGCAGACGTCGGATTGAAGGTGAAAGGGGGTGTCCACTTTCATCTCCACGCCGCGGCCGGTCAGGCTGATGGCGTTGCTGCCCATCTTTTCGCACATCCGGGTGCACAGGCCGCAGAGGATGCAGGTGTCGTTCTCCAGTTTGAACCGCGGTGTCTCGATGCCGTATTGCTTGGCCAGATTCTGCAGCAGGGGCACCTCGGGACAGCGCGCCAGCAGCATCTCAACGATCAGCTTGCGGCCGGCGTGAACCGCCTCGGTATCCGTTTTGACCTCCATGCCTTCCCAGATGGGGTAGTTGCAGGCGGTGACGAAACGGGTGCGGCGGCCGTCGAAAAGCTCCACCGTGCAGATGCGGCACATCCCGGCCGGTTCCAGCGCCTTGTGATGGCACAGGGTGGGGATCTCCACACCGACCTTTTCGGCAACCTGGAGAATGTACTGTCCTTCTTCTCCCTGGACTGTCTTACCGTTCAGCTTAAACGTGATCATCGGTTTTTTCCTTAATCTTATCGGATGGCAATGGCATCGAATTTACAGGCATCATAGCAGATGCCGCACTTAATGCATTTGTCCTGATCCAGCTGGTGGGGTTCCTTTTTCTTGCCGGCGATGGCATCCTGGGGACATTTTTTGGCACACAGGCCGCAGCCGGTGCAGGCGTCTGCGTCGATGTCGTAGTGGAACAGGGCTTTGCAGACGCCGGCCGGACAGTTTTTGTCCTGGATGTGGGCTTCGTATTCATCCCTGAAATAGAGGATCGTGGTCAGCACCGGGTTCGGCGCCGCCGTTCCCAGGCCGCACAGGGAGAAGCGCTGAACCATGGCGCCCAGCTCTTCGAGCAGTTCGATGTCGCGCTGCTTTACCCTTGCCGGCGCAGATGTCCGTGAGAATGTCGAGCATCTGTTTGATGCCCTCCCGGCAGGGGTTGCACTGCCCGCAGGATTCTTCCTTGAGAAAATCCAGAAAATAGCGGGCCACATCCACCATGCAGGTGTCCTGGTCCATGACGATCATGCCGCCGGAGCCCATGATGGAGCCCACCTCGGCCAAGCGCTGGTAATCCACGGGCAGGTCGAGGAATCGTTCGGGAATGCAGCCACCCGAGGGCCCGCCGGTCTGGACCGCCTTGAATTTTTTCTTTTTGGGCACGCCGTTGCCCAGTTCAAAAACGATTTCACGCAGCGAAACGCCCATGGGAACTTCCACCAGGCCGGTGTTGTTGATCTTGCCGCAGAGGCTGAACACCTTGGTGCCCTTGCTGTGCTCGGTGCCCATGCCTGCGTACCAGGCGCCGCCCTTCATGATGATGGGCGGGACGTTGGCATACGTCTCCACGTTGTTCAGGTTGGTGGGGCCGTCTCTGAAACCCTTTTCCACGGTGTGGACATATTTGGCCCGGGGGCGTCCCACCTTGCCTTCAAGAGAGGCCATCAGGGCGGTGGACTCGCCGCAGACAAAGGCGCCGGCACCGGTGGAAATCTTGATTTTGAAGCAGAAATCCGTTCCGGCAATGCCGTCGCCCAGCAGGCCGTATCGTTCCGCCTGCTTGATGGCGGTGACCAGGCGCTTGACGGCCAGAGGGTATTCGTTTCTGACGTAGACGTAGCCGTGGCTGGAGCCGATGGCCACCCCGGCGATGAGCATGCCCTCGATGACGCTGTGCGGGTCGCCTTCGAGGATGCTGCGATCCATGTAGGCGCCTGGATCGCCTTCATCTGCATTGCAGATGATGCTGCGTTCCCCGTCGTGCTTGGCGCAGGTGGCCCACTTGATGCCGGCCGGAAAACCGCCGCCGCCGCGTCCCCGCAACCCCGAGGCCTTCACCTCGTCGATGATCTCCTTGGGCTTCATCTGTTTGAGGGCCTTGAGCAGGGCGCTGTATCCACCCCGGGCGATATATTCGTCGATGGTATCGGGGTCGATGTAGCCGCAGTTTCTCAGGGCGATCTTCACCTGTTTGCCGTAGAAGGGAATCTCTTCGAGAAAGGGAATGCCTTCCTGGGGAGACACCCTGGCGACCGGATTCTCGGTGCCGTCTTCCATTACGCCAAGGGGCTTGCGCATCTGGCCGAGAATCCATTTTTTCTTTTCGAACAACCCCTGGCGATAATCGTTAATGGCGTCAAGGATCTTGTCTTCGGTGATGTTTTTGTAGATCACCCGAGGCTTGCCGTCGGTGAAAATCTCCACCAGCGGCTCCTGCTCGCAGAACCCGATGCATCCCGTCTGGCAGATGGCAATGCCTTTGTCACCGGCAAAGAACGCCGCGGCTTTGTCGAATGACGCCTGGGCGCCGGCGGCGATACCGCACGAGGCCATGCCGATGTTCACTTTGATCGCGTCCGGGTGGTAGATCGATCCTCTGGCTTCCTGGCGTATGGTTTTTAAGTCTTCCAAAGACTGGATTTTCATGGTTTTTGCCTCGTTCTTCGATTATTCGTATTGACCCAGGACTTTTTCGACTTCATCGGTGGCGATCCGGCCGTGCATATCTTCGTTGACTTTCAATACCGGCCCGAGGCTGCAGCATCCGATGCAACGCACCGATTCCAGGGTGTAACGCCCGTCTTCGGTGGTCTGGCCGTCGGCAATCTTCAGCGAGTCGTGCAGGCGTTCGCGGACCCGCTCGGCCCCGCGAACGTGGCAGGCGGTGCCCAGGCAGATGGAGATAATGTTTCTGCCGCGCGGCTCCAGACTGAAGGTGCTGTAAAACGTGGCCACTTCGTAAATCTTGCTGTAGGGGACGCCGATTTTGGCGGAAAGATAGGTCAGCGCGGGTTTGGGGAGGTAGTTGTAGTGGCGTTGGATGGCCTGAAGGATCATGATCAGGTTCTCCTTGTCCGTTGAAAACTGCTTGTCGATCATGGTGTCCAGCTCTACAAAGTCCACCTCTTCCGCCTGCTCTGTGCGTATCGCTTGTGCCTCACTCATTTACCGATCTCCCAATAGAAATCACGCTTCACGAAAATGAAGGAAAGTTGCTCTTGTTACGCGCTTTGCTGAACCACCGGGCAGTTTTCAACACAGGCGCCGCACCCGGTGCACAGATCCATCTTAATGCTGCGGGCGCGCTTTCTGACTTTCACCTTGAAATGGCCGGGGTCGCCCTCGACGCTTTCAAGATCTGCATAGGTGATCAGTTCGATGTTCAGATGCCGGCCGACCTCGACCAGTACGGGGGAGATAATTCACATCGCGCAGTCATTGGTGGGAAATGTCTTGTCCAATTGGGACATGACCCCGCCAATGGAAGGCGATTTTTCGAGAAGGTACACATAATACCCCGAGTTTGCCAGATCCAGCGCACTCTGCATGCCGGCGATCCCGCCGCCGACAACCAGCACGGAACCCACTACATCCTTTGCCATCATTTCAATCTCCTGTCGATGTTGATCCGCCCGATGAATGACCGCTCACTCTCATAAGGCCTTGGCGTTTTGATACCAGGGGGCGGCGATAAACCAATGGAATTACCTATATGGAGATGGTTGGCTTGTCAATATGATTCGGATGATTTTATGGCCTTGAAAAGGGTTTTTTATGCGTATATGTGCAATAAGTCGCCATTCAGGGGGTTTCTTTCGGGTTGCAGAAAAGTTGGTCGGTGGGGGGCGGTGAGGGGCTGGTAAACGGCTCAACACGAACTGTCCGGCCCGACTCCTGCGGATGACGGGCCGGACAGTTGATGGGTCAGGCGGCCAATCGGAAGGCCCGCTCGGTGGCGTTGCGGATTTCGTCGGGGGTGAAGGGCTTGGGCAGGTAGTCGACGGCGCCCATGCGAGCCGCCTCCACTGCCGTTTCGATGCTGGCGTAACCGGTGATCATGATCACTTTTGCGTCCGGATTTTTTTCCCCGATGGCCTTGAGCAGGTCGAGGCCATTGACGCCGGGGATCCGCAGGTCCAGCAGCACCAGACCGTAGCTTTTGGTAGCGATGCAATCCATGGCTTCCTGACGGGTAACGGCCTGGTCCACCTGGTAGCCTTTCTTGGCCAGGATTTTGCGGATGTTGTTGTTGACGGCCACCTCGTCGTCGACCACCAGGATGCTGGGATGGGCCGGTGCCTGGGCAATCTGGCCGGGTGCGGGTTCCTGGACATCGGCTGCGATCATTTTTGCCATATTGGCTTTAAGGGTTTCATAGGGCATTTGCACTGTGCCGTCGTAGACCAGGTGGTCCACATAATCCCTGCCGGTCGCCTGGACGACTTCATCATAGTTGAAGGGCATGTCCGGGGCAATGAGCGTGGCGGTGTCCGCGACGGCCTGCTTCAAGGCGGCGCGCTTCTTTTTGGCCAACTGGGGGCAGGCGGCGGTCTTGGTGCCGGCCTTGCAGGTGGCGCCCAGCTTCTTGAATATGTCGCAGACCATGTCCCCTACCTCGCAGAAGCCTTCCACCGGTTCGGATGCGGTGATTTCAACGGTCGGCACGTCGGTCCGCGTGGCGTGGTCCACATAGGCCCTCCCGGTGACCTGCGCCACTTCGTCGGCATCGAAGGGAACATCCACGTCGATCTTGTTGCGCTCCGCCAGCCGGGCCAGGTTGGCCTTCAGGTCTTCATAGTAGGGAATGGAAACGCCGTCGCTGCGCAGATTGTGGATGTATTCGGGACCGGACACAGCGGCCACCTCCTCGTAGTCGAAGGGCTGGTCGATGCCGATCAGTCGTTTGGTGTCCACGGTGTTGCGCTTGGCGCTTTTTTTCTTTTTGGCCAGCTGCGGACAGGCAGCGGTCTTGGTGCCCGCCTTGCAAGTGGCGCCCAGCTTTTTGAAGATGTCACAGACCATGTTGCCCACTTCGCAGAACCCGTCAAGGTTTTCGGGCATCTTTACCTCTACCACCGGCATGTCGGAGGGGCCCAGGGTGTCGGCATACCCTTTTCCGGTGACCTTGGCCACTTCGTCGGTGTCGAAGGGGATGTCCACATCGATGATGTTGATGGACTCGCGTTCCTGTTCGCTGATCCGGGCCTCCACCAGCCGGCCGGACAAGGCATTTTCAACGGTGGCGCGCAATTCGTCGGGCGTGAAGGGCTTGGGAAGGTATTCCAGGGCACCCATACGGATGGCCTTGACAGCGGTGTCCGTAGAGGCGTAGGCGGTCATCATCACGGCACGGGTCACCGGCCACTCTTTTTTGACCATCTTCAAGAGTTCGAGGCCGTTCATCTCCGGCATGACGATGTCGGAAATCAGCAGAGAAAAGGACTCTTTGGCCAAAATGTCGAGGGCCTCTTTGGCGCTGGCGGCGCGGGTGACTGCGTAGTTGCTTTTCTTGAGAATTTTTTCGACATTGTTGCAGATGCTGGCTTCGTCATCGACCACCATAATTTTCGGCATCGTGTTCATATCCCCTCCCTGTTTGCTTATCTTTTGATGTCAACTGCGGCATGGGTGTCCATTTTTATCTTTGGATTAAGCAGAAATTATGCCAGCGGGTAGATATGTTTTTAAGGTTAAGTATATATTGGCTAAAATTCATTTTCTACCGTTCCTGCAGGGTTCAGGTGTATATGGAACAAATACACCTGAAGGCGTGGTGACCGACACAGCGATGATGGCCAGGCGGCATGCGTGGCGGGCCGGGAGCCGATTGTCAACGGCATGTATGTAAAATATATACAGTGTATGAAAAGCGTTTCAATGGTGCCGGGGAAGGGTGATTCCGTGCTTTTTCATCATGTTCTGGAAGTTGGGGCGCTGCATGCCCACGGCTTTGGCCGCCCGGGTGACGTTCCAGTCGTTGCTGGAAAGGGCGTGGGTCAGAAAGTTGCACTCCACCCGGGCGATGGCTTTTTGCCGGATCAATGCCTTGACGGCCTTCAAGGCTTCATTGCTGGTGGGGGTGTTGTCGAACAGGTTTTCGATATCGCTGATTTCGCCCAACAGGGGCAAATCCTTGAGTCCGATGGTTTCCTTTTCGCATAAAATCACGGCCCGCTCCACCACGTTGCGCAGCTGGCGCACGTTGCCGGGCCAGCTGTATTCGGTGAGGCGGGTCAGGGCATCATCGGCAAAGCCGTTGAGGACCCGACCCATTTTCCGGCAGAACTGGTTGAGAAAATGGTAGGCGATGGGCGGGATGTCTTCCCTGCGTTCCTTCAAGGGGGGCAGCAGGATGGGGTAGACATAAATGCGGTAGTAGAAATCCTGCCGGAAGGTTCCCTTTCGGACCATCTCTTCTAAATTCTGGTTGGTGGCAAAGATCAGCCGGACATCCACCTTGTGGCTGGTGGTGCTGCCCAGGGGCATCAGCTCGCGGGTTTCCAGAAAGCGAAGGAGTTTTCCCTGAACATCCAGCGCGATATTGCTGATCTCGTCCAGAAAGACCGTGCCCGTGTGGGCCTGGCGAAAAATGCCCGACTTGTCCTGGTGGGCACCGGTGAAGGCGCCTTTGACGTGGCCGAAGAGTTCGGACTCGAGCAGGCTGCCGGAGAGGGTGCCGCAGTCCACGGCAAAAAAAACCTTGTCGGCCCGGCTGCTGTTGGCATGAACAGCCCGGGCCACCAGTTCCTTGCCGGTGCCGCTTTCACCATAGACCAGAACGGTGGCCTCGGTGGGGGCCACCTTTCCCACCATGGAGATGACCTTTTTTATTTTGGGGCTGCTGCCCAGCAGCTGATGTTGAATCCGGCGGGAAGGGGGCGGGTCGTTTTTCAGCTGACGGTTTTTCAGCCGGCGTTCGCGCTGCGCCAGGGCCTGGCCGACAACAGCTCTCAATTCATGGGGGGTAAAGGGCTTGGGCAGGTAGTCGAAGGCCCCCATCTTCATGGTCTCCACGGCCGAAGATACGGTTGAATAGCCGGTAATGACGATGACCAGGGTGTCCGGGTAGGCCTCCTTGACGCGGGCAAGCACCTGCATGCCACCTAAAGCGCTCATCTTCAGGTCGGTGACCACCACGTCGAACTGCCGGGCCGCCAACATCTTCAGCGCCTCGTAGCCGTTCAAGGCAAACTCGGTCCGGTAGCCCGATTTTGAAAGGATCTTAACGCAGCTGTGGCAGATGTTGGGCTCGTCATCGACGATCAGCACAAGGGCGGGATCAGGGGGCATGGCTGGCTATTTTCTCCCCGGGGATGGTGATCGTGAAGGTGGTGCCCTCACCGGATTTGCTCGTGGCCACAATGGTGCCGCCGTGCTGCTCGATGATGCCGTGGGTGATGGCCAATCCCAGCCCGGTGCCATTGTCCTTGGTGGTGAAAAAGGGGTCGAAGATCTTATTCAGTTGGTTTTCGGGGATGCCTTCACCCGTATCGGAGACGACAATATCGACAAACCCCTGACGGGCCGATGGTTGCGTGGATACGTATATGCTGCCGCCGGTCGGAGTCGCTTCGACGGCATTGATGATCAGGTTGATCATGGCCTGTTCGATCTGGCCTTTGTCCACCAGCGTACGGCGGCAGGTTGTCGGACAGGTCGTGAGCCACGGAGACATCCTTGAAGGCGGCCTGCTTCTGGGTGAGGGAGATGCAGGTTTCGATGATTTCGTTGATGTTGGTGCTTTTTTTATCGGGCTGGGTCTGCCGGGCAAAATTCAGCAGGTTGGTGACGATCTTACGGCAGCGCAGGGCTTCGTTGGCGATAACCGACATGTCATCGTAGGTGGGGTCGTTCGGATCCAGATCCTCCTGGATCAGCATGGCCGTGGTCAGGATCGTGGTCAACGGGTTATTGATTTCGTGGGCCACGCCGGCGGACAGGCGCCCCACGGAGGCCAGTTTTTCCTGCTGCATCATCACTTTCTGGACGTTGATGTCCTTGGTGATGTCCCGTGAGATCTCCACGGCACCGATCACATCGCCCTGTTCGATCAGCGGATAGGTGGAAATAGAGTAGTAGATTTTACGGCCGGTCCCTGTCCAGATGGATGTGGGTCGTCTGGGAGGGCTTCTCCGATTCAAGGGTCTGGATCAACGGGCAGGGGTGATCCTCCCCGGAGCAGGGGTTTTCCAGGTGGTGGGTGATTTTGTAGCAGAACTGTCCGATGACCTGGTCCCGGGTCAGGCCGAACTTTTCTAAAAAGGCGTCATTGGTGTCGATGATGCGGAAGCGGTGGTCGATCACCAGTACCTCTTCCTGGATGAGGTCATTCAGGGCCATGCTGTAAAGTGCGCGCGCTTCCCTGAGCTCCTGGTCGGTTTTTTTCTGCATGGTGGAGACCCGGGAAATCTCCCAGAACAGCTGGGCCGTGCGGTCGGCAATGGCGCGGACATTTTTTTTCTTTTTGGCTAGAATGTCATTGTAGATGTCCATGGAGCCGGTCAGTTCGACGATGAGGTCGATGTCATCCCGGTCGAAGAAATCATCGTAGCGGCTGGTGATAAACAGGCCTTTTTCCATGGCGGCCACAAGCCCCGGTGCATCGGGTCGGATATCCGCAACGGCGACGATATTTGGGATGGATTTTCTGAAAGCTGTGACGCTGAATCACGTCCATGAGGTCCTTGCAGCGTCTGCCGCCGCCCACCACTGCGATATTCATTCGGTGAAACTCCCGGTTAATGGCTGAAAGTGGATCCGTGTTTTCTGCTTTTCCTTTTTATCCTTGGGTGGGGGGTATTTGTCAACAGCGCACAGCGTCAATCGCGTCAGCTTGACGCGTCAAATGAATTAGGGATAGAAATGACGATACCCTTTTATCGGACGGCATACGAACCCGCCACAATTGAGCCATGAATGACAAGCACAAGATCGAGGCACCCAAGATCATCCTCATCGTCGGACCCACCGGCGCAGGCAAGACCACCTTGGCCATCAACCTGGCCCGGCGCTTCAACGGTGAGATTGTCGGGGCCGATTCCATGCAGATCTATCGCTGTATGGACATTGGCACGGCCAAGCCCACGTTGGCGGAGAGGGCGGCGTCCCCCCACCACATGATCGACATTGTGGATCCTGACGAGGCGTTCGATGCGGCCGGCTATGCGAAGATGGCCACCGGCATTATCCGGCAGACGATCGACCGGGGGCGCACTGTTTTTGTCGTGGGGGGAACCGGGTTTTACATCAAGGCGCTGATTCACGGCCTTTTCGAGAAAGGGCCGTCGGACCCGGCGGTTCGCCGGCGCCTGAAGCGGCAGTTGGAATCGGAGGGGGTCGCCGTCCTGATGGGTCGCCTGAAAGCGATCGACAGCCCTGCTGCCGAAAGGATCCACCCCAATGATACCTATCGCATCATCCGGGCGTTGGAGGTGTTCGAGGTCACCGGTGAACCGTTAACGGTTTTTCACCAGCGCCACGGCTTCCGTGAACAGCGCTTCAACACCCTGGAATTCGGCCTCTCCTGGCCCCGGCCGGTTCTTTACGAACGCATCAACCGGCGGGTTGACGCCATGATGGCCCAAGGCTTTCTGGATGAGGTGCGGCAGTTGATGGCCAGCGGCTACGGCGGTGAGCTGAAATCCATGCAGAGCCTCGGATATCGGCACCTGGCTGCGGTGGTCCGCGGCGATACCAGCCTGGCGGAGGCGGTGACGATGTTGAAGCGGGATCACCGCCGCTATGCGAAACGACAGTTGACCTGGTTTGCTGGCCGCCAGTCGGTCCACTGGCTGACCCCGGATCAAGCGGAGTCGGCGGCTGAACAGATCCGAACATTCCTTTCATAATCGGCGGACACCGTGCTCATTTCAGGGGGGTGTTTCGGAATTCGGACCCTGAAGAGAGACCCCTCGTCCGGTTTGCTGGCCACCGTAATCCTGCCACCGTGCTGGCCGATGACACGATTGGCGATAAACAATCCCAAACCGGTACCCTTTCTCCCCTTGGTAGAGTAAAAAAGGCTGAAAATCCGGTCGCAGCTGTCCCGATCCATGCCGATGCCGTCGTCGGCAATCGAAAAAACGATTTCATCGCCTGCTTCGGTGACGCTGAAATCGATTTGGTGGGTTGGCATGCGGTGGTCTTTCAGGCATGCATCCACGGCATTTTCCAGAATGTTGACCAGGGCTGCCTGCAGGTAATCGGCATCCACCTGCATGGTGCCTGCGTTGCTTCCAAAATGGCACGCCAGCCGGATACCGCAGCCGTCAATGCGGGGCTGAATGACCCGAACCAGATCCTCGGCAAAGTCTGCGATCCGGACCGGAACGCGCTTCAACTCCCGTTCCTTGGCATAAAAAAGGACATCCAGCACCATCTTGCGGATGCGTTGGACCGTCTCCTGGGCGGCCTGGCATCCCTCTTCCACGCGATCGAAGTCCTTTTTCTTCAACCCCGATGACACCAGGTAGAGGCCGCCGTCCAGGCTGGTGAGCAGCCCCTTCATGCCGTGGGAGACGGACCCGATCATCAGGCCCAGGGAGGCCAGATGATCCTGGAGCTCGGTTTTCTCTTTCACCAGCTGCTCCAGGCTCCGGGTGTAATCCTGCAGCTTCCGGCGCGTGGCGATCTTTTCCCGAGCCCGGCGCAGGGCGATCTCCAGGGCGTCCACATTGATGGGTTTGGTGATAAAATCGGTGGCTTCGTATTTCAGGCTTCGGATGGCCAGATTCATGTCCCCGTGGCCGGTTATCATGATCACCTCGGTCTCCGTATTTTCGTGCTTGATTTTTCGCAGCAGTCCGATGCCGTCACCCCCGGGCATCTTGATGTCGGTGACCACGATCTGGGGATTTTCTTTTTGAAAGAGGTCGAAGGCCGTTGCGGCGTTTTCCGCCTCCACGGTGCGGTAGCCCATGTCTTCCAGGGATATGGCCAGGACTTCCCGGATGTCCGGTTCGTCGTCAACGATAAGGATGGTGTTGCCGCTGGTATCATTCATGGGAAGGCTCCGTACTCAATGGGAAACGCAGGACGAAGCAGGTACCATGGGGCGTGTCGGGCATTGCCTCGATGGTACCGCCACACTCCTTGACGATGCCGTAGCTGATGGAAAGCCCAAGCCCCGTGCCTTTGCCCACCTCCTTGGTGGTGAAAAAAGGCTCGAAGATCTTTTCCACCAGGTTCTCCGGGATGCCCGTGCCCGTATCGCAGACCCGGCATACCACCCACCGATCCTCGATGCCCGTCCACAGGCGGATGGTCTTTTCCCCGTCGGCATCACCCGCCGGCTGGTTTCCGCATCTGGATTCGATGGCATCCCGGGCATTGAGCAACAGGTTGATGAACACCTGTTCCAGCCGGCTGGGATCGGCATGGATGCGTGGCAGCGGTTCCCGGATCTCCCACACCACCTGGATACCCCGCACCTTGAGCTGCTGGCTGAAAATTTCAAAGGCGCTTTTCAACACGTCATTGAGCTGTACCATGACCATCTCCATGTCCGATTTCCTGGCAAACTGACGCATGTGGTTGATGATCCTGGCGGCCCGGTCCACGTTGCCGTCCACCTTGACCAGCATGGTCGAGAGAACGTCCGTGGCAATGGCTTCTGACGCGTTGAGCTTTTTTATGAAAAAACTGCTGACTGTCTTTATCACGGACAGCGGCTGGTTCAGTTCGTGGGCCACACCGGTGGCCATCTCCCCCAGGGTGGCCATCTTGCTGGCCTGGATGAGCTGCTGTTCGGTCTCAAGACGCTTGGTAATGTCGCTGGTGGTCACCAAAAGCACCTTCTGGCCGGAGTATTCCGACGGGGAGATGCGGATGTTGACGAACAGCCCCTTGCCGTCACGATTCAGATGGCGGGCCTGGTTGAGGACCGAGCAGGTAGCGACCTTGAAGGCGTAGTGGTCTTGTTCGTCAGGGGCGAACAGGGTCATGAAGGAACGGCCGATCATCTCCTCAACGCTGAACCCGTATACGGCGGTGACGCTTTGGTTGCAGTCCACGATCTGAAGGGTATCCACATCCAGCACGAATACCGGGTTGGGAATGTTGCTGAAGATGGCGTGGTACTTCTTCTCCGATTTTTGCAGATCCACTTCCAGTTGCCGGCGCTGGGTGATGTCCAGGGAGATCTCCATGGCGGCGATGATCTCGCCGTTGCCATCCTTGATGGGTGACGTGCGCACCAGCCAGTGCTTGGGCGAGCCGTCCTTGTCCACGCCGCTCTCTTCGGCCTGGTGGGACAGACCATCGGAAAAGGTTTTCTCCACAGGACAGGAAACGCACCGCTCCACTCTTCCCTTGTAAGCGTGGTAGCAGTAGTCGCCGGGTTCGGGGGCAAAACGTTGATAGAACTCACGGTTGAAGCGCAGCAGCCGGTAGTTGCGGTCCTGGACGGTGATCAGGCAGGGGACCCGTTCAAAGAGGTTCTGGTACTCGTCCCGCTGCTTGTTCAACTCCTTCTGGCTGGAGGCGATCTCGTCCGACATTTGGTTGATCGCTACCGCCAGTTGACCCAGTTCGTCGGCCTTGGGCATCGTCACCTTGCTATCGTAGTCGCCCCGGGCGATGAGACGCGTGCCGTCGATGAGGCGCTTGATCGGGTAGTTGACGAAGCGCAGCACGAAAACGAAGATGATGGCCGCAGTGATGAGAAAAACAGAACCGGCCAGGCCGATAATTCCCCGCTCTTCCATCAGGATCTCGCGGTCGGTGTTTTCCAGCGAGATGACCACGTCCAGCGCGCCAAGGATTTTCTTGCCATCGGGGTGGACATGGCAATCACCGGTGCTGCATCCGGGGTCGTTACAGATGGGACTGATGATGCCTAAGAGTCGGTAGCCCGATGGGGACAAAAAGATGCGGGTTCGCGCTTCCAGCGGAACCGCCGCCATGGGAGGCTCGGTGCGATGGCAGATGTCACAGGCTTCGGCCTTGATGTTTGTGATTTGCTCCACTTCGTCAGGGTTGTTTGAGTATTTGATCTCCCCGTCCTTGTTGTAGATGCGGATGTTCTTGATCTCGGGCTGGCGGCCGATGTTGTTGATGATCTGGTTGATTTCGTCCCGTGAGTTGAGCATCATGGCGTAGTGGGTGCCCAGCCGGATAGTGGTGGTGAGTCGGTCGGTGCCGGCCAGCATGTTTTTGAACATTTTCTCTTTCTGGTGCCGGATGTTGAAAAAAGCCCAGGTGGCAATGGTGACCAGCAGCACCATGCCCACCGTGAGGATGAGTTTGGCGGCCAGGCTGTTGCGCAGGTTTTGAATCAGTTTGAACATAAAACCCTTTTAACACTGCTTCCAATTTTCTCCCTGAACCCCTCCCCAATTGCCAGATTTAGGTCGAGCCCCAATTCCCGCGATGACAGCCCCATGGCCAGCGCCAGCAGCTGCGGCAGATAGAGAACGGTGATGGAGAGATCCACGCCAGCCATTCGGGATGCTCTGGCCTGCCAGGCGTCCAGGTTCATCTGGCACATGGGGCATACGGTGACGATGAGGTCCGCACCCCTTGCGGCATTCAGGATGGCGCAGACCCGCTTGAGTCCCGCTTCAGGCTGGGTGCTCACCAGCGATGCCCCGCAGCAGCGACCACCCATCTCCCAGACGTGAACGGCGGCGCCGGTGGCCTCGATCAGGGGCTCCATGCAGACCGGTCGCTCCGGGTCATCGAATTCCCGGTAGGGCCGTAGGCACTGGCACCCGTAGTAGGGGGCCACGGTCAACCCTGACAGGGGACGCGTCATGAGGGGGGCCAAACGCGCGGCCCCCAGGTCCACGGCCAGCACATCCAGCAGATGGCGGACCCGGACGCTGCCGGTAGCCTTCAGGTTCACGGCCGCCAAGGCCTCATTGATCGTCGTCCGGCCCGCGGCATCGTTGCGCAACGCCTCGTGAGCCTTTTTCAGGTTCAGGTAACAGGCGCTGCACGGTACCAGCACCTGGCCATCGGCGGTTGTCTGCTCGGCCAGGGCCAGGTTGCGGGCGCTCAGGGAGAGGGAGAGCAACTGGCTGATGGGGGCTGCCGCACTGGCACCGCAGCAGGTCCAGTCGTCAATTTCCGTCAGATTGACCTCGGCGGCAGCCATCAATGCCCGTGTGGCCAGGTCGTATTCGCGCGCCGAGGCGCTGAGGCTGCATCCCGGGTAGTAGAGGTAGTTCATCGGTAGCCCTCCCTATCGGCCGTTTCAAAAGATGTCCGATCCAGGGCTGCCACCTTGTCAAATAAGGCATGCAGCGGTTTCTCCCTTGATTTGCCGCCACCCATCTCCACCTTGCCTTTGCCCATCAGTTTCAGGCCCAGCGGCGCAAAGCGCAGGGGCGCCATCGGATTCATCATGGCCGTAAAGTAGCGGGTCATGAAGGCCATCTCGCGGATGCGGCCATGGCGTCGAACGGTCTGCATGAACGTCTCATAAAACAGGCGGCTGCTGCGATGCCGCGCTTCGCATCGGGCAAAGGCGATGCCTTTGAGGGTCTCCATGGCTGCTGTCAGAGGCAGTCCCCGCGGACAACGCAGGGTGCAGGTGTAGCAGTCCGAGCAGAGGATAAACGTCCTGCTGGCCATTACGTCGGCCAGGCGTCCCAGGATCGCCAGGCGCCACATTTTTCTCGGGGTCAGGTCCATCTCCAGCGCGTTGGGACACGAGCCGGTGCAAGTGCCACACTGGATACATGCGCTGACCATGTGGCGGACGTGATCCAGGGCGGTGCTGCCATCATCGGTTGTTGGAGACCGGGTTGTGGGGTGTGGCTGCATAGATATCTACCTGTATCAATTGAGTATATAAATATTCTAAATTCCAAACCGCGTGATCTCGAAGCACGGCATTTGAGATTTGTAGTTTGGAATTTGTTTGGAGCTTGGTTTTTGCATTTTGTTATTTTTCTACACGGCCATGGCTCCGTCAATTGCCCCCAACATGCTCCGATGAGAAAACCCTTCCACGATGGATGCGCTGTTCGGGCACACCGTGGCACAATCGCCACATCCCTGGCACATGGCCGGGTTGACCTCCACCCGCTGCCCGGTTTCGTCGAGGAAACGGGCGCCATAGGGGCACGTTTCGATGCAGCGCAGGCACAGGGTGCACAGGCTGTGGCGAACAACGGCCGTGACGCGTGCAGCCGGCAGCCGTTCGGCCATCAATATTGCCAGGGCGCGTCCGGCGGCGGCTTCGGACGTGGCCACGGCTTCGGGAATGGACCGTGGTGACAGGGCGATGCCGCAGCCGAAGACGCCGGCTTTCAACGCCTCCACCGGGCGCCATTTGGAATCCGCCTCCTGAAAAAAGCCGTCCCGGTCCCGCTCGGCACCATAGTCCAGGGCCAGGGTTTCGGGCAGGCGGGGCTGAATACCGGTGGCCAGGACCAGCAGGTCAGCGGCAATTTTCACCGGCCTGTCCAGAATGGGGTCGTAAAGCCTCACCGTAACCGGCATTTCTTCGTTGGCATCGATGCTGACTTCCGGCTTGCGGTCCGGCTCGTACTGGAAGAAAAGCACGCCTTGCTTGCGCGCCTCGGTGTACCAGGCTTCGTTCAGGCCGCAGGTCATCATGTCCCGATAGAGGATGTAGATCTGGATGTCGGGACTGCGGCTTTTCAGCCAAAGGGCCTGTTTCAGGGCCGTGGGACAGCAGACGCGGCTGCAGTAGTTTCTCGGTTCCTCCCGGGAGCCCACGCATTGGATCATCGCCACGGATGTCATCCCGTCGGTGTTCAGCTGGTTCTCGTGGATGCGGATCTCCAGTTCCCGCTGGGTGACCACGGCCTGGTTGGTGCCGTACCCGTATGCATCGGTGGGCGCCTCGACGCCGCCGGTGGCAAGGATCACGGCCCCGTGTTCCACGGTCGTGGTTGGCGCGCCAGTAGTTTCGATGGTGGAGAAAAAGCGCCCGGCCTGCCCGAAGGCACCCACCACGCGGCTGTCGGTCATTACCTCGATCTTGGGATGCTTTTCGATCTGACTGATGGTGTTCTCCAAAAAAGGGGCAATCGGCGTGCCGTCGATGGTCTGATCGAGCCAGGAGAGATTGCCGCCCAGCCCTTCGGATACCTCCACCAGGGTGACGTCTACACCGTGGTCGGCGATGGCCAGGGCCGCGTGCATGCCGGCGATGCCGCCGCCCACCACCAGGGCCCGGTTGACCACGGCAATGCCTTGATTTTCCACCATGGAAACATGTTTCAAGCGTGAGATGCCGGCCATGATCGTGGCGACGGTGGCCGGTCCGCCCAGACCCTGGTGGTGGTCCATGGCTACCGATACGATCAGCGCCGGATCCAGACCGAAGGCCGTGGCTAGGCCATGGGCTTTTTTGCCGCAGGAAAAGGTACGGCAGGCACCTACCAACACCCGATTGACATCGGTGGTATCCGTTTGCGTCAAGGCGTTCCAGCCGTCGGATGTGCAGATGCGGTCCAGGTCCACCACCCGGGCCACCGCCGGGTCCTGCTTCAGTCGAGCGGACCAGGCTTCAAGGTCCATATCCATCTCTGGGCCGGTATCGCAGCGGCACAGCACCACCAGGATGCGGGGCGGCTCCCGGGAGACATCCCGGGCGGTTTTGGGGGTAGCTGTTTTTTCGGCCAAACCGCCCCCGGCCCGGTGGATCGTCCGGGAGGCGTTGACGGCCGCCGAGGAGGCGCGGATCATCGATTCGGCGATATCGGTAGGGCCGGAGAGGGTTCCCCCGGCAAAGATTCCGGCCCGTTCGGTCCGGGTGTCGGAAAAAGGGGCGGTTTTCACGAATCCGAAGCCGTCGCAGTCGACCTCCAGCCGTTCGGCCATCGATGCCGTCCGGGCGTTGGGCCGCTGGCCGACGGAAAGCACCACCAGATCGAAGCGCTCCTCGTGGATTTCTCCGGTCGCGGATGTCCAGCGTATGGCCACATCGTCACTGCCGGGGGTGGGGGCGATGGAGTGGACCCGGCCCCGTTCCAGACGGACGCCTTCGGTGTCTTGGCCATAGCGCTCGAAGGATTTGCCGAAGGTGCGCATGTCCATGTAAATGATGGTGGCCTGAAAAGCATCGCCGGCGACCGTTTTGGCCACCGCCGCCTCCTTGAGGGCGAACATGCAGCAGGCCGTGCTGCAGAAATCGGCACCGGTCTGCAGGTCCCGGGAGCCCACACACTGGATCCAGGCGGCTTTTTCCACCGGCTGCTTGTCGGATGGGCGCAACAGGCGGCCGCCGTCGGGTCCCGTGCCGCTGAGCATGCGTTCGAACGCCAGGCTGGTGACCACGTTGGGCGCGACACCATATCCCATGGGGTTTTTCCCCACGGACGGGTCGAAGCAGGTGGTGCCGGTGGCCAGGACGATAGCTCCCACCGTCTCTTTGCGGAAACCGGCTTCTTGAAAGGCCTCGTACACGGTGGAAACCTTGGGGATCAGGGCGTCGGGCGCGAAGGGCTTGATCAGGTAGTCCATGGCCCCTATTTTCATGGCTTCCACGGCGGTTTCCACGGTGGCGTAGGCGGTCATCATCAAGGTCTGCAGGGCCGGCTGGATGACCTTTGCCTTTTCCAGCACTTCCACGCCGTCCATACCCGGCATCTTGATGTCCAGGAGCATAAGATGAAAAGGGGCTGCAGCGAGTTTTTCCAGGGCTTCGACGCCCGATGCCGCCATTGTGACGCGGTAGCCTTCCTCATCCCCCAGCCAGGCATCCAGCGAATGTCGAATGATGGATTCGTCGTCCACCACCAGGATATGAAATGCCTTACGGCCCATGGCCGAGAGGTAAATGGCTCCGGTGGGACAGACGGTTTCACAGGCCCCGCAGCGGGTGCAGGCCGCCGGGTCGATGGCGTAGGTGTTGGGAATGTTGTGGGGGACCGGCAGATAGACCGCCTTGCGCTGGGTGAGACCGGCGTTGAAGGCGTCGGGGACCGTTACCGGACAGACCTCGCTGCATCGGCCGCAGCCAACGCATCGCTCGGGATCGATGGGGCTGGAAAGCGGGTTCAGGGTTACTTCAAATTTACCCGCTTCGCCCGCCACCGATGCCAGGGTCGTGCCCAGCAGGATATCGATGTTTTCGTGAAAAAGTCCTTTGCGCAGGCAGGTCTGGATGCCGGCATTTCGGTCCAGCATGGGCAGCATCCGGCACATACCGCAGTGGTCGGTGGGAAACTGGTAGTCCAGCTGGCTCAGGATACCCCCCATGTGAAGCGCCTGGTCGGCCAGGATCACCCCATATCCCATCTGGGCCAGGTCGATGGACGCCCGAATGCCGCTGATCCCGGCGCCCACCACGAGCGCACTGCCGATTTTCCGATCCATATGTTTCTCCCATGCAACTGAGTGAAGCTGATCGGCTCAAAGCTGATAAGCTCAACGCTGATAAGCTCAACGCTCAAAGTTGAACCCCGAACCCCGAACCCAGATCTATCCCATCCCCACCACCTCGCCGTACTCCTCCTCCTTAAACCCGCACATGGGCGGCCGCTGGGACAGGTCCAGGCCGGCGGCGTAGCCGAAGGCCCCCTGGGTGTGCTGGGCCACCATCGTGAACAGGTCGGACAAGTGGATGTCGTTGGGACAGGCATTGGTGCACTGGCCGCAACCCACGCAGGCGGTGCTGATGTGGGCCATGCGGGTCAGGTGGAAAAAAAGCGTGTCCGTGGGCATCTTGACGCCTCCCTTGCGGCGGGCCCACTGCAGGTATTGAAACGGTTCGTGATGAAAGGTGTCGGTGGTAAAGACACAGGTGGTGCAGTAGCACACCGGACAGGCCGCACGGCAGTTATAGCAGTTGACGCAATCTGCCAAGTAGGTGGACAGCCCCTGGATGCTGCCGGTGGCCTCCGCCACGGTGGCAATTATCTGTTCTCGGTATTGTTTGCGCTGTTCCAGGGTGGCCGCAATAATGGTTTTGCGCTGCGCTGGCGCCGCCTCCGCCGGCGGGAGGTCCAGATGGGTGAGCACCCCTTCCCCCGTTTTGGTGAGCGCTCTGGCCGTCAGTCCGTTGGTCGGGTCACTGCCGAAAAGTTCAACGGCGATGTCGGCACAGTCGGGGATCGGATGGCTGCAGGCCCGGCAGGCAGTGGTGAAAGCCAAGGCCTCATGGTCCGTCTCAGCCCAGAAAACCGCCGTGCAAAAGGCCCGGGTAGCGGCATCCGGTGTTTCGTGTTGATCCGCAAAGGCCCTGAAATCGGAATTGGAGAGGGCGCCCGGACAGTCGAGGCCGATGATGACCACATCGTCCCGCTTGCCCTGATTCAGTTTGACCAGTTCATTGAAGGCGCGAATTTCACAGGGACGCAGAACAGCGGCCAGCCTGCCGCCTGCCGGCAGTCGCGTGAGCCGGGCCAGCTGTTGGGCCCCATTAACCGGAAAGGCCGGCGAGAGCGGGTCGGCTTCTGCCAGCCGTGTCGGATCCGATACCAGCATGGGCATAATCCGGTTCTTCATGGCCAGACGGGTGGGGACGAGCATGGCCTCGATCCCCGCCTTTTTCATGAGCGTGGTCAAAAAGGATCGAATGCCTGAAAGCCGGTCTTCGTTATCGATGTCGATGCGAGTTGCTTGTGTCATAACTCCTCCAGAATCAGATCACCATCTTCAGGTCGGGAAGCGTCGGCCCCAGCTCGCGGGTCTGGGCCACCAGATCCCTCATGATGCCGGCGAATTGGATGCCGTCGCTGGCACCGATCCAGGTCAGCCGCAGACGCCGGCTGTCGATGCCGAACCGGGGCAGGATTTCTTTGAGCAGCTTCACCCGGCGGCGGGCCTTGTAGTTGCCGTTGATATAGTGGCAGTCCCCGGGGTGGCACCCGCTGATCAGCACGCCGTCCGCCCCTTCCAAAAATGCCTTGATGACGTATTGGGGATCCACCATCCCCGTGCACATCACTCGGATCAGCCGGATGTTCTTGGGATAGGCGAGCCGGGAGGTACCGGCCAGGTCCGCGGCCGTGTAGGTGCACCAGTTGCAGACAAAGGCAATGATGGCAGGTTCGAAGTCGTTCATAAAAATCTCCAATATCTTTAATAAGATGCATACCGATGATTTGGTGTTTGAATTTTGGTCATTGTGATTTGTTTGTTATTTATATTTTGGCTATTGTTATTTATCTTTTATTTTCAGACCTCAAAATACGAATATCAGAATTAAGGCGCTGAGTTAAAAAACCTCATCCGACTGCTGCCAAGGCATCCAAAATTCCGTCCAATTCGGCAAAAATCTGTCTTCCCTGGAAGTGCCGGACCTGGGCCGCATTGGCCGGGCAGGCTGTGCTGCAGCTGCCACACCCTTTGCACAGAGCGCCGTTGACCACACTGACCTGGCGCCGGGCGTCGAACGTTATGGCGCCGTAGGCGCACAGGTCGATGCAGGTCTGGCAGCCGGAGCAGACCTCGGGGTCGATCCAGCTGATGGCCGAGGGCACCGCCACCACCCCCCGGGTGGCCAGGGAGAGCGACTTGGCTGCCGCCCCGGAGGCCTGGGCCACGGTGTCCGGAATGTCCTTGGGCCCCTGACAGGCGCCGGCCAGAAAGACCCCGTCCGTGGCCGTGTTCAGGGGGCCCAGCTTGGGATGTTCTTCCAGAAAGAACCCGTCCGCACCCGGGTTGACCCCGAACAGCCGCCCCACCTCCGAGGTGTCGGCACGTGCCTGCATGGCACTGCACAGCACCACCATGTCCACGGGTACCCGCACCTGTTCGCCAAGTAGGGTGTCTTCGGCGATGGCCACCAGCCGGCCGGCCTCGGCCTCGCATTCACCCTGATCGGTAATTTCGGCCACCTTGCCGCGGATGAAGACCGTGCCCTCTTCCTGGCAGCGGCGGTAGAACTCCTCGTAGCCTTTGCCGAAGCAGCGTTGGTCGATGTAAAAATCGTAGACCTGGGCATGATGGCCGACCTTCTCCTTGATCAGGTGGCTGTACTTGAGGGCAACCATACAGCAGACCCGGGAACAATAGGGGTGGTAGTTGACGTCCCGGCTGCCCACGCAGTGAACCAGGGCCACGCTGCTGGGTGGATCGTTGAACCGGCCGGCATCGTCGCGCATGAGAATCCGGCCGCCGGTGGGGCCGGTGGCGTTGCTCAGGCGCTCGAACTCCAGGCTGGTGAAGACGTTGGGGTAGCGGCCGTAGCCCAAGGTCCTGATGGGCGTGGGGTCCATCAGGTCGTATCCCGTGGCCAGGATAATGCTTCCCACCTGGATCGTCTCCTGGGTAGCCGCCATGCTGTGGTCGATGGCCTTGGCCTCGCAGACCGACATGCAGGCCATGCATTCGCTGCACACGCCGCAGTTCAGGCAGCGCGCCGCTTCCTGGTGGGCGTCCTGCTCGCTCATGCCCGGATCCACTTCGTCAAAAGTGAGCGCCCGGGCAGGATCGAAGGTGTGGGCGGGCTGCACCCGGGGCAGTGGCGTGATGCCCTCGGGGATGTCGGCCCAGTCGCTTCCCGACGCGGGCTGGGTCGACAGGTTAAGGGCGAATTCCTCCAGATCTTCCTCGTCGAAGAAGCGTTGAATGGCTGCTACCGCCTTGTGCCCGGCTGCCACCGCCTCGATGACGGTGGCCGGTCCGCTGACCGCATCGCCGGCGGCAAACACATGCGCAATGGATGTCTGCATGGTCTGGGGATTCACGGCAAGGGTGTTGCGGCGGGTCAGTTTCAGGGCAGGCACCTTTCCCGCCCAGGCCACGTCGGTCCGCTGGCCGATGGCCGGGATCACCGCATCGCAGTCGATGACGAATTCGGACCCTTCCACGGGCACCGGTCGCCGTCGGCCGCTGTTGTCTGGCGGACCCAGTTCCGTGCGCATGCATTCGAATCCGCTGACCCGGCCGTCCGTGGCCAGGATGCGCACCGGCGCCGTGAGATAGGCGAACGCGATACCCTCATCCCTGGCGTCCTGGATCTCGTCGGCATAAGCCGGCATCTCCTGCTCGGAGCGGCGGTAGACCACGGTGACCTTGCCGGCACCCAACCGCTTGGCCACCCGGGCAGCGTCGATGGCCACGTTGCCGCCGCCCACCACCGCGATCCGTTCACCCGGCAGCTTTCGGCAGCCCTGGTTGATATCCCGCAAAAAGGCCATGGCGTCGACTACGCCCTGTGGGGTCTCTTCACCGGGAATGCCCAGCTTCATGGAGGCGTGGGCGCCGATGGCCAGAAAGACGGCCCCATATCCCTGTTCCGTCAGGTCGGTCAGATCGAAATCCGTTCCCAGGCGGGTGCCGGTGCGGGTTTCGATGCCGTGGCGCAACAGGTGATCGATCTCCCGATCCAGAATGTCCGGAGGCAGCCGATAGTCGGGTATGCCTACACGCAGCATGCCGCCAAGTTGGGAAAGGGCCTCGAAAAGTGTGACCTGATAGCCCTGCAGACGAAGATAATAGGCCACTGTCAGCCCCGCGGGGCCGGAGCCCACCACGGCCACTTTTTGGGGCCGGTCCTGGATGGCCGGAATCGGCAGGTCGTTGGGGCTGACCTGATCGGCGGCAAAGCGTTTCAGGTCCCGGATGGCTATGGCTGCGTCCACCTCTTGGCGCCGGCATTGGGATTCGCAGGGATGCGGACAGACTCGTCCCAACACCCCGGGCAGGGGCAGGCGTTTTTGAATCAGTTCAAGGGCCTCCTTATACCTGCCCTGGCCGATGAGCTGCACGTAGCCCTGGACGTTGATGCCGGCCGGGCAGGTGGTGGTGCAGGGGGCGCGGTCTTTCTTGTCGATGGTGAAGGTGATCGGCACCGCCTGGGGAAACGCCCGGTAGACGGCTTTGCGGTAGGCCAACCCTTCGTCCCACTCGCTTGGCAGGCAGACCGGGCAGACCTTGGTACACTCGCCGCAGCCGGTACATACCCCTTCTATGATGTAGCGCGGTTTGCGGTTCACGGTGACCTGGTAGTTGCCGATGTAGCCGGAGACATCGGTCACGTCGCTGTAGGTCAGCAGCCGGATGTTGGGATTCTGGGCCACCTCCACCATTTTGGGGGTGCCGATGCAGGCTGCGCAGTCGAGGGTGGGAAAGGTTTTGTCGAACTGGAGCATGTGGCCGCCCACGGTGGTCTGCCGCTCCACCAGATAGACCGTGTGGCCGGCGTTGCCGATGTCCAGGGCGGCCTGCATGCCGGCGATGCCGCCACCCACCACCATGACGTCGGGGTGGACGCTCACGGACCGCGCTTCCAGCATCTGGTGAAAGTTGACCCGGTTGAGGGCGCCGGCGGCCAGGGTCTTGGCCTTACGGGTGGCTTCGTCCTCATCGTTGGTGACCCAGGAGACCTGTTCGCGCACCGAGGCCATCTGGAACAGGTAGGGGTTCAACCCTGCCCGCTGGCAGGCGTTCTGAAAGGTCTTCTCGTGGAGCCGGGGTGAGCACGAGGCCACCACCACCCGGTTGAGGCCGTAGGTGCGGATGTCGTTTTCGATCATCTCCTGGCCGGGGTCGGAGCACATGAACTTGTAGTCACGGGAGACGACGACGTTTTTCAGGCCGCGGGCGAAGTCGGCCACCTCGGTCACCCTTACCTTATGGGCGATGTTGATGCCGCAGTGGCAGATGTAGAATCCGATCTTGATGGTCATTTGTTTAATTCCCCAATGCCATAATACCCAATTCTATGGTGTTTCGCACAGTCGATTGACGACGGCCAGCAGCTCGTCCGCCTCAGGCGGTTTCTGCAGGTAAGCCTCGGGCTCAGGAAGCTGATGGCCGGATGGCGACCGTTTGGCCCCGGGACAGCGGTAATAGGTGCTGCTGTCCAGGGTGGATAACATGACGACCGGTATATGGCACAGCCGGTGGTTGGTCCGAAGGTGCTGGTAGAGGCGGATGCCCGCTTCGTCTGGAAGCATGGCGTTGATGATGACCAGGTCGGGACACCCGTCCAGCGCCTGTTTGAGACCTTCGGTCAAGGATGCGGCACAGATCGGGCAGAAACCGTTGGCGCTGAGCAGGTTCGACAAGAAAATGCTCATGTCCGGTTCGTCTTCCACCACGAGAATCGTTTTGGCGGGTCTATCCGGTGTCACCGATACCTCCGCTGCTGTCATTCAATCGGATCGTCTGTGAAAAATCTTCCCGGCCAGGCAGGGACACCGTTCACCATCGGGCTTCGGCTGATTGAACGACGTTTGTCGCCTTGACCGCCTGCAGTTGAGTATGGTTCCGTAGATATTGCGCTGCCGGTGAAATGCCCAAGGAGCAGCATGGAATGTGCCATTTACCGGAAAAATTGGTAACCAATAGAGATCAATATAAAAACAGCCTGAGTAATCGGCTGAAGGATGCTGCGGTACCTGTTTCGTTGCATTTCTTGCAACCTTTTATGCGCCGAAAATGGGGCTCTCATAATACAAATTATATAATGATAAATTTGTGTTATGTGATGATTTGATTAGTGTTGCATAATGTTGCGCAACGATTGTTGCATTAAGTGTGGGGGCAACGGTCCGGAATCGGCCAGGCGTGATCACCGATGCAGATGCTCAATCCGTCCGCTTTCTCTTCCAGGTAGGGGCTAATGGCCAGCAGCGCACGGTCGGTGAATTTGATGCGTGCATCGCCGATTTTGTGGTATAGTTGGTCGGACTCGACGAACAGTGCCGCCGGATCGAGTGGAATGGTTTCGCCGGTGTTCAGGTCGAGCCGCAGGGGGGCTTCCGGGCTGACCCGGACGATGAACAGCGGGGTGTCTTCATAGGGGAAATAGACTTTTTCAAGAACATCGCCACGCACCTGAGTGACAAAATAGCCATCCTTGTCCCGCCGGATGGCGCGGTTGAAATGGTCGATGATGCGCTTGTGTTCGAAGCGGCCGTGGCGATTTTGCCACCGGCCCCGGCCGTCCATCCAGAAGACGGCCTTTTCTTTGGGGATGATCACTTCATGCAGGTGGGTTGCTTGTGGTCGAATGTCGTCAGGGTTCATGGGCGGCAAGACGTCGGCTTATTATCGTGTTCGGGATCGCATGTAATCACTTCGGTCTCAATGGTGACCTTTTCATCGGTTTCCTGCCGTCACCCGCTCCTCCCCATGAACCGACGGGGATTGGAAAGTGACGGAATTTGAAACCATTATCCCATTCCAGGGGGCTTTTCAAGTCCAAGGCAAAAGGATCAGCGGATGAATCGTGAAATGGAAACGGCCCGGGGGTTTTATGACACATTGCGCCGGCTCTACCAGGAACGGCTGCCTTTCAACCGGCTGCTGGGCCTGAGCGTCACTTTGCTGAATTCAGACGGTGGGGCGATGGCGTTTTCCATGCGTGAGGATCTCATCGGCAACGTATTTCACCGCACCCTTCACGGCGGCGTCATTTCCTCGGTGCTGGACGCCGTGGGCGGCCTGACCGCCTCGGCCAGCTTGATGGTGCGTGCCGCCGGCCTTTCAGAGGAGAAGGTCAAGGCGATGTTTGCCCGGGTGGGGACCATCGACCTCAGGGTGGATTACCTGCGGCCCGGCAGGGGCGATCGGTTTACGGCCAGCGGACGGATCATGCGCTCCGGCCGCAAGGTGGCCGTGGTTCGCATGGAAATGCACAACGAGGATGGGTTGCTGGTGGCCGTGGGAACCGGCACCTACATGGTGGGATGAACGTACCCCTACCGGTTGTTGTCCAGTTCTCGTGTGCAACATATATATTGAGATTTAAACCATTTTATGCTAGGGACGATTCCATCATGAAGCAATATGTGATTGATGAAATCCGCCCCCAGGATTTTGAAAAAATCAAAGTCTACCTGGATAAAGCCTATAGCGACGCAGGCGTGGATGGCCTTTACTGGGTGCCGGTGGACGAGGCATTGCTTTCCGGGGTGCAGCTGGCGCATCATGCCTGTGCGCCATTTTTTATGGCCCTTGAACTGGGGCCGGACCGTCTGGCCGCCGAGTTGCTGGTGCGGACCCGCAGCCGGGTGCGCTGTGACTGTATCCACTATGCCGATGAAGGCCAGCGTAACTGGCTTGTCCGGACAGTAGATGCCATTTTTGACAAACTGGAAATCATGGTCTGATCGGACGGGACGACACCGGCAATGCTGAAATCAATGGGTTACCTGATACAGACGCTGATCATCGTCCTGTGGACGCTCCTGGCGACAACGGTTATCGCGACCACGGTCATTATCTGCTCCTTTTTCAGCCGGACCGGCAACGGCCCCCATCTGCTCGCCCGGTTCTGGGCTAACTCCATCCTGTGGGTCGCCCGGGCGAAGGTCACGGTCAGTGGCGCCGAGAAACTGGATCCCGACCAGTCCTACATTTACATGCCCAATCACCAGAGCAATGCCGACATTCCGTTGCTGCTGGGGCGGCTGCCGGTTCAGTTCCGCTGGCTGGCCAAGGCCGAACTGTTCAAGATCCCCATTTTCGGCCGGGCCATGCGCGGGGTGGGGTACATCAGCATCGACCGGTCCAACCGCAAGTCGGCCTTCGAGAGCCTGGAACGGGCGACCCGAACCATCCGCAGCGGCACCAGCGTGCTGATCTTCCCCGAGGGAACCCGCAGCCGGGACGGCCATATCCTGCCGTTCAAGAAGGGCGGCTTCGTTCTTTCCGTGGACTCGGGGGTTCCCATCGTACCCATCATCATCCGGGGGACCCGGGATATCATCCCCAAGGGGCGTTTCATGATCCGCCCGGCGCCGATAACCATGCAGATATTGGATCCGGTGGAGACGTCCGGCTACACCCGCAAAACCAAGGACGCGCTGCTGGCGCACATCCGGTCCATCCTTATCGACAATTTTGAAACAGAGAGGCGGGAAACTTAGGGCCATGTTGAAACTGATCCCGTTGGGCGGCCTGGGCGAAATCGGCCTGAACATGATGGCGGTGGAATACGGCGATACGATTTTCGTCATCGATGCCGGCCTCATGTTCCCCGAAGCCTACATGCTGGGGGTGGATTACGTCATCCCGGACATGGATTACCTGCGCCAGAACCGGCGGCGCGTATCGGGGATCGTGCTCACCCATGCCCACGAGGATCATATCGGGGCGTTGCCGTTTCTGCTCAGAGAGATCAACGTGCCGGTTTTCGGAACCCCCTTTACCCTGGGAATCGTCCGCCACAAACTGGAAGAACACGAACTGCTCGCCACGGCTTCCCTGCACGAGGTGCTGCCGCGGGAGCGGCTGAAGATCGGACCGTTCGAGGTGGAGTTCATCCGGGTCAACCACAGCGTCGTAGACGGGGTGGGGTTGGCCATTCGCACGCCGGTGGGCATGGTGGTCCACACCGGCGACTTCAAGATGAGCCAGACGGTGGTGGAAGGCATGCTCACCGACGTGAACCGCTTCGCCCAGTGCGGAGAAGAGGGCGTGCTGGCCCTGTTGTCCGACTCTACCAACGTGGAGAAGGAAGGGCACACCATTTCCGCTCAGGAAATCGGCGCCGAACTGTCAAGGATCACCGATGCGGCCAGCGGACGAATCATCGTGGCCCTTTTTGCTTCCAACATCGCCCGCATCCAGCAGATCGTCAACATTGCCAAAGCACGCGGCCGCAAGATCGTTGTCAACGGCCGCAGCATCGAGGTGAGTGTCGATATCGCCCGCAACCTTGGCTATCTGGACCTCCCCGCGGAGATGGAGATCGACATCGATGCGTTGAACGCGTACCCGGACGACGAGATTATCATGGTCACCACCGGCAGCCAGGGAGAGCCCATGTCGGCCCTGGCGCGCATGGCCGCGGGCACCCACAAGCAGATCAAGATCCACGAGGAAGACACGGTCATTCTCTCCTCCAAATTCATCCCGGGCAACGAGAAGGCCATCGCCAATATCATCAACAACCTCTACCGGCGCGGTGCCGACGTGGTCTATGAGAAGATTTCGAACATCCACGTGTCCGGGCATGCCTTCCGGGAAGAGCTCAAGATGATGATCAACCTGACCAAGCCCAGGTTCTTCATGCCCGTGCACGGGGAGTACCGCCATCTGGTGCTGCACACGCGGCTGGCCCGCGAGGTGGGCATCCCCGACGACCACCTGATCCTGGCCCAGAACGGTCAGATCATAGAGCTGGATGAAAAGGGCTTCCGGATTCGAGACAGCATCTGTTCCGGGCGGGTGCTCATCGATGGCAAGGGCATCGGTGACGTGGGGCGCAGCGTGCTCAAGGAGCGGCGGGTGCTCTCCGAGGAGGGTCTGGTGGTGGTCAATATGGCCTTTGACGAGGAGACCGGCATCGTGGTCTACGGGCCCGATATCGTCTCCCGGGGGTTTGTCTTTGAAACGGAGACGGGGTATCTGCTCCAGGATGCCCAGTGTGTTATCCTGGAAATCGTAGAGGATATCACCCCGGATGTTCCCAACCGGGTCAATCGGATCCGCAGCCGGATCCAAACCGCCTTGCGGCAGTACTTTTTTTATACCATCGGGCGTCGGCCGGTGATTCTTCCCTTTCTGGTGGAGGTCTGACGGTATAAGCGCCAAGGGCCGTTAACCGCAAAAAATGGTCTGGACGGGAGTCCGATTTTCCCGACGGCCGGTAGACGATTATGAAAAAAGAGATTATCGGCATTCTTTTTTTCTTCATGGTGGTGTTCAGCCTGATCAGCCTGCTTTCTTTCGATCCGGGCGACCCATGCCTGTTCTTCAATGCCGGCGATGGCGGCAAGGTTCAGAACCTCTTTGGTGTGTTCGGCGCCAATTTCGCCGGCAGCCTCGTAGGGCTGTTCGGTATCGGTGCCTTCTGGATCCCCTTTCTTTTCCTGTTGGGCAGCATCCTTTTCTTCGGCAAGGACACGGGGCGGGCACTCTTGCCGCTGGCTGCCGGCGGGATCCTGCTGATTATCACCACGGGCAGCCTGCTGGCCTTCAAGCAGGACCACTATGTGCTTTTCGGCAGCCGGTTCACTGCGGGCGGCATTGTCGGCATCCCCCTCAAGTCCTTTTTTGTGAATTATTCCAACCCGGCCGGCGGGTCTATCATCCTGATGCTGGTGTGGCTAATCGGCTTTATCTTGGCCACGGGGTTCTCCGTGGTTGCATTCTACCGCCGATGCAAAACGGCCAACTCCGTGCTTTTCGAGCGTATCGCCACCATCCTGATCAAGTGGAAGGAACGTCGCCAGAAAAGCTTCAAGCGGCGCCGGACCCTCAAGGCCGAGAAGAAAAAGAAAAAAGAGAAGATCGAGATCAAGACCCCCGATCCCAATCCGGTGCCCTTCAAACCGGTGCCCAAACAGGCCGTTTTCGAATTCATGAAGAGCGCTTCAAGCTTCTCCCTGCCGTCGGTCAATTTCCTCGACGACCCCAAGGCGCGACCCCAGTCCACCAGTGAAGAGAACCTGCGCATGCAGTCCCGGCTGCTGGAAAAGAAGCTGGAGGATTTTGGCGTCAACGGCAAGGTGGTGGCCGTCACCCCGGGGCCGGTGATCACCACTTTCGAATACGAGCCGGCGCCCGGCGTCAAGATCAACCGCATCGTCAGCCTCACCGACGACCTGGCCCTGGCCCTGCGGGCCATCAGCATCCGTATCGTGGCGCCCATTCCGGGCAAGGCCGTCATCGGGGTGGAAATCCCCAACACCGATCGGGAAACGGTTCGCTTCAAGGAGATGATCCTGTCGCCCTGCTTCGAACAGGCCAAGAGCACGCTGACCCTGTGCCTGGGCAAGGACATCGTGGGCAACCCGGTCTCCGCCGGACTGGAGAAGATGCCCCACCTGCTGATCGCCGGCGCAACCGGAACGGGCAAGAGCGTGGCCCTGAACACCATGATCTGCAGCCTTTTGTACAAGCTGACCCCGGACCGGGTGAAGCTGATCATGATCGACCCCAAACGCATCGAGCTTTCCATGTACGACGGCATTCCCCACCTGATCACCCCCGTGGTCACCGACGTCAAGAAGGCTACCAACGCCCTGTTCTGGGCTGTTCGCGAGATGGAGCACCGCTACGAACTGCTCTCGGAGAAGAAGACCCGCAACATCGACCAGTACAACCGCAAGATCGAAAAAGAGCCGGACGCCCCCCCTGCCGAAGGCGAGGAAAACCCCAAGGAACCGGCCAAACCGCTGCCCTATATCGTCATCATCATCGACGAACTGGCTGATCTCATGATGGTGGCCTCGCGGGACGTGGAGGTGGCGCTGACCCGCCTGGCCCAGATGGCCCGGGCCGCCGGCATCCACCTGATTCTGGCCACCCAGCGGCCGTCGGTGGATGTGCTCACCGGCATCATCAAGGCCAACTTTCCCACGCGACTGACCTTCCAGGTCTCCTCCAAAACCGATTCGCGGACCATCATCGACACCAACGGCGCCGAGAGCCTGCTGGGCAACGGGGACATGCTCTTCCTGCCCCCTGGAACGGCCCGGCTCCAGCGTATCCACGGGGCCTACATTTCCGAGGCGGAACTGACCCGAACCACCGAATTCCTCAAAAAGCAGCAGCGGCCCGACTATGACAAGCGCGTCGTCCAGGCCCCGGTAAAAGCAGCGGAAGAGGCCGGAGAGAAGGAGTACGACGATCGCTACGACGATGCCGTGGCCCTGGTGACCCAGGCCGGCCAGGCCTCCATCTCCATGGTCCAGCGGCACCTTCGCATCGGCTACAACCGGGCGGCCAGGATCGTCGAGATGATGGAACAAGAGGGGATCATCGGTCCCCAGGATGGGGTCAAACCGAGGGAGGTGCTAGTTAAAAACTACGACGACATCTCGTAGTATCCATACAGAAACGGCATCTTTTGGCCCAGGCCGGCGTTCTCGGGATGTTGAAATCCTCGACGTAGCTGGGCTACGCTTCCGGTTCCGACATCCCTGCGGTCTTGGCCTAAACCAAAATCTACCATTTCTGTACGGATACTAACCGCGCAATATCAAGACTATGGGATTGAGGAATTCGGAACCACAAACCAGAGACCAGAGACCACAAACCAGAGACCAGGGTAAAAAGAGTTGAACCTTGACCAGACATTGATCGACCGCATCAAAGGCTTTCTGGACCCGGAGGAGGGAAGGGCGCTTTACGAGATCGCCCAGGAGGCCTCCCGACGGGGGCCCTGTCTGGAGATCGGCAGCTACTGCGGCAAGTCCGCCGTTTATCTGGGCAGTGCCTGCCGCGAAAACGGGGCGACGCTGTTTTCCATCGACCACCACCGCGGCTCCGAGGAGCAGCAGCCCGGGGAAGTCTATTTCGACCCCGCCCTTTTCGATTTCAAGACGTATTGCATGGACACCCTGCCCCTGTTCCGGCGAACCCTGGCCCTCGCCGGCCTGGAGGAAACGGTGGTTCCCCTGGTCAGCCGCTCCCACGTGGTAGCCCGCAACTGGGCCACGCCGCTGTCGCTGGTATTCATCGACGGCGGCCACTCCTTCGAATCCGCCCGAACGGATTACGACTGCTGGGCCGGCCGCATTTTGCCCGGGGGCTACCTGCTCGTCCACGACATATTCGAAAAGCCCGAAGAGGGGGGCCAGGCGCCCTGGGAGGTGTACCAGCTTGCCGCGGCGTCCGGTCATTTCGAAAGGCTTCCCCGCATCAAGAGCCTGGGGGTGTTGAGAAAGACAGGTTGAAGGCCGAAGGTGTTTAGGGCCAAGGCCTGACATAGCTGCTGAAAGCATGGAAAACGTTTAAAACGGGTATGTCCTTTAACCTGGTTTTGCCCGTACCTCCAACGTCAGGCTATTGGGTTCAATTCTGATGATTTCGACGCGGTCGTTGGGGAGCAGCAACTGCTGTCGGTTAAGAAAATAGTTATTTTCTCCGATTCCAGCACCGGATAAATCAATATTCGTTCTAATATTTTTAGGACTGAGCATACCGATGTCTTTCCGCTGACCACGTGCCGTGACCAATACATTCTGAACCGCTGGATTGACTTCCAATTGGGGTGGTAGATTTTGGATGGTCAGAGGGATCTCTAAAGAAATTTCAACATTCTGTTGCCCGGCAAAGGAGAACCAGACGACACTGACAATCATCAACGTAGCTGCTTTTATCCGCCACCGGTTCGATAACAAATACTTGATCTTTTGAAATCCACCAGTCGTATCGGGTCTGTCGGGTGTTAGCAGCTCCTTCAGTTTTTCCGATAGGAATGCCGGGGATTCTATTGTCTCGATCACCCCTGCCCGGACCAAGGAAACCTGCCCGCGTTCTTCTGAGACGACAAGCGCCCAGGCATCACATCGTTCGGTAATGCCGATCGCCGACCGGTGCCGCGTGCCCAATGCCTTGCTCAACCCCTCTTGTGAGGTCAGCGGTAAAAACGCAGCCGCCATGGTTATCTTTCCGTTATGGATCAGCATGGCACCATCATGAAGCGGCGAATGCTTTTGGAAAATGCTGACAAGGATTTCCCCTGTCGGATCGGCCTCAAACGCTATCCCACCTGTCACAAATTCCCGCAGCCGATCTTTTCGTTCGAAAATAATCAAGGCACCGGTTCTCTGCGCGCCCAGCTCAAATATTTTTTTCGAGAAACTATCTATCCAAGGAACATGACCGACCGTTTTATACCAACCCAACGCGTAAAACGGATTCACCTTCTCGAGAACCTGTCGAATTTCAGCCTGAAATAAAATGATGATCAGTATGATTAAGACCTGCCAGAGAATTTGAAAAACCCAAGTGGTCAGAAATAAGCCCCAGAATTGGGCAACACTATAGATGATGCCCAGGCCGAGCAAACCCACGAGTGCCTTGAATGCCTTGGTTTGATGGAGCCAGACATAAAGATGATAAGCGAAGATCGTAAGGATGATAATATCTAAAAAATCTTTGAAAAGTAGGTGATGAAAGACGGATAAGGTCGGCATATGATTAAATTCCTGGGAGCGTGGTAAGCGTGCCATCGTGACTGAACGCTGATATTTTCATCGTTTTCATTAAGGGGTGGTTACTTGACACCCTTCAAGGCGGTTCTCACAATGGTTTCGAGGCCGGATTCGTCATCTGGATCATTCAATAGATTTTCCAGAGGGATTTCCGCCCGGGCAGCGTTGCGGTGACCCCCGGCAGACCCTTTCCAGCTGCCAAAAATTTTATGGGCTGTTTTGCCGGCATCACCCTGAAAACTGGCATTTCTCAAAATAACGACAAGCGTTCGTTGGTATACCCCGGACACGATGCTCCATTGGATGTCAGCGATTTTCATAAAAAAGTCAGCAATCATTACCAAAATATCTGAATTCTCCACCCGTGCCATGTGAACATAAGCGATATCTCCGATAAAAATCAGCCGCTCCATTGCATGCCGGTATTTGGGCAGCATGCCTCGAGTCATCTCGGAGGATTCGATTTGCTTTAGCATACGCATGCTGGTGAATTGGTACAGATATTTGAAGGCGCTCATGTCATGAGGAATGGATGCCCTGACAAAATTATCGGTATCTGTCTTGATTCCGTAGAAAAGAGCGGTGGCCAGCTTTGGAGACGGCTTTATTTTGGCGGCCTTGAGATATTCGGTCATCATGGATGCGTTTGCTCCATAATCTTCCCGGATGTCGAGAAAAACAGCCCTTATCGGCTCGGTGATCGGATGATGATCGATGATGATATCATAGTTGTGGTCCATGAACAGATTGTGGTGGTGCGGCTGAGAATCCACGAGTGCCCACTTATTGATCGCCGACCGTTTAAGGTAACGGATGTGTTTTTGTTTAACGGTTAGCAATTTTACAAAAGCAAGATTGTCCGCTCTCTTGATGGAGTTGACCCGATATACCAATACTCGCTTGGCCTTCTTCCAAAAGATTCGTTTCAAAGCAATGGCGCTGGCCATGCTGTCAGGATCCGCATTAATTAGAATGCCCAACGTATCTGAAGCATTTACAACTTCAAGAAGCCGATCATATTTGCTGGCGAATGACATCGATTTTGGGAAGGGCTTAGTCATCATAGAATCGGTCTCCAATTATGGTGCCCCGCAACACGTTCATGAATCGCAGCGGGTTGGCAATCCATTGGACGATGAACGACCTACCCCGGTCTTCAGTCCCCCGGCGTCGGTTCTCCGGTTCAAGGCGTCAGCGGCCAGAAGATCGGCAGCACGATCATCAACACGACCAGCACGACCAGTGTCAAGGGCACGCCGACCTTGACGTAGTCGATGAACCGGTAGCCGCCCGGACCCATCACCAGCACGTTGGCCGGATGGGAGATGGGTGAGGTGAAACTGGATGACGAGGCCATGGCAATGCCCATCATCAGGGCGTAGGGAGAGATGTTTAGGCTGGCGGCGGTTTTCAGGGCGATGGGAACCATCAATACCACCAGGGCGGCCGTGGGGATGATGCTGGTGGCGATGAAAGTAATCACCAGCAGCCCGAACAGCACCGCATACGGCCCGAAAGGGCCAAGGGTCCCCACCACCCCTTCGGCCAGGATCCGCGCGGCCCCGGTGTTGTCCAGGGCCGTGCCTAAGGGCAGCATCCCGGCTATCAGAAAAACGGCTTTCCATTCGATGTAGCGGTAAGCCTCCTCCATGGTCAAACAGCGGGTCAGAACCATGAAGGCCGCGCCGATAACCACCGCAATGTAGATGGGCACCCAATCCATGATCACCGGGATCAACACGGCGGCCATGATGGTCAGGGCGATCTTGGCTTTTTCTTCCCGGGGGGCTTCCTGAGCCCCCTCGGTGAGCACCAGAAAATCCGGTTCGCGGCCCAGCAGGTTCAGTTTGTCCCACGGTCCATACAACAAAAGGGCATCACCGAACTGCAGGGCCATGTCGCGCAGGTCCTCCCGGTAGGCGGTCCCTTTGCGCCAAATGGCCAGTACGGTCAGGCCGTATTTTTCTCGAAAATTCATGCCGCGCAGGGTCATGCCGGAGAGCACGCTGTGGGGGGATAGAATCACCTCGACCAGGCCCACCTGGTCATCTTCCAGCATGGACAGATCCGTTTGCGGGGCGTCGGCTTCGATGAACATGCCTTCCAGGCCCTGCATGAGCAAGATGGAAATCATGTCCGCCGTGCCCCAGACCATCAGCCGGTCCCCGGCTGCGAAACGGTCGTCAGAGGAGGGAATCAGGGCCGTGCCGTCCGCGCGCACGATGCACAGGATCTGAACGTCCACGGCATCTCCCAGACGGCTTTCGCTCAGGGTCAACCCAACCAGCTTCGAGGCACCGGGGACACGCAGCTGGCGGAGGTCATGACCCAGCTTGGCGTATTTGTCCATATCTTCAAGGGTGAGCATTTCCGGTGGCTGAAAATGAGCATTGTCCGCCAGCCGGGCCAGCCGTTCCGAAAGGCCGTACACCACCAGCGTGTCGCCGGCTTTCAGTGGTTGAACTTTCAAATCCGTATCCAGGTGGCTTTCCCCCCGTTCGATGGCCAGCACACTGAGGCCGAGACGGCTGCGGAAGCCGATGTCCGACAGGGTTTGACCGTCATAGGCGCTGCCGGGCTTCAAACCCAGCCGGGCCACCTGCATGCCGTGGGCGGTCAATGCGTCGGGGCCGATGGCATCGGACTCGGTGAGCAGCTGACCCCAGTTATTCATTTCCTGGATCTGGTCAGGCTTTCCCTCGACGATCAGCAGGTCGTCGGCTTGAATCATCTCGGTGATCTGGGGTGCCAGAAGCGTTATGCCGCTGCTGCGGGTAATACCGACCACAGTGAGCCCCAGCGCGGCACCCAGGCGGCTGCCGGCCAGGGTTTTGCCAACCAGGGCCGAACTGCCGGGGACCCGGATCTGAAACAGATGCTCCTGGAGCCTGTATTGCGAACGGAAATCCCGGCGGTTTCCGGCGGTTTCTTTGGCCAGGTTGCGTTTGGGCAGCAGGCGTGTGCCGACCAGCGTGACGAAGGCTACGCCGCAGGCCATCACGATCAGGCCAACGGGCGAGAAGTCAAAGAGCTTGAAGGGCACCAGGCCGTTTTCGCGCAGGGCCTCACTGACCAGGATGTTGGGCGGCGTACCGATCATGGTGGTCAGGCCGCCCAGCAGCGACCCGTAGGCCAAGGGCATCAGCAGGGTGGACGGCGACTGGTCGGTCTTGCGGGCGATGTCCATGACCACGGGCAGCATGAGCGCAGCCACGGCCACATTGTTCATGAATGCCGACAGCACGCCGGCGATGACCATGATGATCACCACCAGTATCGATTCGTTGCGACCGGCGACCTTGAGCAACTGCCGGCCGAGGATATTGGCGATGCCGGTGCGCGTCAGCCCGCCGCTGAGGATGAAGACCGCCCAGATGGTCACCACCGCCGGATTGCTGAATCCGGCCAGCGCTTCCTTGGGGCTGACGATGTTGGTGACCGCCAGCACGCCCATGACCAGCATGGCCAGCACTTCAAGGGGAGCCCATTCGGTGACCAGAAGGATGATGACCGCAACCAGGATAGCCAGTACTGTCATGATTTCAGGTGTCATCCGCCTTATCCCTTTCGATTTTGTGGGTTCGTTTTTCTCGCAGGATTTTGTTTATACGGATCCATTAAAAATCGACACATCTATTTCTCTGGAGGCTTCCATCAGTTTTTTATCCAACGTTGCGAGGGGGCACCTGTTGCGCATTGCCAGATCTAGATAGGTCGCGTCATAACTGGATAACCGGCTCAACCTTCCCAAGGCCAATAAATCCTTCATGCTGTTTTCAGCCCGGGTATTTTCGACAACAATCGGCAGTTGTGACAGCAGGGATAGGAATCGAATGCTGTCAGCGGGCTTCAACCGTTTTCGCCGTTCTGCCATCAAAAGCATGTTCACGACTTCCAAGGTCCAGATAGCGGGTACGATGGCTGTTGCCTTGGACAAGTGGTCCAAAACCGCGTCCGCATAGGGGTTGGTTTGATCTTCAAAACACCATGACATGACGATGGAGGTGTCAACGACGATAGGGTTCTCCATTTATCGCCTGCCTTCTTCGATCATTTCGCGGATGGAATGTCCGGACAGTCTATTCTGCTTACGGAATTTTCGCAGGGCCGCTATGGTGGAGGAGATATCCACATTCTTTTCCGGATCGACAGGCTGCAACACCGCAATCGGGACGCCGTGTTTGGTGATCGTGATCCGTTCACCTTTGGATACACGATCAAGTAATCTTGAAAGATGGGTTTTGGCTTCATAGGCGCCGACGGTTTCCATGGTAATCTCCGTTTAGACTAGTTCAGGCTAGAATATTACACTTTAACTCAGTTGTCAAATACCGGGCGGGGGCGGCGATTGAAAGGAGAGTGGAATCCGCCATGGGTTCGAAGATTGACAACGGATGCGTCAATATAAAATCTTGATCGTGTCCGGCCACAAGTGGTAAATCTTGGCTTAAGCCAAGGCCGTAGAGCGTTTTTAACAGCCAGACGGAGTGGCAAACGTTCTGCTATAATTCCTCCCCACAACGATCAACCTTCTTCCATGAGAGACGAATATGAAAAAGTGTCCCTTCTGCGCCGAAGACATTCAGGATGAAGCCATAAAGTGCAAGCACTGCGGTGAGTTTTTAAATGCCTCCAAAAACCCGCGTCCTGAAGAGGAAAAGGTCGAATGGTATTTCCGGAGATCCTTCATCGTCCTCGCCCTTTGCTGTGTGGGACCGCTGGCATTGCCCCTGATCTGGTGGCATCCACAGGCGACGCGGGCATGGAAGATCGGGCTCACCGTCGCAATTCTTGTCCTTAGTTGGATTTTGTTTCAGCTTTCGATCGAATCCCTGCGTATCCTCAAGGAGTATTACCAATTGCTCGAAAGTCTTTGAGATGATTCGTGAGCCGTGAGCGATGAACCGCGGTCGGTGAACGGGCAATGATGATCAGTAATCAGTGAACCTACCCGACCAACCCAACGAATCAAACCAGTCAAACCATTTTTTTCCAGTTGTGACCGCATCTGTCGTCGGGGCATGATAACTCAATGCTCGTGTCCTGCGTAGGAGCGGCTTCCAGCCGCGATGAATGGGGAACTCACTACAGATTCGTAAAGCGCGCAACGGTTATTTTGAGGATTGGGTACTGCTTTCAACAATTGACTACTTTCTGGATAATGTTCTTACTAACAGGCTGTTATGAATGAACATACGAGTAAAGGACAATCAGATCATCGAGATTTTACCCGATTATGTACGAAGGGTACGTTTTTCACCAAAGTGTTCGAATCGGATATTGTCTGATGAGAGGATCGGATGTCAAAATGGTCAGCGAACGCTCGATAGCCTGACAGACCAACATCCGATCAAAAGGGTCTCGATGAATAAAGGGGAGGGTTTCGAGATGGAATGTGTCCGCTTCATTCAATTCAAGTTGGGTGATGTGATGATTTTTTCGTTCTTCGGTAACAAACTGGCTTGGTAGCATGGGTAACGTAAGCTTGCCGATACTGCATTTGATGCCAATTTCCCAGACCGTTGCAGAGCTGAGAAAGATAGTGTGCGCGGGGCTTCTGAAGCATTCTAAAAATTTATTGCTGAGCTTTTCTGGTTTCAGTGCGACCCAAAGAAAAGAAATTGATCGCCCTCTCCACCCTCCAGCACATCTGCTTCTGTGAGCGGCAGTGCGCCCTGCGCAAAAGTATTCGATCGGACATGCCGCTTGATTCCCTGAGGGGCATGGAAGGGGATGCCGCGCGGGTCTATTTCAGCGTTTTCGGTCATCTCATGGTCAACAAAGGCAACGGGTTTTCGTTCAATGGACGCAACCGGCTGCCACCGCTGGATCCGGTCAACTGCCTGCTGTCGTTCATCTATACCCTGCTGTTGCACGATGTTCGTTCGGCGCTGGTGAATTCACTCCAGGATCGCACCAATTTATTCCCATCTTATTTACCCTGCGGGAAAGTCTGAGCGCTCCAGATCCTTTGTTGCCGATGGTTCGCAGAAAACCACTACGGCTTCCCCCTTGGCGCTGAACCCCTCCGGCTTTTGCAACGTCGGGGTAAATCATCAGCGAACCCCAAGCGCACATGATTTGCCGGGGGGAGCGCAGTGTGTTTTATGCGGCGCAAGTAATAATCAGTTGCGGCGCATGACCCGGTTATGCGATGCATGACCATGCTCGACAACGCCTTCCTCCCAACCCTAATCACCCATGCCGTCATTGTCGGATTCGCGGCCGCGGTACACGGCACCATCGGCATCGGGTTCCCCATGATCGCCACCCCCCTTCTGGCCCTGGTCACCGACGTGCGAACGGCCATCCTGCTTCTGGTGCTCCCGACGGTGGTCCTCAACGTGGCCAACATCATAAAGGGCGGCCGGTGGCGTCGCAGCATTGCCGTGTACTGGCCCCTGGCCGTTTATGGGATCATCGGGAGCCTCATCGGTACCCGGTTGCTCATCGTCTTCTCGCCGGAACCGTTTCTGCCCCTCATGGCGGTCATGCTGGTCGTTTACCTCAATGCCGACCGAATAGGCGCCGGCTTTGCCTGGGTCCACCGCCATCCGCGCATCGCCTTTGCCGTTTTCGGTCTGACTGCCGGCATCCTCGCCGGCACAGTGAATGTCATGCTGCCGGTCCTGATCATCTTCGCCCTGGAGATGAATATGTCCAAAACCGTGATGATTCAGGTCTTCAACTTCTGTTTTCTGTTCGGCAAACTGACTCAGGGGGCGGTATTCGCCCAGGCGGATCTGATGACGACCGATGTGTTGACGGCGTCGGCCCCCTTGGCCGCATTGGGACTGGTGGTGATGGTGCTCGGCATGCGCATCCGCGACCGGATCCCCACCGGGGTCTATCGTGCCTGGTTGCGTCGGCTGCTGGCGGTGCTGGCCGTCATGCTGGTGGTACAGTTCTTCCGAAGATGAAGGGGCGTCGGGGTTCGGGTTTGATAGCAGTATGGTTTCAACCGAGTATCTCTTGAACGCGGCCAACGTGTTGCCATTAAAGAAAAAGAAAAATCAACCAATAATGTATTTGGTCGTGTCGGTCCACAAATGGCCAATTTGCCTGTCTCTGGATGGACACGGTGCAGAAATGATAGCGGAGCGCTCAATTTAGCTGAAGGGCAAGGCCCATGCAAAAAAGCACCCGATCCTCAACATCGATGGTCAAGGAGTTTACCAGACAATACCTGCTGCTTGCTCTTTTCCCGGTGGTTTTATTTTTTGTGCTTGCCGTTGCCGGCGGATTCATCGCCCAGCGGCATCTGTCCGCGCTTATCGCCGAGTCAACCGATGAACTGAACGCGGATGCCAAAAAAGAGCTGGACTCGCTGGGTCAGAAGATCATTCAAGACAAGGCCAGAGACGTTGCCAGGCAGGTGGGGCTTTTTCTGTCACTCAAGCCAGAGATGGACATGGACGCCCTCCAGCGCTCCGCCCAATTCCAGGCCATTGCCATGCAGCCGGTCGGGCAAAAGGGATATGTGTGCCTGTATGAAGCCGGGACCGGGATTATGCGCATCCACCCCAATCCAGATCTGACCAATCGAGAGATGAAATTTTTATCCACGGAAATCCCGTCATGGTGGGCTATTTTTAAAAGCTCCCTGTCCGGGAAAGAGATTTCGGGTTATTACGACTGGATCGAACCCGATGGTTCCGTTCGGAAAAAATATATGGCCATGACACCGGTAGATGTGCCCTTTCGGGGAATAACCCTCATGGTTGCAGCCACCACCACCATCGATTCGTTTTCGGCTCCCGTTGCGGTAATGGCACAGAAAGAAGCCGCAATAAGCGCCAATTTCAATGCGTTTCTGTTTGACCAGTCACTGATTGCCGGCATTCTCATGGCCTCGTTCTTTTTGGTCACATTCCTGAGCGTCTATCTGATCGGTCGGCGATCTGCACGCCACTATATGCTGCCCATTGTAACCATGGCCACGGCCGCTGAAAATTTCGGGGACGGGCATTGGGAAGCAGACATCGCGCCTTCATTAATCCATCGAAAAGATGAAACAGGGGTGCTGGCGCGCTCATTCGAGTCTATGCGCCACCAATTGCAGAAACTCTTCAAGGACCTGGAATACCGAGTTTCTGAGCTCAAACTGGCCCAACAATCATTGAAGGAAAGTGAAGCCCATTTCCGGGGATTGTTCGACGGTGTCCCCGTTGGCCTTTATCGAACGGCATTTGATGGTCGTATCATCGATGCCAATCCCATGCTGGTCAGAATGCTCGGATACCCTTCCAAAGCGCAGTTCCTATCCAAGAAAGCGGAAGAAATATATGCCCAGCCGGTAGACCGCTCGAAATGGAAATCGATCATCGAGCAATCCGGCGTGGAAAATGTCCATGAAGTCAAGATGCGCCGCTATGACCAATCCGTCCTCTGGGTCGAGAATCATTCACGAACCGTCAGGGACCAAGACGGTGCCATCCTTTATGTCGAAGGCAGCCTCATCGATATCAACGAACGAAAGAAAATGGAGAATCAGTTCCAGCTTGCCCAGCGCATGGAAGCCATTGGAACCCTGGCCGGCGGACTCGCCCACGATTTCAATAATTTGATGATGGGCATGCTGGGCAATGTATCGATCATGCTGCTCGACACGGAAATCAACAGTCCGCATTATGAAAAGCTTAAAAAAGTCGAACAACTGATCCTGAGTGGTTCACAGCTTACCAGCCAGCTGCTCGGATATGCACGCAAAGGCACCTTTGAGCTCAACATCCTTGATTTAAACAAAATTGTTAAAGACAGCGTTGAAATATTCGGTCGAACCCGCAAGGAGATCGCCATACACATGGATTTGTCATCGACTGCGGGGCCGGTTGAAATTGATCGATCCCAAGTCGAGCAGGTTTTATTCAACCTTTTTATCAACGCGGCGGATGCCATGGCCGACGGTGGAGACCTCCGGCTGCAAACATCAATCGTCAACCGCAGCGAGATCGGGAAAAAGCCTTATAAAATGGAGTCCGGTCGCTATGTCCTGCTGCAGGTCACGGATACGGGCCACGGCATGGATGCTGAAACGCAAAAGCGTATTTTTGATCCCTTTTTTACCACCAAAGAGATGGGACGAGGCACGGGTCTGGGGCTGGCATCCGCCTATGGCATCATCAAAGCGCATGCCGGCTATATCGACGTGGCGTCGGAAATCGGTCAGGGAACGACATTCAGCATTTATCTCCCGGTCTCGGAAAGAAAGATCCCCGAAGGGGTCAAAGGCGACGCGACGATCAAATTCGGCAAGGGAACGATATTGGTCGTGGATGATGAAAAGATGGTCCTTGACATCGGTACGGAGATGATCAGGAAGATGGGCTACCAGACCCTGTCGGCCCGAAATGGTGATGAAGCCATATCGTTGTACCGGAAACGCACTGACGACATCGATCTGGTTGTCCTTGACCTGATCATGCCGGGTGCCAGTGGCAGCGACACATTTGACATGCTCAGGCAGATCAACACCGGTGTAAAAGTCCTGTTGGCAAGCGGATACAGTATTGACAGCCAAGCCATTGACTTGATGGACCGAGGGTGTGACGGGTTTATCCAAAAGCCCTACAACCTTGAAGACCTGTCGGGAAAGATCGATGAAATCCTGAAAAGCGAATCGTCATGGAAATAATAAAAACAGCACGAATGCGTTTCCATTCGTGCTGTTGATCATTATTTACACCACAACAGGGGGCAATGCTCAGTTTTTTTTAATCTTCCGGTTTCCCGAATACTTCAGGGCCGCGGCGATGAAGCTGCGGAACAGGGGGTGGGGGGTCATGGGCCGGGATTTGAATTCCGGATGGAACTGGCATCCCAGGAACCACGGGTGATCTTCGATTTCCACGATTTCCACCAGTTCGCCCGACGGGGCGATGCCGGAGATCTTCAGGCCGGCCTCTTTTAACTGCTCCATGTAGGCGTTGTTGAATTCAAACCGGTGGCGGTGCCGTTCGGCAATGGTTTCCTTGCCATAGGCCAGGTAGGCGACGGTGTCCTTTTCCAGCTTGCAGGGATACGCCCCCAGGCGCATGGTACCGCCCTTGTCCGAATGGATGTCTCGCCGCTGAATGGTTCCGGATTTGTCGTCGAACCACTCTTCCATGAGATAGATCACCGGATGGGGGGTGCTCGGGTCGAATTCAGTGCTGTTGGCCCGGTCCAGTCCGGCCAGGTTCCTGGCGAATTCGATGACGGCGATCTGCATGCCCAGGCAGATGCCGAAATAGGGGATCTGATTTTCCCGGGCATACCGGGCTGAGCAGATCTTGCCTTCCACGCCGCGTGAACCGAAACCGCCCGGTACCAGCACGCCGTCCACCCCTTCCAGGCTCAGGCTGCAGGTATTGGCGTCGATGGTCTCCGAGTCCACGAATTTCAGGTTGACCTTGGCCCGACTGGGGATGCCACCGTGGATCAGGGCTTCGTTGAGGCTCTTGTAGGATTCGGTGAGATCCACATATTTGCCGACGATGGCGATGGTGACCTCGTAAGCGGGGTCGTTCATCTGGCGGCACAGGATCTCCCAGTTTTCCAGACGGGGTGCGCGGGTCCAGATGTTGAGCAGTTCGACGATTTTGTTGTCCAGCCCCTCCTGGTGAAAGAGCAGGGGAACTTCATAGATGCAGTTGACGTCCTTGGCCGTGATTACCGCATCCGCACCCACATTGCAGAACATGGCAATCTTGGCCTTGATGTCGGGGCTGAGCATGCGGTCGGTGCGGCACAAGAGGATGTCCGGCTGGATGCCGATGCTGCGCAGTTCCTTGACGCTGTGCTGGGTGGGTTTGGTTTTCACTTCCCCGGCGGTGCCGATGTAGGGCACCAGGGTCAGGTGGATATAAATGACGTTGTCCTTGCCCGCATCGTTGTGAAACTGGCGGATGGCTTCCAGAAAGGGGAGGCTTTCGATGTCGCCGATGGTGCCGCCGATTTCCACGATGACCACATCCACGCCATTTGATGCCTTGCGGATGCTGTCTTTGATCTCGTCGGTAATATGGGGGATGACCTGCACCGTGCCGCCCAGGTACTCTCCCTGGCGTTCTTTGGTGATGACGCTGTGGTAGATTTTACCTGTGGTGAAGTTGTTGTCCTTTCCCAGTTTGGCGTTGGTGAACCGCTCGTAATGCCCCAGGTCAAGATCGGTTTCGGTGCCGTCGTCGGTGACGAATACCTCCCCGTGCTGAAAAGGATTCATGGTCCCCGGGTCCACGTTAATATACGGGTCCAGTTTCTGGATGGTGACCGTCAGCCCCCGGCTTTCCAGCAGCGCGCCGATGGAGGCCGATGCAAGGCCCTTGCCCAGGGATGAAAGGACCCCTCCGGTAACGAAAATGTACTTGGTGTCATACCCCATAGAAAACCTCGATCGAAAGTTTAACCCGGGCAAGCCGGTGTTGGAGAATTGCCAGTCGTATTACACTTCAATAACGATAATTATAAATGAATGTCCAACCCCGAATGAAAATCGATTGCCGTCATTAAGGTAAATCTTCCACGGCGCTTGCCACGCAGAAGATTCGATTGCGACTGCCTGTACCATATTTGACCGGTTTGGAAAACCGGCTATTCAAATTTTTTCTGAAAGTTCTGCACCGCCTGCTGGACTGCATCCACCGCTTCCTGCTTCTGTGCCTGGGGTGTGTCGGTATCGTTGCGTGCTGCCGATGCTTTCAATGCCTCCAGGTCCATCAAGTCTGCCGGGATGGACGGATTGATGCGAAGATCGGCGACCCGGATCTCCCGGGCCAGGCGCCCGTTGATGATAAAATCAACCTGGAAAGGGAACCAGCCGCTCTGGACCTTCCGCCAGCTCCGGTAAAATATTTCTAGGCGCCTGTCGGCGTCAGCCAACCCCCGGTCCACCAGCAGCAGGCGAACGGGTAGAAAGGTCTCCTTGTCGATGGCCAGTTGGGATACGGATTCATCGGGATAACGGGCCCCCAGGACGAACACCACGGTTTCCTCAATCCGCCCGAGGCTGGATATGGCCGTCTCGACATCCAGCCGGTTAAGGGTTCGCATCAGGTGCGGCCGGGTTCGGCTTCGCAGCAGCTGCTGGTAGAGATCGAACGGGTCTTCACCCCCGGCCAACCGGCCGTCGATCACCGTGATCGAACTGTCGGCAAACACCAGGTGGGTTCGCTGAATCTGGTCGGAAACGATATCCGAGCGAAACCGCTGCGGCATCACATAAGTGGCGGTCTCATCGTAGAGGGTCGGTGCCGTATCCGGCGTCTGGGGATAGATAATCAGTTTCTGGTTGGCCTGGAGGGAGGCGATGGTACCCATGGCCTCGGCGCTGAGCTCGAGGACATGGGGGCCTTCGAGTACGTAAGCGACGGCCTGGCCGGGTGTGGTCGCGGTGAGAAACATTACCGAAAACACGGCCCATGCCGCAATGATCGAAGTTCTCTTCATTTTGAGAGGTACCATAAATAAAAAAACAAATTATAAATACAAAATCTCAAATAAATTCAATATCATAATATCCAAATCACAAAAAAAGATTGGAATCTTCTTTCTTTAAAGATTTTAAGGTTTGGAATTTAAAATTTTGGTTTTTGTTATTTGTTTTTTGGTTATTGTGATTTTTCAGCTATATATCTTTCGCCAGGTATCGCCCCTAATCGCCAATGAAAATCTCCTTGGCGAATTGTGCGCCCCCGCCCAGCCGCTCTTCGATGCGGATCAGCTGGTTGTACTTGGCGATGCGGTCGGACCGCGAAAGTGAACCGGTCTTGATCTGGCCGCTGTTTACCGCCACGGCCAGGTCGGCGATAAACGCGTCTTCGGTTTCACCGCTGCGGTGGGAGATCACGGTGGTGTATCCGGCCTGCTTGGCCATTTCGATAGCGTCGAGGGTTTCGGTAACCGTGCCGATCTGGTTCAGTTTGATCAGAATGGAATTGGCGATGCCGTCTTCGATCCCTTTGGAAAAGATGGCCGGATTGGTGACGAAGATATCGTCACCCACGATCTGAATGTATTCGTCCAGACGGTCGGTCAGCACGGCCCAGTTTTCCCAGTCCTGCTCCGCCAGGCCGTCCTCGATGGACAAGATGGGGTATTTTTCCACCAAGTCCTCAAAATAATCCACCATTTCGATGGCGGTCAGGGATTTGTTCTCGCCCTTGAGGACGTATTTTTTCTTGGTGTACAATTCACTGGCCGCCACATCCAGGGCCAGGCCCATGTCCTTGCCGGGGGTGTACCCGGCAGACTTGATGGCTTCCATGATGAAGCTCAAGGCCTCTTCGTTGGATTGGAGATTCGGTGCGAATCCACCCTCATCGCCCACGGCTGTGCTCAGTCCCTTTGACTTGAGGATCTTTTTCAGTGCGTGAAACGTCTCGGCGCCCATCTGGATCGCCTGGGCGATTGTGGTTGCGCCGAATGGGACGATCATGAACTCCTGGATGTCCAGGTTGTTGGCCGCGTGGGCACCGCCGTTGATCACGTTCATCATGGGCACCGGCAGGATCCTGGCGTTTACCCCGCCCAGGTAGCGGAACAGGGGGAGGCCGAAGGCAGAGGCCGCCGCCCGGGCCGCCGCCATGGAGACGCCCAGGATGGCGTTGGCGCCCAGCTTGGATTTGTTGGCCGTGCCGTCCAGGGCCAGCATACAGGCGTCCAGGTTCAACTGGTCGGAAGCGTCCATCCCACGGATTTCATCGGCGATCGTGGTGTTGACATTCTTCACGGCCGTGACCACGCCCTTGCCGCCGTAGCGCTTGGCGCGGGTGTTGCGCAGTTCCAGGGCTTCGCGCGTGCCGGTGGAGGCGCCGGAGGGGACCGCCGCCCGGCCGGTGGCGCCGCAGGCCAGCATCATTTCCACTTCCACGGTGGGATTGCCTCTGGAATCCAGGATTTCTCTAGCCGTTACATCGATAATCTCCGTCATGTTTTAATCCCCCGATTGTCTGTTTTGCATGGTCGACACCGGCCGCGCCGATGACGCGCATGGCGGTTTAACCGCCCTTGAATGATATTGGTTTGAAGGAATGCCGGACCCCGGAGCGGGGACCGGTTGCCGCTTGACAATTCACCGACAAATGTTACTCTCCTTGCCTGGGGATGTCAAGAAATTGGCTGGTTTCCAGAACCATGCAAAGCAGGGATGGATCATCATGAACGCGAACGATTTGTATACCACCGCCCATCTTTTCGTGGCGGCCGTGCGGGTGCTGGATCACCGGGACGGCGCGCCGCCGGCCATTGAGTCTGTCTGTCGTCTGCTCGACTATTCGGACGAAAAGGGCAGCTACCTGCTCAATCGGTTTAAGGAACAGGGCATTGTCGATACGGTGAAAAGTGGATTCAATGACCGGATTGTCGTGGGCAACCATCTGGCCATCGAAGACCTGCCGAGGGATACTGAAGAGAGCCGCCTGGAGCAGGAGTTGAAGAAATTCAAAAAAGGCAAAGACGTCATGAAAGAGAAGGTGGCGTCCATCAAGGCCCAGCAGGATCAGAAAAAACAGGACCTGTTTGCCGAAATCGAGAAGAAATTGAAGCAGAAGATGGATAAAAAATGAACGTGGAACATCGAACGTCCAGCATCGAACATTGAATAAGCTATTCTGCCAATTTTAAACTGGCGGAGCGAAGCGACTTCATCATTCGATGTTCAACATTGGACGTTCACGGCCTGCTGGGGACTATATTCCGTTGAACCCCGAATGACGACATCGCTTGGCTCTCCCGGTATTTAAAAGCGGCCCACTCTCTATATCATCATGCGACGGCAGGCCCATGTTGGTCGGCCTTCATGGCCTTTTCGCCAGCCGTCCGTCGGCCACGTCGAGGACGCGGTGCACATGGGCGGCGCAGCGGGGGTTGTGGGTGACCATCACAATGGTCATGCCTTCGGCGTTGAGCCCTGTGAACAGATCCATGACCGCATCGGTGGTGCGGGTGTCCAGGTTGCCGGTGGGTTCGTCGGCCAGCAGCACCGGCGGGTCGTTGACGATCGCCCGGGCAATGGCGCAACGCTCCTTTTCGCCACCCGAGGCTTCACCGGGCAGTCGCTCACCTTTTCCTCCCAGCCCCACCCGCTCGAGTGCGGCCTGGGCCTTGCGCCGCTTTTCCGATTTGGGCATGCGGATGGTGGTCAACGGCAGCATGACGTTTTCCAACAGGGTCAGGTAGGGGATCAGGTGAAAACTCTGGAAAACAAAGCCTAAAAACTCACGGCGAAAGTCGGCGCGCTGCTCCGAATTTAAATCGTAGACATCGATGTCGTCCACCGCCAACATTCCCGTGGTGGGGGTGTTCATGGCACCGAGGATCGAGAGCAGGGTGGATTTTCCTGCTCCCGATTCCCCCATGATGCCCACGAATTCCCCGCTGTCGATGGTAAAGCTCACGTCGGACAGGGCATGGACCGTTCCGGTGCCCCGCCCATAGGATTTGCCTAATTGGTGGGCGTGGATACTGCTCATAAAAAACCTCCTACAATGACCGCAGGGCGGTGTTGGGATCCAGTCGGGCGGCCATGATTGCCGGATAGACGCTGGCCATCAAGCCTACGAGCATGGCCAACAGGATCGCGCCGCCGCACAGCAGCGGGTCCCAGGCGGTCGCCGCATGGTCCATATCTGAAAAGAACCGCACGGCGATGAACGTGGCCCCGGTTCCCGCCAGATAGCCGATGAGACCGGCCGGGCCGGAGATCATGGCCGCTTCGGAAAAGATGATGCCCATCACATGGCTTTTGCGAAACCCAATGGCCCGGAAAATGCCGATCTCCTCCTTGCGCTCGCGGACACTGCTCATCATGGTGGTGAGCACCACCAGGCTGCCAACCAGGATGACCACTGCCGACATGCCCATGGAGAAGGCACTGAAGCGGTGCAGCGTTTCCATGCGTCCTTTGACCACCTGCTGGATGGCCATGACCTTGGCATCGGGAAGCACCCCCGAAATTTGTTGAACCATATCTTCGACGGGGCAGGCGTTGCACAGGGCGGCCACCTCTGCCATGGAGATCTGCCCCTGCTTGCCCAGGATGCTTTGGACGGTGGGCAACGCAGCAAAGAGCAGGTCGTCGTCCTGGGAGCCGGTGGCACCCAGGATCCCGACCACGGGCATGGCCTGGCCATTGATGTCCACATCCTGGCCAATGGTCAGGTTCAACACCCGGGCGGTCTGTGATCCGGCCAGCAGGCCATCGTTGCCGGGACGTTTCCCGGAGAGGGTCCACCAGGGTTTGAGGATGTCGGCACTGTTCATGTCGATACCGGCAAGAAGCACCTTTTGGTTGTTGGCGGAGACCACACCCAGCAGGGTCGGGCCGGTGGCGGCAATGTTGGCGGCGTTTTTAATGCCGGACAGGCGCTGCAGGTCGGCCTGCCGTATCTGTTCCACATCAACGGATACACCGCCTAAATTGATGCCGCCGTAGCTCAGTTGGAGAGCCTCGGTTTTTGGCAGAATGAGAATATTGGCGCCGTACCGTTCCATCTTGTGGTTGATTTCGGCGGTCATGGCGCGCACAAAGCCGATCACCGCCACCATGGTGGCCACGCCCACCACCAGGCCGGCCATGATGAACCCGGCCTTGGCCTTGCGTCGCATCAGGTTTTTTATGGAAATATCGGTCAGTCGCATGGGTTACGCCCTTTTGGCAAAGTTGAAGTAGGTCTGGCCTTTTTTCAGATCCTCCATCCGAATAACAAGCTGATCACCCTGGATGGTCCGCTTCAGCGGTGCCGGGTTGCAGCCCCCCTGAACCTCGTTGACCTTCACCGACTCGAAGCGGCGGCCGCAGTTGCGGCAGATCATGACGGTGCCATCCTGCGCATAGCCTTTTCCCTCGGGCCAGCAGACATCACAGGCGTCAAAGGCCGCCCGGACTACACCATCGGTACTTTTGAGGATGAAATACTTGATGGTGGTTTTACTTTCGGCATCGACAAAGTCAAAATGGCGGGCCTGGCCGTCGTCAAAGAGGCTGAGTGCGTAGGTGATTTGGCCGTTGTCGCCGGTTGCGTTGCCTGGCGCGCCGGCCACCGGATTCGCAGACGGTCCGTTAACCGGCATCAGGAACCAACCCAGACCGGCAGCCACGGCAATGACGACGATGGCGGCAATGATGATGGGGGTCGGGTTCTTCCTGCTGGTTTTCATGACGATGGCTTTCTTGGCTTCACGCGTGTTTCGTTTTGCTGATTTTTTTTTGGCAGTCATGGGTAGTGCTCCTCAATGCGTAGGTTGCTGTATTTATTTTATAACCCAGGGGGTCAGACTGAAGGATAAAGCCTGAAGGGAAAACACCGGCATAAAACGGCGGTGTCTGATGTTGGCCTGCGGCAGACAGTGCCCACATCGATTGATTTTTCAGGCGACAGGAGAAAAAATCAACAGATCAGACGGCAGGTTCGCAGGTAGAGTGGTGGGTCCGGTAAGGCAAGGGCCATGTTGACCCGTGAACCAGGGGGGGTGAATTGCAAAAGGTCAGCCGCTGTGCGGCAGTTGCCCAACAGCGGGTATATGGAATCCGTGGATTGACGATCAGGGGTGCGGACAAATGCCGGCGCTGCGTCCGGCAAGCCCCTTGCGGACATATTGCATGGCGCTGCATCCGTCGACCGGCAGCAGGCTGCCTGCGCAGGAGCGAGGCTGCGAATCGTGACCGCGGCTGTTCCTTTGGCATCGGCGCAACAGCAGCACTGGCCATCACAGGCCAGAGCGGCTGATACAGCTGCCAGGACAGGATTGGCCAGCAGTATCGCCATGACCATCAGGCAGAAAAGACGCCCGGCCATAATCGGGCGGTGGTGGCGTGGCAGCGCTTTCATGGCGTCAACCATAGATTAACTACCACAATGTGTCAATTCAAAAATGCAGGATCTTTTTATTCGGATAGTTTTCCGGCTGCGGCCAGATCTTCTAGCCCGAGTGGGTCCAGCAGATAGAGCTCTTTGCCCTCGACCCGGATCAGACCCTGGGTGGACATTTTGGCAAAGATTCGTGAAAGCGTTTCTGGAATCGTGCCCAGCAGGCTGGCCAACTGTCCCTTTGAAATAGCCAGCGTCACGTGGTCCGAATGATCCTGCTCCCCGGCCAGATAGATCAGGTAGGATGCCAGGCGGGAAGGGACCTCCTTCAGTGAGAGATTTTCGATCTGGACGGTAAACTGGCGCAATCGCATGGAGAGCTCGCCGAGCATGTTCATGGAGAGGGATGGGTGATCGGCAATCAGGCGCACAAAGGCATTTCTGGGCAGAAAGAGGATATGGCTCTTGACCAGGGCCTGGGCATTGGCCGGGAACCGGGAGCCGGAGAAGACCGGTACTTCGCCAAAGGGGTTGCCCGGGCCATAGATGTGCAGGATCTGCTCTTTTCCCTCCATGGATGTCTTGAAGATTTTTATCTGACCGTCAGCGACAATATAGAAGCCGTTGGCCTGCTCACCCTCCATGAATATGGATTCGCCGCGCATGAAATACCGGTCGATGGTGATGCCGCTGATTTCATCGAGCTCATGCTCCGACAGCCCATTGAAAAGCGGGGTGATTGACAGAATCCGGCTTATTTTCTTCATCGTGATAAGTTTGCTTTGATTCTTGATATAAGTCAAGGCGTATTGGCCGTCAATCGTATATGGTTAGCATGTCTTTGGGGCAGCGCATGTGGATCAAAAAAGAACCAACATATTGACCCACGTCAAGGACAATAAAAATTGAAACGGGTAAAGGACGATTAACCGGGTCAAACAAGATTCGGCAGCAACGACAGCAAAAGCGATAACGGCAACAATAACAATAATCAGAAAACCCACAATCCAAGGAGGAATCACCATGTTTTGTTTTCAGTGCGAGCAGACAGCCAAAGGCGAAGGATGCACCAAGATCGGCGTATGCGGCAAGCAGCCCGACGTCGCTGCCCTTCAGGACCTTCTCGTTTATGTGACCAAGGGCATTGCCCAGGTGGCGGTCGCAGGAGCCAAGGTCAATGTCAGTGACCCGGCCGTCAACCAGTTCACCTGCGAAGCCATTTTCTCCACCCTGACCAATGTCGATTTCGACCCTGCTAGGTTCGTCAGCCTGATCAAGGCAGCCGTGAAGCATCGTGACGCGCTCAAAGCCAAGGTTCAGGCAGCCGGCGGTACGGTCGTCTTCGCCGACGGCCCGGCCACCTTCCTTCCCGCGGCAGACCAGGCCGGCATGGTGGCCCAGGGCGAAACGGTGGGCGTCAAGTCCGATGCGACCGTCAACCCGGACATCCTCTCCCTGAGGGAACTGATCGTATACGGTATCAAGGGATTGGCCGCCTATGCCGACCATGCCCGCATCCTGGGGCAGGAAGACGAGAAGATTTACGCCTATATCTACGAAGGCCTGGCGGCCACTCTGGATAACAGTCTGGGCGTTAACGATTATGTGGGCCTGGCGCTCAAGTGCGGCGAAGTCAACCTGCGGGCCATGGAACTGCTGGATGCGGGAAACACCGGCACATACGGCCACCCCGTGCCCACCGCCGTGCCCCTGGGCGCCAAGAAGGGCAAGGCCATTCTTGTTTCCGGCCACGACCTGAAGGACCTGGACGCCATCCTGAAACAGACCGAAGGCAAAGGCATCAACGTGTATACCCACGGTGAGATGCTGCCCTGCCACGGCTATCCGGAACTTAAGAAGTACAGCCATTTTGTCGGACACTACGGCACGGCCTGGCAGAATCAGGCCAAGGAGTTCGCCGCCTTCCCCGGTGCCATCGTCATGACCACCAACTGCATCCAGAAACCCAGGGAGTCCTACCAGGCCAACATCTTCACCACCGGCCTGGTCGGTTGGCCCGGCGTCACCCACATTGTTGAAAAAGACTTCGCCCCGGCCATTAAAAAAACCCTGGAACTACCCGGTTTTGAAGCAGACGTCCCCGGCAAGCAGGTCATGGTCGGCTTTGCCAGAAATGCGGTCATGGGCGTGGCCGCCACGGTTATCGAAGCGGTGAAAAGCAAGGCCATCCGCCACTTCTTCCTGGTGGGCGGCTGCGACGGCGCCAAACCGGGGCGCGATTACTACACCGAACTGGTTGAAAAAATCCCCCAGGACTGCGTGGTGCTGACCCTGGCCTGCGGCAAGTTCCGCTTTTTCGACAAGGAGCTGGGCGACATCGGCGGCATCCCCCGTCTGCTGGACGTGGGGCAGTGCAACGACGCCTACTCGGCCATCCAGATTGCCGTGGCCCTGGCCGGCGCCTTCGAGTGCGGGGTCAACGACCTGCCGCTGTCCATGATCCTCTCCTGGTACGAGCAGAAAGCCTGCGTGATCCTGCTCTCCCTGCTGCATTTGGGCATTAAGAACATCCGCCTGGGACCCAGCCTGCCGGCTTTCATTACCCCCAACGTGCTGGATGTACTGGTGAAAAACTTTAATATCATGCCCATCGGCACCCCGGATGAGGACCTCAAGGCCATTTTGGGGTAGTAGACTGCGCAATAGCAGACATTTGAAAGAGTATCGGCTGCCGGGTTACCGGCAGCCGATACAATCATCTAAATCACAATACTTAAAAACCAAATGACAAATAAATCACAATATCCTTTTCAACAGCACCGGTTTATTCGGGTTAGGTAAAATTAAGGAGGACCACCATGAAATGCCCCGGACAGGACACCCTCTACTGGAAGCCCGGCGCCATCTATGAGGTTCCGTGCCCAAAATGCGGTGCCAGCGTCGAGTTCTTCAAGGACGACACGGCCCGCAAATGCCCCAAGTGCCAGCACCGCTTCGTCAACCCGGATCTGGATTTCGGCTGCGCGGCTTACTGTCAGTATGCCGAGCAGTGTATCGGCACCCTGCCCGAAGAATTTTTGCTGCAAAAGGATGACCTGCTCAAGGACCGGGTGGCCATCGAGATGAAACGCTATTTCCGGAGCGACTTCAAGCGTATCGGCCATGCCACCCGGGTGGCCCGCTACGCCGAACGCATCGGTCGGGCAGAGGGGAGCAATCCGGCGGTGGTGTTGTGCGCAGCCTACCTGCACGACATCGGCATCGTCGAAGCGGAGAAAAAGCACGGCAGCAGCGAGGCCCGATACCAGGAGCAGGAAGGCCCGGCGGTGGCCCGTGAGATCCTGGAACGGCTGGGGGCCAAACCCCCGCTGGTGGAAGAAGTGTGCGACATCGTCGGCCACCACCATCACCCGCGGGAAGAAGAGACCCTGAATTTCAAGGTGCTCAACGACGCGGACTGGATTGCCAACCTGGAAGACCGTCAAAAGGAAAATGGAATGGCGCCCGAGAAGATCGAATCGATCATTTCCGATAAAATCCTGACGGAAAACGGCCGGGCAGAGGCCAGAAAAACACTGCTTTGATTACTACCGACGTATTTGTTAAGCGTCGAACATATACTCGAACGTCCCCGGCTAACTGTCGGTAAAAGAGAAAGCGACACCCATGAAAGTAACCCGAAAAATAATAGAAATCGATGAAGAACGCTGTGACGGATGCGGCAACTGCGTCATCTCCTGCGCCGAGGGCGCCCTGAAGATCATCGACGGAAAAGCCAAGGTGCTTTCCGACAACCTTTGCGACGGCCTGGGGGCCTGCCTGGGCGAATGCCCCCAGGAGGCCCTGAAGATCATCGAACGCGAGGCCGAGGATTTTGACGAAGCAGCGGTGGAAGTACACCTGGAGACGCACAAGGGACATGAAGAGAAGCAGACCATGCCCTGCGGCTGCCCGTCCACCCAGATCCAAAGCTTTGCTCCGGCAGCAGGCTGCAAGAGCGCCAACACCCCCACCTTCTTTGAAAAGGCAGCCTCCGCGCTGACCCACTGGCCGGTCCAGATCCGGCTCATCCCGCCCACGGCACCCTTTCTCAAAGGCGCCGATCTGCTGGTGACGGCCGATTGTGTGCCGGTGGCCTTCCCCAGCCTGCACCGGGATTACCTGGAAGGCAAGACCGTCATGCTGGGCTGCCCGAAATTCGATGATGTCCAGGCCTATATCGACAAGTTTGCCGAGATATTCAAGACGGCGGGCGTGAAAAGCGTCACCACGATGATTATGGAGGTGCCCTGCTGTTCCGGCCTGCCCATGATCGTTAAAAAAGGCATGGAGGTCTCCGGGGTGAATGTGCCCAGCCGACAGGTGGTCGTCAGCACGCGTGGAGAGATTCTCGAGGAGAGCTGAACACACAACCTACGGAATAATAGTATTTAAAACCTAAAAAACGCCGCCAATCCGCAAGCCCGGGTTGGCGGCGTTTCTGATTTACGGGGAGGGTTCAATTCAGCCTGCCCCAATCCATCCGCAACCAACCTAATTTTTTGAGATCGGGTTGTCGTCATTTTCGGTCCAGTTTGCGACGAACGGCCAGGCCGATCTTCTCCATGGTGTACGGCTTGCGGATATGGACACCGGCGCCCATCTCCTGCATGGCTTTGACACGATCAGATGGGGCATAGCCGCTGGCAATAATGGCTTTCTGGCCGGGATGGACGTCGAGAATTCTCCGGAAGGTCTCCAGGCCGTCGATTCCGGGGGGCATGACCATATCGAGCACCAGAAGATCGACCTGGTTTGCCTGCATGTGGACCACGGCTTCCTTTCCGCCCGATGCAGACGCGACCTGGTAGCCTAGTCTGCTCAGCATCCTGACCGCAATTTCGAGCTGTTCCGGTATGTCGTCTACAACCAATATGTGCTCCGTACCGGTATAATCCTGTAAAACGACCCGGCGCTGGGTTCCCTTCTCTTCCTCTCGGGTGGCCGGCAGATAAATGTTGAACCGGGTGCCGTCTCCCTCCCTGCTGTGAATGTCCACGAAGCCGGCGTGATCCTTGATCGTGTTCCAGACCACCGTCATGCCCAGGCCGGAGCCGCTGCGGCCCATCCGTTTTTTGCTGTAGAACGGTTCAAAGATTCGGTGAAGCTCCTTCGGTGGGATACCGACCCCCTCATCGGTGATGCCTAACATGACATACTCACCTTCCGGGATACTTTCATACCGATCGATCGCCGTGTCCAGGTACCAATTGCGGGTGAACAGGCAGATGGTCCCCCCCGCCGGCATGGCTTCGGCTGCATTGCCGACCAGATTCATAATTACTTTTGAGATGTGGACGGATGAGCCTTTCACGTTCATCAAGTCATCGGCCAAGTCTGTGGTGACGCGTATGTTGGGATGGTTTCCCGACAGATTCTTGAACTCGGGTGTCGTCAGGTAGCTACGAATGGCAGCGTTCAGATTGATGATTTCGAAATTTTTAACGCCACGACGGGCGATCATCAGCATGTCCTGGACGATGTCCGCCGCGCGTTGGCCGGATCGCTGGATCGTCTTGATGCTGTCCCTCATCGGGCTGTCCGGCGGCAGATCCAGCAGGAGCAGTTCCGGGTAGCTGACCAATCCGCTCAGGATGTTGTTCAGATCGTGGGCGACCCCTGCAGCAAGGCTGCCCATGGCTTCCATTTTTTTTGACCGCTCCAGTTTACCTTCGAGGTATTTGCGGTCGTTGATGTTCCTGGCGATGCCCTGGGTACCCGAAAACGATGCGGTGTCCGGTGACGCCTTGGCGTAAATCCCCTGCGCCGATACACTGAAAGCCCTTTCTTCGCCGGGTTCTTCACTGTCAGTCGGGGAGAGCATCAGCCGTACCTCCAGATCGGTGGTGGCGCGGTCGCCCGTACGCCGTTCATTGACCCGATAGGTGGCCAGATCCCTGTCTTCGGGGGCGACAAGATCGAGAATGGGTTTCCCGATCAGTTCCTCGGGCTGTTTCTTGTACTTGGCCAGAGCCGGGCTGATGAAGGTGATTCGGCCGGACGCATCGAGCCGGAACACGATGTCGGGAATGGTTTTGATGATGGCATTGAGGTCCTTTTGGCTGCCTCGCATTAAAATCAACGCATCCTGCAGGCTGCGGCGGGCTTTTCGCTGTCTCGTCCAGTATTTAAAAAGCATGAGAAACAGCCCGCTGCTGACGATCACAGCAGCGGGCAACAGGGGCGACAGAAGCACCTGCCGGCTGTTGAAGAGCAGCTGTGCACCCCCTCCTAACCCGACGATGCCGGCTGCACCGATGGCCGTTGTCGGCATAAATTCGAGGCGGGCGATGCACAGGCTGTATAATAAGGCCACCACCATGCACAGGATGACTTCAGCTATAACCATCCCCGTGTGGCGATGAATATAATTGCCGGACAAAATCGTTTCAAGCGCCTGGGCATGCACCTCGACAGCCGTATACAGGCCACCGGCCGGTGTCTGATATGCCGACGCCAGGCCGGACGCACCCAGGCCCACAAATACCACCCGGTCTTTGATCTCCGATTCGTCGATCTGACCGGTTAGGACCCGGTCCGCCGATATGTGGCGAAGGGTTGAGTGTTTGTCGGCGAAGCGGATGTGCAGATCCCCGTTATCATCGATGGGAATGGAATGGTCGCCCAGGATCAGGCAGCTCTGGTCACCGGATCGCTGTATCAGCTTCGCCGGTTGACCGATAACGGTGGGCAGCAGCGCGGCCAGCGCGAGGTTGGGGTAAACCGCCTGCCCGTAGCGAATTACCAGGGGCAGGCGGCGCAGTCGTCCGTCACCATCGGCCCGGCCGTTTAAAAATCCCGAGTGGGGCGCCGAACGCGCCAGCAGATCGATGTTGCAGACGGCACCTTGCGCCTGATGCAGGGTAAGCGATGCGGCCTTGCTGGCCGGTTTACGGATGTCGACCATCTCAAGCGGATGAAGAATACCGTTCGCGTTGTTTCGATGATTGTCTTCAAAATGAAATTCGTAGCCCAAAACAAACGGTCCGCCGGACAGGGTGGCCGCCATGACGGCATCGTTGTCCGGCAGCGTGGACGGCGCATTTCCGCCATCCTGGAGGAGTCCGAGTTCACGCTTGAGCTCTTCCTGCAGCGTTTTCAGGGAAGTCCGGTCCGGTTCAGCCATAATGAAGTCCAGGGCCACGGACCGGGCACCCATTCCGGCAATCTCGTTCAACAGCCTGGCCAGCCGGGAACGGGGCCATGGCCACTGGCCCCGCGCTTCCAGGGATTGCTCATCAATATCCACGACCACGACGCGATCGGTGATGCCGGGTTCGGGGGCATCGGCGACGATGGCGTCGGTCAATTTGAATTGGAGCGTGTCGACAAAATCGGGACGAACGAGATACACCGCACACCAGATGGCAGCCAGCAGGACGCCGAGGGTAATGATTACCCTGACCGGCGGATCGATGTTGTCGGCGAATGGTTCCATCTCTTCTGAGACCGCAGGTTCCTTCATCTTCGTGAGCACCTCAGATGGGGTGAACGATACTTGGATAGCCAGTCTACCCGCAGGGCGGTTATCGGACGATTACTTCTACCCGCCGGTTTTTGGCATTGGCCACATTGTCGGCTGTTTTTACCAGCGGGTTTTCTTCTCCATGGGAAGAGACATCCATGAAGGTGTCGTCAACTCCCCTGTCCACCAGCTGTTGCTTGACTGCCCTCGCCCGTCGCTTGGACAGTTCCAGATTATAGGCCTTGTCTCCCAGGGTGTCCGAGTGGCCCACCACAGAAATGCGCGTCGGAGCGCGCTGTTGAATGGCCGCGACGATTTCCGGCAACAGTTGGACGGATGCCGGCAGCAGCTGCTCCGAATCCGACTCGAAGTACGACATGAAGTGAATGGGCGGCGGCGGCTCGTTGGACAGCACCCGCCCGAACAGGTCCTGAACCTGTGCCGGTTTCAATTCAACCGGAGCGGCGGGAGCCGTCGTCCGGTCCCGGACACTGGTCGACTGATTGGCACGGTTCATATCCACCGACCCCGCGGCGTTGGAAACCGACACCTGTCCCACCGATCCATCCGGGTCTGGGAGCAGAACGATCATATTCTTGTGGCCGCAGGCCATTGTCAAAGCCATTGCCACAACACTTCACCACAAATATACCCCTGTAGGCATGGCTGGTTCCACCTTCCTGCAAAATCGTTGAGATTGGACCTATTTGCTTCAATTCACACGGGCCGGTCAATCTGCCTTGATCAGCACATGGGTCCCCCGAACGCCGATGGTCGCCGCAGGCATGACCAGTTGAACCGATTCGGGTGAGAGTTTGGCAATTTGACCGGACAGAAAAGATATGGTGCCCCGGATCAGGCGCAGGACAAACGAGAGCTTTTTCTCCACAGGCTCGAAAAGGTAGTCATCGACGGCGAGTTCGGTGTTCGGCCCCATGGATATGCGGGTGTCGTCAGAGAAAACCAGCCCGATGAATCCGTTCCGATCGGTTTTGACGACATCCGCCCGCTGGATATCCATGCCAGTTCCGACCGCGATCGTTTCACCGTTGCGCGTGATCACGGCGCTCCCTTCAAGGGTCTTGACGACACCGACGAAAGCATCCGCGGCAGCCGAGGTGCCGGGTCCGATCAGTATCAGCGCGAGACAAAACAGGATTACAACCGTGAGCCGCATGGCGACCTCCTTTTGGACAGCTGATAGATAGATACGGTATGGATTGTTGTGGACCTGCGGTCGCCTGAGCCGCAGAATCTGCTTTGAAGACGCGGGAGGGCAAGAGGCGCTAAAGAAGTGGTCTACTAAACATTCGTATTCGAAAATTGAATGGATTGCAAGTTCCAACCTGAACCGCGACAGCGAGCGCATTCCCCGCCGGTTTTGCGGAGCAAAGCAGAGCTCCCGCTCATCATGGGCGCGGGGAGGGTTCAATTCCGGTTGCGGATGAACCTGTGGAAATCGATACAATACCATTCAGGCTACACTTTGTTACAAACTGATACGCCTTTGCAAAGCTCTTTTTCAAGCTTGGCGTTAGATTCCATTCAACCGATACGATCAATTCCATCGATCAACCAGTGCTACCCATCCAAAGGAGGCAACAATGAAGAAAACAACCATTCTGATTGTCAGTACACTTTCAGTGCTCTTTCTCATCGGCGGCGTGGCCGCCTGCAAACATGGACATCGTCCCGGCGGCTTCGACGAGTTCGACCTGGCGGCGGTTACCAACCGTATCGCATCACGGCTGGACATGACGGAATCCCAGAAGACCGACCTGGAGCAGATCGCCGGAGAGATCGCCGAGAAGGCCAAAGCCATGCATGCGGACCATGCAAGTCGGCGCCAGGAGATCGCGGACCTGATTCGTCAGGATACCGTCGGCAGGGATGTGGTCGACGAGTTGATCGACGACAAGTTGGCACGCGTGAGAGAGATGGCCGATTTTGCAGCCGAGCGGCTGATCGCTTTCCACGGCACATTGACGCCGGATCAGCGGGAGAAGATCGCCGCGCACATCGAAGACCGTTCGTCCGGTGGTTGCCGGTTCGGTTGGCGTTAGTCCAACTTGAAGGTCGCAGGCCATGGGTTCGGCGGCTCCCGCATCGATGGTCCGTGGCCGGGCAAAACGCCGAGAAAAGGCAGGATCTAATGGAGATCCCGGGGCAGACGGCTTTCCTTTGACGCCAAAAGCTGATACCAGACGGGGAGGCGGCCAATGTGCCGCGTTGCGGAAACGAAAGCCCGCTGTAAGAGGATTCGCATGCCCTGGACAATTCTTGTCATCGACGACGACGAAAAGCTCAATCGGCTGCTCAAACGTTTCCTGAAGGACTATGGCTTTGAGATTTACTCGGCGGTCGATGCCCATGAAGGGCTTAAAAAATACAGGGCCGTATCACCGGACTTGATCATTCTGGATGTCATGCTGCCTGGCATGACCGGTTTCGACGTCTGCAAACGGATTAGGGAAACCAGTGCCGTGCCGATCATCATGCTCACCGCCAGGGGGGATGTGATGGACAAAGTGGTGGGCCTGGAACTGGGGGCCGACGATTACCTGCCCAAACCCTTCGAGCCGCGTGAACTGGTGGCTCGCATGCAGGCCGTGCTGCGCAGGGTTCAGAATACCGGCACGGATCGCCGTCGACGCTTCGGGCCATTGACCATTGATTTTCACCGCCGGAAGGTCTGGCTGGAGGATCGGGAGGTGGACCTGACCACCAGTGAGTTCGCCGCGTTGGATCTGCTGGTTCGGCATGCCGGCAAGGTATTGGACCGGGATGAGATCATGCAGGCCCTTCGCGGTATCGACAGTGAGTGCTTCAACCGTGTGGTCGACATCACCATGAGCCGGCTGCGCCAGAAGCTGGGTGACGATCCCAGGCGTCCGCAATATATCAAAACGGTGTGGGGCACCGGATATACCTTCGTGGCCCGGGAGGCGGTGGATGAAACCCCGTCGCGTTAAACGGCTGTTTGGTTCCGTCTTCACCCGGCTGCTGTTTGCCATCCTGGCTGCCGGCCTGGCGATCACCTTCACGGTGATTGCCGGGTTCATGATTATCCGTCTGCACACGGAAAATGACTTCAAGAGGAATCTTCTATTTTACACCGAATACCTGGTGGAAGACCTGGGAGACCCGCCGGATGAACATCGGGCGCAGGAGATCGCCAGGCGCACCGGCATGGTGATCCGCTTCGACCATCCCGAGCATTCCTGGCAGACCGGCTCCCTGCCGCGGTTCCTGAATTTTGACCGGGCCTGGATTCACCAGGACGCTTCCGGAATGCAGATGGGCAGCTCCAAAGGTCACCACTTCATTCGCCTGAGCCACGCCGGTGGTGAGCTGACCTTCATCGCCACCCGCGACGCCCATCATGGGGAGCAGGCCATCTGGATCCTGGCCGCCATGGCAGCGGCCATGGTTTTGATCCTCGGAACGTCCTATTTTTATATCCGCAAAACCCTCAATCCCCTGCACGCGCTCAAAGCTGGCGTGGATGAGGTCGGCGCCGGGCGGCTCGACCACCGCATTCCAGAAACCGGTCCCGCCGAGCTGCGTGATCTGGCCCAGGCTTTCAACAGCATGGCCGAACGGTTGAACCGGTTGCTGCGCAGCAAGGAGCAGCTGCTGCTGGATGTCAGCCATGAATTGCGTTCGCCCATTACCCGCCTGAAGGTGCAACTGGAGTTCGTTGACGATGCAGACGCCCGGGAATCCCTTCGCAGCGACCTGGCGGAGATGGAAACCATGGTGGCCGCCCTCCTGGAATCGGCCCGTCTGAGGCACACGGCGGCTGCGTTGAACCTGAAAACCGTCCACATGGGAGACCTGATCCGATCGATAGTGCCAGATTTCAAGGATCGCCTACCGGGTGTTGCTCTCGGACCGCTGATGGATGAACCGGTCAACCTTGACCCGGAGAAGATCAGAACCGTCTTGCGCAATCTTTTGGACAATGCATTGAAGCATACCCCCGAAGACGGGCCTGCGGTTTCGATTTCAACGTCCCTCAAACCGGATCGCCTCGATATCGTCGTCGAAGACCAGGGTGAGGGAATCCCCGCCGCGGCGCTGCCCCATCTGTTCGAACCGTTTTACCGGCCGGACGTTTCCCGTTCACGCAAGACCGGCGGATATGGACTGGGGCTGAGCCTTTGCAAGGCGATCATCGATGCCCATGGCGGCAGCATCGATCTGATCAGCACGCTGGGTGAAGGCACGCGGGTAACGGTGACGCTGCCACGCTCATGAACCATCAACGGCCTGTGGTCAAGATTTGCATACCAAAACGTTGACGCTCGCCGTCGCGGATTCATATTTGTCCATCCAGAAATGGTAGATTCTGGTTCAGGCCAAGGCCGCAGCGAAATTGAAACCGCAGGCGTAGTGGCACTACGTCGAGGATATCAATCGAGCGAGAACGCAGGCCTGGGCCGAAAGATGCCGTTTCTGGATGGGCACTATCTAACGACGTTCTACGAAGCTCCTGCAGGATTGAGTGGTCAGCCGATTCCCAAAAACCGGAGGATCATCTGGATGGGGTAGAAGACAAACCGGTCCAAAACATTAAAGTACATCAGGGCGATCACGATCATGAACCCGTAGGGCTCGATCCGGCTGTAGGCCACGGCCTGCCTGGGCGGCAGGAGCCCCACCATCACCCGGCCGCCGTCCAGCGGTGGAATGGGGATCAGGTTGAAGACCGCCAGAAAGACATTGAGCTGGATGGCGATAATCAGAAAGAGCAGCAGGCCCCGGACGTGGAACCCGGCCATGAGCATGGCTTTAAAAATGACGGCCAGGGCAGCGGCCAGAAAGAGGTTGATCATCGGGCCGCCTAACGCCGACCACATCATGCCGCGTCTGGGATCCTTGAAATTGCGCGGATCGATGGGCACCGGCTTGGCCCATCCGAAGACCACCGGCGACTTCATCAGGATCAGCATGGCCGGCAGCAGAACAGTGCCGAATGGGTCGATATGATCCTTCGGGTTCAAGGTCAAGCGCCCCTGGGACTCGGCGGTGTGGTCGCCCAGCCGCCTGGCCACCCAGCCATGGGCAAATTCGTGAAAGGTCAGGGCCATGAACAGTGCCAGCACTTTGAGCAGGATCAGTCCGATATCCACGATCACGGTTCCCTTTATTCAGAGGTTCACCAGCTTCGTCATTCCATGGACTTATCCATATACCATCGAGTGACGTTTTTATGAAATGCTTTTCTATTGACTGAAACCTGTTTGGCATTAAGGGACAAGTTTTTGCAATGCGGCTCCAGCAACCTTGCCCACAAGATCTTCGTTGTCACCCGAAACTTGATACGTCACTTTTTCTCGCTTGACAACAAGCAACCAATAGCGGTGGGTTTCGCTATCAAAAGAAATCACCGCCTCATCTCCAATTCCTTTATAAGGTTTAATTTCCCCCTCCATTGCATCTTTGAGACTCTCATAATCACTGGCTTCGTGCTGATAGATAACAAATGCACGGCTTGGCACATCAGTTTCTCTGAATCCAACAATATAGACACATCTTCCTTCAAGCGATTTCGTCTCCATTATTTTACCGCCAACAGCTTTGGCAACATCAACGCCGGGAATGATTTGGCATATATCGATAACCGTTCCATCGCTGTAGGCTATAGAACTCAGGGGACCAAACAGCGCGATAGAGGATGAAAGGCATAGCAAAACGTGACTTAAAAACCCGAAGTGAAAAATTTTAAGAAGCGCCATTTCTATTTTCCTTGAATAATAACGATATATTTTCTTGATTTTTAATTGCCTAAAACCAGACTAATGGTTCTTTTTTGAAGATCAAATTCTTTCGGGCTTAAAACGTCAACCACTACACCGCCCTTTATAGAAACCATTCGTTGAAAACGATTGTCGCTTACCCAAAATGTTTTATCACCGATGTCTGGAACAACATCCACCTTGGAAATGGTTCCATAATTGTTTCCCATCTTGTTAAAATCGATGCGAGCTTGCCCGGGATCGTTGTAAACATAAATGATATAGTTGATACCTTTTAGAAAATTCGATTTGGACCTGATTGCACAATTACATGGTTGCATTTTAAAAGTTTTTTTTTGATGTCTTCAGGCGAAACCATAATATCGTTATTACTTTTCTGAAGGTCATCTGTAGAAACAACCAAAATAGTTGCAGCGTTTTCAAGCGTAATGCTGTTACAGCGGTTGTCACTGTCTGTTTCTGATGCAAAATTCCTTGGGACAGCAAAAAGAAGACACATGACGATAAAGATCATCGAAATGGTTGTGAGTCGTAAAATGGTTTTAATTTTCATAAAAGCCCCAATCTTCCAATCGGTGATTATTGATTTCTGGGCATCATGTCGCACTACTGATACATTGAGATCATCCTCTTCACTTTTCAGCCAACGGCTCCAATCCGCAAGACTGTTCCAGGTGCTGAAAAGCAGATATCCACCGGGACAGTCCGGGACACGGAATGTCTTAGCGTATTCTACAAAAATTAAAGGGGAACGCATATGATTTTGTCCGGCTTTTCACTCCCCGGTTTAGCACTCGACCCTCCAAATAGTTTGACAGCTTGGTAGATATAATTCGCCCTAAAATTTGACATTCCATCCTCCAAGCATGTTTTTTTCTATTTAATATTGCCGCAACTGATAACTGCAAGGTCGTTGGAGGGTTCGGTAGCGTTCTACATAAGGGGCTGCCCCTATAAATTGAAAAAAAATGTGACTCCCTGCAAAAGATGACCATTTGGTGAAGGGCATTTCAGAAAGCAATCCTTAATTCCAGGCCAATTGGCTGCGTATGTGCCAATAACTTTCGGCGGGTTCCACCAACACACCCAACATCTCTGCCAATGAATCGTTCCATTTTATCTTCAATGCTTGCAGGTTGGATGTCAGATGCTCGACGCATGCGGCACCACTCAGGACCACATCTACAAACGGCTGATTAATAACCGCTGCCAGGGCCATACTGTCCACCGTGACGTTTTGGGTTTCTGCCTGTGCTTGCAGTAAGGCTATCTTTCGTTGAAATTCGGGGGAATCGTTTCGTGAGGTCAAACGGCCGTTGGCCAAGCCTTCCTTAACAATAACACCAACTCCAACTTCGTGAGCTTCTCGTAGAGCGCTCGTAACCGACTGCTCCAGCAGATTCCAGGTTGCCTGCACGGCCGAAAAAAGCAGAACGCCATCAAACTCAATTTCCAGTGCACGCCGGATTGTGTCCGCCTGCTGCATACCACTTACCGAGAAACCAATACTCAGCCCGGTGTCACGCAATCGAGCCAGTTCCATCAACACCGCCTCATTAGCCAAAACACCACTGTCAAGGGTAGTTGAATGAATCTGGTACAAACCGAGATGGCCCCCGAGCAAGGCTCTACTTTCTATAATCTGACGCAGTAACACTGGCAGTGAATGCGCTTTAATTTCATGCTTCTGCCCTTTTGGCAGATTGACCTGCCAATCAGCGGTGTAGGTGTAACCCCATTTGGAGCCAATGGTACACGCTTTTTCTGTAATGCCCCGTTTCGCAAGCCAGGAATGCAGGAATTCTTCCGCTTTCCCGTATGATCGGGCCGCATCAAAATAGCGAATACCAGCATCCCATGCCGAATCCAATACGCTGTGCGCCTGCGCTTCCATCGCGCTGACATCGTGGTTGTAGTTCAAGTCATCCCCATGCCCCAGATTGATATACCCGGGCCGTCCTAATGCGGCCAGACCCAAGCCTATGGGTGTGACTGTTAGATGGCTGTTACCCAACTGTTTTCTGTTCATATTTTTTTAACTTGTGGACAGTGCCGCAAAATTCAGGATATTAATCTGAGCGTAATCCCGGTTCGGTGATATTGTCAAGCCATACCAACCCCTTGACAACAAACGGAATCTTTGCGAACGTGTATCAGCCCCACCTTTTATTTAGACCCACACATTTACGGAGTTCCTTCATGGCCCCGATGAATCCCATTCCCAATAATCGCCGATATTTCCGCCGTACTGCATACATTATTGTGGAATACTCCGTGTTAGAAGGGGATTTCCGAGATAAAATCAAAAATATTGGTGCAGGCGGTTTATTCATCAGGACAGATAGAAAAATCGCGGTCGGACAGCCTATTTTAACTAAATTCCCCTTGTTTAATTTTGACAAAATCATTCAAGTATACGGTAGAGTCGTTCGAAGAGATCCTGATGGGTTTGCAGTGACCTTCACTAAGCCTGTTTCAGGCTTGATCTGGAAGGAGGGTCACTTCCCTGAAATTTTCCATGAAGGTGACAGATGATAGTCCAAGAGAGGCTTCACAATTCACCGTCAGCAGAACGTAAAATAGGAAGAGTTATGACCATTTCAAGTTTAGTGAGGTTCATATTCTTAGTTGTCATGTTTTCACCGCCGGCACTATCCACCGCCAGTGATCATTTATTTCCTCCCGCTGAATACATTCATTCCAAACTCCAACAAAACGAAATCGTCTTTTTGGGATCTGCTCACAAGAAACCCGAGATCATTGCCTTCATCTCGGATTTGATTCCGACGTTGAGCAGTATCGGCGTCACCCACGTCGGGCTGGAAATACGATCTGATCAGCAGGAGAAAATCGATACCTTCATGAGGACTGGAGACGGCCTGGGTGACATCAAGTTCCACATTCCGATCGATAGCCCAGAGTACCGGCAACTGTTCACCGTGTTTCGAAAATCCGGTGGGCCAATCCCGGTGGCGATTGATCTTCCCAGTTCCATGGTCAAAGGGACTGTTTCCCGTGATGAATGGATGGCACGGTCCTTGTTGATCGTGTTGAATAGGAATCCATCGGCCAAAATACTGGTAATTGTAGGAAGTCTTTACACGCTGAAAAAGCTGGAATGGGAAAAACACGTCCCCGATAAACATCTGTCGATACGGGAATACATCACACTGGATAGGCCTTCTACACAGATGTGGTCAGTCGGTCAGATGATAAATGGGGATCCCAATGAGTGCGATTTCACGAGGGCGTTTAGTTCCCTGCCTGGTGCTGTGGCTCTGGATCTGGATGGCCGGTATCGGGGCTGGCAGATGGGCTTGACGGCATCGCTCGCAATCGTACCATCGGAATGTTTTGAATTGGTGGATGGGTTGATCGTCTATTAGGTTGTGTCGATGAGCATTCGCACCTAAGACAGATATGATATAGAGATATGCACGCTGAGTTGGCTAAAGATCTGTTGGAGAGATGTCAGGGTTCGTAATGATAACCGGCAGCAAGGGTTTGAGCGTCATGGAAGCCTCTGTTGCCTGGTTAATCGACGTGTTTTGCATGTGCTTCAAAACCATTTTATTCTTTTAAATATCAATATGATAAGTAATGAAAGAATAAAGGAGATTCCGATAACAATAAAGAAAGCATGGGAAGAATGTTGAAACGGCAGTTCGACATTCATGCCGTAGATGCTTGCGGTCAGCGTCGGGATCATCAAAATTATGGTTATCGATGTTAGAATTTTCATGACAACATTCAGATTGTTAGAGATAACCGATGCAAATGCGTCCATCATTCCGCTCAGGATATTGCTGTATATGTTAGCCATTTCGATTGCCTGTCTGTTGTCAATCAGTACATCCTCCAACTTATCTTTGTCATCGGAGGTAAGTTTCAGCAATTCCGTTTTAAGCAGCCGTTCCATCATCAGTTCATTGGATTTTAAGGATGTTGTGAAATAAACAAGGCTCTTTTCTATATTCAGTAGCTTAATAAGTTCCTCGTTTTTTAGAGACTTCTGCAATTCTTTTTCAATTTCACCGGTCCGTTTGTTTAATTCTTTTAGGTATTTTAGATAAAACAGTGCTGTTTTCAAAAATATCTGAAGGACAACGCTGCTTCTTTTTCCGGCAACGATGCCTTTTGTCTTCCCGCTGAATAATTCTAAAACATCCGTGATATTATATGAACTTATTATTACAACGGTATCATCTTTGGTGAGAATAATTCCCGCGGGGATTGTTGTAAAAGGGATTTCTGAATTGGTTTCATCATATTTCGGCAACCTTAGAACAATAAGCAGTACGCCGTCTTCTATTTCGATTCGCGATCTTTCATCAACATCCAGAGGGTCGGTCAGAAAATCGGAAGGAATATCCATTTCGCCTGACAACGCTTCCAACTCATTTTTTTCAGGACGGATTAAATTTATCAGACAGTGCCTTTCAATTTTATCAGCCGGAATAAACCTGTTTTCTTCCCATCTAAACACTTTCAACATGATAGAATTTCCTTTTTTAAATACTTCTTCAGGTCTGAATCAAGTGCTATCAGATGTGTCTTTAGCTCGTCAGCCATTTCCTTGGGAATATCTACTTTCAGGTTGTCTTCATCACCGTCAACCATCGTACGAAAATCGGCGACGGCCAAATCCAGTTGAAACCAGATAAATTCGATGCCGGCATTCAAGTGAGGCGTAACTACTTTTTGCGTCCAGCGGTGAATCTCGTCAAATTTAGTCTCCATGCGGAGTAATGCGGTTTTCAGGGGAGAAATGACAATCCGGTTTTTCTCAACCACGTAGAAACTGAAGACGACAAATACGGTGAGCGTCAACATCAGGAATTTGACAATAATCACCAATAAGCGGTTCTTTTTTGTAGCAGCGAGTCCGGGTTTTAGATTTATTGGCATGCGTTTCTTTTTAAGTGCTTAACAGGTCAGGTTCATGATCAACAGCTGACAAAGGTTGTATGGATCTGGATTAGGATGAGTATCCTCGAGTCGCCCAAGTCGGCTCGTCCAATACCTCCCGTACCTTGACAGCCAGAGCATGCACTGAAAAGGGTTTCTGGATAAACTGAACTCCTTCGTCCAGAACGCCGTGATGCGCGATGACGTCGGCCGTGTAGCCGGACATGAACAGGCGCTTGAGGTTCGGATAAAGCGACAACAGGTTTTTGGCCAGGTCTTTACCGTTCATCTCGGGCATGACCACGTCGGTCATGAGCAGGTGGATCTCACCTGCATGCTCCCGCGCCAGACGGATCGCCTCACCCGGCGTGGCGGCGGCCTGCACCGTGTATCCTTGACGTTCGAGCATCTTCGTTGTGATATCCAGGATCATGGGCTCGTCTTCGACCAGAAGGATGGTTTCGTGACCGCGTGCGGCCGGCTGTGGCGCATCCTTCATCCTTGTCCGGCCAGTCTCAGCCGTGTTTCGGGGAAGGTAGATCTTGAAGGTCGTGCCCCGGCCCGGCTCGCTGTGTACATCGATGAAGCCGTTGTTCTGCTTGACCATACCATAGACGGTGGCCAGCCCCAGGCCGGTGCCTTTTCCCACCTCCTTGGTGGTGAAGAACGGTTCGAACAGGTGCGAGAGCGTCTCGGCGTCCATGCCGCGACCATTGTCGCTGACGGCCAGCAGCACATACTTGCCGGGAACCATCCCCACATGACCCGCGCAGTCGGTTTCGTCAAAGGTGACGGCACCCGTCTCGACGGTGATCTTTCCTGTATTGGGGATTGCATCCCGGGCGTTGACGCACAGGTTGGCCAGCAATTGTTCGATCTGGGAGGGGTCTATCCTGACCCGCCCCAGGTCCTTGCTCGGCAGCCATTCCAGGTCGATGTTTTCGCCGATGAGCCGGCGCAGCATATTGAGCATGCCTTCAAGGGTGTCGTTCAGGTCGAGCACCTTGGGCGCCACGGTCTGCTTGCGGGCAAAGGCCAGGAGCTGTCGGGTGAGGTCGGCGGACCGTTGGGCTGCTTTCTGGATATCTTTCAACGTCCCATAGGTCGGATCCGTCGGGCTGACTCCCAGCATGCCCAATTCCGTATAGCCAAGGATCGCCCCCAGCATATTGTTGAAGTCATGGGCCACCCCGCCGGCCAGGCGGCCGACCGACTCCATCTTTTGGGCTTGACTCAATTGTGCCTGGAGTTTCTCCCGTTCCTCCTCCGCCCGTCTGCGGTCGGTAATATCGAGATAGACCGCCATCAGAAGCCGACAGCCGGTCTTGTCGATGAAGCGGGCGAATAACGAGCAGTTGCGGACTGCCCCGTCGCGACGCCGCAGGAGGGCCTCGAAATCGGCAACGTAATTCTGCCGATTGGCCGTCTCGATAAACCGGCTGCGATCTGATGGATTGACCCACAGTCTGATATCGTTTCCACTCCGGCCTTCCGCCTCCTCCCGGGCATAGCCGAAGGTTCGATACCAGGCGTCGTTCCATGTCGTCCCTCTGAATCCTTCGACATCGGTGGCATAGGCCATCGGGACCGGTGCCGACTCGAAGAGCTGACTAAAACTCTGCTCACTCTCCCTGAGCGCCTTTTCCGCCTCCTTGCGTGCGGTGATGTCATGAACGATGGAGTGAAGGAGATCTTTTCCTTTTACCTGGATTTTGCTGCTGAACACCTCCACATCCCGGATGGATCCATCCGCCAGCCTGTGATGGAATTCAAAATAGATGCGTTGGTTGGTCCTGGCCTTTTCCATCTCCGTATTTACTTCTTCGGGTGGAAGGGTGTTGATGTCCTGAATCCTCATTCGTCGAAGTTGCTCACGGGTCCATCCATAGAATTGCAATGCTGCATCATTGGCGTCCATGATGTTGCCGTTATGGGTGTCGATGAGCAACTGAACCGCGGCGTGTCGTTCGAACAGGTTCCTGAAAAGTGCCTCGCTTTGCCGCAACGGCTCCTCCGCCCGTTTGAGTTCGAGATTAGATCTCTCCAATTCCCGTACCCGTTGCGCCAGCGCTTGATAGGTTGGTTTGTCAGTCATGGTAATTTCCTGCGATGCCGCGACACCATCAATAGATCTTTCCCTGTCCGTCCACCATGGGCACGAAACGGACATCCACGATTCTTTCCTGCTCGATTTTTCCCGTCTGCTTGGTCAGCAGCAGCAACTGTTGATCGTAATTTTCTCCTGAAGGGATCACCATGCGCCCCCCCTCGGCGAGCTGCGCTGTCAGCGGCTTTGGGATGCGGGTCGGCGCGCAGGTGACGATGATGGCGTCGAAGGGTGCATGCTCGGGCCATCCCTTGTAACCGTCGCCGATTTTCACCCGGACATTTTTGTATCCCAGTGCATCCAAGACGTTGATGGCCTGGCGTCCCAATTCGGGAACGATCTCGACGGTGAAGACGTGAACGCCCATTTCAGCCAATACAGCGGCCTGATAACCGGAGCCGGTGCCGATTTCCAACACCCGTTGGCCTGGTTTCACGGCCAGCAGTTGCGACATCAGGGCCACGATATACGGCTGTGAAATGGTCTGGCCGTGGCCGATGGGCAGTGGGGCGTCGCGGTAGGCCATATCCTGCAGTTCAGGCGCCACGAATAGATGGCGGGGTACGGTGGCCATGGCCTTCAATACGGAGGCGTCCGAAATGCCACGATCGCCGATTTGCAGTGCCACCATCTTTTGGCGCTGCTTTGCGAAATCGTCAGCCGATGATTCTGTCGGTCCCATGCACAGGCTTACGGCCGCCGTCAGGAGCATCAGCCCGGCAGTTCTTGTGCTTATCATGGTATCTGTTTCCTCCTGATTTCCATCAACGGCCACAGAGCGCTCATGATGGGACCGGATCGATAAAATAGTTTTCTACTTTTTTACAATCCCAGGTCCTGGTTGATCAGGATGATTTTGATGCGTCCCTTGGGAAAGGACTTTTCCGTGACGCACCAGGTGTTGCAGATCCGGTCCGGGCTGCTGCAGTCTGCGCAAACGGCGGTTTTCATGCAGGGTGTTTTCAGGCCCGGATGCCGGATGGCATTGGCCGGGGCGGCGTATCGCCTGACACGTTGGATGGCGTCCTCCAGCGTCGGAACAATTTTATTGCGGCCTACGAACAGAACCACGTGCCTGGGGCCGAAGGTGATGCCGGCCACCCGGTTGCCCACCATGTCCAGGTTGACCAGCAGGCCGGTTTCCGTGACGGCGTTGGATCCCGTGAAAAACAGATCGGTCAGCAGGGCCTGCCGGCGGCGCGTCAGTCGTTCTTCCGGTGACGCCTGGGCGTCAAAGGGGTCGATCATCTGGATGCCGGTATCGGCCTTGATCGCACCCATCACACCGGTGGCCAGAAATGTCATGGAGTCGCCCCAGGCCGCGGTTTTTACTTCGATTCCGGGGAGAATTCCATTTGAAAAAATAGCGCCGGCGGATTGGATGTCGGCGGCCACATACACCTCGAAGTTGTTTTTTTCCAGGGCTTTTTTGCATTTTTCCAGGTGCAGCTGCCAATACGTGTCGATGGGGTCGGGCATGATGGTTTCCTGGGTTCTGGGTTATGGGTTAAGCTGAACAATTAAACAATCGTTTCCTGCACCACCACACCATCCGCTTCGATCTCCACCAGCCAGTCCGCATCGATGAAGCGGCTCACCTGCACGAAGGTGCTGGCCGGCCGGATGTCGCCGAAGAACTCGCCGTGGGCACGGGCAGCTTCCTGCCATCGGCTGATGTCGACCAGCATGATGCGGGTGCGGATGACATCCTCCATGTGGCCGCCAGCTTTTTCGATGGCATCTTTGATAATTTCGAGGCAGGTTCGGGTCTGGCGGTAGAGGTCGCCGGGGTAGGCCGTGCCGCCGCCGGGTGCCATGGGGGCGGTCCCCGAGACGGCAATGAGGTTGCCCACTCTCACGGCACGGGAAAAACCGATGGGCTTTTCAAATGGCGAACCTGAGCTGATCAGCTGTCTTGGCATGGCGTCCTCCTCCTGGTTAGGCGATGATCGATCGCCGACCGTCAGGACGGTCGGGTGAATTCGCGCAACACGGTTGTGGCGTATGCTCCGGACGGCAGCGTAAAGGTGAGGCGCAGCCCGTCGTCCACTTCAGCGAGGGTCAGATCCGTGAGGCTCAGGATGGCCTCCCGTCGCGATCCCGGCGAGCGGTACTGTCTAAAGTCTTCCGGGGTGAGGCCGAATTGCCTGAAAAGCGCCGCTTCTTTTTCACCGGCTGCCTGCATGGCCGGTTTCATCTTGAATCCGTAAATGGGCCCGGTGTAGACAATATCTCCAGCGGTGAAGCGCGGTTCTTCGATGGCCAGATCGTCGACGGTGAACATGCCCCCCGTGTCGGTCTTTTTGACGATGTCGCCGGATAACAGTCTGCGGTAGTCACCGTCCTGCATGCGCTGTTTGAGCCATATGTTGAACAGCGCCGACTGAACCACCGACACCATGAAGGCGTCCTTGGGGCCCCTTTTCCCCGCCGAGAAAAGGGCGAACCCCCGATGGATGTTCTGCAGCCCGTAGCCGAAACGCTGGGGGCCGTAAAAGTTGGGCACGCCGGTTTGCTTCAGCCGGTCGGCAATGGCAATCGCCCGGGGCAGTGCATCGGACTCGGGATTGCTGACGACAATGGTGAATCGGTTGGCGGCCACGTGGCCGGTCCTGATCTTGTTGCGATGGTGGTCGATGGCCAGAATCTCAAAGGGCAGATCGGCCAATCGCTTCTCGACGTCGGCCACGGGATGATTGGCACCGCAGCGAAAGGAAAGGGTCTGCACCACCACCGCCATTTTATCCTTGCGGCCTCCCCAGCCTACATCCGACGGGGTCAGGCCCAGGTGCTTCTGCATGATTCGGGCGGCATCGGCGGTGTTCCACCCGGTACGCCGGAAGGTGACATAGACATGCTCCCCTTCGCCACAGGCGGCATAGGGCAGGATCTCTTCGACCACAAAGTGTCCCGGGGTGGCCTTGATTGCGCCGCCGATGCCGGGAAGCGGCTCAGCGGCAAAAGGCAGCGGCGACAGCATGGCAATGGCCGCATCCGCCCGGTTGGCGGCCTCTTCAGTAGTTGAATGTAATCTCATGGGGGCGTGCACGCTCGATGCGGATCAGGTTTTACTGATTGCCTGGGCCTCATCGCCTTTCCTCGGCGGTTGGCTGACAGGTTAACCGGTTGTGATCTGATGGTCAACCTTCACTTGAGAGGTAACCATGACCCGGCACGCAACACCAGGGATGGCCAACCAGGAACTCGAAACCATGAACCGTCGAACCTTTTTTAAAGTAGGCTGATGGCCAGATCCGAAAGCTCGCTTCGCTCTCCCTTTTCCAGGTTGATGTGGGTGTAGAGGTCCTGGCCTTTCATCTTCTCGATGAGGTAGCTCAGCCCGTTGCTCTGGCTGTCCAGATAAGGGTGATCGATCTGGTAGATGTCTCCGGTTAACACGATCTTGGTGCCTTCACCGGCCCGGGTGATAATCGTCTTCACCTCGTGGGGGGTGAGGTTCTGGGCCTCATCGACGATGAAAAAGACTTTTACGATGCTTCTGCCGCGAATATAGGACAACGGGGTGATGACGATCTTCTCTTCATCCAGCAGCTCCTTCACCCGGCGTCCCTGCCGGCTGCCGTTTTTTCCGTTCTGGTTGCTTTCGATGACCGACAGGTTGTCGTAGAGGGGCTGCATGTAGGGGTCCAGTTTGGACTGAATGTCCCCGGGCAGAAAGCCGATGTCCTTGTTGCTCAGCGGAACCGACGGCCGGGAGATGAAAATCTGCCGGTAGCAGCGGCGCTTCTCCAGGGCTGCGGCTAGGGCGAGAAGGGTTTTGCCGGTGCCGGCTTTACCGGTGATCGTTACCAGGGGCAGGTCCGGGTTGGTCAGGGCGTCTATGGCAAAACACTGTTCGGCATTGCGGGGCCGGATGCCATAGCAGACCTGGGTGTCGATGCGGCGGATGGATTGGGTTTGGGGAAGAAACACGCCCAGTGCGGACTTGCTGCCGTTTTTCATGATCAGGTATTCGTTGGAGAGCAGCGGCGCCGTCACATCCAGAACGGCGGCGTCCATTTCGAAGGGCTTGGCGTAGAGCTGGTCAATCACGGCGGCGGGTATGTCTTCCACCATGCGGGTGCCCTTGTAGATATCTGCCGGGGACTGGACCCGGTCGGTGCTGTAATCCTGGGCCATCAGGCCGATGGATTTGGCTTTCATGCGCAGGTTGACATCCTTGGTGACCAGAAAAACCCGGTCAAAGGCGACTTCACAGGCAATGTGGTAGGCGGCGTTGAGAATATGGTGGTCCGGCTTGTCAGGGGAGAAGTTCGCCTTGAGCTTGTCGTGAAACGCCCGGTCCAGGCAGACGGTGACTTTTCCTTTTCCGGGACCGATGGTGACGCCGCCGTTGAATATGCGGTCCCCGGTCAATGCGTCCAGGGCTCTTGCGAACTCCCGGGCATTGCAGTTCAAAATCTCTTTTCCCTTCTTGAAGCGGTCAAGCTCTTCGATGACGGCAATGGGGATGACAATGTCATGTTCATCGAACTGGTTGATGCAGGAACTGTCGTGAAGGATAATGTTGGTGTCCAGCACAAAGGTTTTTCGTTTGCTCTTGGAAAACGAAATCATCGCGCCTCCTGGAGGTCATGGGTTGTTTTCTGCGCTCGGTTGGTTCGATGGATTGACGACAACGCATTCAGACCGGACCGGCCATTTCGTGTGGGCACTACATTGCTTTGCAGGGGGGGACCCGCGAGCGGGACGAATAAATTGGTGGATAAGAAGGATAGATGCATTCGATCTTGTTCAGCGTTAGTATCCAGCATGATCAACGTACCCAATATATAGCATACGGTGGGTGCCGAGGCAACCATATCTTCGATTTTATCCCTCCCTGGTGTGTTGCAGGAGATGGCTGCATGAGCTGCGAGGAAAGCCTTGTCGCGGCCGGAACTTTAAGCTATAAAGCGAAAATTATCGACAATGGAATGGTGATGGACCCGTAAAAATTCGAAATGTCCCCTTTTTTGTCATCCCCGCGCAGGCGGGGATCCATAAGTTTCAGATAGTTATAGACTCCCGTCTCCGCAGGAGTGACACTGTTTGCGACTTTTTACGGGACCATCAATGGTGGTCGGTGGGTTGAGGATTGACCCCATCCGGCAACATTGTTTTTTATTCACCCGAAGTGAACACGATGCAAGGCAACGACTGGCGTTGTGTGAGGGAGATCCAGTAAAATGAAAATTGCTTTCCCGGTAGTTGAAAACAAAGGTATCGACAGCGACGTTCACGGCCATTTCGGGTCGGCACCTTTTTTTGTCTTTGTGGACCTGGACACGGATTCGGTGGAGACCTTCGAAAACCCGGACCAGGATCATCAGCACGGTGCCTGCAACCCCATGGATGCCCTGGGCGGGCGCCGGGTAGATGGCGTCGTGGTGGGCGGTATCGGCGGCGGCGCCTTGAAAAAACTCAACAACGACGGCATCACCGTATATCGTGCCGTTGAAGGAACCGTTGGCGTAAATGCCCGGATGATCAAGGCCGGCAGCCTGCCGGTGTTCGAACCCAGCCAGGTGTGCGGCCACCATCACGGCGTTCAGATCGGTGATTGCGCACACTGATGGATATGGATCTCGGGGTCTTATTACGTGCTCAACTCCCCCTGAAGATTTTTCAGCCGGCCGATCCAGGTTTGTTCGGCCTCCCGATCCCCCATAAACCGGCAGCATCGAATAAGCTGCTCAATGGCCAGTGGATGATCCGGAATGGCTTCCAGGCACCGGCGTGCCTCCGGGTAACGATTTAAGCGCATCAGGCTGTTGGCCAGGGCCATGTGCAGGTCTATGCTGGCTTTGTGGTGTTCGATGCCGCGCTGCAGGATCTCCAGCGATTCGTCAAACCGCCGCAGATGCTGGTACACGAGGCCCAGCCCCCAGAAAGCCCGGTGATCCGGGTGGTAGTGCAGTGATCGTTCGAAGAGCATGACGGCGGTCGCCAGGTTGTTTTTGACCAGCGGGTTAATGGCATAATCGCCGTGGCTGAATGTCAGGGCCAGCCGGGAGAGAAAATCTGCGTGCAGCGGGTACAGCTGCGGATCGTCCACCAGGTCTATCTGTGCGGCAAATTCCGGCAGCCGGGAGAGGTAGCCTTCCCTGAGCCGCCGTCCGTAAGCCAGCACGGTGGCTCTGCTCAGGGTATCATCCGTCTCGAAATAGAGCAGGTCCTCTACCCGGTCCAGCCAGATGTCGTCGGTGGCGCCGGTGCGCTGCTTGTAATCTTCATAGAGCGCCGTGCCCGGAAACAGGTCCAGGATGTAGAAAATGGCCGACAGGGGGCGGATCCGGCGCAGCAACGCCAGGCTCTCATCAATGGTTTGATCGGATTCGCCCGGGGCGCCGTAGATAAAGTACGCCCTGGCCATGATGCCATAGCGAACGGTCAGGTCAAAGGCGCGGCAGATGGCCGCTTCGCTGATGCGCTTGCGATAACGATCACGAAGCTCTCGGCTGCCGCTCTCCACGCCGTAGCTGATCTGGGTGCACCCGGCCCGGCGCATCCATCCCAGGATTCCTTCGTCCACACAGTCCACCCTGGATATCGCCGCCCACACGATATCCAGGCGGCGCTCGACGATCCGGCGGCAGATGTCGATCACCAGTTCCCTTTTGAGGGTAAAGGTGTCGTCGGATACAAAAAAAAAGCTGACCCCTTTTTCCCGAAGCATCTCCATCTGGGTCACGAAGTAATCGGCGCTGTGAAAGCGCACCCGGCGTTTCCAGAATGCCGGTGACCCGCAGAAGGTGCATCCCTCCGGACATCCCCGCGTGAGGGAAATGTGTTGAAAAGCGAAATGGTCGGCGGGCATGGGCAGGCTGTCCAGGTCTGCCAGCGGTTCCCGGTCTTTGGTTTTAAAGGGTCTGCCTTTTTTCCGAAAGGCCAGACCGTCAATGTGCGCGGGCATTCTGCCTTTCTTTTTCTCTATAAAGCGGATCAGCTCCAGGAAGCTGTGCTCACCTTCACCCCGAACCACATAGTCTATCTCCGGAAAATGCGTCAGAAAATGTTCCCAGAGGAAGGTGGCCCCCACGCCGCCTAACACCACGGTGGTTTTTGGATTGACCTTCTTGACCATGCGGGCGATGTCGATGCCGCCCCAGCGGTTGGCGTGCAGGATCGAAAAACCCACCACATCCGGTTGCTTGTCCCCCAGCACCTGGTAGATGCGGTGGGGGGTCTTTCCCAGGTTGTGACCATTAAGAATGTCTACCGCATAGCCGTTGGCCCGGAGCATGGCACCCACGTAGTAAAGACCCATGGGGATGGCGCTGACATCCTCCTCGTCGATGCGCTGATCGAGGAAATAAGGGTAAACGAGCAGTATTTTCATAACCGTGGATACATCAGGCCTTCTTGTCCCGTACGATCATCACCGAGCATGGTGCCTTGTGAGAAACGCGCTTGGCGACGCTGCCGAACAATACCAGCCCCATGCCGCTGAGGCCGAAGGCGCCCACCACCGCCAGATCGGCATCGGTCTCTTCGATGAAGCGGAGGATTTCCGTGGAGACGTGGCCGTCGCGAACCACCAGTTCAACGTCGATCGTTTCGGGGATGCGGTTGCCATAGACTTCCTGCATCCGTTCGTTCAGGCTGACCACCAGATTCTCGTCGGGATGCTCGGGCAGCATCAGATCCGCGTCGGTGAGCATCGGATTGACCACTGGTGGCAGCACATGGATCACATAAAGCTTTGCGCTATACCGCTGCGCCAGGTCGAGGGCTGTTTTGAAAGCGGCTTCTGCATGATTCGAAAAATCGCTGCAACAGACAATCTGGTTCACGCCCATAAGGCCTCCTTTCATCATGAATGATCCGCGGGCATCAGTGTCCGCAGGATATCCTCTTTGCCGACCACACCCACCAGGACGCCTTTTTCCAGCACCGGCAGGGTATGGAGATTATGGTCTACCATCAATGCCGCCACGGTTTCGATGTTCGACTCCGGTCCGACGGTGACCGGGTTGGGGGTCATGGCATCCGAGACAGCCGTGGCGGCGATTTTGCGGACCGCTTTTTCGAAGCCTTTCATGGAACTGAGACTGATATAACCGTCCAGAAAAGAGAACAGCGAGGGGACGGGGAGTTTTTTCTGCTGGGCGATAATGTCGCTTTGGCACAGGAGACCGACCAGCTTGCCGGCGTGATCCACCACTGGCACGCCGTTTATGCGGCGGTCCAACAGAATTTTTGCCGCTTTGATAATCTCCGTGTCGGCGGTGACGGTAATGGGGTTTTCAGTCATGATCTCTTTTACCAGCATGGGGCACCTCCGGTGTGATGCGTGCATAACCGTGAAATGATTTTTTTGCGGTTGATAAAAAAGTCTGCAGGGGTATACATGGGTTTGCAGCCGGCCTTTACCGCTTAGTGTAGGTGAACGTCGGCCGGCCTGTCAAAACAAAACGCATGCCAGCAAAAAAAGGAAAGCCCACGGATGAGAACCATCGGCATGATTGGCGGGATGAGTTGGGAATCGACCCTGGTCTATTACCGGGTTGTCAATGAAACCGTGAGGGCGCGTCTGGGCGGACTCCATTCGGCAAAAAGCATTCTGTACTCCGTGGATTTTGCCGAGATCGAAGCATTGCAGCACGCGGGGCGGTGGGATGCGGCGCAGTCGATCCTGGTTCAGGCGGCACAGTCGCTGGAGCTCGCAGGGGTGGACCTGGTGATCATCTGCACCAACACCATGCATAAACTGGCCGATGGGGTGGCGGCAAGCATTACCGTTCCGCTGCTTCACATTGCCGACCCCACGGCCGGGGCCGTTCTTGCAGCCGGCATCGACACCGTCGGTCTGCTGGGAACCCGGTTCACCATGGAGGAGGAATTTTACCGTAAGCGGCTTGAAGACCGTTACGGGTTGCGGGTGCTGATTCCCGATGCGGTCCAGCGCCGGACTGTCCATGACATCATCTACACGGAACTTTGTCTGGGTCGAATCCGGGAATCTTCGCGACAGGCGTATGTCCGGATTATCGACGACCTGGTGGGGCGCGGTGCCCGGGGGGTCATTCTCGGCTGCACCGAGGTCGGACTTCTCGTTCGTGCCGACGGCTGCCCGGTGCCGGTTTTCGATACGGCGCGCATCCACGCCGAAGCGGCCGTGGATGCGGCGCTGACCGATTGACTGATCAAGGCCGTAGTCGGATGAGGATCGCTATGGCCGTTTATGGATGGGGACGAAGTCGTATTCCGTGGCACCGGTGTAGACTTGTCGAGGCCGGCAGATCTTCCAATTGGGATCGTCCATGCTCTCCTTCCACTGGGCGATCCATCCAGGCAGCCGGCCGATGGCAAACATCACCGTGAACATGTTGGTGGGGATGCCGATGGCCCGCAGGACGATCCCGCTGTAGAAATCGACGTTGGGATAGAGGTTGTGGTCGATAAAGTAAGGGTCATTTCGGACCACCTCCTCGAGCTCCTTGGCGATATCCAGCAGCGGATCATTGATCTGCAGGGATTCCAGCAGCTCGTCGCACATCTTTTTCATGATTTTTGCCCGGGGATCGTAGGTCTTGTAGACCCGGTGGCCGAATCCCATGAGCCTGAACGGATCGTTCTTGTCCTTGGCCCGTTCGATGGCCTTTCGATAGTTCCCGCCGTCGGCTTGAATCGCGGTGAGCATTTCGACCACCGCCTGGTTGGCGCCCCCGTGGAGCGGTCCCCACAGCGCGGCGATGCCCGATGAAATGGCTGCGTAGAGATTAACCCGGGCGCTGCCCACCACGCGCACGGCCGAGGTGGAGCAGTTCTGCTCATGGTCGGCGTGAAGAATCCAGAACACCCGCAGGGCATTGACGGCCGCCCGGTTGAGTTCATAGGGTCTCACCGGGGTGTGGAACATCATGTTGAGGAAGTTTTCGCAGTAGGTCAGATCCGGGCGGGGATAGACCACCTTATGGCCCCGGGAAATCTTATATGACATGGCTGCCATGGTGCGCACCTTGGCCAGCAGCCGGGTCATGGTGATGGTGATCTGTTCCTCCAGGGTGCCCAGTTCCGGATAGAAGCTCCGCATGGCATTGACCATGGAGGAGAGGATTCCCATGGGATGGGAGGCCCGGGGAAAGTTCTGGTAAAATGCCTTGAGGTCTTCATGGACCAAGCTGTTGTCGTTGAGCATCACCGAAAAACGGGTCAGCTGTTCACGGTTGGGAAGCTTGCCGTTGATCAGCAGGTAAGCGGTCTCTTTGAACGTGCCCTGTTCGGCCAGTTGTTCCACGGGGATACCACGGTAGCGCAGAATGCCTTTTTCGCCGTCCATGTAGGTGATGGCGCTCAGGCAGCTGCCGGTATTGGCATAGCCGGGGTCCAGGGCGATAAAGCCGGTGTTGGCACGTAAGGTGGAGATGTCGATGGCCTTCTCCCCTTCGGTTCCGGTGACGACCGGTAGCTGTATTTGCTGCCCGTTATAGGTGAGGGTAACAAATTCTTCCATAGCGGCTCCTTTTTCTCCGGAAAGACCCATTATCCTCCCGATGCAGTTGAACGGTAGATGGATCGCTCGTCTCGTCTGTGCCTGTTTACCGGAACAATTGTCTTGCCTGGCGGCCAGTTTTCAACGTAATTAAGTGGCAGGGCCTTTCGCGTAACAGCCGATATTGATATGAATATCCGGCACAGATGTCAAATACCAAATCAGGTCTCCAAGGAGAAATGCAATGTCATACAAGGACAACCTGTTAAAGAAGATAGAGATCGACCGCCTGGCCCGGACCATCGCCGATGCCATCGGACCGGTGGAAAGCGGCAAACGCATCGACAAGATGGTGTTGGCGCAGTTGATGACCTTTTTCCCCTGGTGCCGCCGGGAGAAGCGGGACCTGGTGCTGTTCCTGGAAACCGACGGCCCCGGGAAAACGCGTATCCTGGTGATGGACAACGACCTGACCATTTATCACACCCGCGTGGAAGATGTGGTGCTGAGAAAAAGTCCCACCGTGAAAGAGATGGTGAACATTCGCAATGCCATCAAAATCCTCAACGACAAGGATGTGGTGATGAGCAAGAAGGCGGCATCCTTGAAGACCATTCAGGAGATCTGCATCGGCGAACTGGACCTTCGCTTCACCCAATCGGATATCGATGGCATTGCCCGGGAGGGGACGGCATCCCTGGAGAACGGGTACGCCCAGGGCGTTCAGGAAAATCTGATGCTGTTCGCCGAACTGCTGGGGCTGACACCGGCACCCAAGGCCTTTTCGCTGGACCATCACGACATCTATGGCCAGGTGGGCGAAAAGCCCGGCGGCGAGACCACCTTCGGCCCGCTGATGATGTTCAGTCTGGTCCACCACACCTTGACCTACCTGGAGAGCCCCCTGAGCAGCCGGGATAAAGGGCGGTTCGATACCCTCAAGGCCGTTGCCTCGGGGGAAGCCATGGCGACCGCTTCGGGGCCGGCGGTGTTCGATCTGATGCGGTCCAAGGTGCTGGCCGCGGCGCCGTAGAAGCCCTTGAGTCAACGGCGCCGGGCAAACCGGCGCTTTCGACCGGAGACCGTCCGGGGGAGGGGATTGCCGCCTTCGCATGGGGGGCATCTTGCCTGCACCGCGGACTCACATGCCGAATTTTCTCAGCATTTCAATGACTTTGTCCTGACTTTGCTTTTGGACGATGACGGCTTTTTGATGGTGGGCCTTTTTAATTTTTTTGGCCAACGCATCCAGGTCGGCCGGTTTTTCCACAAAATCCATGGCACCCGCCTTCATGGCCTCCACGCCCTTTTGAACCGTCGCATGGCCAGTGAGCAGGATGATCTGCATCTCCGGTCGTTTTTCCTTGATGGCCTTCAGGGCCTGAATGCCGTCCATTTCCGGCATCATGAAATCCATAATCACCGCATCGTAGGATTCGGCGGCGATCAGCGACAGCGCCTCGGTGGCCGATGTGGATGTGGTTACCTCCATATCGCGGGCGCGCATGCGTTCGGCCATGATTTCCAGAAACTCCACCTCGTCGTCAACCAGCAGTACTCTTTCCTTCATTTTCTACTCCTTTCAAGTTGCCTGCGAAATATGTGTATTCTTACAAATCCATCAATATTTACGAAGGGAAAATAAGACCGATTTCGCCCTTATCTCTGTCCGCCTTCACCTGGACGCCGAGAAGCCCGGCCACCATCGTCTCCCGGGGCGAGGGAAGACCCGCTTCACTGGCCAGAACATCCCCGGCCAACCCGCAAAAACGGATCCGGGGGGCGTTTCCGGCTTTCTCTGCAACGATGCATACCATCTGGTCTGGGGCACGGGCATCCATGGCCCGGCACAGGCAATGCCACACCAGGTCTTCCAGAAAAAACCGGTTGGTGACGACGGTAATCGGCGTGGCCGGCACCTCGACCTTTGGTGGTTCCCCTTTCATGGCAATCAGCCGCGCAGCCAGCACACAAATAAAATGAATCACCTCGCCAATGTCCACGGTCTCCGAGGGGTGGTCGGCGCTGTGGGCAAAGCGGTTCATGTCCTTGACGATCCGATCGCCCCGTTTTACCTGGCGGGCCAGGGATTGGGCCAGTCCCGACAACCGTTCCGGCGAAAGCGGCGTTCCCTTTTCGATCATCATGACCAGGTCCTGGAGCAACCCTGCGTTTTCATTGATGATGGCCAGCACGTTTTTGATTTCGTGGGAGATGGATGCGGATATTTCGCCGAAGAAGCGAACCCCCTCGGCGGCCATGGCCTGGGAATCGTCTTTCATGTTGTCTTTCCTTCCGTGAATTGGCTCTCGGCGGCGGCGCTGTTTGCCGGGGGTACGGCACAGGCGGCGGCAGACGATGCCGGTGCCGTTTTCAGGGGCAGGGTAACCCTAAACGAGGTCCCCTGGTTCAGCTGACTGCTCACCGTGATTTCGCCGCCCATTTCCGAGACCATGCCATAGGTGACGGACAGTCCCAAGCCGGTGCCCCCGTGGCCGTGACGGGTGGAGAAAAAGGGCTCGAATACGCGCTTCAGGTCGGCTTCCGGGATGCCGTGCCCGGTGTCGGCCACGGTCACTGCGATATGCGTGGTCCCTTTGCGTCCGATCGTGACGTCCAGGCGTCCGCCGTCCGCCATGGCCGCAAAGGCATTGTTGATCAGGTTCAAGAAAATCTGCTGGACATTGCCCCGGTCACTTTCGAAGATCGGAATGCTCCCCTGCACCGCTACCGAGACGGCGATGCACCGCCGTTCGGCCTCTTTTTCCATGAAGCCGAGTAGCTGCCGGATGATCGCCTCGATGTCCACCGCTTCGATGGACGATTCCATGTGCCGGGCAAAATCCAGCAGCCGCCGGGTGATGGTGCCGCAGCGGCGCACCGATGCCAGCACGTCATCCACCAGGCGCATGAGCTTCTCGTTGCCGCTATAGCTGCTGTTGATGGTGAACAGGTCCTTGATGAGTCCTGCTTTCTGGTTGATGATGGCCAGCGGGTTGTTGATTTCGTGGGCCACCCCCGAGGCCAGACGGCCGATGGATGAGAGTTTGTTGGCATACTCCACCTGATGCAGGGCCTGCACCCGACGTTGGTCGGCGGCATGGATGCGGTTGACCAGATAAGTGGCCACGCCCAGGATGGAGACCAGGATCATGGCGATGCTGAACAGCAGAAAACCGATAAGGCGCATGCGCGGCTTGAGCCACAGATCCATGATGCCTGATTCCTGACGGACCATCATGAGCAAAAAGGGGCTGTCGGGAATCGGGGCAATGCCCATGAGAACGAAACGGCCGGCCTGATCCACCGTTCTCAATGTCTGGGTGCCGTCGACGGTTTCGGGGATGGTCAAGGGTACTTTTTCGAAGCGATTGCCATATTGCCGGGCGGGCGTCTGGAGCGTTCCCCGGCCGTTGACGATGAAGGCGTCGTCACCCTCATCCAGTGCCAGCTGAAGCACGGGAAGGTCCAACAGCCCGGCATCCAGCGTCGATCGCAAAACGAAGAAGCCGCCGCTGTCCAGGTCGTGCCGGATGGCAACGACCAGTTGATGGTTTTGTGCCTGGTCTACGGTTACGTCACTGATGAAAAATCCATTGGCGACGGCATGATCGAAGCAGACGGTCGGTTTCACCCGGCTTCTTTTCAGCGCAAAAGGCCCGGCATAGGCTTGCACGGCGCAGTCGGTGTCCACCACGGCGAGATCCACGAACCCGCCCATGCCGCCCTGCAGGTTGGCCAGGATGGCATCCAGCCTCCCCGGCGCCAGCAGATCCGGCAGGCTGTTGTCCCGGGCGACGAATTCAAGGGCTGCCCGGCGCTGGGACAGCAAAAACGAAATGCTGCGCCAGGTGTTGGAAACCATGCGGACGGTGCCCATCGCCGCTTCGGATTCAAAGGCCTGACGGGTGAGCCGGTAGTCAACCAGCGTCATGACCAGCAGGGGCGCCAGGGTCACCACGGTGGTGAAGGACACGATCATCAACCATTTGCGCCTGAAGCTGAAGTGGCTGCTGCCCGGTCCTGAGGCCGCATCCCGATGGTCCCAGAATCGGGGTTTGAATCTGGACAGGTTCAGCATGGACGACACCGTTTTTCTGGCGGGAAAACCGCCATGCCTGGCTCAGGATTTGAATTGCTGTATTTTTTCATGGGCTTTCTTCAGAATTTCGCTCAACTCGTCGATGTCCACCGGTTTTTGCATATAGGCAAAGGCGCCCAGCTGCATGCACCGCTTGCGGTCAGCCTCGTTGCCGTGGCCGGTGAGAACGATCACCTCGATTTCCGGTCGAGTGGTTTTCACCTGCTTCAATATCTCCATGCCGTCGATCCCCGGCATTTTCAGATCGATGATCATCACTTCCGGATCGTCCTCGGCCACCAGGGCCAGGGCGGACTCGCCGTCATAGGCCACAGCGGATCCCATTTCGCGCAATTCCAGTCGTTCCGACAGGGTCTGAACGAACTCCCGCTCATCGTCCACCAGCAGCACGCGGGAGGGTACCTCGAAGCTGTGTTTGCGATAGATCTGGGCCTGGTGAAAATCCCTGCCGACGACTGTTTCTACCGACCGGACGCCGTTAACCGCGCCGGCAAGGGATGTAAGTTCCTCCTCCAGCCGTGCCAGCATCAGCACGTGTTTGTTGATGGTCAGCACCACCGCCCCGTTTTCGGCCGTCACCGAGACATTGTGCCCGGCACGGCAGAGTGCCATTTCAACGGTGGCTGCCAGCAAGAAATTTTTTTCGGCCTGGATGGAGGCGTTGGTGCGACGGACGGCATCTTTGATGAGGTTCTCCTCGATCAGGGCGCCGGCCTTGGCCACATTCATCCGGTTCATGGGGAGCATCATGTCGTAAAGGCTAATGTCCCAAGGATCCTTGGCGGAAAACACGGTTTCGGTCCAGGCGGCATTGTCCGCATCCCGGGCGCGGATCTGTTTCAAGGCATCCTTTTCAGTCAGCCCCTGGACGACCTCGGCCTGTTCGATACGATAGGGTGTCTCAGCGATAATGCAGACCCGGAGCATATGGCTGACAGCCTGAGGGATCAGCAGGCTGGAGAACCCGTGGACCACGGCAGGGCCCTTTTCCAGTTCGGTTGCCAAAGCCAGGCGCAGGCAGGCAATCGAGCACTCTTTTTCATGAGTGAACTTATTGAATACCGATGTCCTGGCCG
>CAVONM010000002.1:0-215675 GCA_963697225.1 uncultured delta proteobacterium
CGCATGGCCGCAGAGCAGCGCCTGGCGGCGGAAAGGAAGTTCAACCAGCTCTATGTGGCGGTCCAGGATTATTTCGAAAATGATGAAGCCGAGGTCTACAAAAAGGAGAACCAGCTGGTGCTCCGGCTCAAGGCCATGCGGTTCCCCGTGGGAAAAGGCATCATCATGCCGGAGAACTACGCCCTGCTGAGCAAGGTGCAAAAGGCCATCCGCACCTTCGATGACCCGCGGGTGATCGTAGAGGGGCACACGGACACCACCGGTTCCGATGAAGTCAACATGCTGCTTTCCCAGCAGCGGGCCGAGGCCGTCCGCGAATACATGATCGCCAATCAGACGCTGCCCCCGGACAACATTTCCGCCGTGGGCTATGGCTCCGAGCGCCCCCTGGCCTCCAATGCCACGGCCGCGGGCCGGGCTATCAATCGCCGTATCGACATCCTGATCATCCCTGAGGCAAAACCCATATGATCGGCCTGTGTAGTTATTCATCAGATCAACAATCCATCAACGCAAGGAGGTTTCATGAACAAAGTACTGATCGCCTATGTCAGCCGGACGGGAAAGACCGAAGCCATGGCCAACTACATCGCCGAAGGTCTTCGGATCGGCGGACAGGAAGTGGATGTCAAGAAAATCGCATCCATTGAAAATGAAAAAGGGATCGCCGGATACGACGGTTATGTGTTCGGTTGCCCCACCTATCACAAGGACATGACCAGTGGAATGAAACAATTCCTGTTCAAGGCCGAAAAAGCCAACCTGGCGGGCAAAATCGGAGGTGCTTTCGGTTCCCACACCCACAGCGGTGAGAGTGCACCCATGATCTTCGACACCATGCTGCACGTTTTCAAGATGGACATGACCGACCTGGGGCCCCTGAACCTCACGGAAGCCATGGTCGACCGCGGCGATGGGATGAAGGCTTGCCAGGATTACGGCAAGGCCCTGGGCGAAAAACTGGGCTGATCGGATCATCGGCGCTTGAGAACGGCGGTGGGCTGGCAGGATCGGCCCACCGCCGATTTTTTTTAACCGGCACCACCGTCAAGGCGACATAGTCAAGCAACCCTTCTCTTCAGGCCGGGCGTCTAATTCCGGCCGACTCCCGGAATTCCGTCATTCATGATGTAGCCTGAAGCGGTCCCCGCATCAGCGACCGCTTTTGGCATACTCCTTTTCAGTTGACTTGGCACTTGGGGACAGGATAGATTTAACTTACTGATAAAATAAGATGTTGCCGCGACACGCCCGGTCTGATCACGCCGTCGTATACGTCCGATTCAGACGAGCTGCTTTCTATCTTTCATGTGATACCACGCTTTCCCTGCAACCCGATTAGCGAAGAGCACCACCTTTTCTGATTCGGTTGATCCGACGCTCTTCCGTGGTGGCCATGCGCTGACGCCGGAATTCCTTTCAGGTCAACCATTGCGAACCAGCTGGCCCGGTGCGAGGCGGACCCAGGGGCGTTCACCCCCGTCATGGATCCATGGCGCATCCTGGATCCATCGTAACAACCCTAACGGAAAGGAGGCCCACCCATGTACCTTAAACAAGGAGATCTTTTCTGGGGAATGGACCCGGACTTCGTCAAGGAGGCCATGGATTCCACCACCAAAGAGCACCTGAAAGAAGGACAGGTAGTGTTCAGGGAAGGAGAACCGGCCGAGTCATTTTACATCCTGGTCAAAGGCCGTATCAAGCTCACGCTGGGTGAGAAATCACGTGAGGTATATGTGGCCTATCAGCCGGGAGAAATAATCGGGTGGTCCAGCCTCATCGGGCGCGAAACCCTCTCCGCCACGGCCCGCTGTTTAGAACCCACCATCCTCAGCAAAGTGGACAGGCAGCGATTTCTCGATATTCTTGGGGGCTACCCGACGGAAGGGGCCACCCTCTTTCAGCGAGTGGCCGCGATGCTGGGCGACCGGCTGGTGAACCTCTACCCCAGTATCGCATGATGTTCATTGATCGGACGATGAGGTTATGGGTCATCAATGCGCATGGCGAGTCGAACGATAGTGCGGCGGAGGCGTGTGCAAAAGGCTGGCAGCCGCCTTGTTAAGGCTAAATCAAATGCTTGGTGGCCTTGTAGAGCGCAGGACTGGTGCAGACTTCGTAGTATTTACGGTGAGTCACGTTCATCAGGCTGAGGTCCTTGGGGTTGACCGCGGGCACGTCGGCTTCGCGCAACACCAGGCGTTGGTATCGGCCGGACTTGGTGGGAAACTTTCCCGTGAAAAGACGGACCTTGTCGAGCTGAAGGGCGGGAATGTTTCCGTAAAACTGCTTCAGGTCGATCTCCTGAGCCAGCTTGCGGAATCCGGCCTCGTTCAACTCAATGCCGTTGACGTTGTATCGCAGTAAAAGATCGTCGGCCGTCTGCTGCATTTCCGCATCCGTAGCCCCCTGAAAGACAAACAGGTTGAAGGGGCTGCTGTTTTTGCGGATGATCCGCCGCACGGATTTGTGGCATCCGGAAAGGCGGTCGGCCAGGTTGATGGCCGGGGATATCATGATGCGGTTGTCCCCGTCGAAAAGAAAGGTGGGCGCGTCTGCCCGATGGCAGATGCCGATGCCCAGTTCAAGGATCGGCAGCTGGTATTCCTGACTCTTCTTGTTGTAACGGTTGATAATCATCAGCACGTTGATGGCCATGCCGCAGGACCGGGCCACGCTGTACCAGCCGCTGGGCGTGTCCTCTCGCTCGAAGATAGATAGGATGATGGCATCGCCTTCGATGAACACCTTGTGAGCGTCGTACTCCGAAAGGATGTCGGAAATGGGGTCAAAAAAATTGAGACTGAAGTAGGAGGCTGGATTGAGTCCGCGTTCGTTCATCTGGTGGGTAATATCCGTCGATCCGCGCAGATCGGCCTTGATGATGGTGTGGTTCAAGATCGGTTTTTCACCCATTTCCTGCTCATGGGGCAACAGAAATTCATACAGGGTGCGATTGGCCTTGGAGAGTGCCAGGATTTTTTTGTCGGTGACCAGATTGATCCGCTCCGCCGCATCATGATATATATTGAAGCAGCAATAATCGCGATGATAGCGGGAGAAGGCCCGGAGGAATCGGACCAGGTATTGCTTTTTCCGACGGCTGCCCATCCGCTCCATCTGAACCACCTTGCGGTTGAGCGGCCACATGCGGAATGTCTTTCCGTACAGCTGTTTCAGACGATTGAGCCGGTTTCTCACCAGCTTTCGACTCTTGGGGTTGATCAGGTACTGTAGTACCTGCTGGGGGACAAGGGGGGGGCAGTAGTCGCGATAAAGGGGCTGCATTTCGTATGACGCCGTAATCCGTTCCATCAGGCCGGTTCGGGAAAACTGGCGGAAAAAATAGCTCAACAACAGTCGCTGGTTTTTCATCCTCAACCGGTGGGATCGGCGGGCCTCCTTGTCCGCCTTGGCTCGTTTCAAGGCTTTGTATTGTTTCTTGGCCAGATCCCGGTTCAATAGCAGGTCGATGTTTTCCGGACGTTTGATCCACTGATCCAGACGCTGCAGCTGAAATTTTTTGGCTTCATCATCGCCCGGCAATTCGGCAGCGGATATCTCCCGGCGTCGCCGGTCCAGCGTCCAGCTGATCGCAGCGGTTTCCTCCAGGTCAAGGAAACCGAAGATGCTGCGCATGAGACTGAGCATCATTTCGTAGCGGTCCGGATCTTCGACTCGACGCCCCAGGCAGAGGTCATACTCTTCGATCATGAAGTGGTCGTTGAACGGATTGTCCATGTGAACGATAGGATTGGTAAGCAGATCGAAAAGAAATGGCAGATCCTGGCCGAACACCGCTTCGCGCATTTCCCGAATGTCGGTTTCCCGAATCTCCCTGAAAGACCCACAGAGCTCCAGCCCCACCTTCTGCTGGACCGATTCACGGCGCTGAAGGACATGGGCCAGATTCTCCTTGAGTTTAAGTGCCTTCTTGTGATCCTCGTGGTGAGCCAGGTCCGACCGGCGGATAGCGCTTTTACAATGGCCGATCAAAATGTCGTACTGTTTGCGGATCTCGTCGTGGACCATGGAAAGAATGGCGATCTGGGCCAGAAAATCAACCTGCATCTCTTTGGCCGCCCTGGCTTTGTTGACGGCATCACTCATGATCTGGCCGTAGAGTTGACGGTAGCCCTCCTGCTCTCTGGCGAGTACACTCATCCGCTTTTTTTCAGAAGTGGTCCAGATTCCGGTTTCACGTTCGATGAGAAGGGCGGCCAGCTTGGCCGTGGCGCTGCAGAACGAAGGACTCAAGCGCACGTCGCAGCGGATATTGTCCACTCCCAGAACCAGGCGCTCCAGCGAGAAGTCGGTGGAGTAGGACTCCATGGGGAAATCTTTGAGCCCGGGCAGTCTGGGTTGGAATTTTAAAAAATCGAGCATCCCTGCGCGTTCCGTCCGCTGTTTGAGAAACGAAAAGACCTGATCAACCCTTTGTTACCTTTACCATTTGGCACTTGTGGTGTCCATAAAATTAACCTGACAACCAAAGCCACAACTAATGCCCGGCATTGGGAACAAAGGATTTACACAGGCCTCGACCACGCCTATCGGACTGAATGGCCGCCCGGAAATCCCTGCCGCCGGCACGGTCAGGTCTGGACAAGCAGACGGTCACCCGCTAAAGTGGCTTCTATCCACCCGCCACAACCGTGACCCTTACCCATCGTGAAAGGGAGCATCCATGGCATCTATGCTTATCACAAATGCATTGACGGTAAATGAAGGCCGGTCGACCCATCAGGATCTGCTGATTCGTGACGGCCGCATTGACGCAATCGGCGGGGATCTGTCCGGCAGGGGCGCAGACCAGGTCATCGATGCCGACGGCCGGGCGCTGTTTCCGGGGATGATCGACGATCAGGTCCATTTCCGTGAGCCGGGCCTGACCCACAAGGGAGATATTCGTTCGGAATCCCGCGCGGCGGTGGCCGGCGGAATTACCAGCTATATGGACATGCCCAACACATCACCGCCCACCACCACCATCGACTTGCTGGAGGAAAAGCACCGCATTGCCCGGTACAGCTCGTTTGCCAACTACAGTTTCTACCTGGGAGGCGCCAATGACAACATCGAGGCCGTCAAGAGGCTCGACCCGAAACAGGCCTGCGGTGTGAAGGTGTTCATGGGTGCCTCAACCGGCAACATGCTGGTGGACGACCCCGTTGCACTGGAACAGATCTTTACCCACAGCCCGACCATCGTGGCCACCCACTGTGAGGACAGCCCCACCATCGATGAAAACACCCGGCGGTTTCTGGCCATCCACGGCGAAGACATCCCCATCGCGCTCCACCCGGCCATCCGCAGCGAAGCGGCCTGCTACCGGTCAACGGCCCTGGCTGTGGAACTGGCCCGCCGGTGCAACACCCGGCTGCACGTTCTGCACCTGAGCACGGCCAAGGAGCTGGCGCTTCTCTCTTCAATGCCGTTGGAGGAAAAACGAATCACCGCCGAGGTCTGTGTCCATCATCTGCTCTTCTCGGGAACCGACTACAGAGACAAAGGCAACCTGATCAAATGCAACCCGGCCATCAAAACGGAGGCAGACCGCCGGAAACTGCTGGCGGCATTGCAGGCGGGAACGATCGACGTGGTGGGAACGGACCACGCGCCCCACACCCTGGCGGAAAAGCAGCAGTCGTACATCAAGGCGCCATCGGGCCTGCCATTGGTGCAGCATGCCTTGGTCAGCCTGCTGGAGCATGTTCATGATCGGGCCCTCTCCTTGGAACAGGTGCCGGAAAAAACTGCCCATAACCCGGCGCGCCTGTTCGCGGTAAAGGAGCGGGGGTATCTTCGGGAGGGTTACTGGGCGGATCTGGTGCTGGTCGATTTGAAACGACCCACCGTCGTAGACGACCAGCCGGTGCACTACCATTGCGGATGGACACCCTTTGCCGGACGCACCTTCCGGTCTAGCGTCGCAGCAACCTTTGTTTCCGGGCACCTTGCCTTTTTCGATGGAAAGCTCGATCCGAAACCCAAGGGCATGCGCCTGGAATTCAACCGCTAAACGCACCCCAAAGCGGATGGTTTTTGTTTAAAATAAAATAAAGGCCAGTGCGCCATGCTCTCTTAAGATATTTACGCCAATCGCCAGAAGGACGATCCCCCCCGTCATTTCCGCCCAGCGGCTCAGTTGCGCCATGTTACCGATCATTTTTCCCAGATGCACACCGACCGTGGTTAAAACACCGGCCACCAATCCGATAATCAGCGCCGGCGTCCAGATGGAGACGTTGATCATCGAAAGGCTCAGGCCCACGGCCAGGGCGTCGATACTGGTGGCCACGGAAAGCATCACCATCGTCATGCCTTTGGTAGGGTCCTTTGCGTCTGCCTCCACCGATTCTCCCTTGAATGCGGATCGAAGCATTCCCTGGGCCACGAAAACGAGCAGCGCAAAGGCGACCCAGTGGTCGTAGGCCTCGATGCGACTTCTGATTGTAAATCCGGCACTCCAGCCGATGACGGGCATCATGGCCTGAAAAAGACCGAAGTGCCAGGCCAACCGAAAGGTCTGGCGCGCGCTGACAGTCCTGAGGGAGACCCCCGAGGCGATGGAGACGGCAAAGGCATCCATGGCCAGGGCCACGGCAAGGGCCAGAATGTTGATCATTTCCAATGATCGATTTCCTGTTAGCGGTGGTTGCGTCCCCGATGGTTGCAACCGGTCGAGAAAAATAAAAAAGGGCCCGGTAGGTGCGACCAGGGCCCCAAGTATTAAACACCGGTCCGGCATGGAAACGGTTGAGCGGGAAAAGGCCGAACCGGTTTGCGGTTGGTAAAAAAACTACCGTTGGGCAGAACGGGGTGCCTTGCCTGCCAGCGGGTTGTAGAGCTTCATGATGGCGAACTTCATGACATCTAAGGTTTTCGTCTCGGCGATGATCCCCAGCAGCTTGGTTTCGGCCTCGGCGGGAAGCATGCAGGCCTTGTCATCATCACAGGTCAGGCCGGAAAAGCCCTTGCCGAGTTTTTTGTATTCCTTGGCGGTCATCCCCACCTGAACGGCCTCTTTTCCACCAATGTTGACGATCTCGTTTGCCAGGCCGGCACCCTTGATCGTGGCCTTTTTCGCCTCATCCAGAATCACGTTAATGTAATAGTCAGCCATCTTGTCCCCTCTCCTTGTTAAAAGCTAAATGATAGTGGAAACCTTCTCCCAGTTCAGCGTTTTTACAAAATATCACCGCGCCGGTCAAGAATGGATTTAATGGGTTTAATAGAACATGGCGTTACCAGCACTTTTCCGCCTTGGGGTAGCTGCCCAGCAGCTTGACGAACAGGGCATGCAGGGTCAGTTCGCCGATGGCCGATTTGACCTCGTCCGAGTCGATGCCCGCTTCGAATGCCGCATAGAAAACATACTCCCATGGATTTTCCGGGATGGGCCGCGACTCCAACTTGGTGAGGTTGAGGCTGTATTTTTGAAAAATCTTCAGACAGTCCACCAGAGCGCCGGGATAGTGGCGGGTTTTGAATGCCACGGTGGTTTTGCCCGTTTCATGGTCAACCGGTACGTTCTCCTTTTTAGCAATGACGAAAAACCGGGTGGTGTTGGAGCTGTTGGTCTGAATGTCCCGCTCCAGGATCTCCATATCGTAAATCTCGGCGCACAGCGCCGAGGCGATGGCGGCACAGTCCATGCGATCGCCGGAGGCCACGGCCTGGGCTGCACCGGCGGTATCGTAAGAGGGCACCATTTTAATGTTTTTCGACTTCAGGAACGCTTTGCACTGCTTGAGCGCGTGGGGGTGGGAAAGCGCCTCTTTGATCTCCTCCAAGAGGGCGCCTTTTTTAGCCAGCAGGGTATGGCGGATAGGCAGATACACCTCGGCGATGACGAATATATCATTGGCAAAAAGAAGATCGTAGTTCTCTACCACGGTGCCGGCGATGGTGTTTTCCACGGGGATGAATCCATAGGTCACTTCCCCGCTTTCCACCAGATCGAACACGTCGTCGAAGGCATCGCAGCCGACAGTCTCCACCGCTTTTCCAAAATGTTCGTGGACGGCCATCTCGCTATAGGCGCCCCGGATTCCCTGAAATGCAACTTTCATTGGCTGAGCCTCTCGTGTATGTCGGTCATGGCGTCGATAAACGCCTGGCGTTTTTGTTTGGCATAGGGGTTATAGGTATGCATGTCCTCGAAAAGTTGCCACGTGTCGTGGCTGACCACCCCCAATATGTGCATGAGCCGCTTGTACCCCTCGGTGTCGATGTCCAGGTCCCGGGCGCCGAAGGCCGATAGGGACCGGCCGATAAAATGGGTCAGGGAAAGGCTTACGGCAATCTTCTCGTCATGCTCCTGAGCCGAAGCCGTGATGACCACCAAACCCTGGTTCTCCAGCCAGGTCCTGATTTTCTCATATCGACCACTCTCGATGCGATCCGGACAAAGGACGATTTTGCGGCCGTCCAGTGAGCTGGCCGCACTGTCCGGGCCGAACATGGGATGGGTGGGCAGGATGGAAACGCTTGGCGGAAGCAGTTCCCGCATCCACTGCACCGGATAGACTTTCACCGAGCATACATCCACCACCAGAGCGTCTTCTCTAAGTAGCGGTGCCACTTGCCGCAGGGTGTCCCGCATGGCGGAAATGGGCATACACAGGATCACGATCCCTTGACGGCAGGCCGATTCAAAGGATGCCGGCCGGGCGCCGCAAGCCCTGATGGCCTCATCCTTATCGCTGCGGGTAAATACGGCGACGGAGAAATCATTGGACAGGTAGCGGGCGGTAAGCTTGCCGAAGCGACCGAAACCGATGATACCGATACTGCTCATAGCACCTCGCGAATTCGTTTGAATGCCTCCAGCAACTGATCGTCAGGGGCGGCAAAACAGATGCGCACATGACCGTCCGTGCCGAAATCCTCACCGGGTACGATGGCAACGCCGGTTTTTTCCAGGATCCGGGCGGCGAAATCCCCCGATGTCTCCCCCCGGTGCAGGTGGCCGGATATGTCCGGAAAGAGGTAAAAAGCGCCCTGCGGACGGATGCAGGGGAACATGGCGGATACCTTTTCGAAGGCCAGATCCCGCTTGTGCTGCAGGTCCGTGCGGCGCCGGACCAGCAGCCCGTCATCCATTGCCAGGGCAGCCACGGCACCGTGCTGGGCAAAGGTGCAGACGTTGCCGGTCAGATGGCTCTGGAGCCGCACCATGGCCGCCGCAACTGTTGTCGGGGCAACGGCATAGCCCACGCGGAAACCGGTCATGGCATAGTGCTTGGAAAAACTGCGGGTGAGGATGAGCCTCTCCCGCACCGCTTCCAGTTCGTATAGAGAGAAGCGCGGCAGGTTGTCGTATACGAAAAAATCATAGGCCTCGTCGGCAATCACAACCAGATCATGGTCGACAGCCAGGCGGGCGATCCGTTCCAGCGCCGGCCGGGGATAGACGGCGCCAGTGGGATTGTTGGGAGAATTGATCAAAATGGCCTTTGTTTTTGGGGTAACGGCGGCCGCCATGCCCTCGAGATCCAACTGGTGGTCCGGGGTGCGGACGAAAACCGGGTCACCGCCGGCCAGCTTTACCTGTTCGGCAAAACTCACCCAGCAGGGCACCGGAATGATCACCTGGTCCCCGGGATCGCAGATGCACTGAAAGATGGTGTAAAGCGCCTGTTTGGATCCGTTGAAAACCACAATGTTATCGGGCCCGCAGCCATCAAACCGGCCGGCCAGGGCGGCTCTTAAGGCCATCAGACCGGCCATGTCGCCGTAGCGGGTCTCCTGGCGATCCAGAGCCCGCTTGGTGGCCTCGATCACCGGCGCCGGCGTATCGTCGGTCGGCTCGCCGATGGATAGGCTGATCACCGGCCGCCCCTGCCGCTTCAATGCATCCAGCAACGGAATAAACCGGGCTGTCTTGGAGCCCTCGACCGTTTGAATTCGATTAGACAGTTTCAATCAGTTAATCTCCAAATCCCTGAATTCCTGTACCGGGTAAACCGGAAAAAACAAATTCCAAATTTCAATATCCAAGTATCAAAAAGGGCAACGTTTTAACCAAAATCCTTATAGCGTTAGCGAATTGGAATGTCCTTTCTTCAAGATCATGAAGTTTGGACTTTTGAATTTGGTTTTTGTGATTTACTTGTCTTTTGGATTTTGCTTCTTGTCATTTTTCTCTTGTTTTCTGTCGTAGCGCAAAATCCCCCAGCACCAGCGCAGCCATGGCCTCAACAATGGGCACGGCCCGGGGGACCACACAGGGGTCGTGGCGGCCCTTGGCCTCCAGGATCACCGGGTTGCCGTCGAAATCCACCGTCCGCTGCGCAAGGCCGATGGTGGCAGGCGGCTTGAACGCCACCCGAAAGAGAATCGGCTCCCCGTTGGCAATGCCGCCCTGAATTCCGCCGCTGTTGTTGGTGGTCGTCCCCAGGCGTCCGTCGGCAGCCGTGAAGGGGTCGTTGTGGACCGATCCTTTGAGCCGGATGCCGGCAAAGCCCGAACCGATCTCAAACCCTTTGGTAGCGGGAATAGAGAGCATGGCCTGGGCCAGTTTGGCCTCCACCTTGTCGAATACCGGCTCGCCCCAGCCGGCTGGCACATGGCGGCAGACGCAGGTGACGATGCCGCCGACGCTGTCCTTGTCATCCTTGACCCGAGCCACCAGGACCTCCATCCGAGCGGCGGCATCGCCGTCGGGACAACGGACCAGGTTGCCGTCAACAGCCTGCCGGGTGATGGTCCGCACATCCACATCCGTTGCCGAGATGTCGCTGACCGCACTGACCCAGGCGACAATTTCCACCCCATAGGCTTCTTTGAGCATCTTTTCGGCCACTGCTCCGGCCGCCACCCGGCCGATGGTCTCCCGGGCACTGGACCGTCCGCCCCCTGAGGAGGCGCGGATGCCGTATTTCATCTGGTAGGTGAAGTCCGCGTGGGAAGGCCGGGGAATCCGGCTCATCTGGCGGTAGTCACCAGGCCGCTGATCCTTGTTGGGCACAAACAGGCCAATGGGTGTTCCTAAGGTGACGCCGTTTTCCACACCGGAAAAGATGGTCACCTGATCCGCCTCCTGACGGTCGGTGGTTAACTTGCTCTGGCCCGGCCGACGCCGATCCAGCTGAGGCTGGATGTCCGCCTCGCAAAGCTGCATGCCTGGCGGGCATCCATCCAGAACAGCGCCGACCCCCTTGCAGTGGGATTCGCCAAACGTGGAGACTTTTAAAAGCGTTCCAAAAGTACTGGACATGGTACCTGTTCCTGTTTATGAGGTTGATTGCATTCCAAACCGAAATCCAGCGCCGATGCCCTCGGTCATCGGGCCGCTGACGGGTGACCACTGGCCTCCATCTACAGTCCTGTCGCCGCTAAAATCCGTTCACATATAGCGGCAACCGTTCTCCGGTCCGTAGCGATAACCCGGTCTGCCGCTCTTTCATAGAGCGGTCTTCTTTCCGCCAGCACGGCGGTGATCTCGGCAGTCAAGCCCTGACGAGTCAGCGATGGCCGGCTTTCGACTGTGGCCGAATCGCCAAGCATACGGGTCAGGATTGTCCTTTCGCCGGCGGTAAGCCAGACGATCCTGCCGGATTGCTTCATGGCGCTGACATTGCGTTCATCGAGAATAATGCCCCCGCCGGTGGCCACCACCTGGCGGTCGCCGGTAGACACGGAAACCAACGCCTGCCGCTCCTGTTCCCGAAAAAACGGCCAGCCGTGGTCGGCCACCATCCGGGCGATGCTGACGCCGGCTGTATCGACCACCATCCGGTCGGTATCCACGAAACGCCAGCCGAGCTGCTGCGCCAGGACTTCTCCCACACTCGTCTTACCCGTACAGCGATATCCGATGAGAAATAGATTCATGGTGCGCGTCAGCATGCGTAAAGGGTCTCCCAGACCTCCCAGAAATTGGGGAAGGATTTCTCCACGCAGTACGGTTCCAAAATCCGCACCCCGGGGGCCACGAGTCCGGCCATGGCAAAGCTCATGGCAATGCGGTGGTCATCGTGGGTTTCGATCGACGCGCCGCGGGGTGCGCCCCCCGTCACCAGAAGCCGGTCATTTTCAGCGACCGCGGCAATGCCCATCTTCTTCAGTTCGGCGCAGGTACAAGCCAGCCGGTCACTCTCCTTGGCCTTGAGGTGAGAGACATTTTCAATGACCGTCGTGCCGTCGGCAAAGGCCGCTACCACCGCCAGGGTGGGCACCATGTCGGGCATGTCGGCCATATCCACCGTGACGGCCCGAAGGTCACCGCCGGTCACCGTAATTCCCGCTGATCCGCGGTCCACCCGGCAACCCATCTGCTCAAAGACCCGGGCCAATCCCACATCCCCCTGGGTGGAATCGACCGACACCCCGTTGACGGTGACGCTGCCGCCGGCAATGGCGGCCGCCCCCCAGAAGTATCCCGCCTGGGAAGCATCCGGTGCCACCGTATAGTCGCCGGCGCGATAGGCCTGGCCGCCATTTACATCAAAACGGGTGTATCCGTCGCGCTCGACCCGGATGCCGAACCGTTTTAAAATTTCCACGGTCATGTCCACGTAAGGCCTGGACACCGGTCCGTGGGAGACCGTGATGGACATGCCCTTTGGGGTGCACGGCGCCATGAGCAGCAGGGATGAAAGAAACTGGCTGCTCACGCTGCAGTTGATGGCCACCGAACCGCCAGCTGCCTGACCGCCTGGTATCTCTACCGGCGGAAAGCCATTGCTGTTCAAGGACCGGGCACTGATGCCCAGGTCGTTCAGCGCCGCCAAAAGATGGGCAATCGGTCGATGGTACATGCGCGGGGTACCCGTTAAGGTATAGGTCCCGTCTCCCAGAGCCGCCACACCGGCCAGCAGCCGCATGGATGTGCCGGAATTGGCCAGGTAGATGGCCTCACGGCAGGGCTTGAGTCGACCGCGTAATCCGTGGATGACAATCGCCTGCGGATGGTCGGCGACCCCTGTGCCCATCTTCTCCAACGCAGCCAGGGTCAGCTGGGTGTCCTGACTGCGCAGCGCGTTGCGGACCGTGCAGATACCATCTGAAAGGGCCGCAGCGATGAGTGTCCGGTGGGTGTAACTTTTAGATCCCGGTACACTGATCTGGCAATGGCCGATGCGATGGGGTTTGATTTCAATCATGACGCGCTTATTCCCTCTCACCGGCTTTGTTTACCAAAACCTCGAGAACCGTTCTCTTCATTAGTTGAACCGGTGCCTGTTTACCGGTCCAGTGCTCGAACTGGAACGCGCCCTGGTGAACGAACATGGCGACTCCGTCCACCACCGTGCAACCGGCTTCCCGCGCCGCGCTGAGCAGCCGGGTCTCCAGCGGATTATAGACAATGTCCATCACCGTCATGCCGGGCCGTAGGCAGGCATGGGAAACGGGCATCTGATCCGGATGAGGGACCATGCCCACCGAGGTGGTATTGATCAGAATGTCGTAGTCGACACCCGAAAAATCAACCAGCGGACAGAAATCGCATTGCAGTTCGTCGGCCAGGCGGCGCCCTTTGTCCTGGCTTCGGTTGACAATGGTCAGCTGTCCGCCATGTTCGGTAATCCCATGGGCCAGGGCTCTGGCTGCACCACCGGCACCGACCACGGCTACCCGCCTGAGGACAACCGGGGTTTTTTCCAGCAGGGCGGCCATGGCCCCGGGACTGTCCGAATTGAAACCGCAAAGCCGGCCCGCTTCGTTGACGATGGTGTTGACGGCACCGATTCTCCGAGCCATGGGATCCACATGGTCCAGAAGATCAATGACCGCAACCTTGTGGGGGATGGTCACACTGCAGCCGCGGATACCCAGCGCCCGGATCCCGGCAACCGCTCCAGGCAGATCCGTGACGTGCAAGGCCACGTAAACCCCGTTGTGGCCCGTCTGACGAAAGGCCGCATTGTGCATGACCGGGCTGAGGCTGTGGCCCACCGGGTTCCCTATGACCGCGTAGAACCGGGTATTCGAATCGATATTTAGTATACCGCATTCCGAGACCATGGCCTACACCCCGACACCGACCATGGGATAGGATCCCAGATTTTTCAGGTAAAGCGCCTGCGGCTGAATCAGCTCGATGGCCTTCTGGATGCTGCCGTCATCAAGGTGCCCTTCCAGGTCGACAAAAAAGAAATGACTCCAACTCTCGTGCCGTGTCGGGCGGGACTCGATCTTAACCAGGTTGATGCCGGCTTCGGTAATGGGCGCCAAGGCGCCGGCCAGGGCACCGGGTACATGGGCCAGGGCGAACATCAGCGAAGTCTTGTCTTTGCCCGACGGACGCACCTTCTCCTTGCCGATCACAAGGAAGCGTGTGGGCGGGCGGGAAAAATCTTCGATCTTGGAGGCCGCCGCTTCCAGCCTGAAGATCGCCGCCGCACCGCCGCCGGCAATGGCCGCCACCCCCTTTTCCGCCGCTGCCCGTCCCACGGCGAAGGCGCTGGAACTGCACTCTTTTAAATCCGCTCCGGGAAGGTACTGGTTGAGCCAGGTGCGGCACTGGTTCAGGGCCTGGGAGTGCGCGTAGACGGCCTTAATTGCGCCAAGGCCGATCTCCTGGGCCAACAAGTCATAGGAAACCTGCTGGTAACGCTCGGCGCAGATACACAGGTCCGATTCGAAAAAAAGATCCAGGGTGTGTCGCACCGATCCCTCCACGGAGTTTTCCACCGGCACCACCCCGTAGTCGCAGGCCCCTTTTTCCACCTCGCTGAAAATCTCCCGGATGCTGGGCTGGGGAACGTAGGTGACAGAGAAACCGAAGTGGCTCGTTGCCGCCAGATGGGTGAAGGTGGCCTCGGGACCGAGGTAAGCCACCCGTTGGGAAGCCTGGATGGCGCGCGCGGCGGCAATGATGTCGATGAAGATGTGGTGCAGGACGTTGGGGTTCAGCGGCCCCTTGTTCAGGGCAGTCAGGCGCCTGAGGATTTCGCTTTCCCGGGTGCTGTCCACCACGCGGTTGCCACTGTCCTTTTTTAGATCCCCGATCCGCTTGGCCAGGTTGAGCCGACGGTTGATCAACTCCAAGATAGTGTCGTCGATACTGTCGATCTGATGGCGAATGTCGCAGATGTCGGTGGCCATCGTACAATCCGGTGTTTTATGGCTGTCTGACATGGTAGCGGTCGCTTTCTTTACTCGTTGTCAAAGCGCATATCTTTAATGACAAAAGGCCGGGGAGTTCATCTCCACGGCCCGGATAAAAAGAAGCCGTGGGTTTTTGGACTGCCCACGGCTTGGTTTGTCTGTTTGTGTTCTCAGGACATTCAGCGCGTGCCGGGCAGCCCCCTGCTAAAGAAGCAATAAAAGCATAACAATCTGCCGTTGCCAAAGCGAAGCATCGCATCCATTCCCTTAAAGTCCAAAAGTCACAAAAAAATACAGGGTCAACTCCTGCCTGTCAAGCTTTTTCAAAAGAGGTGGCAATCGGTTACCGCCACTACTCTGCCGCTTCGTTTTTCCGACTGTCAGCGGTTGATCTCTATGGTGGTCTTATCCAGCAGCCTGTTCCCGCGGCCCAGAATATAGCGCAACTCGTATGTCCCGGGTTCTTTGGGCGCCTTCACCTTGACCGGGTTGCCGCGTGACGTATAACTGTAACCTTTGTAACTGCCGGGTCCCTGATCGGGGCGTGCGATGCTGATATAATCAGATGGGTTGTCCGGCCCCTCCCAGCTGACCTCGAAGGTCTCCCCGGTCTTAGCCGACCCGGGTGCAATCACCTTGGCCGTCACGGCTTTGATCTCGATGGTGGTCTTGGCGAGCAGCTTGGTGCCGCGCCCCAGAATGTAGCGCACTTCGTAGCTGCCCGGATCCGACGGCGCCCGCACCTTCAACGGGCTACCCTCGCGCACGTAGGTGTAGTTGACATAGCTGCCCGGACCCTGGTCGGGGCGCGCCACCGAGATGTAATCTTCCTTGTTGGCGGGACCCTGCCAGCCCACCTCGAACTCGGTAGCCATGTCGGCCGATGGCGGCGCCTGCACCTGGGCGCTGACCGCCTTGATCTCGATGGTTGTTTCGGCCAGCAGCTTGTTGCCGCGACCCAGAATGTAGCGCACCTCGTATGTTCCCGGATCAGACGGTGCCCGCACCTTCAATGGGCTGCCCTCGCGCACGTAGGTGTAGTTGACATAGCTGCCCGGACCCTGATCCGGGCGTGCCACCGATATGTAATCTTCCTTGTTTCCCGGTCCTTGCCAGGCCACCTCAAACGTCGTGGCCACGTCGGCCACCGGTGGCGCGTCCACCGCAGCACCGACACCCGTGACGGTAATATCGGCTTTGGCCAGCAATTGGCTGCCCCGGCCCAGAATATAGCGCACCTCGTAAGGGCCCGGATCCGATGGCGCACGAACCTTCAACGGGCTGCCGTCGCGTGCGTACGTGTAATTGACATAGCTGCCCGGACCTTGATCCGGGCGCGCCACCGATATGTAGTCGCTCAGGTAGGCGGGGCCCTGCCAGGTGACTTCGAATTCCACGGCCACATCGGTTGACGCCGGGGCTTGCACAGCAGCCTTGACCGGTGTCACCTCGATATCGGCCCGTCCGATAACCTTGCGGGTGTGGGCGTGAACATAACGCAACTCATAGTCGCCCACATCTCCCGGAGCCACAAAATCGGCAGGATTGCCCTTCTCGGTATACGTGTAGTCCCGGTAACGCAAGTCCTTGGATCCTTTTTCGGCCATGGCGATGAAGTCGTCACGGCTATCCGGCCCCTCCCATTGAACCTGGAATACCGATCCTGCCGGTACCGACGGCGGCCCTGCAAGGGTGGCCGTACCCGGGTCTTCCACCACCGGCGGCGGCGGTTCCTGAACCTGGGCCACCGTAGCAAAGAGGGCGTCACGCAGAGCGCCGGCACTGTTGGCGGCCAGAAAAAGGCCGCCGGTCTTGTCGGCCAGGCAGCGCAGGCGAACCTGGTCCTCCTGGTTGATGTCGAAGCCGACCACATGCACGGTAAAATCCACACCGCCCATGGCCAGTTCGGCGGCCAATGCGCAGGGATCCACGTCGCAGGTTTCCAATCCGTCGCTTACCAGCAGCACCGTGGCCCGCTCCTCTGTGTAGCGCAAGGCCTGGGCTGCCTGGCGCACGGCTTCGCTCAAAGGTGTCTTGCCCTTGGGGCTGATGGCCTGCACGCGCGTCTTCATGGCCGCCGAGTCGTGGGGTCCCACCGGTATCAACATCTCGATATCGTCGCAGTCGCCTTTGCGCCGGTGGCCGTATACGATCAGGCCGGTCTGGAAATCGTCGGGGATCTGGTCGATGAGATCAGCCATGACCGTCTTGGCGATGGTGATTTTGGCCTGTCCGTCGATCTGGCCCCACATGGAGCCGGAACCGTCCAGCACCAGCACCATGCGGGCAGGCCACGAAGCAGTGGCGATGCTTGATAGAAAAAGCAGAACGAATCCAATGACAATGGCCATGCGTTTCATGATCACCTCGCTTGATGGCGTTATTTTTATGAATAAAACGCCTTTTGTAAAGAAACCGTTTCATCGCATTTGAGAGGTTCCCCGCAACCTTGCTATTTTTCCTCCCCGGCAGTTTTTGGAGGCAGAAACAGGCCGAAAACCAGACAAATCAACGCCGCGATCAGCGCCAGCCAGAAGACGTCGACCACGCAGCTGCCGATGGCCTGGTGCAACGCCGTCCGGACGTCCGGCAGCAATTGCTGCTGGACGTCCGGACGGAAAAAATTCTCGAAGTTCTGCCGGATCTGGTCCATCACCGCAGGCTGTATTCTGCCCTGCAACGCCGATTGATTCAGCGTGTCTGCTACCTGGGCGAATCGGGCGGTGACCAGGCTGCCGCAGAAGCCAATACCCAGGGTCCCCCCGAGGGTGCGGGTGAACTGATGGGATGACGTGGCCACACCCAGGTCCACCTTCTCGACGCTGTTCTGGACGACCAGCAGGGTGGCTATGGAAGTGAACCCCATGCCCACGCCGGCCAGCCCCATGGCCGCGGCAAAGGTCCACAGGCTGGTGGCTGTCGAGAAACGCACGGCCATCAAGCAACCGACGATCAGGATGAGGCCGCCGGCCAGAGAAAAGGGCTTTTCGCCCCAGCGGTTGGATTGCCTCCCGCAAAACAGGGCGCCGGCCGACCAGCCGAAGCTGAGAAACATCATGACAATGCCCAATTGAAAGGGCGACTGGCCCAGGGCGCCCTGAATAAACAACGGGCTGAAGGCGGAAAGCGAAAAGATCGCCACGCTGCTGAAAAACACCAGGCCGTTACCGGAGGAAAAACCCTTCAAGCGGAAGAAATCGAAGCAGAGGATGGGTTCGTTGCTGCGTTTTTCGGCAACGTAGAAGCCCATGGCAGACACGAAAAACAGGGCGAACAGCCCCAGGATCGGCAGCGATATCCATCCGTGCTCCCGTCCACCCAGCAAGAAAGCGGTAAGCAAAGAGAGAATCGCCATAACCAGGGTGATGATGCCGGCATAGTCGATCTCGATGACCTCATGCTTTTCCCGGGTTTCCTTGAGGAAGAACCAGATGCCGACCAGCGAAAGCAGGCCGATGGGCACGTTGATGTAGAAAATCCAGCGCCAGGAGACCCAGCTGACGATAAAGCCGCCCAGGGATGGCCCCAGCACACTGGCCAGCCCCCAGACGAAACTGGCATAGGACATCATCCTGCCGCGGTTTTCCGGCTCGGAAATATCCGCCAGGACGATGTACACCAGGGCAAAGTTGCCGCCGGCCCCGATGCCCTGAATGGCCCGGAACACGGTCAGCGCTATCATGCTCTGGGCCATGCCTGCCAGCACGGACCCAACCAAAAAGATGAGAATGGAAACCAGATATAGGGTGCGGTTGGGAAACAGGTCAGCCAGTTTGCCGAACACCGGCAGGGCGACCGCCCGGCTGAGCAGGTAAGTCGAGAAAACCCAGCTATAAAGGTGCAGGCCTCCCAGATCGGCCACGATGGTAGGCATGACCGCACTCATGATCAGCGTGTCCAGGGCGGCCAGAAACAGGGCCAGCAGGGTGGCTAGAATCAGGAGCAGGCGACGCTTGGAGGAAAGATGGTCGGGGGGCATCGGGTCCTTTTTGCCTATATTTCATGATTGCGTCAGAACGATTAACGATACCCTGACAGCCAGGCCAATTCAAGGATCTTCAATGCGCAGTCCCTGCCCAATATGGATAAAATGGATCATATCTGATAGGAATGGGTCAGTTGCACCAGCTTCTGCTGGGAAAGCCCCCATACCAGCCATCGACAAAGGCCACCGATACACGGGTTGGAGCCATGACCGTCCTGTCTGCCGAAACCGTTTTCACCAGGGCCCGCTCCTGGCTCGTCCACAGCGCCGATTACCTGTCGGCGGGAAAGCTGCTGCATGCCATCACCGTCACCGAACTGTTTACGATCATCACCATCGCCACCAGTATTGGCCAACATCCACTTGCGTATCCGGTCCTGATATCGCTGAGCCTTTTTCCCCTTTTCACCCAGCTGGATGCACGGTCCCGATTCCAGGAGTACAAGAGGGCCAAGGATCAACTGGCCCGCTATGGCCCGAACCGAAGAATTTTCAAGTCGGTCAGCGGCTCGCGTTGCCAGCGTGATGCCGGCTTTGCCGCCGCCAGGCAACTGGGCTATGCGTCGCACTGCAGGGCCTGCTATAGCGCTGCCGGCTACCGCTGGTATCACCTGCTGCCCGACGTCGTGAAGGGTCATCCCCGCTTTCTCGTCTCTGCCGCATTCTGGCGAACGACCTTCTTCATGCCGACCTACCCACCCGGAAAGCGTCTGTTTCCTGCTTTTCAGGACAACCGCGCAGACGTCTTGATTTGCTCCTGATCGTCATCCACCATCAAACAAAAGGACACCAGGGTTCTTGACCCGGTGCAATGATGGTGTAGATTAGGATTGAGCTTGTTGGTAGCGCCCATTCCGTCTCACCACCAGAGGAGGGAAGAACCCGGTGAAGGTCACCGTCTGCGAACTGCCCAATGACCCTGTTGCGCTCACCAGACAATGGAACCGGCTTGCTCGCCACACGCGTTCGGCCAGAAGCGATCTGGTGCTGCTGCCTGAAATGCCTTTTCACCCCTGGTTGGCCGCCTCGGACCAGGTGGATTCCGAACGCTGGCGGCAAGCGATTGAATCTCATCAAGGCTGGATACAGCGTCTGCCCGAACTGGGCGCCGGCGTAGTCATGGGTACCCGGCCGATGGTCTGCAGCGGGGTGCCGCACAACCAGGGGTTTGCCTGGACGCCGGACAGGATGACCGTTCCCACCCACACCAAACGTTACCTGCCCGACGAAGCCGGTTATTGGGAGGCCTCGTGGTACCGCCGGGGAGAAGGTGCGTTCGAAACCATTGCCTGCGGTGAGGCAGTCTACGGATTTCTCATCTGCACCGAGATATGGTTCACCCGGCACGCCCGCGACTATGGCCGACACGGTGCCCACATCATCGTCTGCCCGCGGGTGACACCTGCCTCGTCCACCGACAAGTGGATCACCGGCGGCCGAACCGCCGCAGTGGTCTCGGGTGCATTCTGCCTGTCGTCCAACCTTGCCGGCCCCAACATTCCCGGATCGGACTTCGGCGGCACCGGCTGGATAATCGAACCCGAAGCGGGCGACGTCCTGGGCACCACATCAGCCAACGAGCCGTTTTTAACCATGGATATCGATATTGGCCGGGCGGAAGCGGCCAAAACCACATACCCGCGCTATGTTGCCGATTGACTGGATGCGTGACCATGAACGTTAACCGGAAAAGATGGTTATGGTGGGTCGTCGCCCTTCTCGTCAGGACCCCATGGGCGATGGCATACGAAGAGGTCGAGGATCTGGTGGACATCTTTGCCACGGATAGTGCCTTCATCGCTGTGGTGGATGGAAAGCGCAATTTTTCCGAGGCTAAAGGTTCAAGTGAAACGATCCTCTGGCAAGGGGCCAAAGGGGAAATCGGTGCCTTTCTGACCAATGATCGGCTGTTGGCCGCTTCGACCCGATCAGGACGGTGGAACGTTCGCGCATTAAAAGTCAATGAAAAAAAAGAGTCCCCCGACATGCTGATCGCTGCCCACCTGCTGATCATGCTGACCGGTGAACGCATCGTCGCCTTCGGCACCCATACCGGCGGCTTCTTCCAGACCCGCATGCCCATTGGCGAGCCGGTCGTCGCTAAATCATCGGAAGGGCGGGTCGCCGCCGTGGTCACCCCGGCACGGGCATTCGGCTTCTCCACCTATCGCAGAGGCGCTTCCGAAATCCGTTTTCAACTGAAAGAAAATGTCGTCTCACTGAAAACCACCTACAACAAAATTACCCTGCGCACGTCTCTGCGGCTGATTACCTTGAAAGCAGAAGACGCCGTATGGCGACAATTTGACCTGAAGTAATAGGTGAAAAAAATCACCGTGAACTGACACCACTTCAAGGCGGGATGGAAGAACCGGTATGGATATTGATTACAAGTCACTTATCGAAAACATTTTTGACGGGCTCTACCTGGTGGATAAAGACCGGTCCATCATTTACTGGAACCACGTGGCCGAAACCATCACGGGATATCGTTCCGAAGAGGTAGTCGGTCGTCGGTGCCGGGACAACATTCTCGTGCATGTGGACGAGGATGGGAAAAGCCTGTGCCGTGGCAGCTGCCCCTTGCAGGCGACCATCCAGGACGGCGCCTTCCGGGATGCTGAAGTGTACATTCAGCACAAAGACGGCCATCGCGTGCCCGTCTGGGTCCGCGCGGCCCCGTTGCATGACACTGACGGCAACATTATCGGCGGCGCCGAGTTGTTCACCGACCTGAGCGCCAGCAATGCGATCACAAACAAAGTCAACGAACTGGAAAAACTGTCTTTTCTGGACAGTACGACCCAGATGGCCAACCGTCGATACCTTGAAATGGAGCTTCACAACCGGGTTTCTGAGAAAAATCGCTACGGGGCAACGTTTGGTATCGTCATCATGGATATCGATTTTTTCAAACGGGTCAACGATAGCTATGGCCATGGCGTGGGCGATCGTGTACTCAAAGCCGTAGCCCGCACATTCATGAACACCGCCCGCCCGTCGGACCTGATGGGGCGCTGGGGCGGAGAAGAGTTCGTCGGCATCCTCAAGCGCGTCGATGACGACGGCCTGCGTTCAGCTGCCGAGCGGGTTCGGTCCCTGGTGGAGAAATCGCATATCCGGGAAAACGGCCTGACGCTTAAGGTGACTGTGTCCATCGGCGGCACTCTGGCCGACCTAACCGACACCGCAGACAGTATCATCAAACGCGCCGACACCCTGCTCTACCGCAGCAAGGAAAACGGCCGGAACCGCTGCACCATCGGTTGACAGAATGCAGCTATTTCTATTGATAAAAAAATTTAGCGGCGATGCGGCAATGATGCGCTAACAGGATTTCTGCCATGACATCTCCCGACCCATTTACCGTCCCCGAATACGGCAGGGCCGCCCTGATTACCATCGACGTCCAGAACGACACCTTGGATGACGGGACCTTCGAAGTTCCCGGCACCTCGACCATTCTGCCGCGAATCCATCAATTGTGCCGGGCCTTCCGCGCAGCCGGCCGGCCCATCGTCCATGCCATCCGCATCTACACACCAGATGCCCGCGACGCCGAGCGTTGCCGAATAGGGTCTTTGCTTGCTGGAAAGCGGTTGCTACTGAAAGGGTCGCCCGGGCGTCGGCCGGCCGATGCGCTGCTTCCAACTCAGAATATACACATCGAGGAGGAGCTAAACCATGATGGGGTATTTCCCGTGCCAGAGGATCTCGCGATACCCCTGCGGATCGGTGGCCCCTTCGGTGTTGAAAAACAGGATCCGGGAATGCGGCCCGATATCCAGCCCGGCTTTCAGCGGTATGAGATCAGGCAGGTTGGCGAGCAGGTCCAGTAAACCGATACCGACGGCTCCGGACTCGCCGGCCTCGATGCGATCATCCCCGGCCAGCGGATTGGCCAGGATGCGCATGCCGTTGGCGGCCACATAGTCGTCACAACTGATATAGGCGCTGGAAAACTCCCACAGAATGTCCCAGGCCATGGGATTGGGCTCGCCGCAGGCAAGTCCGGCCATGATCGTGTCCAGATCGCCGGTGACGGCATGCAGCCGGCCGTCCCCGGCAGCGGCTGAATCGAGCAGACAGGCCGCATGGGTCGGCTCCACAACAATGAACCGGGGTGGTTCGTCTTTAAATACACCGGCCAGATGAGCGACCATCGCCCCGGCAAAAGAGCCCACCCCGGCCTGAAGGAAAACATGGGTGGGAGGCAACCGCTTTCCGCCCATCTGATCGATTGCCTCCATGCTCATGGTGGTATAGCCCTGCATGATCCAGCGGGGAATGTCGGCATCGCCTTTAGAGGCGGTGTCCTGAATAACATGCCACCCGTTTTCCCGGGCCAGGCGACCGGCCAGCCGCACGGTGTCGTCGTAATTCAGGTCGGTCACATGGACCATGGCACCGTGTGCGCGAATGTTGTCTACACGGGATTGCGCCGATCCTTTGGGCATATAGATGACGGCCTTCAGCCCCAGCTGCTCGGCGGCCCAGGCCACACCGCGGCCATGGTTACCATCGGTAGCCGAGACCAGGGTCATCTGCCCGATGCGATGGCGGATGTCATTGCTGACCAGAGTGTTGAAATCGACCGGCGCCCATTCGATCCCAAGCTTGGTGCACAGCAGTCGCGCGACCGCATGGCTGCCCCCCAAGACCTTGAAGGCGTTAAGCCCGAAACGCGTCGATTCGTCCTTGACCAGAATCTCACCGATCCCCCATCGCCGTGCAAGCGCCGGTAGGCGAACGAGTCGGGTCGGCTGATACCCGGGAATCGTGCGGTGAAATCGCAGCACCTGCCGGGCGGTGGCTTCGCTGAAATCGGCTGACCGGCGTTGACCTGCCGGCACCGTCAAGACATACTGGATGCCATATTTGGAGATGTTTTGCAGCATGGGTGCATCCTTTAACTAAAACCAGGAGCATTGTCATGGTATATTATCCCATCGTCCAGAAAAATGAACGGCCGGTTGCATCCTCAGGCCACCGCCCACTGCCGACTTTTTATATGGAAGACTTTTCCGTTATTGGATTCCGGGTGAACGACTGTGGCCATGCGATCCGGGTCCTTGATCGGCATGCATTTTCCCTGAAGCAGGCAGGCGGGAGCATCGAGGTAGACATTGCAGGCGCATCGCAAATGCATGACCTCATGCAACTGCTCAATGGCAACGGTCTGAAATGCGAGATGGCCGACATTGCCGAGGGAATGTATCAGGGGTGATAGGGCTGGCGGCGGTCCGCCGTGAGCGGATCGTTATGGCCGGATAATTGCGACGATGCACCGGCAAACGACTGCGCCTGGAATAAACACGCTTCGGTGGCAGCGGAGAAATGGTCTTTGGCCTCAACGCCGGTTTCCTGAACCTGATAATCTCAATGCCGCCGTAAAAGCAAATCAGGTATCGGGTCATCTGCCGGCATTCTCTATTTTCTCCTTCAGCTTGGCATCGAATTTCGCCTTTTCGATGACAAAGCGTTCGTGCCGGCCGCGGGCAATCAGATCTACGCCATCGTGGGCCTCGATTTCAAAAACCAGACGGCGCCGGTCCACCTCAATCAGCTTCACCTTGGCGGTAACTTCAAACCCGGAAGGTGTGGCCGCCGTGTGGCTGACATCAATGTGGGTTCCCACCGTCTGTTCATTGGGCCAGTCCAGATGCGGGTTTATCAATTGAATGCATGCCCATTCAAACAACCCCACCATGAAACCGGTGGCAAAGACTGTCGGCATCACCTGAAATTCAATAGCCTCCGGGTAGAGCGCCGGTACTGTTTTGGCATCGGTGACGCGATAGCGAAATTCGTGCTCGATTCCAGTTGCCAATGACGCTTTCATTGCTCCTCCTTTTTGGGACCCATCAGGCCGATTCAACCGATTTGATTTCGGGAATCTGCTGTTTGAGTACCCGCTCGATGCCATTTTTCAGCGTCATCTGGGACATGGGACAACCGGCACAGGCCCCCTGGAGTCGAACCTTGACGATGCCGTTTTCCACGCTGACCAGTTCCACATCACCGCCATCCGCCTGGAGCATGGGCCGGATCTTATCGATGGCCGCTTGTACTTTTTCTTTCATTGCATCTCCCCTTTCCCGTTTTATAACAAACCCGATGTGTCAAAAGAATCGAAGGTCTGACTACTTGCGCTTACTATAGAACGCCTTTTTAAAACGGTCAAACGTTCCGGCCAGGATCGCTGCACGCATGGCTTTGACCAGATTGACATAATAGTGAAGGTTGTGAATGGTGTTGAGCCGGTATGCCAGGATTTCACGCGCCGTATAGAGGTGACGAAGGTAGGCTAGGCTGTAATGGCGACAGGTATAGCAGTCGCAGCTCGGATCCACCGGCCCCACGTCTTCACGAAAGCGTGCGTTGCAGATGTTGATGGTACCCCGCTCGGTGAACAGCTGCCCGTTTCTGGCATTGCGCGTGGGCATGACACAGTCGAACATGTCGGCCCCCAGGTCCACCAGTTCCAGCAGATCCTCGGGGGTGCCCACCCCCATGATATACCGGGGCCGATCATCGGGCAGCAATGGCAGGGTGCGGGCCGCCATGTCCATCATCAATTCCTTGGGCTCACCCACACTCAGGCCGCCGATGGCGTAGCCGGGAAACCCGATCGTCGCGATCGCTTCGGCAGACCGTGCCCTCAGGTCCGCAAACATGCCACCCTGGACGATGCCGAACAGGCTGTTTTGCCGGTCGGTTCGCTCCTGCCAGAAGGTCTTGCACCGCTGGGCCCATCGGGTGGTCAACGCCAGGGCCGCCTCGGCCTGTTCATGGGTGGCCGGATGCTCGAGGCATTGATCCAGGCACATGATGATGTCTGAATTGAGGCAGAGCTGGACCTCGATGGATTTCTCCGGCGAAAGCATATGCCGGGACCCGTCGATGTGGGACTGGAACGCGTAGCCCTCCTCGGTGAGCTTGCGCAGCCTGGACAGGGAAAACACCTGGAAGCCGCCGCTGTCGGTGAGGATGGGACGATTCCAGTTCATGAATCGGTGCAGTCCGGCAAAGCGGCCGATGATGTCACACCCGGGCCGCAGGTATAGATGATAGGTATTGCCCAGGATGATCTGGGTGCCAGCCGCCTTCAGCTCTTCCGGGCTCATGGCCTTGACCGTGGCCTGGGTTCCCACGGGCATGAAGACGGGTGTTTCCACCCGACCGTGGCATGTATCAAAAACGCCCGCCCTAGCAACACCTGATTGAGCAATTAAATTGAAATCCAGCATGGTTGGTTCGTTTGATTGGTTGTGTTGGTTGAATTGGTTTGCTGCCCTCTCGACGCTCACTGTTCACCTTTCACGCTTCACCTTATGCCTTTAGCCTGTATGCCTGACATGATCGAACACGGGTCTGTGTTTCCGAACCCAGAACCCAAAACGCAGAACGCCAAACCCTCAATCTATGAACATCGCATCCCCATAACTGAAAAACCGGTATTTTTCTTCCACTGCCGCATCATAAGCTCTCAAAATGGTTTCCCTGCCGGCAAAGGCGGACACCAGCATGAGCAGGGTGGATCGAGGCAGGTGAAAGTTGGTGATCATGGCATCCACGCCCTTGAAAGTGTAGCCGGGATAGATGAACAGATTGCAGCGGCCGCCTCCCGGTTGGATAACCCCGTCCGATCCGGTGGCATACTCCAACGTGCGTACGCTGGTGGTGCCCACGGCCACCACCCGTCGACCTTCTGTTTTGGCATGGCTGATGATGCGGGCCGTCTCTTCCGAAATGGAGTACCACTCGTCGTGCATGCGGTGGTCCCGGATATCATCCACACGCACCGGCAAGAAGGTGCCGTAGCCCACGTGAAGGGTGACGGCCGTCACCGTAACGCCTTTTTCGCTGAGCTGCGATAAAACCGCATCGGTAAAATGCAGACCGGCGGTAGGGGCGGCAATGGCGCCCTGCTCACAGGCATAAACGGTCTGATAACGCATCCGGTCCGCTTCATCCGGCTGCGTTTCATCCCTTCGGATATAGGGTGGCAAAGGCGTTCGCCCGATCCGGTGGAGCAGGCCGTCAAAGGGCTCCGGTGCCGAGAAGGCGACCGTATAGATGCCGTCTGAAAAATCCCGGACCTCGGCAACCAGCCCCTCGTCGAAATAGATCCGTGTACCGGCGCCGGCCTGTTTGGAGGCCTTGATCAGGCAGCGATACACCCGATTGCGGTCATCACGACCGCGGCCATCGGTTTCGCCATAGTCGAGGATCAGCAGTTCGGCTTTGCCGCCGGTTGCCTTGCGGCCATGCAGGCGTCCCGGGATGACCCGGGTGTTGTTCACCACCAGGACGTCCGACGGGTGCAGCAAGGTGACGATATCAAGGAAATGCCGGTGTGAAACAGCACCACTACCGCGGTTCAGGTGAAGCAGCCTGGATCCGCCCCGATCGGTTGCCGGGGTCTGAGCGATGAGCGCCTCCGGCAGGGAGTAATCGTAATCGTCGAGTGTGTACATCTGGTGCGGCCAGCCAGAGCGGCCATTTCCTTTCCAGAATAGTGGAAAAAAGGGACTGTGGCGTCGCCACCCCACATCCCACCGTGATTGTATTTAGCAGCGGCCAGTCAGAAATGGTAGTTTTTTGTCGAGGCCGAGGCCACATGCACGGGTCAACGGCCGTCATTTCCGGGCAGGCACGGTTTGATTCCAGCACTATATTTGCCTTCCGGTTCTGGATCAAGCTTAAGGTTGGGCGGTCGGTTATTGCCGGCCGGACAAGGGCGCCCGGGCAAATATAAATACAATTTATCTATTGATCGAAATTCATAATATTTTTCTTGACAGAGGATTGGCCCGCATTCTAACGTGCCTAACCATAACAATGTTACGCTTCCGACTCAAATAAATACCAACAAAACCTTTTTATATATATATTTCAAATAAATATCGGCTTCCTGAAAAAGGAACATCATTATTCTAATCATCAGAATAAAAAGCGAACAAACCATAGATAATATTTTATGTAGTAAATACATACTATTAAAATATGACCAGGAATCGAACTCGCCCTATCGATCGGACAAACCATAACAATGTTCACACCCCTTAAACCCGAGGTGTACCAGCGGCTGGAAGAGGCTGTTCTGGACATTTTCTCCCATTCCGATTTTCACAAGGCCAATATCCGCGATGTGGCCAACCGGGCGGGGGTTAGTTTTTCCACCATTTATAAGCACTACGGATCAAAAGAGCGGCTGGTTTTTGCCTTTGTGGACGTCTGGCTGGGCAAACTGACCGAGCGAATCTACGACCACCTCCAGGGTATCGAAGACCTGAAGGAAAAAATGCGCAAAGTCCTCTGGCTTCAGTTGGATTACTACGAGCGCAATCCGGGATTTGCCAGAATCATTTTCATGACCCTGCCCATGAAAACCTGGATGGCCGACGAAACGTTCAAGCAGAAAAAGATGATCAACCTCTACCTGGAAGTCATGCGCAACGGCCAGAAAGAGGGACACCTGAATCCCCATGTGCGCGCCGGTGTCTTATTGGATTTCATGTTGGGGACGGTGCAGCGGGCTTTTACCATGTGGATCTCCAGGGGGCAGCTGGGTCGACTGACCGACCAGGCCGGCATGCTTTTCGAAATGGTCTGGCGAGCCATTTCCAATCCGGGTAATGATCGGAACGGGTTGACAGGCCGTTGACGGCCGTATCCGCATTACGATGTTGATAAAATGGCGTTATCGGGAGACCGACACCCCATTTGAATTCGATCAACCGTTTTTTAAAAAGGAGTACACCATGTCAGAACATCCCGATTTGAAAAAATGGAAGGATTTGTCCGCCAAGCAGCTCAGGGGGAAGACCCTGGAAGACCTCCAATGGGACACCCCTGAAGGAATACGGGTCAAGCCGTTGTATACGGCCCAGGACCTGGAAGGTATGCCCCACCTCAACAGCCTGCCCGGCTTCGCCCCCTATGTCCGAGGCCCCATGGCCACCATGTATGCCGGGCGCCCCTGGACCATCCGCCAGTACGCCGGTTTTTCGACGGCCAAGGACTCCAATGCATTTTACCGCCGCAACCTGGCCGCAGGCCAAAAGGGCCTCTCGGTGGCCTTTGACCTGGCCACCCACCGCGGCTATGATTCGGATCACCCCAGGGTGATGGGTGATGTGGGCAAGGCCGGCGTGGCCATCGACTCGGTGGAAGACATGAAAGTACTTTTCGACCAGATCCCGCTGGATGAAATGAGCGTCTCCATGACCATGAACGGGGCGGTGCTGCCCATCATGGCCGGCTATATCGTTGCCGCCGAAGAGCAGGGCGTCAAACAGGATCAACTTTCCGGCACCATTCAAAACGACATTTTGAAGGAGTACCTGACCCGAAACACCTACATCTATCCGCCCACGCCCTCCATGCGCATCGTTTCGGACATCATCGCCTACTGCTCCGAGAACATGCCCAAGTTCAACACGGTCAGCATCAGCGGGTACCACATGATGGAAGCCGGCGCCAACAGCGTGCTCCAGACGGCCTTCACCCTGGCAGACGGGTTGGAATACGTCCGCGCCGCCATCGCGGCCGGACTGGACATCGACGCATTTGCCCCTCGGCTCAGCTTTTTCTTCGGCGTGGGCATGAACTTTTTCATGGAGATCGCCATGCTGCGGGCGGCCCGCTACCTGTGGCACGACATGCTCAAGCCATTCAACCCCAAAAATCCCAAATCCTCCATGCTGCGGACCCACGTCCAGACCTCGGGCTGGAGCCTCACCCAGCAGGACCCTTACAACAATATTATCCGCACCACCCTGGAAGCCCTGGCCGCAGTGCTGGGCGGTACCCAGAGCCTGCACACCAACTCCTTTGACGAGGCCGTGGGATTGCCCACCGACTTTTCGGCCCGCATCGCCCGCAACACCCAGATCATCGTCCAGGAAGAGTCCCAGGTCTGCCACGTGGTCGATCCGTTGGGCGGCTCCTACTACGTCGAATCACTCACCGACGGCATCATCAGGGAAGCCCGCAAGATCATCGACGAGGTGGAGGAACTGGGCGGCATGGCCAAGGCCATCGAAACCGGCATGCCCAAGATGCGCGTCGAGGAGTCGGCGGCCCGCAAACAGGCCCGCATCGACCAGGGACTGGATGTCATTGTCGGCGTCAACAAATACAAGCTCCACGAAGATACCCCCATGGACGTGCTGGAGGTGTCGGATCAGGTGCGCGACGACCAGATCCGCATGATCAAGAAACTCAAGGCCGAGCGTGACGACGCGGCCGCACGCAGTGCCCTCAACGGCGTCACCCAGGCCGCCGAAAGCGGCGGAAACCTGTTGGCGGCCAGCATCGATGCCATCCGCGCCCGGGCCACCGTTGGCGAGGTGTCCGACGCCATGGAAAAGGTCTTCGGCCGGTTCGTGGCCACCACCCAGTGCATCTCCGGGGTATACGCCTCGGAATATTCGGACAGCGCGGTCATCGACGCCATTCGCAAGCGCACCGCGGACTTTATGGAAAAGGAGGGGCGTCGTCCGCGCATTCTGCTCACCAAGATGGGCCAGGACGGACACGACCGCGGGGTCAAGGTGGTGGCGACCGCCTTCGCCGATCTGGGCTTTGACGTGGACATCAGCCCCATGTTCCAGACGCCGGAGGAAGCGGCCAAAATGGCCGTGGAAAACGACGTCCACCTGGTGGGCGCCTCCAGCCTGGCCGCCGGCCACAAGACGCTGGTGCCCCAACTGATCGACGCCTTGAAAAAAGCCGGCGGCGAAGACATTCTGGTCATCGTCGGCGGCGTGATCCCGCCGGGCGACTACGACTTTCTGTATCAAGCCGGCGCCGTCGGCGTCTTCGGCCCCGGCACGGCCATCACCGATTCGGCCAACAAGGTGCTCAACGCCCTGGACAACCGGAAATCATAATCAAACGCTACGGGAAATTTTTTAGCAATGGGTGAAAGTGATCCCGAATTTTATATCGACGGCGTCCGCGCCGGCAACCGCCGCATCCTGGCCAAGACCATCACCCTGATCGAAAGCGCACACCCCGTGCACCGGCAATTGGGACGCACCGTGGTGGACCGGCTGCTTCCGGAGACGGGAAAGGCCGTACGCCTCGGCATCACCGGCGTACCCGGTGTCGGCAAAAGCACCTTCATCGAGAGCTTCGGCATGATGCTGGTGAAAAAGGGGCTTCAGGTGGCGGTGCTGGCCGTGGACCCTTCCAGCACCCGCAGCGGCGGCAGCATCATGGCGGACAAAACTCGCATGGAACGGCTCTCTGTTGCACCGGGTGCGTTTATCCGCCCGTCGCCATCCGGCGGCACCCTGGGCGGAGTGGCCCGCATGACCCGCGAGACCCTGCTGGTCTGCGAGGCTGCCGGTTTCGATGTGGTCATCGTGGAGACGGTAGGGGTGGGACAGTCGGAAACCACGGTGGCCTCCATGGTCGACTTCTTCCTGGTTCTCATGCTGGCCGGCGCCGGAGACGAGCTTCAAGGCATCAAAAAAGGAGTCCTGGAACTGGCCGACACCGTAGCCATCAACAAGGCCGACGGCGACAACGTGGAAAATGCCGAAAAGGCCCGACGGTCCTATGAGATGGCCCTGCATCTGCTCAACCCGGCATCGCCCACCTGGTCGCCGCCGGTGATGGCCTGCAGTGCCTTGACATTGGCCGGGGTGGACACACTTTGGGAGACCATCCAGGATCACCGCAGGCGGATGTCGGCCACCGGCGAACTCGAGGAAAAGCGCCGCCGCCAGGCATTGGCCTGGATGTGGTCCCGTATTGAGGACGGACTCAAGGAGCGCTTCTTCGGCAACCCTACGGTCAAGGGCCGGTTACGGGAGATTGAAGCGTCGGTGGAGCGGGGAGAACTCTCCCCCACCGCAGGCGCTGAAGAGCTTCTTTTTTTGCTTGACAACGATCGCTGAGTTTATAAGAGTTAAAGTTTAATTTCCAGCATGCATTCCAATTTTATAAATTGTTCAACCACTTATTCTTTCTATTTATATATCATTTACGGACGGCTGACGGATATCCCCATGATTGCCCGACAGCTATTCAAAAAGTTCTGCACTTCAGGTGAAAGGAATCTGACATGGGTATTGTGAAGGAAAAAATCAAGGATCTCAAGGCGCGCGAAGCACGCATCCTTGAGATGGGCGGTGAAAAGCTGGTCGCCAAGCACAAGGAAAACGGCAGGCTGACCGCCCGCGAACGGCTGGGAAAGCTGTTCGACAAGGGAACCTTTCGGGAGATCGACATGTTCGTGCGGCACCGCTGCGTCAATTTCGGCATGGAGGATGTCGAGATTCCCTCGGACGGCGTGGTTACCGGACATGGGCTCGTGGATGGCCGGCCGGTGTTCGCCTTTGCCCAGGATTTCACCTCACGGGCGGGCAGCCTCGGTGAGATGCAGGCCAAAAAAATCTGCAAGGTCATGGATATGGCCTTAAAGGCCGGCGTGCCCTTCGTGGGCCTCAACGATTCGGGCGGTGCCCGCATCCAGGAGGGTGTGGATTCGCTCTCCGGCTTCGGCCAGATCTTCTACCGCAACTCGGTGGCCTCCGGCGTGATCCCCCAGATCTCGGCCATCATGGGGCCCACAGCCGGCGGGGCGGTCTATTCGCCGGCCATGACCGATTATATTTTCATGGTCAAGAACACCAGCTACATGTTCATCACCGGCCCTGAAGTGATCAAATCGGTCACCGGCGAGGAGATCAACTTTGAGGACCTGGGCGGCGCCATGGCCCACAACGAAAAAAGCGGTGTGGCCCAGTTTGCCTGCGAAAGCGATGAAGACGCGCTGGTCCAGATCAAACAGCTGCTGGCCTATCTGCCGGCCAACAACATGGAAGAGCCGCCGCTGGTGGATACGGGCGACGACCCCACGCGCACAGATGCGAAACTCAACAGCATCATCCCGGACAGCCCCAACAAAAGCTACGACATGCGCGATGTGATCCGTTCCATCGTTGACAATGGGGAGATCTTCGAGCCCCACCAGCACTTTGCCACCAATATCCTGACGGCCTTTGCCCGGCTAAACGGCCGCAGCATCGGCATCATCGCCAATCAGCCCATGGTCATGGCCGGCTGCCTGGACATCAATGCGTCGGACAAGGCCACGCGTTTCATCCGCTTTTGCGATGCCTTCAACATCCCGATGCTGACCATCGCCGACGTGCCCGGTTACCTGCCCGGTAGCCAGCAGGAGTGGGGCGGCATCATCCGCCACGGCGCCAAGCTGCTCTGGTGCTACAGCGAGGCCACGGTGCCCAAACTGCTGCTGGTAACCCGCAAGGACTACGGCGGCTCCTACCTGGCCATGTGCTCCAAAGACCTGGGGGCCGACTTTGCCTTTGCCTGGCCCACCGCCGAGATCGCAGTCATGGGTGCCGGCGGTGCCGCCAATGTCATTCATCGCAAGGAGATCAAGGGCGCCAAGGATCCCAAGGCCAAGCGGGCGGAGAAGATCGCCGAATACGAGGAGCTGTTTTCCAATCCATACTGCGCCGCCCAGCGGGGCTACATCGATGCGGTCATCGAACCGGCCCAGACCCGGCCGCGGCTGATCGACGCCCTGGAAATCATGTGCAGCAAACGGGAGCTGCGGCCACCGAAAAAACACGGCAACATACCCATGTAGCGGCCCTGAAAAAAAGCCAACCGAACCCAAAAAAGGTGTGATTTATGGATGCAAATGATAAGAAACTGGCCGCCGCCCTTGCCGCGGTAAGCGCCTATATCCAGACCGAAGAGGAAGCACTGATCATGCCGCCCCCCTTGCGGCCGGAGCCCCGCCGCTTTGAGCAGGGCAACCTGTGGGGCCTGTCCGGCAGGCAGGGCATGATGCAGATGCGCAACCTCATGCAGATGAAAACCTTCAACCGATTGAGATAGAATCGGGGCCGACATAAAAGCCAACAAGCCATTAAACATCCAATTTTTAAGAGGAGACCCATACGATGAGTGACCACGATCAAGTTAAAATGACCCAAATGAACTACGATGTGAAGCGGCCCAAGGCGGAAAACCCGTTGAAGGTCATGGACCTGAGCCTGCGTGACGGCCACCAGAGCCTGTTCGCCACCCGCGGGCGCACCGAGGACATGATCCCGGTGGCCGACCTGATGGACCAGGTGGGCTTCTGGGCCGTGGAAACCTGGGGCGGCGCCACTTTCGACACGATGCACCGCTTTCTCAACGAAGATCCCTGGGAACGCATCCGCACCCTGAAGCGCTACTTCAAGAAGACCCCCTTCTCCATGCTGCTGCGGGCCCAGAACCTGGTGGGCTATCGCAATTACGCCGACGACGTGGCCAACGCCTTCATGGACCGTTCCTGCGAAAACGGCATGGACATCTTCCGCACCTTCGACGCCCTCAACGACTACCGCAATTTCGAGACGGTGGTGCCCAAAATCAAGGAGTACGGCAAGCACTTCCAGGGCTGCATCTGCTATACGCTGACCGAACCGCGTCTGGGCGGCGAGGTTTACAATCTGGATTACTATGTCAACAAGGCCAAAGATCTGGAGGCCATGGGCGCCGACTCCATCTGCATCAAGGACATGGCTGGCCTGATCGCCCCTTACGATGCCTATGCCGTGGTCAAGGCCATTAAAACGGCGGTCAAGCTACCCGTCCACCTGCACAGCCACTTCACTTCCGGCATGTCTCCGCTGAGCCACCTCAAAGCAATCGAGGCGGGCGTGGACATCATCGACACGGTCATGACGCCTTACGCCTACCGCACCTCCCACGCCGCCGTGGAGCCGCTGGTAATGAGCCTTCTGGGAACCAGCCGCGACACCGGCTTCGACATCCACCTGCTGGCCCAGATCAACGAGATTTTCGAAAAGGAGGTCATGCCCAAGTACAAGCACCTACTGGACGACTCCAAGGTGTCCATCATCGACATCAACGTGCTCTTGCACCAGACCCCGGGCGGCATGCTCTCCAACCTGGTCAACCAGCTGCGCGACATGGACGCCCTGGACAAGATCGGCGAGGTCTACAAGGAACTGCCCCGCGTCCGCAAAGACCTGGGCCAGATTCCGCTGGTCACCCCCACCAGCCAGATCGTGGGCATCCAGACGGTCAACAACGTGCTTTTCGACACCCCGGAGGAGCGCTACAAGATGATCACCGGCCAGGTCAAGGACCTGTGCTACGGCCTGTATGGCAAGACTGCCGTGCCGATCAATCCCGAGGTTCAGAAAAAGGCCTTACAGGGCTACGACCGCGGCGAGGAGCCCATCACCTGCCGGCCGGCTGAAGTGCTCGAGCCGGAGATGGAAAAAGCCAAGGCCGAAATCGGCGACCTGGCCGTGGACATGGACGATCTGGTGCTCTATGCCATCTACCCGGTCACCGGCAAGAAGTTCCTTCAGTGGAAATACGGCAAGGAAGAGCCGCCCGCAGCGGTGAAACCCATCACCATGCAGCAGGTGAAAAAGCAGGACGAACTGATCAAAAAAGCCAAGGCCGGCGAATTGGTGGAAAAAAAGAAGGACGCCCCGGGCAAGGGCGAGAACCTGCGCACCTTCAACGTCTTCGTGGACAACGAGTACTTTGAAGTCGGCGTGGACGAAGTGGGCGGCAGCCCCATCTTGAAATACGCCCAGCAGATCCAGCTTTCCGGCGGCATGCCGGCGGCCGCACCGGCCATGCCGGCGGCTCCGTATGCACCCGCAGCCGCACCGGCGGCTGCGCCGGCAGCGGCCAAAAAGAAAGCCGAAGCGGCGCCCGCACCGGCAGCCGACACAACCGGCACCCCACTGGCCGCACCCATGCCCGGCATGATCGTCAAGTACGACAAGAAAGAGGGTGACACGGTCAGCGCGGGTGAAACCGTAGTTATCCTGGAAGCCATGAAAATGGAAAACGCCCTGGCCGCGCCGGCCAGCGGCACGGTCAAGGCAATCAAATATGCCTCCGGTGACTCGGTGGCCAAGGGAGACGTGCTCTGCGTAATCGGTTAAGCCGGAAATCCTGTGACCCACAAGAAGAGCATGGTCGCCCGCTCCCGGCGGACAACCATGCTCTTCCTTATTTTAACAAGGAGAGAGAGGCCCATCCATGAAAATTCATGAATATCAAGCCAAAGAACTGTTCCGCAAGAACGGCGTGGCCGTTCCCGACGGCAAAGTCGCCTTTACTGTCGAAGCGGCCAAAGCGGTTGCCGATGGTCTGGGCGCATACCCGGTGGTGGTAAAAGCGCAGATCCACGCCGGCGGCCGCGGCATGGGCGGCGGCGTCAAGGTCGCCAAGACCGCGGAAGAATTCGACACATACGCCAACAGTATACTTGGCATGAACCTGGTCACCAAGCAGACCGGCCCGGGAGGCAAACTGGTCAAGAAACTGCTCATCGAGCAGGGGCTCAACATCGCCAAGGAACTTTACCTGAGCATTCTGCCGGACCGCGCCACGGCCAAGATGATCATCATGGCTTCCGAGGCAGGTGGCATGGACATCGAAACCGTGGCCGAGAAAACACCAGAGAAGATCATCAAGGTGTACGTGGACCCCAACGTGGGAATCCAGGGCTATCATCTGCGGGCGGCGGCGTTCGGGCTCAACATGCCCAAAGCGTGCATGAAACCCTTTACCATACTGTTGAAGAACCTCTACAATCTTTCCGTCAACTACGACTGCTCCCTGGTGGAGATCAATCCTTTGATCATTACCGCAGAGGATGATGTCATCGCCCTGGACGGCAAGATGGATTTCGATGACAACGCCCTGTACCGCCACCCCGATGTCCAGGAATACCGGGATCTGGATGAAGAAGATCCCAAAGAGGTGGAGGCCGGTGGCTACGGCCTGAACTACATCCATTTAGGCGAAGGCGGCAACGTGGGCAACATGGTCAACGGCGCCGGGCTGGCCATGGCCACCATGGACTGCATCAAGTACGCCGGCGGCAAGCCGGTCAACTTCCTCGACGTGGGAGGCGGCGCCAGTGCCGAGCAGATCGAAAATGGCTTCCGCATCCTGCAGAGCGACGAGAATGTCAAGGCGATCCTGATCAACATCTTCGGTGGAATTCTGCGCTGCGACCGGCTGGCCAACGGTGTGGTCCAGGCCGCCGAGAAGGTCGGCCTGCGCGTGCCCGTGATCATCCGCATGGAGGGCACCAACCTGAAAGAGGGGCGCAAGATCCTGGCGGAATCGGGCCTGGATCTGATCAATGCCAAAGACCTCAAGGACGCCGCCGAAAAATTGCAGGCAGCGATCCAGTAACCACCAAAAAACGAGACGGCTTCGTAAAAAGCGCCGAGATCAAGGCCTGCGAACCCCGAGGAATGAGGCATATTTAAAATACTCCGCAGTGACGAAGGGTGAAGCGTAACGCAGATATCGGACGTTTTATGAAGCCGTCAAACCAGCGAGGATTGAACCGTGAGCATACTAGTCAATAAAGAGACCAAATTGTTGGTGCAGGGGATCACTGGAAAAGAGGGCCAGTTCCATGCCCGCGCATGCATTGATTACGGCACCCGGGTGGTGGCCGGCGTGACCCCCGGCAAGGGCGGGCAGAAGATGGACGACGTTCCCGTTTTCAATACAGTTGCCGATGCCGTCAAGATCGCCGGGGCCAACGCCAGCATGATTTTCGTACCCCCACCCTTTGCCGCCGACGCCATCATGGAGGCGGCCGATGCCGAGGTTCCCCTGATTGTCTGCATCACCGAGGGTATTCCGGTCATGGACATGATGCGGGTGAAGAACTATCTCAAGGACAAACCGGTGCGACTGATCGGCCCCAACTGCCCCGGCATCATCACCCCCGGCGAGTGCAAGATCGGCATCATGCCCGCCGCCATTCACCGGCCCGGCAAAATCGGGGTGGTCTCCCGATCCGGCACCCTGACCTACGAAGCTGTGCACGCCCTGACCATGACCGGCCTGGGCCAGACCACCTGCATCGGCATCGGTGGCGATCCGGTCAACGGGACCAACTTCATCGACTGCCTGGAGCGCTTCCAGGCCGACGACGCCACCGAAGGCATCGTCATGATCGGCGAAATCGGCGGCGACGGCGAAGAAAAGGCGGCCGACTATATCAAAGCCAACGTCACTAAACCGGTGGTGGGTTTCATCGCCGGTCTGACGGCACCTCCGGGACGGCGCATGGGCCATGCCGGCGCCATCATCAGCGGCAGCAGCGGCACCGGCCAGAGCAAGGTGGCAGCCATGAAGGCCAACGGGATCCATGTGTGCGAGAACCTAGCGTACCTTGGCGATGTCTGCGCCGAAACCTTCAAGTAAAAGGACGGAAGTCGGAGGACGGATGCCAGAGGTCCGAAATCGGTCCTCCGACCTCTGGCTTCAGACATCGGTCCTCGGAGAAAACCATGCACGAAATGGGCATCGCCATGGAGATCGTGGATATTGCCAAGGCCTCCATCCCGCCGGATATGAATGGGGCCAGGATCCAGCGGGTCAACCTTCAGGTGGGCAAGCTGTCGGCCATCGTCGCGGACAGCTTGCGGTTCTGCTTTGACCTGGTGGTCAAGGACACGCCGCTGGAAGGGGCCGAACTGGCCATCGAAGAGGTGCCCGTGGTGGCCCGGTGCAAGGATTGCCGGACTAAGTGGACGGTTACCGAGCCGGTGTTTACCTGTAAAGCCTGCCAGAGCGGGGCAATCGACATTCTTTCCGGGCGCGAACTGGACATCAAGTCAATCGAAATTGAAGACAGTGAGGAGTAACCATGTGGTTCATCACCAATCGTGCAATCAAACGCCATCATCACGATCATAAAAAGCACGGCCCCCACGATGGTCGCCATGATTATGGTCACGACGTGGAGTCGCGTAAATCGGGAACCCGCGAAATCAAGGTGCTCCGTCGGGTGCTGGACGCCAATGACATCATGGCGGAGCGTATGCGCACCGTTTTTGCCGAGAAAAAGGTCTTCGTGCTCAACATGATGAGTTCACCGGGTTCCGGCAAGACCACGACACTGCAAAAGACCCTGGCCCGCATCATGCCGGACCTGCGCTGCGCGGTGATCGTGGGTGACATCTGCACCACCCACGATGCCGACCGCCTGGCCCAGTCCGGTGCGCCGGTGATCCAGATCAACACCGATGCGTTCGGCGGCGACTGCCACCTGGCGGCCCATGTGGTGGAAAGGGCCGTGGCCGACCTGGACCTGGACGCCATTGACCTGCTCATCGTGGAGAACATCGGCAACCTGGTCTGCCCGGCAGAATTCGACATCGGCGAAGACAAGCGCGTGGTGGTGCTGTCGATCACCGAGGGCGAAGACAAACCGGCCAAATACCCGCTGATGTTCCGGCAGTGCGACGCCACCCTGCTCAACAAGATCGACCTGCTGCCCTACCTGGACTTCGACATGGACCTGGTTCGGTCGTCCATCGGCCAGGTCCACCCCGGCATGCCTGTGTACGAGATCTCGGCCAAAACAGAAGAAGGCTTTGACGAATGGATTGGCTGGTTGACCGAACAGGTGAAGACCAAGTTGAAGGGTTGATGGTGGGATCGGTTTTGTTGGTTTGATTCGTTTTGTTGGTTTGTTGGTTGAATTGGTTGGAGCGGCTTCCAGCCGTGATTCTAATTTGAATGATCGCGGCTGGAAGCCGCTCCAACGTAAAAACCTTCCTGATACGAATCATCATGTACCAAAAACAAAAAGCGCGGTGTTTCCCGGTTCAAACCGGTAACACCGCGCTTTGTATTTAACGGCCGGTCAAGCCGTCAGGATGCGCTTTTGGCTTGCTGCCAGAAGGGCGACATTTGTCTCAACCGCTCGATGATCGGCGGCATCTTGTCGATGACGAAATCGATCTCTTCTTCGGTGTTGTAGATGCTCAGGCTGTAGCGGATGGAGCCGTGGGCAGCGGTGAAGGGCACGCCCATGGCACGCAGCACGTGGGACGGCTCCAATGATCCGGAGGTGCAGGCGGAACCGGAGGAGGCGCAGATGCCGTATTGGTCCATCAGCAGCAGGATGCCTTCCCCCTCGATGAACTCGAAGGCAATGCTGGTGGTGTTGGGCAGGCGGTTCTCCGGATCCCCGTTGATCATGCTGTTGGGCACGCGTTTGAGCAGTTCGGTTTCCAGTTTGTCCCGCAACGCCCGCACCCGCGTATTTTCGTCATCCATGTATTCCATAACCAGCTGGGCGGCACGGCCCATGCCGATGATGGAGGCGCTATTCTCGGTGCCGGCCCGGCGCCCTCCTTCCTGATGACCGCCCATGAGGAAGGGGGCGAACTTGGTGCCCTTGCGGATGTAAAGCACACCGATGCCCTTGGGCGCGTGCAGCTTGTGCCCGGAGAGGGAAAGCATGTCGATGGCGGAGTCGGCCATGTTGATGGGAATCTTGCCCACCGCCTGAACCGCATCGGTGTGAAAGACGATGCCTCGCTCGCGCACCGTTTTCGCAATCTCCTCGACGGGAAAAATCGTTCCGGTTTCATTGTTGGCCCACATGACGCTGACGATGGCCGTGTCGTCGGACAGTTTCTTGTAGAGATAATCCAGATCCAGGCGCCCCTGCCGGTCCACCGGTACAAAAGTGACCCGATAGCCGTTCTTGGCAAGGTGCTCGCCCAGGTTTTTTATCGCCGGGTGCTCCACGCGGGTGGTGATGATGTGTTTTTTCTCCGGGTGGGCTCGGATGGCGGCGTGAATAGCCGTGCTGTCGCTTTCGGTGCCGCAGCTGGTGAACAGGATCTCTTCGGGCAGCGCCCCCAACAGGGTGGCCACATGTTCGCGGGCCGCCTTGAGCTTGGCGCCCACGTTGCCACCGAAGGCGTGCATACTGGAGGGGTTGCCGTAGAGGTCGGAAAAATAGGGCATCATCTCCTGCACCACTTCCGGTGCGACGCGGGTGGTGGCGTTGTTGTCCATATAAATGGGTTTCATCCGCTACACCTCCTCGACAACCAGATCCTGGGAAACCAACTCCTTTAGTTTGGTTTCCACGTAATGTTTCAGGGTAATCTGGGATTTGGCGCACGAGGCACACGTGCCCCGCAGCTTCACCATCACCCGGTTGCCATCCACATCCACCAACTCGATATCCCCGCCATCCTGGTTCAGGGCCGGCTTGATTTCGCGTTCCAGGGTGGCGTCGATCATCTTTATTTTCTGGATGTTGGTCAAGGCTTCAGGTTTTTTTGCGGCCCGGGGGGTGTTGCCCAGAACCGTATCGATGATGAACTGGATCTTGTCGTGGCAGTTGCCACAGCCCCCGCCAGCCTTCACGTAATCGGTGACGTCTTCGATGCTGGTCAGGCCGTTTTCCCTCACGGCCCGCTCGATCTGCACATCGGACACACCGAAGCACTCGCAGACGATCTCGCCCTCGATCTTTTTCTCGGCTTCGCCGCGATAGTAAGCGATGGCCTTTTCCATGGCGTCCCGCCCCATGACCGAGCAGTGCATCTTCTCTTTGGGCAGGCCGCCCAGGTAATCGGCAATGTCATCGTTGGTGACCTTGGCCGCTTCCTCGAGGGTCATGCCCTTGATCATCTCCGTCAGTGCCGACGAGGAGGCGATGGCGCTGGCACAGCCGAAGGTCTGGAATTTGGCGTCGGCAATTCGTTCGTCGTCACCCAGCTTGAAGGTGAGTTTTAGCGCATCACCGCATGAGAGGGAGCCCACCTCACCGATTCCGTCGAAATCGTCGATGAACCCGACATTTCGAGGGTTAAGAAAGTGATCCTTCGTTTTTTCCGTATAGTCCCACATGTTGTCCTCCAGGTTGAATAGGGTACTGTCGAATCTTTTCCTTCGCATGGTCCCCGGCGATACTGAAGACCGCCTGCTTTCGTTGCTCGCTATACGATAAGCACGATCTTTTAAAAAAAAAGTCGTGACCTTGTCGTTTTTCTATGACAGAATTTTTAGACATTGAAAAGCCAACAGTCTATTTAAACAGGATCTTTTGAGGGTCGAGGCAAAAAAAGGAGGTGCTGCCGTGATTCTGAGGAATTCCGTCTTTTCCGGAAGTTGGTACCCAGCGGAACAGCAGGCCTGTGAAGACCAGATTCACCAGTTTCTCGAAGCAGGCAAAAACCAGACTGTTTCCGTGGCCAATCCCGTCGGCGGCATCGTTCCCCACGCCGGCTGGTTCTTCTCCGGCAGCATCGCCTGCAACGTAATCCACCGGCTGGCCCAGGCCGCGTCACCCGATGTGGTCGTGGTGTTCGGCATGCACCTGCACGGCGGTTCCCCCCGCACCATTATGCCCGAAGGCGAATGGGAGACCCCCTTTGGCCCAATCGCCGTGGATACGAAACTGGCCGGTGAATTGACCCGCCGGTATGCCTTTCAAACGGAAACACCCACCCGGTTCCAGCAGGACAACACCATCGAGCTTCAGATGCCCTTTATCCGCTATTTTTTCAAGGACGCCCGGGTAGTGGCCATGGGCGTGCCGCCGACGGCCGAAACCCTGGCGCTTGCCAAGTCAGTTGTCGATACAACCCGGGAACTGGATCTGAGCATGGTTGTCATCGGGTCAACTGATCTGACCCACTACGGCCCCAACTACGGCCTTACTTCAAAGGGTGCCGGTCCCAAAGCCGTGGACTGGGTCCGCAATGAAAACGACCGGCGCGTGATCGATGCCATGACCCGCATGGATCCGGAAGCCGTGATCCGAGAAGGCCTGCGCAATGACAATGCCTGCTGCTGCGGAGCAGCAGCCGCCGCCATCGCCGCCGGCAAGGCCATGGGCGCCCGCAAGGCCCACGAGCTGGCCTACGCCACCAGTTACGACAAGAGCCCGGGAGACAGTTTTGTGGGGTATGTGGGGATGCTGTTTTAACACCGTTTCTGTATTTCCTCCAACCGCTGGCTCACCTTCACCGGATAAGGTTCGGCATCCTCGAGGCGTTTGTGGCGCTGATCCAGTCGTTCGAAGTTCCTGGCGAAACGTGTCCGGATTTCCTCCAGCGTCGGCCTCGGCCCCACGGGTCGGCCCTTTCCCATGGCCGGCTGCAACAGGGCGGTGGCACCGTTTGCGGTTTCACCCCTTACACCGATGATGTCTCCGAGAAAGCGGCCATCGGCACCTTTATCACGAAACACCTGCTTTTCTCCGGCCAAGGTGATTTTGCCTTCACTGACCTTGCGAACATTCCGAGTGCCGATCCGCACCAATTTGTAAACCATGTCCAGGTAAGGCGCGTCGGCGGACACGCCCATGCGCGTACCCACGCCAAAGGCATCGATACGGGCACCGCCGGCAATCAGGTGCGATAGAGCATACTCGTCGAATCCGCTGCTGGCAAAAATCTTAACCTCCGGCAGCCCCGCCTCGTCCAGTATCCGGCGCACCTGCTGGCTCAGGGCGATCATCTCCCCGCTGTCCAACCGGACACCCATCAGGGCGTGCCCTTTTCGGCGCATACGATTGCCCACCTCGGCGGCAGCCCTGGCCCCTTGCAAGGTATCATAAGTGTCAATGAGAAATACGGCGCTGTCCGGAAACAGGTTGGCGTAGGCCTCGAAGGCGTCGGTTTCCGATTCAAATGCGGTTACGAAGGAATGCGCCATGGTCCCGGAGATGGGGATACCCCAGGTCTTGCCGGCCAGCACGTTGCTGGTGCCCGAAAAGCCGGCAATATAAGCGGACCGGGCCACAGTCATTCCCGCATGGCTTCCCTGGGTGCGGCGCAGTGAGAAGTCGACCACCGGCCGGCCGTCAGCGGCATGAACGCAGCGGGCGGCCTTGGTGGCCATCAGGCTGGCAACGCCCACGGTATTGATCAGATAGGTCTCGATGATCTGGGCCTGGATCAGGGGCGCCGTCACCTCCATCACGGGCTCGTCGGGAAAGAAGATCTCCCCTTCAGCCATGGCCGTGACATCCCCGGCAAATCTCAGCGTGGACAGGTGGACCAGGAAATCACGCTGGAACCGGCCGGTCTGCGCCAGCCAGTCGATCTCCTCATCGCTGAAGTGAAAGCGGGTCAGCGCATCCACCACCGCCTGAAGCCCGGCGGCCACGAAATAGTTCCGCCTGGGGTGGGGCCGCACGAAGAGGGAGAAGGTCGCCGGGTCATCCATATGCCGGTCGAAGTATCCGGCCGCCATGGTCAATTCGTAAAGATCGGTAAACAGGGGCCCGGGAAACTCGGGATAACTCATTGGATGGTCGCTCCGTACAACCGCTCCATCCGTTTGAGGGCATGGCTGTGGGCCTCGGCATCAAAGTCGGCCACACCGTTGCACGGCACGATGGTTTGGTAATCCCGGTTGGCCAGCCCGCCGACGGTGTCCATCACACAGATGGAGGTGCACACACCCACCACCTCCACTTCCTCGGGGCCGTGCGCAGATAGAATTTTCTCCAGGTCTGTGCCGTAAAAGCCGCTGTAGCGGGTTTTGGGCAGCACCCGTTCGCCGGACTGGGGGGCAAGCGCGTCGATAATCTGGCTGCCCCAGGTGCCGGCGACACAGTGGGGAGGGAACTTTTTAAACTCCCGGTCGTCCTTGGCGTGAGCGTCCTGCAGATACACCACCAGGCTGCCCGCCCGCCGGTGGGCCTCGAGACGCAGGCGCACGAAGGGGACAATTTTCTGGGCGTCCTGCCCGCAGTACAGGGCGCCTTTTTCGTCGATAAAATCGTTGAGCATGTCTACGACGATCAATGCCGCTTTGATCATGTGAAGCCGCCTTTCCGAGTCTTGGATGATCCGTGATTTGATGCAACCAAAATAGTCCTCGAACAATCATTTGTAAACATTGCCAAACAAACACTCGCCCCCTGGAATCCTTTTTGAACAACTGATGTTGATTAAGCCTTGCGTCACTGGTAATACAGTGGTTCATTGTAATTTCACACCATTGGTATATCAATCTTCAGGCATGAAGGTTTTATTTGCATGAACCCAGACATTTACCGGGAAATCAAGCGCCGGATTCTCTTTTTGGAGTATTCACCGGGGCAGATCCTCAATGAAAATGTCCTCGCCAAGGAATTCGGCGTCAGCCGCACCCCCATGCGCGAGGTGCTTTACCGGTTGTCGTGGGAGCAGCTGGCCCGCATCATCGCCCGCACGGGCACCATGGTCACCCTAATCGAATTTCAGACCATGATGCACACCTACCAGACCCGCCTGGGTATCGAAGGGGAGGTGGGCCGGCTCTGCGCGGAACTGGCCACGGACGCCCATCTGGAAGAGATCCGCGACATTTGTAAAGATTGCGTGGTGCTGGCCGGCCGCAAAGACCCCGATGCTCTCGTAGAAATCGACCGCCGGTTGCGCCGGGTCGTCCATGACGCCACCGGCAATCCGATACTCCAGTCCGTCTCCGACCACCTCTACACCCTGACCTTCCGGTTGTGGTACGTCACCCTCGACAAAGGTGACTGGCAGCAGGAGGTCCGGGAAATGCTCGATGAGATCGAGGCCACCCTGGCCGGAATGGAAGCCAGAGACGGTATGAAGACGTCCCGCGTGCGACGTGAGTCCCTGGTACGCCACTTCGACCGAATCCGCGCCAAGTATCTGGGGGTGCCCGGCGAGGTTAAATTATAACTTCCTTGGCACTTTTCCTGATCACCTACCTTGGCATCGCCCTGGGCAAAGTCCCGGGCCTGGCAATCGACCGGGTCGGTATCGCTCTGCTGGGTGCCATCGCCATGGTTGGCTTCGGGGTGGTCTCGACGCAATCCGCGTTCCAGTCCATCGACCTGCCCACGATCTTGCTGCTCTATTCACTGATGGTCATCTCCGCTCAGCTGCGACTCGGGGGCTTTTACACCTGGTCGGCTTCGCGGGTACTGACACTGCTGACGCGACCGAAAGCGTTTTTATTGGTTCTCATGGTAGTCAGCGCCGTTCTGTCAGCCCTGCTGGCCAACGATATCGTCTGCTTTGCATTCACGCCGGTACTGACGGCCGCCCTGATACGGTCCGGCATGAACCCCCTGCCGTTTCTATTGGGCCTGGCGGTCTCCAGCAACATCGGCTCGGCGGCCACCATCATCGGCAATCCCCAGAACATGCTCATTGGACAGGTTGGCCAGTTGGCTTTCGGCCGGTTCATCGTCTGGTGCGCACCGCCGACACTGGTCTCACTGCTGGGCGGCTATCTGCTCTTACTCTGGATTTACCGGGGTCAAATGACCCTCAACGAAACCCGTCCGACCGGCGGTGACCCCGGCGCCTGGCCGGATTTCAACCCCTGGCAGAGCGTCAAAGGCATCGGCGCCATAGTGGGTCTCGTGGCTCTTTTTTTCACACCCATCCCCCGGGAAGTGTCGGCCATCGCCATCGCCGGCATCCTGCTCTGCAGCCGTCGGATGAAAACCCGGGACATTCTGGGACTGGTGGACTGGCACCTAATCACCCTGTTCTGCGCCCTGTTCATCGTCATCCACGGCATCACCCAGGCACATGATCTGAACCTGGTTGTGGACCGGCTCGCCGGCTGGGGGGTGGACCTGGGCAACAGCACCATGCTGACCGGCCTGACGGTGGTGCTAAGCAACCTTTTCAGCAACGTGCCCGCCGTCATGCTGTTGATTCCGTTCATGGACCCGCTCAATTCCCAGCAATGGTACACACTGGCACTGTCCAGCACCTTTGCCGGCAATCTGTTCGTGCTGGGCAGTATCGCCAACCTGATCGTCATCGAACAGGCATCCCGTATGGGAGTCGTCATCTCCTTCGGAGAACATGCACGGGTGGGCGTACCGATAACATTCATGTCGTTGATCGTTCTGGTCGTATGGGGTATGGTTTGATACAGACGTGTTCTGGGTTCTGAGTTAGTATGAAAAATCACTTAACAATGAGAAGCGTTTCAGGAAAAGGAGATTAAAAACGATGAAGTTCGTCATTTATCTGCTGGGATTCCTGTGGATTGCGGTCGGTGCGATCGCTATCCTGTACACAGAAGACTACAAGGCCTATTTTAAGGGGCTGATGACCCGCCTGGATCGCAAAATGCTGGCCATCATCCCCGCCGTTTTCGGCTTGCTGCTGCTCTTTGCCGCATCGTCGACCACCCACAGCGGATTTATCAGGCTGATCGGTGTTCTGGGAATCGTCAAGGGCGTTCTGATCTATTTCAACCCCGGCGGCCTGTTCGAAATCTGCAAAGATTGGATGGAGACGCTTTCAGGCCAGGGATACCGGCTGGTGGGCATCATTGCCCTGGTGTTGGGCACCGTGGTCATCTCCTGGATTCAATAGCCGGACGACTCCGCTTTCGGTGTCGCCAGGGTATCGCGACAGACCGTCCGGGGGTAGAACCTTGAGCATCATGCAGACGTCGGGCAAAAAGACAGTTTTCGGATGGTTAAGCTTCATCCTGCTGCTGGCCGGTCTGCCCCTGCTGGGCATCATCACTGCCGGCCGCGATCCTGCACCCTACCTGGAATTACCGCCGACCACCCGCTATGTCTCGCACGCCGGCTTTTCATGGCCGTGGTTTTGTTTTTTTGCCATCGTCGATCTTTTGATGATCGTCGGCCTGCTGTGGGCCATTCACTGCGGGCGCGGGTATAAAAGGAAAATCATTGAGATACCCAATTGTCCAGGGGCGTTGAAAACCGTCACGGGCACAGCGGCGTTTCAACAGCCTGGGCGATTTCCCTGGTGGGGGTGGGCCGGCCTGGTCCTCTGCCTGGCCTTCTGGCTCCTGGCCTGGAGGCGGTTCACCTGGTTCTGGCTTTTCCAGCCCCACACCTTCCTGCCCATCTGGGCCGGCTTCATCCTTGCCGTCAATGCCCTTGCCGTCAAACGCAGTGGGAGCTGCCTGGTGCTGCGCCGGCCGCTCCGGTTTCTGCTGCTCTTTCCGAGCAGTGCCGGATTCTGGTGGTTCTTCGAATACCTCAACCGCTTCGTCCAGAACTGGTACTACACCGGCATCGAAGGCATGGGGCCCCAGGAGTACTCGTATTACTCCAGCCTGGCCTTTGCCACAGTGCTGCCCGGGGTGCTGAGCATGATCGACCTGCTGCTCACCTTCCCTTCCCTTGGAAAGGGCCTGGCCCGCTGCCGGCCGATCCATCTGCCTTCCGGCCAGTGGACGCCCCTGGCCGCTCTATCCACGGCGAGCGTCGGATTGGCCCTGATCGGCATCTTCCCGGATCAGCTCTTCGCCTTGCTGTGGGTATCGCCATTGATCATCATTTTGTCCATCCAGGCGCTGACCGGCCGGCACACGCTGATCTATCCTTTGAGGCACGGGGACTGGCGGCCGCTGGTGGTCCCGGCCCTGGCGGCCCTGGCCTGCGGGTTCTTCTGGGAGATGTGGAACTACTTCAGCCTGGCCCGCTGGACTTACACCATCCCCTTCGTACAACGCTTTCACCTGTTCGAAATGCCCGTCCTCGGTTACGGCGGCTACCTGCCCTTCGGACTGGAATGCCTGGTTGCTGGATCGCTGGTGATCGGCAATCCCTTCGGGCAGGCAGATACGGATCACCTCAACACGGTTTTTGCTCCGGGAAGCCGCTATAACCATTCCGCTGAAATCCAATCTTCGCATAACGTCCCGCTTAAACAGGCAAACCGCCGCCCTTGATACCAGTCACCCCGGAGTCCCTGAGTTGGGACGGTGATTTTCATCCTTTCGTGTATTATGTTTTAAGGGCCGATTCAATTAATCCTGCGGCGGGAACACGTGTCAGGGCTCATGGAAAGGACGGCTTGAATGAAACGGGTTGCCTTGTTGATGCTCGCATTGGCTTTTTGCACCTACTGCACAAAAGGGCGCTCGCCGTCCACCATTGACGACGCGGGACAGGCCAAGGCCGGCACCGCAGCAGCCTACCAGCAAACGAACCCGGGCATCGCCCAGCGGGCATACATCGATCCCGAAACCGGTGAATTCGTCAATCCGCCTGAACACGAAACACCTGCCGCAAGTAAGTCCATCCAACCTTCCGCCCTGAGTATCTCGGCAGAAACGATGGAGGAAGCGTCAAGCCCGGTGCCGGGCGGTGGGGTGATGATCGATCTGAAGGGCCGCTATCAACACTCGGTATCGGCCACCGTCGAGGCAGACGGCAAAGCCACGGTCGAACACCCGACCGGTGGCAGGATGGAGTGAGACCATGCAGAACGGCAACAGATTGCCGGTTGCGCTTCTGGTGGCTGCCTTGACGGCCGCTGCCCTTGGTGCCCCATGCCTTATTCATGCCCAGGCAACCATCGTCATCGATGTTCTTGACGCACCAGGCGAGGGGTTCAACGATCCCGGTGCCCCTGACCCGGCCTCGACCGCCGGCAGAAATGCCGGTGCAACCCTTGGGGATCAGCGGTTCGTCGCCTTCGAGTACGCCGCTGCAATATGGGCCGGCCTGCTCGACAGCAGCCAGGCGATCGTCGTCGGCGCAACATTCGATCCGCAGCCGTGTGAAGCCACGACTGCCAACCTCGGCGCAGCCGGCACGAACACGGTGCACCGCGACTTCACAGGGGCGCCGGTGGACAACACATGGTATCCCGCCGCCCTGGCCAACGCACTGGCAGGAGCCGACCTGGCGCCGGGAATTTGTGACATCGACGCCTTTTTCAACAGCGCCATCGACGATGCAAGCTGCGCATTTCCAAAAGTCTGGTACTACGGCCTGGATGGGAATCCGCCTGCCGGCACCATCGACTTTGTCAGCGTTGTGCTGCACGAACTGGGTCATGGTCTTGGATTTCAAACCTTCGTGGATCTCGGCACCGGCGCCAAGCTCAATAATTTTGACGACGTTTTCATGCTGTGGCTGGAAAATCACTCGACCGGAGAACTTTATCCCGAGATGACTGATGGGGCGCGTGTTTCAGCGAGTGTCAATACGGGAAACCTCCATTGGGTCGGCCCCGATGTGGTTGCCCAAAGCGGTGGATTGATTTCAGGCCGCCACCCGAGCGGCCACGTGGCGATGTACGCCCCCGACCCGCAGGACCCCGGATCCTCGATATCCCACTTCAGCACCGCACTGAGCCCCGACGAGCTGATGGAGCCTTCGTTCACGGGTGCAACCCATGACGTGGGGCTGGCCGCGGCATTGATGCAGGATATCGGGTGGTCCAACTCTTCGTCGCTGAAGACAACTGCCGGTCCGGTTGCCAATACGCTATCTTCCGATGGTGGAGGCGGCAGGAGTTGTTTCATTACCACGCTGACCGGCTCACTCAACAAAGCCCAATAGAAACACTGCATCCATTGCGACTCGAGCGCATCCGAGAGTAGACCGGATTGATTCCCGGCAACGGATTTGATCGGCAGATTGTGGTTCCAGCACCATCATACCCGACGCTGATCGCGACATGGGCTGCTGCCGTTTGAATGTTCGCGCGATATTTCTTGGCTTGAAACGATCCTCGATTTTAATTAGAGTCAAGTCACCCGTAAAGCTCCTTGCCGACGTTTTCTGCCCGTAATGACCCATAACATTCGGGAAGACGCCACCAACCACTGCGTCAACACTGCTGCCGGCATTAACGGCTGCTGTTCCCGGCGTTCATGGGTTGCCAATGCGTTGTCCCATCAGGGCATCCTTATCCGGCATCGTTTTGCTGCGGCACAGGGATTTAGCTACCAGGAGAAAACATGTTGAGGCAACTGCTGGACAGTCTGTTATCCCGTCTGAAAGCCTATTTCGATCTCGAGAGGCTGGGGCGGCTGCTTGGAGAACTCCTCGTCGATATCGTCATTGCCGTTATTGTTCTGGTGATATTCTACCTGATGTGGCGCGTATTGAACCGGGTCCTGGCGCCCCGCCTGAAGCGCCGTCTCGACAAAACCAGCGTCGCCTTTGCCGAGACCATTATAAAATTCAGCATGTTCGGTATCGGCGTGATCGCCGCGCTCAGTGCCGCTGGGATCAAGACCACGGCCTTGCTGGGCTCTCTGGGCGTGGCCGGCCTGACGATCGGGTTCGCCCTGCGCGATACGCTTTCCAACATCATCTCCGGCATCCTGGTTTTTCTGGACCGCCCCTTCACCATAGACGACCTGGTGGAAATCGACGGCAAGTACGGCCGCGTCGACCGGGTCACCTTGCGCACCACGCGCATCGTGACCAACGACGGCAGGATGCTGGCCGTACCCAATGCCGAGATCATGAACAAAACGGTCACATCCTATACCAATTTTCCGCATCTACGGCTGGATATCGTCGTCACCGTCGCGGTCACGGAGGACCTGGATCGGTCGCGCATGATTCTGCTCTCTCTGGTGCAGGACGATCCCGACTTCATGGCCGAGCCGCTGCCTCGCGTGGTGGTGACCCAGCTCAACGACTACAACGTAACCCTGGAGCTGCAGGTGTGGCTCGACAATGAACGCGAACACGTGAAAAAGCGCCTCGAGTTGCGGGAGAAGGTCTTCAAGGCCTTGACCGCCGCCGGGGTGGAGATGCCTTTTGAAACGATTCAACTGGCGCCGCACCAGGTGACCGTCGGGATGACCGATGACAGGCCCCCTGCCCTTGCCACGGCCAGCAGGCCGGACCGATCGCCCGGTGTCGATCGCCGGGAAGGTTAAATTGCGCCGTGGATCCGATGAACAGGGATGGGGGCAGGGCCGGACACCACCCGTCAGAGTACAACAACGACCACTGAACCGATGATGCGGAGCCGATCAAAATGCCCACGTCAGAAAATGAAAAAGAAGCGCCACTGCTCTGGGACTATGTTCCCATTGCCGAGTACAAGCCCCCTGCCGCACCCGTAGCGCTAAGCGTAAAGGAACGACTCACCTTTTTTCGGCGCCTCTTTGGACGCGGCGAAAAGGAGCAGGAACCGCCTCTCGAGGGGACGGAGAACATCCAGGCGTTGCCTGACTGGCAGCTCGAGTGCATTGCACCCGATCCCGAATGGCACGATCCAGCAGAGGCGCTGGAGGTCGAATTGAAAGACTGGCTGGTGCAGAAAAAGCCGGTTTCACCGGTGGTCGTCATGGTCGGGCCGCCCCACAACGGTCATTGCGAGACGCTTACGACCTGGGCACAGCGTCAGCAATGGCCAATTGTATCCCCGCCAACGGCGACGCAGATCGTTGCCGGCGACGACGCCTGGCTGACCAAACAAATCGGTGAGGGCACCCCCTGGGTATTTCCCTGTTTAGAGCGCGCCTATCTGCGTCACCCCGATGGGTTAACTCTGGTGCGCCGCTTTCTGGCAAACGCTTACGCCGGCAGCCTGGGGCGCGGCATCATCGGCTGTGACAGCTGGGCCTGGGCCTTTCTGCGTCACGTATGGCGCGGGCGGGTGCCCGTCACCTTAGCCCTTCAGGCCTTTGACGAAACCCGGCTGGCGCGGCATTTCCGGGAGCTGGCCGATGCTTCCGGCAACAGGCCATTGCACTTTCTTCAATCGGACGATGGTCGCGACGTCCTGCCACCGCCGGAGGCTGAAGAAACCTCCGGTGAGACCAGCAATTTTCTGCAGCTTCTGGCGGCCCACAGTCGGGGTATATGCGGGATTGCCCGGACGATCTGGCGCGCCAACCTGCAATCCGAACCGGATGAAAAATTGGTTGAAAAAGGTGAGACCGCTATATGCAGGATCGCAAAGCAGACCGTTTGGGTGACGCCCTGGCTGCAGATTGCCCACCCTTGCCTTCCCCCCGCTGCCGGACGTGACGAGGCGTTTGTCCTGCACACCCTGCTCCTGCACAACGGATTGCCCCTCGAGCTGATGCAGCGGTTGCTGCCCCTGTCTCCCAGCCAGATCATGGAAACGCTAATCCGTCTGGAAGAGAGCGGGTTGGCGGCCCAGGATGAAGCGCTCTGGCAGGTCACGCCCCATGGCTATCCAGCCGTACGCCAGTTTCTTAGGGCAGGCGACTACCTGGTTGATCAACTATAGGAGAAATGCATGAACGACCCGGGTGAAATATCTTCAATTTTTCGCACGTTGAACCAGGCCCATCTCGTTCAGATCGGGTTGATTGTGTTCGGGGCCTGGCTGTTGATCACGTTGAGCACGCGCCTCCTGCCGTTGCTGGCCAACCGGGTTTCCGGCCGGTTTCGTTTCTATCTTCTGGCCTCGGTGCCGGTGCTGCGGCTGTTGATTATCACCGGCTCCCTGGTGCTGACGGTCACCCGCGTGATCGAACCGACCATCGAGAACCTGATGGTCTCGCTGGGCGCCATGGGGCTGGCGTTGGGCTTTGCGTTCAAGGATTACGTCAGCAGCCTGATTGCCGGCGTGGTGACCCTTTATGAAGCACCCTACCGCCCCGGCGACTGGATCGAGGTCAACGGGGCCTATGGCGAAGTAAAATCCATCGACATGCGCAGCGCCGAAATCGTCACCCCCGACGATACCGTGGTGGTTATCCCCCACCTGAAGTTGTGGGACCAGCTCATCTTCAACGCCAACGACGGCGGGCAGAACCTGTTGTGTGTCGCCGACTTTTACCTCCATCCCCACCACGATGCGGCCCAGGTCAAACACACGCTAAATGATGTGGCCTTGACCAGCGCGTTTCTGCAGATCGACAAACCGATCAACGTGATCGTTCTGGAAAAGCCCTGGGGAACGCACTATCGCCTCAAGGCCTACCCGATCGATCCTCGCCAGCAGTTTCATTTTATCACCGATCTGACAGTTCGCGGCAAAGCCGCACTGATAGCAATGGGGGTGGAATTTGCCGCCATGCCCGCTGTCTTGCAGGCACCGTCCTAAGCTGTCCCGCTGCGAACAGCGGAATATGAACCCCGCTCGTTCTAAGAAAACCAGCGGAGTTTGAAAAAAAACCCTGCCGACTCAACGTTTCCAATACAGCAGTCGATGGATTCGGCATCGGCCTTACCGCGGTATTTCTATCCTTGAAGCTGACCGGAAAATCGATTAGGTTGTATTCTCAAAAAAGATCCAGCCATACTGTTCCTGTTTTTACATATTCGTTTTTGTCAATTTGGGCTAAAAGACGCGCCAAAGGCACCTTTTCAGGTAGCGTGGGGGTATAAACCGAATCCACCGACAGTTTATCGTTTCAGGCAGTTCAGGATAGGAAGGGCAGGAATTCGGGGATTGAATCGGATTATTGGCATATCCTGAAAACAAAAAGTGGAAAAATTTTGAACTTATTTTCCACTTTTCGAACGTAATATACCAATACGTGGAAATTTTTCGATTCTATAACCGTGATACGCAGAAAATTTTCCGCGTATTACCACGGTTAGGGAATTGTTGTGTAGTGAGACTATTCAACATTTATTATTGATCAGTTTGTTCCTTCAAAAAGCTGGCCCCGGATAAAATAGTCCTTAAAATACTGAGAGTTTAAAATGGGTAGATGGCGTCCTCCTATAGAAAAAGGTTCCAAGTATATCACCCCGGAAGGTGCACGAAAATTAACTGAAGAGCTTCAGTACTTGTGGAAAGTTGAGCGACCACATGTGACTGCTAGAGTTGCGGAAGCTGCCGCACAAGGTGATCGCAGCGAAAATGCCGAATACATTTATGGCAAGAAACGCTTGCGCGAAATTGATAACAGGATTCGATTTTTAGCGAAACGTCTCGACGGGATAACTGTGGTCAATAGTATTCCTGACGATCAGGATAAAGTTTATTTTGGTGCTTTCGTTACCCTCGAAGATGAAGAAGGGGAAGAGGTCGAATATCGTATCGTTGGACCCGATGAGTTTAATGTTGTTGACGGAAAACTTAGTATGGATTCGCCTTTAGGTAAAGCAATGTTAGGAAAACGAGTGGAAAATGAAATCAAGATTTCTACACCAAAAGAAGTGAAAGTTTTTTATATATCGAAAATTCGTTATTATTGAAAAACAATCATCATAAGTTGTTTTCCAGAAGTGCTTGGTTTTATTGAAGCCTGAGTTTGGCTTCAGGGCACTTTGGATTGATGGTGGTGAGGAGGTTCCGAAACGAAGGTGAAAGAAAACAACGGAATGAATTTCAACCAGATGATTAACAAATTTCTAACGAGTCAATGCACCGGAACTTAACCTGCTCTCGCTCCTCGCTTCGGTCAAGTCCTGTGATTATTGCGTTTGAATAATGGAGGCGGTTTCCTTTGAAGGTATCGGTTCATATTACGCTCGATTTATGAGCATCATCTAACGAGGGGCAGGAATTTATCCATAGTAGAAACATTATCGCCTGACCATGCCCCTGCTGCCGACGCAAAAATCAGAGCGGTTGATTGGCGACACGATAAAACGTAGGGATGGAGGATGCGGTGTCTGATTTGAGCTTTAAGAAAATTGAACAGAGCATCAAAGATCGTAAAAACCTGCATGCGTCGTTTCTGAAGCATGTCAAAACATATAAAACGTTTATTGAACTGGAGGAGAAGGCCTTTAGTGATGGGGCGCTGAGCAAAAAGACAAAAGAACTAATGGCCCTTTCCATTTCCATCGTTACCAAATGCGAACCATGTATGGAATGGCATCTTGATCAGGCGTTGCAAGCGGGTGCCACAGATGAAGAAATTTATGAAACCATAGATGTGGCTATTGAAATGGGTGGGGGACAAGCCGGAGCATATGCGCGATTCGTTCTTAAGGCCTTGGAATATCACAAGGGTAAAAAATAGAATGAATAACCATTCACTGATGATGCAGGCGGCATTTTTAGCCTTTCTATGGGTCACCGCCTGCAGAAATAGGAGATTAACGGGTCCGTCAAAAATTGACTCATCGGACAATGTCTTCAGCCTGCCGCGCCGGTGTCACGTCGCTGATTGAAGCGGTAATCCCTTCGCCATCCCTTAGGAAAAAAAATGAACCACGCATACGTGATTGGCCACATTACGGTAAAAGACGCTGAAAAATGGAACGAATACCGCAATCAGGTTACGGCGACCCTGAAACCATGGGCTGCGGAACTGGTTTTCAGGGGGAAGCTGGCCTCGATCCTGTCTGGTGAACACACACACGCAGACACGGTCGTTATCCGCTTTCCCAACACGAAAGCGATCGATGGCTGGTACGCGTCACCAGCTTATCAAGCGCTCATTCCTTTGCGAAAAAAAGCGGCGGAAATCGTTCTGCTCGCCTATGAAGGGTAGTGGAGGAATCAAATGACCATCCGAATCGTGCGTCTGGGTACCGAGCGGTCCCGGGAAGAGGGCCTGCGCATCGGGACGGTGAGACGCCCACCGCGGGGCGTACCCAAAAAAGAATATGCATCGAAAAACTGGTATGACGTGTGGCTCCCGAACGTGGCACCGACCCCTGACCTCATGAAGATCGGGCAGGCCGTCGAATCCGAGAAAGCGTGGGCCGCCTTTGCCAAAAAATATCGATCGGAGATGGCCAACCCTGAAAAGAGCAGAATCCTCGATCTGCTAGCCGCGCTCTCCTATCATGCCAACCTTTCCGTCGGTTGTTATTGCGAAAACGAGCACCGCTGTCACCGGTCCATACTGCGCGAGCTGCTGGCAGAGCGGGGCGCCAAACTCGAATGAGTCTGCGCGCGAACCGGCACGAAACGACCCTGGCCTGCCTCTTCATGAAGATTCGGCGGCGTCGCCCGGGTAAGGGTGAGAGGCCCGTCATGATATCTCGTATTGATGCATTTCTTAAAGCGCGAACGTCGTTACAGGTTACACCGGCCTGCCTGTTTCTGATTCTCGCGCTTGCCGCGGTGGATCACATCACCGGATACGAGCTGTCATTTTCCATTTTCTACCTCATGCCCATTGCATTCGCCGCCTGGTATGCGGGGCTGTATCATGGCGCCCTGCTCAGCATCGTCAGCGCATCCGTCTGGCTCATCGTCGATATCACGGCAGGTAACCACTATAGCCGGCCCTTTATTCCGCTCTGGAACGCCAGCGTCAGGTTCCTGTTTTTCATCCTCACCGCGTGGCTGCTTACGACCGTTAGAACCCAACTGGAAAAAGAGCGGAGCATGGCACGGCTGGACGGTCTAACGGGGGTCATGAATGGACTCGCCTTCTCGGAGTCCGCGCAAACCATTTTGCGTATCGCAGACCGCTTCGACCGGCCGACGGTAATCGGATACATCGATTTGGACAATTTCAAGAGAGTAAACGACACCCTGGGGCACGCCGAAGGGGATAAGGTGCTTAAAAAAGTCGCTTCCGTGTTGTTGACCTCTGTTCGAAAGGCGGACCTCGTGGGTCGTCTGGGTGGGGATGAATTCGTGGTCCTCTTGCCGGAAACGACCCAATACGGAGCCGCCACCGTGTTCGAAAACATCCGTGAAACCCTCTTGAAAAATACTGACGAACAAGGCTGGCCGATTGGTGTCAGCATTGGCGTAGCTGTTTTCCTGACGGCGCCATCGAGCTTGAACGAAGCCATCAGGCTGGCCGACACGCTGATGTACCGCGTAAAAAACAGCGGAAAGAACCGTATTCTTATCGAAGCGTTTGGTGGCCCGCATGAAACCAGCCAACCGTTGAATGGAAAGCGACCCCGGAAACCGCGCGGCGCACATCCCGAAACGCCTCATTCATAGCGTCAGTCATTTAACACAAGGAGGGCACAGCATGCATCCCCAACTCTTTTCCAAGATCACCATCCAGGGCCTGACCTTGAAGAATCGACTGACCATGGCGCCGCTCTACCTGGGCTATGCCGGCCAAGGCGGCACGGTCAGCCGGATGATGTTGGAACATTACCGGCTCATGGCCCAGAGCGGTGTGGCCATGGTCGTGGTCGAAAATGCGACGGTGGACCATCCCGGGGGCAGCGGTTCCAACCGGACCCTGCGGGCGGACACCGACGACAACCTGGCCGGATTGAAACGGCTGGCTGATGCCATTAAACAGGCGGGTGCATTGGCCTGCCTGCAGATCAATCACGCCGGCCGCTTTGGCCATGCGACCAACGAACCGGTGGCGCCATCCGCTGTAGATACATTCGGCCGTATGCCCAGGGCTTTGGAAAAGAAAGCAATCGATCGGGTCCTCGACAACTATGCCAGCGCCGCGGCTCGGGCCAAAGCCGCCGGGTTCGACATGGTGGAGCTGCACGGCGGCACCGGCTACCTGCTGGCCCAGTTTCTCTCTCCGCGGACCAACCGGCGAACCGATGAATACGGAGGCAGCCTCGAAAACCGTCAACGCTTTGCCCTGAACGTGTTTGCCCAGGTCAAAGCGGCAGTGGGCGACTATCCTGTGGGGTATCGGTTTCTGGCCGATGAGTGGCTTCCGGATGGGTTGCATGTGAAAGAATCATGTCAGTTCGCCCAAAATCTATCTCGAGCCGGGATTGCCTATATTTCGGTCATGGGCGGCACGTATGAGTCATTTTCCCTGCCGGATATTGTGGAAAAGTCAAAGCAGGAGGGCTACATGCTCGATCTGGCCGCTGCTGTCCGCTCGGCAGTCAACGTACCGGTGATCTCAGCGGGTCGCCTGGCCACGGGCGCCTTTGCAAACCGGGCCATCGCTGAGGGGAAAACCGATTTGATCGGCCTGGCGCGCGTGCTATGGGCGGATCCGCAGTGGCCGAAAAAAGTCCGAGAAAGCCGGGATGCCGACATCATCCACTGCAATCCGGAATGCGGCGACGCCTGCATGCACATGGTTATGAAAGGCCGGCCAGCATACTGTGTGGCATGGCCAGCGGAGAAAATGAAGGCGTGGAAGGCTAAATTTGTTTAGCTGCTATCTCAGCGCCAATGGGTTCAGCCAGGTTCCCCAAAAGTGACAAATCCTGCAGCATAGACGGCTGTTGCGTCGAAAAACCGGAATCTGACGACGCTGTCCGTGGCCGCGACACCGGCCTGGAGGGTGTGGACATCCCGGCCGATCTCCTTGAGGTACTGAATCCCCACCTGGCCCACCTCGGCATCACCGATCCCGCTTCGTTTGATCAGCGTGTCCAGGTACTCCAGGTAAACCGTGTTGTTCACGTGCCCGTTGGGATCATAATCCCCTTCCCGGGTGGTGACGGCTATCGTCTGCGCCGGCACGAACGTCTTGTCCACCGCAAAGTCGATGGCGTCGGCCGCCAGGACATGATCCGCCTCGACCGTGTAGGGTTCGGATATGCGCTTCGGAATCTTGACGATCCGTTTACGGTTCAGGTCGAAATAGAGCCACAGACTGGTGGCTGCCGCCACCGCCTTATCATCGCAGACCATCAGAAAATCCCGGCCGGCCCGGAATCCGACCGATCCTTTGTGCCAGGTCCTGAGGGTAATTTCTTCCCGGTAGACGGGCATGCGGTAAATGTCCACCCGCATGCGGTTTAAAATCCACACGGCACCGGCAGCTACTAAATCCGCGGATCCCAGCCCCACCTGTTCCGAGTGGTGGACCGCGGCACGCTGGAGTCGTTGAAACAAAACCGGCAGCTTCATCCGAAAATCCGTATCCACCTCGTCGTAATCAACCAGGGTAGTCTGTTCGATTTTCATGAATCCTCGTTTCTATATTTTTCCTCGACTTTATCTTTCTCGTAATCAACCAGACCCAGACCATTCGCGGCCAGAACATCGTGGTTCACCGCATTCCCATAAAAACCGATGGCGCGGCGTTCCACGCGATACACATTGGATAGCATTATCGGCAACAGCCGGGCGATCGCAGATCTAAAACAGGAGGCGCTTGTGGCGGCTACCAACACCTACCCGGTGCTGATCATCGGTGAGAGCGGGACGGGCAAAGAGCTTTTTGCCCAAGGCATTCACCACGCCAGTTCAAAAGGTATCCATCCCTTCGCCCAGATCAATTGTGCGGCCATCCCAAAAGACCTGCTGGAGCCCGAGCTGCTCGGGTATGACCGCGGCGCATTCACCGGTGGCGGGCCGGCAGGCAAGCCGGGCAAATTCGAACTGGCCCACACCAGGGGACCATCTTCCTTGACGAAATTGGGGATCTGCCGTTGGATACGCAGCCCAAGTTATTGCGGGTTCTGGAAGAAAAGGTGTTTGAGCGGGTTGGGGGAAACACAGTGATTCAATCTGATTTCAGGCTCGTTGCCGCCACCAACCAGAACCTGTAACGGCTGATTGACAAGGGGCGTTTCCGCAAGGATCTGTATTATCGGCCATTGTCGCCGCGCTAAAAAAGACCGCCAACAACAAGGTGCGTGTAGCTTCCCTGCTGGGTATTCACCGGACCCTTTTTTAAAAAAAAATCAAAAAGCACGGGGTGCCGCTGAGCGGGGCAGGATGAGTGTATCAAAATAGACACAATCGGTTTAATCAAGCGTCCGATTGGTTCCCTCCCCCTTAAGGGCGAGCTTAGCCTCCTCCCTGCTTTCATAGATGTGGGGCGCCATCTTTCGCTCTTTGAGCGCATCACCGATTTTCATGCGCAGGAAGGCGCTGGTGGTGTAACGCGTGACGCCGGTGTAATAGCGATCCACCAGCTCTTTCACCATATCGGTATAGGGCCCCACCAATTCCGGCAAGATGCTGAAATTGTCATAGTTGACCACGGCATATACCCGGTGACCCACCGTATCCATGATTTTGACGACGGCTGCCCTGACATCTTCGATATCCCCGGCGCTGCGGATCGCGTATCCTTCCAGGTTAACGAAAAACAGGTTTTCGCGCCGGTCATAGACCAGGCGTTTTTCCAGGGAGACGGCGAACAGGTCCTGCTTCAACCCCATGGGTCCGGGACTGAAAATCCGTTCATCCATGAGCACCGGTGTGCCCTTGATCACCGGTTTGAAATCCATGTGCCCTATAATGTCTTTTTCGATGTCAATCCCCGGAGCGACTTCGATCAGTTCCATCCCGTCTGATGTCAGCCGGAAAACGCACCGTTCGGTGACATAACGCACGGGCTGGTTTTTGGATATCGGCATAGGCACCAGAAAAGGTGACGTGCTCGACCTGTTTAACGAACTTTTTCACCTTGCCTTCCCGGTCGATAATCAACTTGCCATTTTGGACGGAAATCTTCAGGCCACCGGCGGTAAACGTTCCCACGAAGACAACCCGCTTGGCGGACTGGCTGATGTTGATAAAACCGCCGGCACCGGCCAGCTTGGGTCCGAACTTGCTCACATTGAGATTGCCGGCTTCGTCGGCCTGCGCCAGGCCGAGGAAGGCCAGGTCCAGCCCGCCGCCGTCGTAGAAATCGAACTGGGACGGCTGATCGATGAGGGCCTCCGTGTTGACGGCGGCACCGAAATTGAGGCCGCCCGCCGGCAGTCCGCCGATGACGCCCGGCTCTGCCGTCAGGGTCAAAAATTCAATGATCTTTTCCTCGTTGGCCACATTGGACACCCCTTCGGGCATGCCGATCCCCAGATTCACCACACTGTTGGGCACAAGTTCGAAGGCCGCACGCCGGGCGATTATCTTGCGGTCCCCCATCTCCATGGGCGGCAGCGATTGAATCGGCACCTTGATTTCGCTGCTAAACGAGGGGTCATACTGGATGCCGAAGGTCTGCCAGTGGTGCTCGGGTGTTGAAACGACCACACAGTCCACCATGATTCCGGGAATCTTGACCTGGCGGGCATTCAAGGTCCCCCTGCCGGCCACCCGTTCCACCTGGACGATGACGAAGCCGCCGGAATTTCGGGCTGCCGTGGCGATGGCCAGCGCTTCGAGGGTCAGGGCTTCCTTCTCCATGGTGATGTTGCCGTCGGTATCGGCCGTGGTGCCCCGCAGGATGGCCACGTTGATGGGAAAGGTTTTGTAGGCCAGGTAGTCATTGCCATCGAACTGAATCCGTTCCACCAGGTCTTCGGTCGTGACCTCGTTAATTTTTCCGCCGCCGTTGAGCGGATCAACGAAAGTACCCAGGCCGACCGTGGTGATGGTGCGCGGTTTGTGGGCGGCAATGTCCCGGTACATATGGGAAATGACGCCTTGGGGCAGGTTGTACCCTTCGATTTTATTGTCCAGGGCCAGCCGCTGAAGCTTGGGAACCAATCCCCAGTGGCCGCCGACCACCCGCTTGACCAATCCCGAATGCCCAAGATGATTCAGTCCCCGCTCTTTGCCATCTCCCTGGCCGGCGGCATAAACCAGGGTGAGGTCCCGGGGACGATCGTGCGCCAGAAAATACGATTCCAGGGCAATGGCAATCTGTTCGGGAAACCCGATGCCCACAAAGCCTCCGGTGGCGACGGTATCTCCGTCCCGGATAATGCGAACGGCCTCTTCAGCGGACACCACCTTTCCTTTTTTGGCTCGGTCCGGAGGCAACGGGGATAACATGGGATGCGCGGATGCAGGCGAGGGGGATTTTTTTTTCATGGCGTTGCTCCTGGTTTTTTAATTTAGAAAAATCAATCCCGTTGGCACAGCTCCACCAGCACGCCATTGGTGGCCTTGGGATGCAGAAAGGCAATCTTTGCTCCACCGGCGCCGATTCTGGGCTGCTGGTCAATCAGCTGCACACCCTTTTCTTTCAACTCGGCCAAGGCCTCGTCAATGTTTTCGACACGGAAGGCCACATGCTGGATGCCCTGCCCCCGCTTTTCGATATATTTGGCCACCGGGCCATCCGGAGCGGTGGATTCCAGCAACTCCACTTCACTTTCACCCACGGGGAAAAAAGCCGTGGTGACCTTTTGTTCGGCAACGGTTTCCGCACCTTCGAAATGCCAGTCCCAGCACGCCTGACCAGAAATCCTTGCCGTCGTCGATACTGTTCACCGCAATGCCCAAATGATCGATCTTTAAAATTTTCATCCATCGCTCCTCTTTTTTATAGGCGTTACCATAATCGGAATTCACCAGCCACCTATCCGTGTCCTTTCAGAAAGGGTAGCTTGTGGTTCAGGCCAGGCCGCAGCGTTTTCACAACCGCAGGCGTAGCAGCGCTACGTCGAGGCTTGTGGAAACTTGAGAACGCCGGCCTGGGCCGCAAGATGCCTTTTCTGGAAGGATACTAGATATATTTTTGCATGACCTTGTTAAACCCCGGCAAAGCATTGACGATGGTCCGGTCATCAACGCAAAAGGCAATGCGAAAGTGTCCCGGACCCGCGAAACCGCTGCCCGGAACCACCAGAATCAACTCCTGCTGCAGATCTTTGACAAAAGCCACGTCATCGGCAACGGGCGCGCGCGGAAAGAGGTAAAACGCCCCCGACGGCCTGGTGAATTCATAGCCGGCATCGGCAAGGCCGTCGCAAAGCAGGTCTCTTTTGCGTTTGTACTCGCCGATGTCGACGCTCATCCCCTGCATGCAGGCACACCACCCGCTGCATCAGGGCCGGCGCATTGACAAATCCCAGAATCCGGTTGGTCAGACGCCATGCCGGCCATCAGCTCCTTTTTATGGGTGGCGGCGGGATTCACCGCCGCAAAACCGATGCGTTCGCCGGGAATGGAGATATCCTTGGAGTAGGAGGTGGCGATAATGCTCTGGTCGTAACTTTGAAAAATGGACGGCACCTGGGCGTCATCGAAGACAATCTTTCGATAGGGCTCGTCGGAGACCAGGTAGATGATGTGGCCGTACTCGCGGCCTTTTTCAGCCAGCAGTTTACCCAACGCATCCAAACTGGCCTCGCTGTATATCTGACCCGTGGGGTTGTTGGGAGAATTGATCAGCACCACCTTGGTTTTCTCGGTAATGGCGTCACCCAGCGCTTCGAGATCGAGGGTGAAGTCCGGCCGGGTGCCCACCATTTTCAATACGCCACCGTGATTGTCCGCATAAAACCGATATTCCACAAAGCACGGCGAAGGCGTCAACACTTCATCACCCGGATCCAGTAAGGCTTTGAAGATGACATTGAGTGCACCGGCAGCCCCGCAGGTCATGATGATTTCATCGCAGCTGATGGCAACACCCTGCTCCTTGGTCAGATAATCGGCAATGGAGACGCACACTTGGGGATAGCCGGCCTGGGGCATGTAGCAGTGGTCGCCGAGCCCACACGAGTCCACCGTGTCCCTGAGAATCTGGTTGAATTTTTCCGGCGGCGGAAGCACGGGATTGCCCAGACTGAAATCAAACACCTTTTCCGCACCATGCTCAGCCTTGAGTCTGGCCCCTTCTTCGAACATTTTGCGAATCCATGACGATTTGGCCATGATGTCGTTGATCTTGCGTGCAACGGTCATCGGTCTTTTCTCCTATTCCTGCGGCGGGTTCATGGGTGCTAAAAACAGGTGCGCCGTGACACTGTCATATGGCAAAGAAATAACTTATGGAGATCCTGAAGAAAATTCAAGCCATAATTTCTGGCGTCGGCGAAAGGCGACCATCCAGGACCTCATCGTGCTGGGTGTTAACCCCACCTGAGGTTGATATTGATTATACATTTATGTGGCTTTCAACAAAAACCAGTGTTCTTTAAGCGGTTGCAACAGCCCTTGAGTCCTGCGCCAACTGCTCCAGTTGTCCCGATTAATCGGCATTTACATACGTCTACCCAATTCAGCCAATAATTCCGGGCTATTCATGGAATCCGTGAGTCAGGCGAGCTGCACTAATTGCCGATCTTTGAGCACCGTGATCACGGTTGCCGCGAAACAAAGCCGGAGAGCATGAAATATATTAATAACATAATTGTATTTACAATACCAATTTATTACTAAATTTGTATTTTAAACTTGGATTATATAACATAAATGTTTTGCAACAGTACGGATAGGCTGTCGGCAAAATAGCTAAAATTTTACATTATTACGAAAGTTTACAGTACACTCCAGCAATGATGGCACAGCGGTTGCTCACTGGACATGCAAACAACAACCGATAACCAGGAGTGCTCAACCTTTTTAAGTCAACAGGAGATGTCATCAATGAAAAAAATTGAAGCGATTATCAAGCCTTTCAAACTGGATGATGTGAAAGACGCCCTGAACCGGATCGGCGTGTCGGGTATGACCGTCAGTCGAGGTCAAAGGATTCGGGCGTCAGCGGGGTCACAAGGAAATCTATCGCGGTGCCGAATACCAGACCGACTTCGTTCCCAAGGTCAGAATCGACCTGATTGTGGACTCCGATATGGCGGACAAAGCCGTGTCCACCATCATCGAGGTAGCCAATTCCGGCAGCGTGGGAGACGGAAAGATCTTCGTCATGCCCATCGAAGGGGCATACCGCATCCGCACCGGCGAGTCAGGCAAGGATGCGATTTAAGATCTTCAGCAATTACAATTGTCACCACTCATATTTTACAAGGAGAGAAAAATGAAATTGAAAGCATTTATCCTGCTGATGCTGGTTGCCCTGATGACTGTTCCTGTTGCCATGGCGGCCGATCCCGAACCCACCGTTTTGACCAACAAAGAAGCCATCGATCTGGTTCAGACCCACGCCAACTACCTGTGGACGCTGGTGGCTGCCGCCCTGGTGTTTTTCATGCAAGCCGGTTTTGCCATGGTTGAGGCCGGTTTCACCCGGGCCAAGAACTCCATCAATATCATGATGAAAAATCTCATGGACTTTTCCATCGGCTCAATTGCCTTCTGGGCCATCGGCTTCGGAATTATGTTTGGCGCCACCTCTACCGGCTGGTTCGGTACCACCGGTTTTTTCCTTAGCGATTTCACACCGGATGGTGATCCCTGGGTGCTGGCCTTTTGGATGTTCCAGGTGGTCTTTGCCGCAACTGCCGCCACCATCGTGTCCGGTGCCATGGCGGAACGCACCAAGTTCACCGGGTACATTATTTACAGTATTTTTGTCTCCGCCCTGATCTATCCGGTTTTCGGTTCCTGGGCCTGGGGCAGCCTGTTCAGCGGCAGCGGATGGCTGGAAGGCTTCGGGTTCATCGATTTTGCCGGCTCTACCGTGGTACACTCGGTGGGCGGCTGGGCGGCTTTGGCCGGTGCCATCGTGCTCGGTCCTCGGCTTGGCAAGTACACCAAAGACGGCAAAATCAAACCCATCATGGGTCACAACATCCCCCTGGCTGCTTTGGGCGTATTCATCCTGTGGCTGGGGTGGTTCGGGTTCAACCCCGGCTCCACCACCACGGCGGATACCAGCATCGCCATGATTTTTGTCAACACCAACCTGGCCGCTGCCGCCGGTGCCTGTCTGGCCATGGTGGTCTCCTGGATGAAATTCGGCAAACCCGAAGTGGGCATGAGCCTCAACGGCGCCCTGGCCGGCTTGGTGGCGATTACCGCAGGCTGTGCCAATGTTACACCTTCCAGCTCCATCATAATCGGCGCTGCTGCGGGCATCATCGTGGTCTTCTCAGTCCTGTTCTTCGACAAAATTAAAGTTGACGATCCGGTCGGTGCTATTTCCGTACATGGCGTCAACGGTGCATGGGGCACGCTTGCCGCCGGCATCTTCAACATCGGCGGGACATCCGCAGGCATCATCGGGGTGCAGTTGTTGGGCATCGCCGCCTGTTTTCTCTGGACCTTTCCCGCGGCCCTCGTGATGTTCAAACTGATCGACAAGACCATCGGCCTGCGGGTTTCACCGGAAGAAGAACTGGAGGGGCTGGACTATGCCGAGCACGGTGGCATCGCCTATCCGGACTTCGGTGTGTCCACACACGGCGGCATCTCATCCATTACCGGTCCGCCCTCATCCGGATTGCCCAGCTACGTTGCGTCCGCCAGCCCGGCAACCCAATCTTAATCGAAACCGTTAGGTAGCGTAAATAAAGACCGTTTATTTCTGCTCCTCCCCTGAATGCACCTTGAAGCGGCTGGCCCCGCGGCTTCAAGGTGCAATTACAGTCGTCATTGCCGAGTTTGCGGTAATTTCAGATTCCACAACCTCTATCCCAATTTTGTAATATTTAAAAAAATATAATTACATTTTTGGAATGTGGTGGCAAATTCATACATTCGCATATTCAATCATAACCCACCTTTTTGATTATACAATTAATAATTTCTGACGGCTGGCACGCGGGTTGCTGTGTTTGATTCCTGTCTGAAAAACACGAAGGATATGGATGTGACAAAGACGGACCCTCACAACCTTTACGCCGATGTCTCCCTTGCGCTGAAAAATGGGCGGACACAGCTGATCGATGATCTCCTGGCGGGAAAAGCGCCTGATTTTCTCGATGACAATGCCCTGCTGATCGACGACTATTTTCGTCAACGATACGAAAAAAGTGTCGTGGGTCCGAAAATGGACATCGCTAAAAACCCTTATGCGGTGGTGGCCCTGGGAGGATACGGTCGGGCGGAGCAATGCGTTTACTCCGATGTGGACCTGCTGTTTCTTTTCGAAAAGAAGGTTCCCCGGGTGGCCGCAGATCTGGTGCGCGAGATCGTCTACCCGTTGTGGGACATGGGGCTGGATGTGGGGCATGCCACGCGTTCCATCAAAGAGTGTGTCAACATGGCACGCAGGGATTTTGAGGTGCTGACCTCCATCCTGGATGCCCGGTTCATCTGCGGCATGTCTCCGTTGTTCATCAAGTTGATGGACCAGATCCGTACCAAATTCATCAATCTCAAACCCGACACGATCATCTCCTGGCTGGTGGAAACCAACCGGGAACGGCACCGACGTTTCGGCGACTCGTCCTACCTGCTGGAACCCAACTTCAAGGAGGGACAGGGCGGACTGCGTGACTACCACACCATGCTGTGGATCGCCAAGATCAAGTCCGGCATCAAACAGCGCCGGGATCTTGAGTACTATGGCTATTTTTCACATGATGATTTCACGCGCCTGTCTGACGCCCTCACCTTCATCTGGAATGTGAGAAACCGCTTTCACCTGATGATGAACCGAAAATGCGATCAGATTCATCTGGAGCAACAGCGAAAGCTGGCGGAAGTTATGGGCGTAAAGGCTGTCAACGGCCACCTGCCTGTGGAGCACCTGTTGGGCCAGCTTCACGGTCATATGGAATATGTGAAGCAGCAGCACGAGATGTTCCTGTACGAGATGGAACAGAAAAAGCGCCTCAAAAGAAAGAACAAAGGTCTGAAGACCACCCATGTCAAGGGGCTTAAATTCAATCGGGGAATGCTCAATTTCATTTCGCCTGAAAAAATACTCAACAACCCGCGCCTGTTGATAGAGATCTTTGCGGAGAGCGCCGCGCAGCGGGCGCCGCTGAACAGCGAAGCCAAACGGCTGGTGAAAGATTTTTCGCACCTGGTGGACGATGCGTTCAGACGCGATCCAACCGTGGTTCAGCAGTTTGAGCGGATCCTGATCCGCTCTTCCCGGGCCTTCGAAGTGCTTAACCAGATGCTGTATACGGGTTTCCTGGCTCGATTCATTCCAGAGTTCAAATTGGTGGTCAATCGGATCCAGTTCGACCAGTATCACCTTTACCCGGTGGCCAGGCACCTGCTCTACACCATAAAAATTTTACGGGGCTTCGATACTGATGCAGGGGCCGAGGCAGACGCCCTCGCCCACAGGCTGTACCAAGAATTGAAAAAAAAGAAAATTCTGTTGTGGGCCGCCCTGCTTCATGACATCGGCAAGGGAGAGCCCAAAAGCGGCCACTCGGAACGCGGCGCTGTCCTGGTTGAAAAAATCCTCCTGGAAAAGAGCGCCAGCCCGGCGGATGCCAAAATCGTCTCCTTTCTCGTTGAGCATCATCTGCTGCTGGTTCTGACGGCCACACGAAGAGACATCAACGATGAAGAAACAGCCGTCGCCTTGGCCCGGATCATCAAGAAGGCCGACCTGCTGAAGATGCTCTACCTGCTGACCATTGCCGACTCCATGGCCACCGGCCCCAAGGCCTGGAATGACTGGACCGCTTCACTGCTGGAAAATCTCTTTTTCAAGGTCCTCAATGTTCTCGAGCATGGCGAACTGGCCACCGGTCGGGCAATGAGAACCGTGGAGAAAAAGCGGCAGGCGGTGGTTGAGGCCATGCCTGCGGAAATGGCGCCGGACCAGTTGGACCGGTTGCTAAATTTTATGTCTCCCCGGTACATGCTCTACACACCTGTCGGCAACATCCCGAAGCACCTGCAGCTTTATGCCGAGATCGGCGGCCGGCCCTTTGTCTGGCACGTCGAACGTTCCCCGGGTGCGGACACCCGAACGGTGACCATTTGCGCCAAAGACAGGCCCGGTCTTATTTCCAGGATTGCGGGTGTCTTCACCCTTAACAATATCGATATTCTCGACGTTCAGATTTTTACCTGGCGCAACAACATTGCGCTGGACGTTTTTGAAGTCAATCCACCACCGGATCCGATCTTCGAAGATGAACGATGGGAGCGGGCTCGACGGAACCTCGAGGATGCGCTGGCCGACCGACTGGATCTGAGTGAAAAGCTGAACCGTAAAAAAAAAGACGCGACACCGATTCGGCCTTACACGGCGGAGCGCCCCACCGAGATCGTCGTGGACAATCAAACCTCAAGCTTTTTTACGATTGTCGAGGTGGTGACATTTGACTTTCCCGGCCTGTTGTTCCGGGTGACCGATGCGCTTTTCAAGTGCGGTCTGGATATCTGGGTCGCCAAGATCGCCACTAAGGTGGATCAGGTGGTGGATGTGTTTTACGTGAGGGATTTTGACGGCCAGAAGGTGGACGCACCACAGCAGGTAGCGGCCGTCAAGGCAGCCATTCAGAAGATTCTCCCGGGTGAGGATCCGATCCATGGCTGAACACCGTTTACGGTGGAGCGGAAAATAAGAAGTTGAAGACGGAAACCTACCCATGAGGAAAAGGACAATATGAGATTGAAATCGATTGGGCTGACACTGCTACTCGGATTGATCGCCACCCCGGCGTTTGCAGAAGATGTGCTGGATACGGGCAACACGGCTTGGATGATTGTCGCAACGGCTTTGGTGATGATGATGACCCCGGCGGGACTGGCCCTGTTTTACGGGGGTATGTCGCGCTACAAAAACCTGCTCAACACACTGGCCATGACCTTCGTTTCTTACTGCCTGGCCAGTGTCATCTGGATGATGTGGGGGTACACCCTGGCCTTTGGCTCAAGCAAAGGCGGTGTCATCGGCGGATTCGACTATTTTTTCATGAGTGGCATCGGTGTGGACAGCCTTAGCGGTACCATTCCCACCTATGTGTTCGCCCTGTTTCAGATGACCTTTGCCGGCATCACCGTGGCCCTGGTACTGGGTTCCATCGTCGACCGCATGAAATTTTCCTCGTGGATCGTGTTCACGATCCTGTGGATCACCTTCATCTATTGCCCCATCGCCCACTGGGTGTGGGGAGGGGGGTGGATGGGATCGATGGGTGCCCTTGACTTTGCCGGCGGCAATGTGGTTCATATCAATGCCGGTGTGGCGGGCCTTGTGCTCTCGCTGGTACTTGGCAAGCGCATCGGCTATGGCAAAGAGGCCATGTTCCCCTCCAGCATCGCCCTCACAGCCCTGGGTGCGGCCCTGTTGTGGTTCGGCTGGTTCGGATTCAATGCCGGCAGCCAGCTGGCCGCCGACGGGGTGGCGGCATCGGCCTTTTTGGTAACCAACACATCTGCCGCCACGGCGGCCCTGGTGTGGATGTTCTGCGAATGGATGGTTACCGGCAAACCGACGGTATTGGGCATCGCTTCCGGTGTGGTTGCCGGACTGGTGGCAATCACGCCGGCGGCAGGGTTTGTCAACCTGCCTGCCGCACTGATCATTGGTTTGATTGCCGGAGCATTGGGCTACTTTTCCGTTGCTGGGTTGAAACAGAAAATCGGCTACGATGATTCCCTGGACGCCTTTGGTGTCCACGGCATGTGCGGTATCTGGGGCGCCCTTGCCACGGGCCTTTTCGCCAACCCCGCCATCACCGAAGGCGCCACGGGCTTGTTTTACGGCAACCCCGGACAGCTGTGGATCCAGTTTGTCTCCATTGTCGCCACCGCGGTATTCACTGCTGTGGGGACGCTGATTGTTATAACCGTTACCAAGGCACTGACCGGCGGCCTGCGCGTGGAACGCGATGATGAAATTCAGGGCCTGGACAACGCCCTTCACGGTGAACGCGGTTTTGAAATTGCTGAGATTTAATATTTCGGGGAGACGTCCATCGCTCTCTCGGCCATTACAACAGGAGGTTGAAAAATGAAGAAGATCGAGGCCATCGTCAAACCCTTCAAATTGGACGATGTGAAAGAGGCCCTCAACGAGATCGGCATCCAGGGAATGACCATCTCGGAGGTCAAGGGGTATGGGCGCCAGAAAGGGCACAAAGAGATCTATCGCGGCGCCGAGTATGTGGTGGACTTCATCCCCAAGGTTAAGATCGAGATTATCGTGGACTCCGAGCGCGCCGCCCAGGTGGTGGAGGCCATTCAAAAAGCCGCTAACACCGGAAAAATCGGGGATGGCAAAATCTTCGTGTTTTCGGTGGAAGAGGTGATCCGAGTACGTACCGGTGAAACCGGAACAGATGCCATTTAATTGAAAGAACTATTTTTAAATCGTTTCTTTACCTATTCAACATTATCAGGAGGCACCTATGAAACCAGAAAAAGTATTGGCAATGGCAAAGGAAAACGGCGTAAAGGTTGTAGATATGCGTTTCATGGATTTCCCGGGCATGTGGCAGCACTTCACTGTGCCTATCGGTGAACTGACCGTGGAAAGCTTCGAAGACGGTTTCGGCTTTGATGGCTCCAGCATCCGGGGATGGCAGCCCATTAACGCCAGTGACATGCTGGTGATCCCCGATGCGGCCACCGCGAAAATCGATCCGTTCTTTAAGGTGCCTACACTGGTGCTCATCTGCGATATCGCCGATCCCATCACCCGCGAAGCCTATACCCGTGATCCGCGAAACATCGCCAAGAAGGTCGAAGCCTATCTCAAGAGCACCGGCATCGGCGATACCGCCTTCATCGGCCCGGAAGCGGAATTTTTCATTTTTGACGACATCCGCTACGAGAGTCAGACAAACAGCGCCTTCTTCGCCATCGATTCCGTGGAGGGGGCCTGGAATACAGGCCGATGTGAAGAGCCCAACCTGGGATACAAGCTGCGCCACAAGGAAGGCTACTTTCCGACGCCCCCGTCGGACAAGTTCCAGGACCTGCGCACCGACATGCTTCTGACCCTCGAGAGCCTGGGCATTGACGTGGAGTGCCAGCACCATGAGGTGGCCACCGCTGGTCAGTCCGAAATCGATATGCGCTTCAAGCCCCTGCTGCAGATGGCCGATCAGCTTATGTGGTTCAAGTATGTACTGAAAAACGTGGCCAACAAGGCCGGCCACACCGTTACCTTTATGCCCAAACCGCTGTATGGCGACAACGGCACCGGCATGCACACCCACGTGAGCATCTGGAAAGAAGGCAAACCCCTGTTCGCCGGTGACAAATACGCCGGCGTCTCTCAGGAAGCCCTCTGGGCCATGGGCGGCATTCTCAAGCACTGCAAGGCGCTGTGTGCCTTCACCAACCCCACGACCAACTCATATAAACGGCTGGTGCCGGGATACGAGGCGCCGGTGAACCTGGCCTATTCCAGCCGTAACCGCAGTGCCGCCATCCGCATCCCCATGTATTCGGCGTCGCCCAAGGCTAAACGCATCGAATTCCGGACTCCAGATCCGTCATGCAACGGATACCTGGCCTTCTCCGCCATCATGATGGCAGTACTCGACGGCATCCAGAACAAAATCGATCCCGGTGATCCACTGGACAAGAACATCTATGACCTGCCGCCCGAAGAGCTGGCTGAAATCCCATCTGCACCGGGTTCTCTGGACGAGGCCCTGGCGGCCCTGGCCGAAGACAACGCCTTCCTGCTCAAAGGAGACGTCTTCACCAAGGATGTTATCGACATGTGGATCGAGTACAAAACCAAAAACGAGGTCAACCCCGTGAAGCTGCGTCCGCATCCTCACGAGTTCCACCTGTACTACGACATTTAATTCGGAGTTCTTTGATGGTGTGACCGATTCCTCCCGACGATAATCGGCCCTCCTTTGAAAACGGCAGCCTGCGAGGCAAAGCAGCGGGCTGCCGTTTTTTTTGAAAGGCACTCGCCCGTCAGCCAATGCGGGATACAATAGCAGCCGTAATGTCATTCGGAGGCCTTTCCCGGACAGGGTTGTCTTGCGGAATTCAGACGTTCGGTGCATGTTTTACCCAGGCACTCGTTGCACCTGAACCTGAACCGGGAAGACCCGTTTCAGGAATTTCGTCCACGTCCGTGTCTTTCCCTTCACCCGCGCCGCCAAGACGCCCCAAAACAGACGGAGCTGAACCAACTTAGCGAGTTCATTCATTTCGTTGCCGGCCTCCCGTGACGTGACACGGTTGGCACCGGATTGATACGAAAAGCGCGGCCTCAGACCTGCCGGGAGTCACCTCGGTAGGGGAATTTTTACTTGAAAAGGCCTCCCGTGTGTGGTTAGGTGAGTCTTCACTAAGCGAAAGTGTATATCACGATGCGAAATGCTGGGGAGGCACCGGCCAATACCATTCAATCGGTCGTAAAGGCCGCAAATGTCATGGAAGCATTGGCCGATGCCGGAAAACCGCTCAGTCTCAGCCAGATCGCCGAGGCAGTCGACATGGGATTGCCAACGGCCTACCGATTTCTTCGAACCTTGGAGTTTCTGGAATGGGTTGAGCGTGTTCCGGACTTGAAGCAGTACCGCATTGCGCCCCGAGTCGTTCGGTTCGCCCACAGCTTCTTCGACACTTCAGATCTCTGGTCTTTCGCTCACCGGCATCTGATCCAAGCCTGTCGGGAATATAATGAAACCTTCAACCTGGCGATTCTGGACGGAACGGATATCCTCTACATCGACCGGGTCAAGACCAAGAAAATTCTGGATATCAATCTTGAAATCGGATCAAAACTTCCGGCATTCTGCACGTCCATGGGCCGCGTGCTGCTGGCCTCGCTGCCTCGGGCCAATGCGCGACGGCTCCTTGAGCGCTCCTGCAGGAAACCTTTTACCCGGCATACCGTCACCGACACAACGATGTTGATGACGATACTCGATGATGCGAGAAGCCAGGGGTATTCCGTAAACCGCGGCGAAATGGCCCCCGAACTGATCAGCGTGGCGGCACCGGTAAGAAATCTTGACGGCCAGGTGGTTGCCGCGGTGAACATGGCCGTGAACGCGGACCATTACGATCGGTCGGCCGTGGAAACAACACTGATTCCGGCAGTCATTTCCGTTGCCGCACGGATTTCGAAGGCCTTGGAATACCACCCGTAACCTCAAGGGGGTGATAGAAGCGCAATCGATCGCGTTCAGGAAAAGAAGCGCTTGTCCAACATGCAACACTTAATCTTTAGAAGGAGGTCCATCTATGAAACGTACAAAAAAAGTCTGGTTGCCGCTGGTAATTGTTTTGGTTCTTTGCACGACAATGCTCATTCCCCCGGCCGGCGCCGCACGGCGGTTCGTTTCCATCGCCGCCGGATGGGTAACCGGGGCGTATTTCCCGATGGCTGGGGCCATCTCCCGAATTGCCTACAAGCACCTCAAAGACGACGGCATCAAGGTTACGGCCGAGTCCTCCGGTGCATCCGTTGCTAACGCGAAACTCATCGGTGCCGGCGATACGGACTTTGCCATTCTGCAAAACGATATCGCTTCCTACGCATACGCCGGCAAGGCAGACATGTTCGACGGACCGATCAAAAACCTGCTGGGCGTGTGCACCCTGTTTCCTGAGCACGTGCAGCTGATCGCCCGCAAGGATTCCAAAATCACGTCGCCGAGCGACCTTAAGGGGAAGAAAGTAGCCATCGGTCCCGTGGGATCCGGCACCGCCGAAAACGCCAAGCAGATCCTGGAAGCGTGGGGCCTGACGGTCAATGATTTGGCCAGGGCCGAGCAGCTCACCGCATCCCAGTCCGCGGACTACATCAAGGACGGCCGTCTCGACGCGGCATTTTTCACTGTGGCCGTGGGTGCTGCCGTCATCATGGACACCTCCCTGATCGTCGACACCGATGTGGTGCCCATCGCCGGTAAGAACGTCGACAATCTCATTAAAACCTACCCCTTCTATGCCAAACAGATCGTTGCGGGCGGCACCTACAAGGGCAACGACAAGGATGTTCCCACGGTCTCGGTCATGGCCATGCTGGCGGCACGCGCGGATCTGGAGGATGATATCGTCTACAAAATCCTGAATGCCATGTACTCCGACCTGGACCAGCTCAAGATGGCCCATGACAAGTTCAAGGACATCAGAATGGAAGACGGCCTTGTGGGCATGAGCATCCCGCTGCATCCCGGGGCTGAGAAGTACTTCAAGGAAAAAGGTGTCCTGAAGTAGGTAACGCCGTAGACAAAACCGAGCAACCAGTCGGGGAGACGGCAACGGGCTGCCGACTCCCCGACGGATAATTTGCATGGAGGTGAGATTTTGGCGAAAGAAGTGATTCAGGACACGGACGCCAGCAGGGAATTGGCCAGGGCCTCGGAGAGCGGCTCACGATTGCTATCCGGCAAGACCGGTTTATTGATCAGCCTGATTGCCATTTCCATGTCGCTGTTTCAGCTCTACACGGGTTTTTTCGGGGAGCTGCCCGGCGCCAGACAGCTTTCCATTCACCTGACCTTCGCGATGGTACTGTGCTTTCTGTGTTTTCCCTTCTCCAAAAAATCATCGAAAGACCGGGTGTCGATTTTCGACGCTGTCTTCGCAGTCATCGGCGGCGCCACCGCCTTTTATCTGTTCGCAAACTACGACCACGTGGTGCATGCGGTAGGCAACGCGCCATTGTATGACATCCTCATCGGCGCCGTTCTCATCGTGCTGATACTAGAGGCGACCCGAAGAAGTGTATCGCCGATTCTTCCGATCATCACCATCGTTTTTCTCCTGTACGCCTTTTTCGGCCCCTATCTGCCCGGCGACCTCGCCCACAGGGGCTTTCGCGTCAAGCGAATCATCGATCACATTTTCATGACCGGCCAGGGGCTGTGGGGCGTGCCGCTGCGGGTGTCGGCCACGTTTGTCTTCCTATTCGTCCTTTTCGGCTCCTTTCTTGAAAAGATCGGTGCCGGCGAGTACCTGATCAACCTGTCCTTTGCGCTCATGGGGCGGTTTCGGGGAGGACCGGCCAAGGCGGCTGTGGTGGCCTCCTGCGCCATGGGGTCCATATCCGGGTCTTCCATCGCCAACACCGTGACAACCGGCGCCATGACCATCCCGCTGATGAAGAAGGTGGGGTTCAAACCCCATGTGGCCGCGGCTGTCGAGGTGGCCGCGTCGACCAACGGGCAGCTCATGCCGCCGATCATGGGGGCGGCGGCCTTCATCATGGCCGAAATTATCGGGGTGCCTTACATCAGCATCGTCAAGGCCGCATTCATCCCGGCCATTCTTTCCTATGCCGCCATTTTTTCCATCGTCCATCTGGAGGCGGTCAAAGAGAATATCCGCGGGCTGACCAAGGAGGAGTGCCCGCCGATGATCAAGACGCTGCTCTCGGGTCTCCACTACCTGATTCCTCTGGCGCTGCTGATCTGGCTGCTGCTGGTAACCATGTGGACGCCCACGACCGCCGCAGCCTGGTCGATTCTGATCGCCTGCTTCGTTGCCGCCGGTAACAATATCTACCGCGCACGCTACCAGTTTTCCCGGGTACTGGCGGGAAAAGTGCCACTGCTCGAAGATCCGAACGCTTTCGAAGCGTTTCAGCGGCGGCCTCAAGGCTACATGTGGCGAAGAACGCAGACCGAGCTTCTGGGCGCACTGGAGACCGGCGCGCGCAACATGGCCGGCATCGCAGCCGCCTGCGCCTGCTGCGGCGTCATCATCGGTGTGGTCACCCTCACCGGCCTCGGATTGAAAATGGCCACCCTGATCACCGAGGCGGCCGGCGGCAGTCTGCTGCTGACCCTGATATTTTCCGTGTTCGCATCCATCATCCTCGGGATGGGACTGCCCACAACGGCCACCTACATCATCATGGCGTCCATGACCGCGCCGGCCATATTGACCATCAGCGCCACGCAAAACCTCGGCCTGCCCATCGTCGCCGTTCACCTTTTCGTGTTCTACTACGGCATCGTGGCAGACGACACGCCGCCGGTGGGCCTTTGCGCTTACGCTGCAGCCGGCATCGCCGGATCGGATCCAATCAAAACGGGGTGGAAGAGTTTCCGTCTGGATCTGGCGGCGTTCACCCTGCCGTTCATGTTCATCTACAACACCAAATTGTTGATGATGAACACGAACTGGATGGAGCTGGTGTACATCATCCCCATCAGCATCCTCGGCATGTTCTGCTGGTCGGTGTTCATTCAAGGGCACTGGATCATCCGGACATATGTCTGGGAGCGCTTCATTTTCCTGGGGCTGGCATTCCTCCTGGTCAACCCCGGACATCTGAGCCTCGGCGGTGTTCACATCAACCAGCACCTGGTCAACGTTTTTGCCATCGCCATGATGGTGGTGATTTTCTTGTGGCAACGCGCTCGCAAACAAAAAACAGCTCTGCAAGCAGCCTGATGCGCCCCCGTTTTGCGGCCCTCGCTGCCGCAGTGATGCTGACGGCAGTCATCGCCTTGATGGCATGGCCCATGGATGTGCTAACCGTCAGGGCGCTGCGCTTTGCGTCAAGCGACATGAAGGTCCTCCCGGTGACACCTGGAAGCGATGTCCGGATTTATTACCGGCACTCGGTGGAGCGCACGCCAGTAGAGGGGCGATTTGAAGTAGACCAGACGCGAGGACTGGTGGCGGTACAAACGCGGTTCACCTCAAATGGATCGGGACTGCCCAACACGGCAGTCGCCCGCATGCACCGGGAAGGGGACTGGTTCGTTGTGGACGAACAGCGGCACCCGGTGCAACCGCTGCGGTTCTACCTGCAATCTGTGAACCAGACCCGGCTGGCCGTCGACGGGCGGGATGTGAGCCTGTCGACATTCCGCTCGGGCAGTCTGCTGGGCATCCGGGTGGAGCGAGTCGGCCGCTGGCGCTGGTGGCGATGGCGGTGGGCCGGAAAGGGATGGGACAACGACAAATGGTAAAGGAGATCCAAGGATGAGTGACATTTCCGGACATGTGTTTGCGCGCCGGCTGGATCGCCCCCTGCCGGTGGCCGTCAAGGCAGAAGGGGTGTGGATCGAGGACGCGTCCGGCAACCGGTATCTGGATGCCAGCGGCGGGGCCATCGTCGTCAACGTGGGGCACGGACGCCGGGAAATTGCCGATGCGGTCGCCGAACAGATCGCGGCCTGCTACTACGCACACCCGACCATGTTTACCACGCCGGCAGTGGAACGGCTCGCCGATGTGCTGTCCGGCCATGCGCCAGAGGGGATCTCGCGGTTTTATTTCGTCTCCAGCGGATCGGAAGCCGTAGAAACGGCGATCAAGCTGGCCCGGCAGATCCACCTGGAAGCGGGCCGTGCCCAGCGATTCCGGTTGATTTCCCGGTGGAAGTCCTATCACGGGCTGACGATGGGCGCCCTTTCGGCCATGGGGCGCACAGTCTTTCGAACGCCGTACGCCCCCATGCTCACCGACGTGACGCACATCCCGGCTCCCTACTGCCTGCGCTGCAGCTACGGACGGACTTACCCGCAATGCGGCGTGCAGTGTGCGCTGGCGCTGGAAGAAACCATCGAAAACCTCGGGGCTGAGACCGTGTCGGCCTTTCTCGCCGAGACCGTTTCCGGGGGCACGCTGGCCGCCTATGCGCCGCCGCCGGAGTATTTGACCATCGTGGCCGACATCTGCCGGCGCTATGGGGTGTTGCTCATCCTTGACGAAGTGCTTTGCGGCATGGGCCGCACCGGCCGCTGGTTTGCCTGCCAGCACTACGGCGTCAGCCCGGATATCGTCACCCTGGGCAAGGGGATTGCCGGGGGCGCGATGGCCCTTTCGGCCGTGGGTGTTCAGGAAAAACATTTCGAGGCCATTCGCAGCGGCTCCGGAAACTTTGTTCACGGCGGCACGTTTTCCCATCATCCGGTGGCCGCCGCGGCCGGGCTGGCCGCAGTGGGCATCCTGGAGCGTGAGCGCCTGGTGGCGCGGGTCTCCGAATTCGGCCCGAGGCTGGGAGAACGGCTGCGCACAGCCCTGAGCGGGCATCCCCACGTGGCCGATATCCGCGGCATCGGCTTTCTGTGGGGCGTCGAACTGGTGGCCGACAAGGCCTCCCTGAAACCGTTCCCTCGGAAAGAAAAGGTGGCAGAACGGCTCTACGAGGCCGTTTTCAATCGCGGTGTGATCGTTTATAAGTCCACGGGACTTGCAGGAACCGACGGAGACGCCTTCCTGGTGGCCCCACCATTTATCATCACCGATGAGCAGGTGGACATCGCCGTGGCTGCCATCCGTGGGGGTCTGAACGAAGTGCTGGGATAATGATAACACACAGACCGCGGACGGTTGATGATCAACCCACGCAATCATCAGTCACAAAAGCAGAACGCATATCCAATCACACGCGATTGGATATGCGTAATTATGCTGCCGGCCATTCTGATCTGGATCAAGCGCATCATGCTATAAAAATGAATTCGCTCACTTTCAATTTCTTCTGCCGTGCCGTTGGGGCTGGATCTCGATAACTATTTCTGCGACAGGATTCAGCCAGCGGTGAATGGCGCTGTTCAGGTCGCTGATGCCGCCTTTAGAATCGGTATCGCCGACTACCCCCCGATGAATGTGCACCGTCGAATTCTTATCGGCGCCGGTTACACCGCTGCCGCCGGTACCGGCATCACCGCCGGGTGCGCCTGGAATCCCAGGAACGCCGGGCGCACCGCCACCGGTTAGGCGCTCATCGTTAGCCTCGGTGCCGGCATCGTAGCCGACCAGGAAGTATTTATAGATTCCCGGAACACGGGGGATGCGCAGCGAATCGAGGCCCACGAAACCGTCGTTGGTGGGCAGCAGCATGGCCACCAGGGACAGGTACCGGTTGCGGGTTCGTTTGGTGTTGAAATAAACGTCGCTGACGATGCCCCCGGGCGGCAGCAGATCCCCCGCCGGATTGGCCACCGTGTCCCCATCCACACCACCCACCATTTCAATCAGCCCGGAAATATTTCCCCCTTCGGCCATGGCTTGCAGGGCCTCTGATGCCGGTGAACCGGTTTCGAATAAATGGGTGTCCCCGTCATGGGCGGTGATCAGCAGGGGGGTGAAATAGATCCCGTTGGTCAGGTTTTTCACGGTGACGGTGAACTCAGCGGCCATCGCTTGACCAAGGGGCATAACCATTCCGACCATTAATGCTAATAGCGTTTTGAACAAAAGCTTTCTCATGACAATCTCCTTTGCCGAAAAGGGGTTGAAGGGTTAACAGGGCTTCGAATCAACAAACCCTGTTGGCTCTGTTTAAACGATAACCCCTGGCTGTAAACCTTCGGTAAAGATCGAATAAAGATTCGGTAAAGATTGGTGGGGGAAAATCCGTGGTATGGAGGAAGGGTCCGGCACAGCGTCAGTCGGTCGTTTAAAAGGCGAACACCCATCTCCCCGGATCAGGGCTGGTAGGTTATTCGGTAGATTCTGCCGGCATCGTCGTCGGAAACCAGCATGGAGCCGTCTGTGAGAATTTCTAAATCAACCGGCCGGCCGAGAACTTTACCGTCCGTGAGCCATCCGCTGGCAAACACCTCGTAGGAGGCAGGTCGACCGTTTTTTAGCCGCACCAGACTGATACGATAGCCGATCGGTTCACTGCGGTTCCAGGACCCGTGTTCGGCAATGAAAATCTGGCCACGATATTCTAATGGGAACATGTTCCCAGTGTAGAATCGCATGCCCAGCGCAGCCGCATGGGGCGCCAGTTCCCACGCCGGTGGTTGAAATTCTCGTTGGGGCGCCTGGTCGCCGAATACGGGGTCGGGGGCATTGCTGCCGTGAACGTATGGAAAGCCGAAGTGGCGGCCTGCCGCCGGTGCGTGGTTCAATTCGTCCGGCGGAAAATCGTCCCCCAGCCAATCGCGGCCGTTGTCGGTGAACCAGAGTTCGCGGGTCTGCGGGTGCCAGTCGAACCCCACCGAATTTCTCACGCCCTCGGCAAACACCTCGAGGCCTGAGCCATCCGCGTTCATGCGCATGATGGTGGCAAACCGGTGGTCCTGCTCCCGGCAGACATTGCATGGGGCGCCCACGGGAAGGTAAAGTTTCCCATCAGGGCCGAAACGGATGAATTTCCATCCATGGCGGCGATCGGTGGGCAGGCTGTCGTTCACCACCAGATAGGGGGCACCGGGTACCAGGTTGCCGACAATGTTGTCGAACCGGATCACCCGGTGAACCTCTGCCACAAATAAATGGCCGTTCTTGAATGCCACACCGTTGGGCATACGCAATCCCTTGGCCAGAAGGATCGTTTGGTCTGCCTTGAAGTCTCCGTCCCGATCCACGAGTGCATATACCCTGCCGGTCTTTCGTGTCCCAACGAAGAGCATTCCACTTTCTCCTGAAGTCATGGACCGGGCATTGGGAAGGTTCTCCGCAAAAAGGGAGATTTGAAAGCCGGGGGGCAAGGAGACAGCCGTTGGAGAAAACGGCGAACCACTCCAGGCCGGCCATGCAAAGCCGATCTGAAGCAGGACAAGCGATATGGCGGTTAATCGGTTCATGGCACGTCGCAAACACGCTGAGTCAGCTGCAACCCAGTTGATCACCTATCTGAAAATAGGATTGAAGGCTGGTTTTTACTTCTTTCGGGTCACTTCCAGAGTGATGAGCACATCCACCTCTTTTCCCACCACGCCCATGTCGTAGTATTTTCCGCTGCCCACGTGGTAGGCCAGGCGATCGATGGTCATGCGGGCTTCGAAGCCGGCCACTTCCAATTTGTCGTCGAAAGGGGCGACCTTGACACCCAACAGGGTAAACGGCACCGAGACTGTTTCACTCACATCCTTAACCGTCATTTTGCCTTCGACCAGGTACTGGTTGTCCTTGACATGTTTGACGGCAGAGCTTTTAAAGCTCATTGTCGGGAATTTCTTGGAATCAAAGAAATCCGCTGAATTGAGGTGGCCGTCCCGCTTGCTGTTTCCAGTATTGATGCTTTTTACATCCACCTCGAAGTCGAAGCGGCTGCCAGCCAGGTCATCGGGTGAAAACATCACCGTGCCTTTAAAATCTTCGAAATAGCCTCGTACGGTAGAATAGATGTGATTAATACCGAAATAGATGCTGGAGTGGGCCGGATCCAGTTCCCATTGCGGTTCTGCCGCAATGGCGTGTGCGGAAAAAATTAGAACAAACAGAAAAACGGCCGAGAGTTTTAAGAATGTTTTCATGGAATGCCTCCTCCTGCCTTATATAATGACAGACCGACCCAAGGTAGGTATCGGGGGCGGTCTCTTCTGGCTGAATTGTGGGGTCTATAAACCGAACGCTTCGGTAAATATCGAACGGGCGGGGAATCCGATCGTTTTTAGATCTGTGCTTACCTGTCTCATCATCAGTGGTGGACCGCATACAAAGATCGCCGACCGGCGACTGCAACCGCTGAGCATATTCTCCAACGACACACGATCCAATCTGAGGGACCGCTCACCGCTTTCCGCATCACGCGAAAAGATAGGGATCATGCGCAGACCTGTCAATTTGGCCGACAATGCATCCATCTCCTCGGCAAACACCACTTTTTCCTTGCTGCGGTTACTCCAGATCAGGGTGACCGGGCGGGGGTCGCCATGGTCAGCCATAAAGCGCAGCATGCTGAGCATGGGCGTAATGCCGATGCCACCGGCGATCATGATCAATTCCCGATCAGGGTCGGCATACAGGTGGCCGAAGCGGCCAAAGGGACCTTGAATGAAGGCACAGTCTCCGATTGAGAGCTCTCCCACGGTGCGGGTCCAGTCACCGCATGCGCGGATGGTGAATTGCAGCATCCCGGGACGGCTGGGCGTGGAGGAGAGGGTGAACGCATGGGGCTCTTTAGAAACGCTTGCCGAACGAAAGGAAACATACGCAAACTGGCCGGGTATATAGGTAAAAGGGGGTTGTTGGGATGGGGTCAATTCAACACAGGTGCAATCGGCGCCAGTACCTTGGGTGCGCGCAACGACATAGGGTTTGTAGCGTGCCCGCAGCCAGCCGGAGCGAATCCATAGCCAAAACATCAAAAAAACACCTGCAGCAATGAACACCGCCAGACGAGGCGGTCCTTGATCGGTAAATGTTTCGCTCACATAAAGAACGTGAACGACTATCAGACTCGCAATCAGCAGACCGGCGATGCGGTGAAACCGCATCCAGGTGTGAAAGGCGATGCCCATCGATTGTCGCCTCTTGGCTGAAGGCAAACTGGCTCAAAATGACGGCCAGCAGCCCCACCCCGACCCACTCGGGCCAATAACGCATTTCCAGTGGGACGATGAGTTTGCCTTCGGGGAGCATCACGCATAGCGGGTGTATCGATGCAAGAATTGCAATTGCCCATGCATGCATGCGGTGCTGGCGAATCAAACCGGGCAGGGAGAAGATCCGGTCCAGAAATTTCAGTCGCCCGGCCAGGGGCAGCTGCAGGAGAATAAGCAGGCCGGCCGCAAGGCCCAGCATTTTCCCGGTGCGCAGGCTGACCTTTTCGATGCCGAATTTGTACCACATGGACGGCGATTCGAAGGCAAAAGGGATTGTCAGCGCACCGGCCAGCGTCAGCAAAAGCAACGCAACAATGGCTGTGGCCAACAGAACACGCATTCCCGGCGGAATAAGTGTTCCGATTGGAGGCAGCTGGATTCCTTGAAGGGGCTTTGACACCGGTCTGCTCCGTATGGGTTGATCGAAATAAGGCGTTGAATTTTGCCGGCCGGAGGAGATGGCTCTCATCGTTCCATTGATGGCTGATTGCCAGACGCCTTGAGCCTATTTGCCTTTATCTTTATCCTTCATCATCCCCGCTAAAGCGGCAAAGGGATTGTGGAAGAAATCGGAATCAGTCGTCTCCGTCGACGACGAGCTGCCATCGTAAGCCTCGGCTACTTCCAGGCGACCATGTTCGTTGTCGTGACAGTAAATACACAGAAGCTCCCAGTTGCTGCCGTCGGGCGGGTTGTTGTCGTGGTTGTGGTCCCGGTGATGGACGGTGAGTTCTCTGAGCTGCTTGCCGCTGAACTCGCGTGCACAACGGCCGCAGACGTGCGGATACATTTTCATGGCCTTCTCACGGTATGTCTTTTCCCTGTCCTTCATTTGGCGGCGGGCGTCGGCTACCACCTGTGAGAGTTTGTCCGGACCTTTGCCTTGGTTGTTGGCGGACATGTGTTGCCCCCTTGTTTCCAGTCTATGTTTACGTCAGTCCAACACCGCCACCCCGGCAGGCGTTTTTATCCGCGCCGACAGTCCAGGCGGACGCTGTTTTGAAACGGGGTGGAACGTTATGAGATGGTCGAGGCCCATGGACGCGATCACCCGTTTGACATGTGTCGAGTCGATGTGGGCCCCGTCGAGGCTCAACAGCCTGCAGCCCGCGTCTTTCATTTTTTGTGAGGGATGCATGCGGCCGTCCCACTGGATTAAATGCGGGATCAGGCCGTCACCCGGCATGGATCCGTCGTCGGTGAAGGCAAACCGCCATCGCAGTGCATCCCGCTGCATGGGCCGAACGCACACCCGCTGCCCATAGATTGCTTCTGCCAGCGCATTGACGTTCTCCGTTCGCACCACCCAGGTGATCAATCGCGGCCGGGTCTTCAGCCTGTTCTGAAATTCCGGATCGTCAAGATTGAACCACCGGGGGAATTCGGGTTGCCTCCCTTCGGGATCGATGGCGATCACTTCGAGGTATTGGCCCGGACCCAACTTCAGCACGCGGTTGTGGGTGCCCACGGCGGCGTGTTTTCCACCGCCGGTCATGGGTACGCCAAGAGCTTCCTGAACATAGGCACTACCCTGGTCGAGTGTGTGGGCGGCAACCACGAGATGATCCAATACAGGAGCAGGCCCCGTCAATTTAAATCTCCATGGCCAGCCGGGCGCCCTGGTCGATGGCCCGTTGGGCATCCAGTTCGGCAGCTTTGTCCGCACCGCCGATGATGTGTACGGCCATTTTGCTGCCGTGGAGGTCATCCGCCAGTGTGCGCAGGGGCTCCTGGCCGGCACACACGATGATGGTGTCGGCGGGAATCGTCTGGCGAGTTTGGTTCTTGACGAAATGGAGGCCGTCGTCGTCGATCTTTTCATAGACCACGCCGTTGATCATCGCCACGCCACGCTTCTTCAGGGTGGCCCGATGGATCCATCCTGTGGTTTTTCCCAGTGCGGCTCCGATTTTGGATGCTTTGCGCTGCAGCATGGTGACCCGACGGGGTGATGGTTGTGTTTCAGAATGGGTAGCCAAAAGCCCGCCCGGCTGGCAGTAGTCTCTATCCACGCCCCACTCTTCCAGAAACCGGTCACGATCAAGGCTGGTGGACGGGCCTTCGTGGGTTATAAGTACGGCTGTGTCGAAGCCGATGCCACCGGCACCGATGATGGCCACCGTCTTGCCGACTGGCTTAATACCCCGGATAGCATCGATGTAGGTGATCACCTTGGGATGGTCAGCACCGGGGATGTTCAGCCGGCGCGGCCGGACGCCGGTGGAAACCACCACCACATCGTAGTCTTCACCGGCCAGGCAATCGGCATCCACGGGAGTATTCAACCGCACCATGACCCCCAGCAGTGCCAGTTGGCGACGGAAGTATCTCAAGGTCTCGGCGAACTCCTCCTTGCCGGGAATCCGTACCGACAGGTTCAGCTGCCCGCCAATGCGATCCTGCTGGTCAAAAAGGGTCACCGCATGGCCCCGCGATGCCGCGGTCACGGCAAAGGAAAGTCCGGCCGGCCCGGCACCCACCACGGCGATGCGTTTGGGTGCATGGGCCGGCGAAATAACAAGCTCCGTCTCATGACATGCCCGGGGGTTGACCAGACAGCTCGCCACCTTGCCCTGGAAGATATGGTCCAGGCAGGCCTGATTGCAGCCGATACAAGTGTTGATCTCGTCGCTGCGGCCTTCCCTGGCCTTTTTCACGAATGCCGGGTCCGCCAAAAAAGGACGGGCCATGGAAACCAGATCCGCATGACCGGCGGTCAGTGTCTCTTCAATGGTCTCAGGCGTGTTGATCCGGTTGCTGGTCACCAGCGGGATCGACACGGCTCCCCTCAATCGACCGGTGACCCATGTGAAAGCCGCTCGGGGAACCATACTGGCGATAGTCGGTATCCGAGCCTCGTGCCAGCCGATGCCCGTGTTGATGATGGTGGCCCCGGCAGCTTCCACTCCTCGAGCCAATTCCACCACCTGGTCCCAGGAACTGCCCCCCGCGACCAGATCCAGCATGGATAATCGGTAGATGATGATAAAGTCAGGTCCCACAAGGCTTCGGACCTGGCGGACAATCTCCAGGGGAAACCGGATCCGGTTTTCATAGGCCCCGCCCCAGCGATCGGTGCGCCGGTTGGTGGCCGGAGCGATAAACTGGTTGATCAAATAGCCTTCCGATCCCATGATCTCCACCCCGTCATAACCGGCCTGCCGGGCAAGAAAGGCGCAGCGGGCAAAATCCTCGATCTGCCGGAGAATTTCGTCATCGGATAGTTCCTTGGGTTTGAAGATGTTGATCGGCGCCTGCAAGGGTGAGGCGCTCACCAGACGTTTGTGAAACCCGTACCGGCCGGTGTGCAGGATCTGCAGGGCGATCTTGCCGCCGCTATTATGAACCGCCGAAGTGACAATCCGGTGACGATCAGCATCATCTGGCGTGCTTAGCTGCGCGGCGTGGTCCGCCACACAGCCCTCCGCGTTGGGAGAAAATCCGCCGGTGACGATCAGCCCCACCTCACCCGCGGCCCGTTCGGCAAAATAGGCGGCCAGGCGTTCAAATCCGTCAGGGGCCTCCTCTAATCCAGTGTGCATGGACCCCATGATCGCCCTGTTTTTCAGGGTGGTAAAGCCAAGGTTTAGGGGTTCAAACAGATGCGGGTACGGATGCTTCGTCATCACGGTCTCCTGCTTTGTGGGGTCAGGCGAAACGGTCTTCAAGTCGGATAGTTGTTGCCGGGTCAAATCCTCCTGAAGGACGGTAAAGCCATATCATCAACTATTTATCCTAACGGCAAATCATCTCATAAACAGGATGTTGATTCAAGAGCACCATGGTTTAAACCCGCAGGCATACTCGGGTTGAAATAATCGATAACCGGCTGTTTTCCGCCGGGGTGATCCGCTTTTTTTTCAGAGGGGCTATTATCCGAAGGCAATCAAAAAGGTACCGACGAAGATGATCGATGCAGAAGTGAATCGCATCCTTTGATGCTTTTCCTTTAATACATACCCGCCCAACAAAACCGCAAAGACAATGCTCAGCTGCCTGAGCCCGACGACATAACTCACCCGATCGAGGGTAAAGGCCACCAGAATCAAAAAATAACCGAATATGGACAAAAACCCGCAGACCAGGATGGGGGTTCGATTCGTCTGCCATTCGCGTTTGATCTCGCCCTTTGTTTTGCGTTTACTGATGTAGCCGGAGAACAGCAACATGCTGAACCAGGGATATACATAGGCGAAAACCACCGGATGAATTAGGCCGACGGCTACTTTGTCCACGATAGAATACGACGCCACCGACACAAGCGTCAGAAAGGCGAATTGAATGGCACGATCATGGGATATCGCCCGCAACGGCCGCACCAGTTCGGCTACGCTCAGCCGCTGCATGTTGATGGTATAGCTGCCTAGCGCCACCAGCAGGATCCCGGTAACGCCTCGCGGGCTGACCGCTTCGTTCAGAACAAATACGGAAAACAGCAAAACCAGGGCCGGTGAGGATCGCATGATGGGGTAGACCAAAGAAAGGTCACCGGTCTCGAGGGCTTTGGTGAGCAGAACCCAATAAACGAAGTGGAGCAGTCCGGATGCCAGAATAAAGCCCCAGACAGGCATTGAGGCCATGGATACAGCGGGAAAATAAATCAGAAATAACGGTGTGAACAACAACAGCCCCACCACTTCATACCACCATACGAACGCCTGTTTATCCGTGGCTTTTTTGGTCAGGTAATTGCGTCCGGCATGCATGGCTGCAGACAGAATAACCAGGAGGATGGCAATGGTGCTCATGGTGCGGGGTATCCACTTGAGTTGGAAAGACGCTGATTGGCCAAAAAGGCTGGTACGGTAATGACGGGTGCAGATTAATTTTTGTGGATAGAAATGTCAAAATGATTCAAATGCTTTTTTACGAGCCATCTGCTGGCATCGGGGCATCGCAATCGATGATACCTGGATTAAAGGCGTTGATACGTTCCCTCCACATGCCTGCCGGTATCTGCCCGCGACATCAACGTGCCCGGCGCAAGGGCTTGACCGGCAACGGATGGTGAACCTGATCGTCGTATCCGTCCTCAACAATGATTACATTAATGTAATGAATATCCCTGAAATAATGCAACCATGTAACATCTTTCCAACTTACCTTTGCATGGCAAATGAGGTTAACCCTCTTAAAAAACTAAACCATTTTACAATACAGAGCAATAATTGCATTCGGCCTTAATTTTGCTTTGTTTTTAGACAGGCAGAACTGCAGAGGCACAGCGTCCTGCTTGTTGTCGTCATACGGTGGCGTTCTTGGCCCTCAGCATTTCATCCAGCCGGTGCCGTATCAACGATCCCGTTGACCGGCATTAAATCAGCGTTCACCAAACCGGATGTCGAAGGAGGATTGTCATGGAAGGCATTGTCGAAAAGAGGCCGTTGGCCACAGGCGAAGAGGCGATTTTTTCGGGCCGCTGCAGCCAGTGCGGGGGTGTCATCCACACGGGGAGGGAATTGGTGTTAGATGACAAGCAGATTCTGTGTGAAGGATGCTATCGTTTGATGGTCAATCCGGATACCGGGGGTGATATCCCATCAAGATGGTTTTAACCGTCGATCGAAGAATTGCCTGACTGTCCCTGTTGGTTCCTCGCGAATCATGCATCTTGTTGCCGGAACAGCTGCTCCTTGAACGTGGAGGGGCTTTGCATATACAGCGCCAAGGCCTCCTGGAATCCGAGGTTCCCCACCAGTTGAATACCCCGGTCCCGGTATCGGTACTGATAAAGGGATGGCAATGGTCCCCCCGAATCGTTGGGTTTGGAGGCCGGTATCGCCATATGGTTCAGGCTGCAATAGCTTTCCAGCAGACGGTCTACCAATCCACCCACCACCGACTCTTCCACGGCCATCCACTCTTCCGCCATGCGCTGCGCCGCAGACAGGTTCTCCGGCGGATGGTTCTTCATGGATGCCCCAATTTCACGGTCCGTTGCCTTTCCCAACTGATAATGCAGGGTTTCTTCCACCGGTATCGACATGAGGGTATACAGGTTCTCGGTATTGTTTTGCCAAATCGTGAAGGCTCTGCGCGACAATCCATATTGCCCAGGGGCTGTCGATTGGATCTCAAGGTCCACCGCTCCCAGATGGTTGGAAAATATAGCGCCGGAGGCTCTGTACTTCACGCTACGGCCGGATTCTGCGGTAAATCGGCAGATCGCCCGGTACTCTTTTGCCAGGCGATGAACCAAGAAGGCAGATATCCCGTTCTGCGACAGCGGCGGATAACTCTCATTCGGGCTGGTGATGGCCGCGTAGAAGTTGTCCATCTCGTTCATCTCGAAGAGATACTCGGTGATGTCCCGGCAATAGCGATGGTACGCGTCCGCATGATCTTCTCGCAACTGAGGGACGAACATCAGGCGGACCTGAATCTCTTCCACCGACAGCCTCACCTTTTTTTCAAACCCGATTTTTTTCCTGACCAAATCCAACATGTCCTTCTGCCGGCCCAGTTCAAACCGGATGTGCTGCTCCACCTCAAGGTCCGGATCAGCGACAAGGTCCCGAAATACCAGCAGAGGGCCATCCCGTTCCGCCATGTGGGGGATGGTCGAGACCAAATCAAGGTCATCCTGCAGGGCTGAAGAAGCAATCCGGACCGGAGGAAGCATCCAGCCGGCCAGCCCCATGACGCCCAGACGCATCATCTGGCGCCGGGTCAGCCCTCCGTTTTCAATCAATCCTGTGTTCAGTTGGTTCATGAATCCGCTATCGGCATTTTTTAGGGATCCATAAATCACGATCCGCTGGCATGAAATGATCAAATGTCTTTTTTCCTGGTTGATTTCTCATTTTTCATGCCCATACAGGAGCAGCAGGCCGCAGGCGGCCCTGTGGCTGTGCAATTTTGGGATTTCGGGTGCAAAAGACGAAACGGGTTAGGGTCGCTGAAAAGCGGCTTTCCCTGCTTTTTTTTACGGAACGAATTGTCCCGTCCTTGCATGTGTGGTCTTTTGAGTTACCTTACCTACTAGAGACAATATTTTGATCAAAGGGGAGGTTGGCATGCCCAATGCGATTTTCTCCATAGACCCACCTGCCAATGAACCGGTTCTTGAATACCGGCCCGGCAGCGATGAGCGCGGTCGCATAAAAAATGAATTGCAGCGGCTCAGGAACTCGGAAATGGAAATTCCGCTGATCATCGGCGGGAAGCCCGTGAAAACCGGCAATCTCGGTCGATGCATCATCCCCCACGACCATAGCCACCAACTGGCCATTTTTCACCAAGCTGGCGAGAAAGAGGTGTCAATGGCCATCGAGGCAGCCGCATCGGCCGCCGGGGAATGGGCGGCAATGGGCTGGGACGACCGGCTGGCCATTTTTTCCCGGGCGGCCGACCTCATCGCCGGCCCCCGGCGCATGACCCTCAACGCCGCCACCATGCTCGGCCAGGGCAAGAACATTTATCAGGCGGAAATCGATTCTGCATGTGAAATCATCGACTTTCTTCGTTTCAACGCCTTCTACGCCACCCAGATTTACCGGCAGCAGCCCCGGTCCGGACCGGCCGAATGGAATCACCTGGAATACCGCCCCCTGGAGGGCTTCGTTTTTGCCGTCACCCCCTTCAATTTCACGGCCATCGGCGGTAATCTGCCGTCGGCACCGGCCATGCTGGGCAACACCGTGTTGTGGAAACCGGCATCCTCGGCCGTGTACGCCGCCTGGATGCTCATGGAGGCGTTCATGGAAGCCGGATTGCCACCGGGTGTGATCAATTTTATCCCGGGGTTGGGCGCCCAGGTGGGTAATCCCGTTCTGGCCAGCCCGGCGTTGGCCGGCATTCACTTCACCGGATCCACACCGGTGTTTCAAGGCATGTGGAAAACCGTTGCCGACAACCTGAGCCGCTACCGCACCTACCCGCGCATCGTCGGCGAAACCGGTGGAAAAGATTTTATTTTCGCCCATCCCAGTGCCGACCCTGATGCCGTGGTCACCGCCCTGATCCGGGGTGCCTTCGAATACCAGGGACAGAAATGCTCGGCCGTCTCCCGGGCCTATCTTCCCAAATCACTCTGGACGCATCTGAAGGGGATATTGAAAGCTGCCGTAGGCACCATCAAGGTTGGACCGCCGGAAAACTTCTCCACTTTTGTCAACGCCGTTATCGACCGGGCCGCTTTTGACGCGATTACCGGTTATATCGAGTATGCCAGGGGTCACGAAGCAGCAGAAATTATCGCCGGCGGCAGCTACGACGACAGCACCGGCTATTTCATCGACCCGACGGTAATTCTCACGACCGATCCCCTTTTTAAAACCATGCAGGAAGAAATCTTCGGACCGGTGCTGACGGTCTATGTCTACGCCGACAAGGACTTCGAAGCGACCCTGGACCTCTGCGACCAGACCTCTCCCTACGCGCTCACCGGCGCCATTTTCGCCCGGGATCGTGTCGCGGTGGCGACAGCCAGACGCCGGCTGGTCAATGCCGCCGGCAACTTCTACATCAATGACAAACCCACCGGTGCCGTGGTGGGACGCCAGCCCTTCGGCGGTGGCCGGATGTCGGGTACCAACGACAAGGCGGGCAGTATTATCAATCTCTATCGCTGGGTCAGCCCGCGAACCATCAAAGAGAACTTCCTTCCTGCCACGGATTATCGTTACCCGTTCATGGATGCAGAGTAGCCCATCTTGTTTTTTTGAACTTCGGATTGGATAGGAAGAATTAAACTTTCAGGAGAAAAGAAAGACATGGAGTTTTTAAAGACGCTGGGCATTGAAAAAGAGAACCGCGGCGTATCTACCGGTCTAAACTGGCTGGGTGGAGAAGATGGGCCGAAGATAGAGGTGGTCTCTCCGGTGAACGGCAGGGTCGTCGCCAGCGTCTTCACCGCCACGGAGGCCGAATATGATCGGGTGGCCCACACCGCCCACCAAGCCTTCTTAAGGTGGCGACAGATGCCGGCACCCAAGCGGGGAGAAGTCGTCCGGCGGATCGGCCGTCAGCTCAGGACTTACAAGGAGCCACTGGGGACGCTGGTGTCCTACGAGATGGGCAAGTCCCTCCAGGAAGGATTGGGTGAAGTCCAGGAGATGATCGACATTTGCGATTTTGCCGTGGGCCAATCCCGGCAGCTTTACGGGTACACCATGCATTCGGAGCGGCCGGAACACCGCATGTACGACCAATACCACCCCCTGGGCGTGGTGGGCATTGTCAGTGCCTTCAATTTCCCGGTGGCCGTCTGGTCCTGGAATGCCATGCTGGCGGCGGTATGCGGCAATGCCAGCCTCTGGAAACCATCATCCAAGGCACCGCTGTCGGCTATCGCCGTGCAACATGTTCTTGCCGACGTGCTGCGGGACGATGCTGATGTGATCCCTGAAGGGCTCTTCTCACTGGTGGTGGGCAGCGGACACACCGTGGGCCAGCGCCTCATAGAGGACAAGCGGGTGCCGCTGGTTTCGATCACCGGTTCCACCCGGGTCGGCCGCCTTGCCGCCCAGGTTGTGGCCGGGCGCTTCGGACGGGCAATTCTGGAACTGGGAGGAAACAACGCCATCATCGTTACCGCTGCAGCCGACTTGGCCATGGCGGTCACGGCCATCGTCTTCGGCGCCGTCGGCACCGCCGGCCAGCGATGCACCTCCACCCGACGGGTCATCATCCACGAATCCATTTACGACCCGGTCGTCACGTCCCTGACAAAGGCCTATGAAAGCCTGCGTGTCGGCACGCCCCTGGATTCGGTCAACCATATGGGACCACTCATCGATACCGCAGCCGTGGCGGACTACCGCCATGCACTGGCACAGGTTGCAGCCCAGGGAGGAAAGCTCATTTTTGGCGGCCAGGTGCTCGAAGGCCCCGCGTATGCATCGGGTTGCTATGTTCAGCCCACGCTGTGTGAGGTGGAAAACAACTATGCCATCGTTCAGGACGAGACCTTTGCACCCATACTCTACCTGATCCGATACACCGGCGATGTCTCTCGTGCCATCGCCATTCAGAACGATGTTCCCCAGGGGCTTTCGTCGGCTATCTTCACCAACGATTTACGCGAGGCCGAGGCGTTTCTCTCCGCAACCGGGTCAGACTGTGGCCTTGCCAACGTCAACATCGGTACCTCCGGCGCAGAAATAGGAGGTGCCTTCGGCGGCGAGAAAGAGACCGGCGGCGGCCGGGAGTCCGGATCCGATGCCTGGAAGGGGTATATGCGCCGGCAGACCAATACCGTCAACTACGGCCGCAGCCTGCCCCTGGCCCAGGGAATCGTTTTCGACATATAACCGGTTTCATAGCTGCCGCAACCGGTCTTGCGGGCAGACACTTCACCGAAAGGAAAATAGAATCGATTTTCAGTTCGCTCGCTAACCCCGCCGCACCGGTACGCGGTATCTCTGCTTCGCTCCGACAAGCGAAGGGGAATGCGCACCCTGTCGCGGCCCAACATTTTCCTTGCTGCCGGTTCTCCCGCCTGCTATCCTCGTTGCGGTTATTGATGTTCTTGTCCGGATGACAGGATGTGAGATGTCCGCCAAAACCAAAAAAGTCAGTGTCAAATCAAAAGTTTGGCTGGAGGATCGCCATGGGCGGATCATTTTCGGCCTGGGGCGCATGCGCATTTTAAGCGCCATTGAAAAATGCGGATCCCTCAACGCGGCGGCCAAAGACCTCAAAATGAGCTATCGGGCGGTCTGGGGCAAGATCAAGGTGACCGAAGAGGCCCTGGGCAAGCCCCTGCTGGTGAAAAGCCAGGGCGGCAGTGCCGGCGGCGGCTCCAGCCTCACCCCTTATGCCTACACCCTCATGGAGCGATACTTGGCCTTTTCCCGCATCATCGACACCCAGGCCGATGATCTGTTCGAATCCGGATTCCTCGATCCACAGTAGCCATGTTCAATCGTAAATGGCATACACCGGGGTATGGGCGGCCGTCGCGGCGCGCGGTCGGAGCCCAATTCTCACACCACGCCGATCGATCTTAATACAACATGCACCGAACAGGAAAAACCAACGGATTGACCGATGTTCCCGGAATTTGGGTGGGGCATTTTACCGATACCGCGGTAGCCTCCGGAACGACCGTGGTGATCTGTAACGAGGGGGCGGTGGGCGGCGTCGATGTTCGGGGGGCGGCTCCCGGCACCCGGGAAACGGACCTGCTGGCCCCTGAAAACCTGGTGGAGAAAGTCCATGCAGTCTGTCTCTCGGGCGGATCGGTTTACGGGCTGGCCGCGGCGGATGGTGTGGTGCGGCATCTGGAATCCAGGGCGATCGGCTTCCCGCTGGATGACACCCACGTGGCTCCCATCGTTCCGGCGGCCGTGCTCTTCGATCTGGGGCGCGGCCCTGAATTCAGGCCACCGGTGGACAGCAGTTGGGGCGACCTGGCCTGCCGGTCCGCCGGCCCGGGACCCGTGAAAACCGGTTGTGTGGGCGCCGGTACGGGCGCCATGTCCGGCGGCATCAAGGGGGGTGTGGGCAGTGCCAGCCTGGTTCTGGACACGGGCATTATCGTGGCCGCCCTGGTGGCGGTCAACTCCCTGGGATCGACCGTTGATCCGGCCACGGGCACGTTCTGGGAGGCCCGCCTTGAAACCGGAAAAGAATTTGCTGGGCGTATTCGCCCTCCGGTGGCGCTGCCCGCGACGCCCACCGGTGCGCCGGGCGCGAACACCACTCTGGCCGTCGTGGCCACCGACGCGGTCCTCACCAAACCCCAGGCAAAAAAGATCGCCATGATGGCCCACGACGGGATGGCCCGGGCCATCCGTCCCGCCCATACCATGTTTGACGGAGATATCGTCTATTGCCTGGCCACAGGCAAACAGCCCCTGCCGGGAAAGTCCGGTTTTTTTTCGGCGCCGGGCGCCCAGACCATCAACGAAATGGGACATGCCGCTGCCGACTGTCTGGCGCGGGCGATTATCCGGGGGATTCTCGATGCAAAAAGCGCTTATGGCCTGACGGCCTACCGGGATCTTAACCATCGATAATGAAATAACAGCCGTCCACTCTAATTCTTTCTAAAAGGAGAAAAGATGAAAAATGCCTTTCCTTCCCTTTTCCTGATCCTCTCCCTGCTTGTCGTAGGCACCCCCGCTTTTTCAGAGACACCGATCAAGGGCGGCACTCTGATGGTCTGCCAACCGGCCGAGCCGCCGGGGCTGGATCCAACGGCCGGTACCGAGGCGGCCATTGACCGGGTCGTTTACGCCAACATCTATGAAGGGCTGGTGAAGGTGGATAGCAGCGGCGTCTTCCTCCCCGGCCTGGCGAACGGCTGGGTTATATCGGCCGACGGCCTGTCCTACACCTTCAACCTGAGAAAAGGCGTGGTCTTCCACAACGGGGAGGCCTTCGATGCGGCGGTGGCCAAATGGAACCTGGAACGCGCCGCCAAACCGGAAAATGGAAACATCCATCCCGAGTATTTCAATGGCATCGAGAGCATTGCCACGCCGGACAGCCATACATTGGTAATCCATCTTAAAGACGTTGACGCCCTGTTCATCGCCCACATGGCCGAGGGGGATGCGGTCATGTTGCCCATGAAGGGTTTTGCGGATGCCAAATCCAATCCCATCGGCACCGGCCCCTTCAAGTTCGTCAAATGGGAGCGTGGGGACCGAGTGGAAATGGTCCGCTTCGACGACTACTGGAACCCCTTTTTGCCTTACCTGGACCGTGTCACCTTTCGTTTCATCAGCGATCCGGCCGCCCAGATCGCCGCGCTCAAGGCCGGCGACATCGACGTGATCGGCTACATCGCCGCGCCAGAATCGGCCATGATGCTCGAAAAGGACCGGCGTTTCAAGGTCTATGCCGGGACCACCACCGGTGAGGTGATCATGTCCACCAACAACAAGGCCGCCCCCTTCGACAACCTGCTGGTGCGTCGGGCCATGGCCCACGCCATCGACCGCCAGGCGGTGGTGGATTTGGTCATGTTCGGCTACGGCACCCCCATCGGCTCCCACTGGTCGCCCTCGACCCCCTACTACAAAGATTTAACCGAACGATATCCGTACGACCCTGAAAAAGCCAGGGCCCTGCTCAAGGAAGCCGGCTACCCGGATGGCTTCTCGGCCACCATCAAGCTGCCGGCCATCTACTCCTACTCCAGACGGGCCGGTGAGGTGATCGCCGACATGCTCGGCAAGGTGGGCATCGACCTGACCATCGAAATCGTGGAATGGGGTCAGTGGATCGATCGGATTTTCAAGAAAAAAGAATACCAGCTGACCATGATCGGTCACGTAGAGGCTTGGGACATTGGCATCTATGCCAAACCGGACTACTACTTCCAGTATGACTCCCAGGAATTCCGGGATGCCTATGCCAATGCTCTCAAGGCCCCGGACGAAGCCGGCAAGGCAAAATGGTTCGGCCGCTGCCAGGAGATCATCGCCGATGACGCAGTCAACGGATTTCTCTTTTCAGCGCCCAGCCTGCCGGTGATGAAGGCTGGCGTCATGGGGTGGTGGGAGAACTACCCGACCATCGCCCTGGATTGCACCGCGGTATGGTGGAAGAAGTAATCATGGCGACCAGGCACCCATGACCGGCTATCTGATTAAAAAAGGGATCAGCCTGACGGTGGTGCTTTTTCTGGTTTCCCTCACCGTCTTCTCGGTGCTTTTTGTGCTGCCCGGCGACCCGGCCCAGATCATTCTGGGTATCAATGCCTCGCCGGAAACCCTGGCTGCACTGCGGGGGAGGCTGGGACTGGATCAACCGTTCTGGGTCCAATACGGCCGGTGGATCGGCAGCCTGCTGCAAGGCACCGGCGGTCACTCCATTACCTATGATATGGCCGTGTTCGATCTTATCGGATCCCGTCTGGCAGTCACCGGCCCCCTGGCGCTCATGGCCATGGCCATTGCCGTGGTCCTGGCCCTGCCCCTGGGCATCTTCGCCGCCCGCCATCAGAACCGCCCCGCCGATGCCGCCGTGATGGCAGGCACCCAACTGGGACTGGCGGTGCCGGAATTCTGGCTGGGCATTCTGCTGATGCTGCTTTTTTCCGTTCACTGGGGAATTTTCAGTGCCGGCGGATTTCCCGGCTGGGATGAAGACGTCTGGGGGTCCCTGAAGGCCCTGTTCCTGCCGGCCCTGGCACTGGGGTTGATCCGGACGGCCATTCTTACCCGGCTGACCCGATCGTCGATGCTGGAGGTCCTGCGGGAAGACTATGTACGCACGGCCCGGGCCAAGGGGCTGAAAGAACACCAGGTGGTTTACGGCCACGCACTGAAAAACGCGCTGATCCCGGTGCTGACCATTTTGGGTCTGCAAATGGGGCAGCTGCTGGCTGGGGCCATCATCATCGAAAATGTATTCTCCCTGCCTGGACTGGGGCGACTGGTGTTCCAGGCCATCGGCCAGCGGGACCTGCCCGTGGTGCGGGAGGTGGTTCTCTTCATGGCGGCGGCCGTTGTGGTCGTCAACTTTCTCGTGGACCTCTCCTACGCCGCCGTCGACCCGCGGATTCGGCTGGACGGCCAATAGAGGATACAGAATAGATGACCATGAGGCGATATTTTAAAAACCTGAACTTTTCGCTGGGGGTTGTCCTGTCCACCGTGGTGGTGGCCATGGCTCTGGTCAGCCTCTTCTGGACGCCATACGGCCCCAACACCATGGACCAGCGCCACCGCATGGAAGCCCCCTCCATGGTCCACCCCCTGGGCACAGACCAGTACGGCCGGGACCTGCTCTCCCGCGTGATGGTCGGAGCGGTGAATTCCATCATCGTCGGGTTGATCACCGTGGCCATCGGCATGGGGGCGGGAATTGTCCTGGGGTTGATCAGCGTATGGGGCGGACGGCTGACCGATGAAGTCATCATGCGCTTTTCAGACCTGCTCTTCGGTTTTCCGGCGGTGCTGTCGGCCATTCTGATCACCGCGGTCTTGGGGCCGTCGGCGATCAACGCCATGCTGGCCATCGGCATCTTTTATATTCCGGTATTTGCCAGGCTCACCCGGGCGTCGGCCCTGACGGTAAAAGGGCTGGACTACATTGCCGCGGCCCGGGCGGCTGGACAGGCAGAAGTCGCCATCATCCGGCGCCACGTGTTGCCCAACATCCTCTCACCGCTGATCATCCAGGCCACGATCCAGTTCGCCGTGGCCATTCTGGCTGAGGCCGGTTTGAGCTACCTGGGGCTGGGCGCCCAGCCGCCGCATCCCTCTTGGGGGCGCATGCTCAACGAGGCCCAGACCTTCATGGAACTGGCCCCATGGATGGCTGTTTTTCCCGGCCTGGCCATCGCCTGGGCAGTTCTGGGTTTCAATCTGCTGGGTGACGGGTTGCGCGATATACTGGATCCGCGGTTACGATAGTGCCCATCCACAAATAGCATCTATCGGCCCAGGCCGGCGTTCTCGCTTTGTTGAAGTCCTCAACGTAGCATAGAGCTACGCCTGCGGGTTCAACATCGCTGCGGCCTTGGCCTGAACCAAAAGCTACCATTTGTGGGCGGGCACAAGGTCAGTTGACGGTTTTAAACACGGTTGGAAAACATTATGATACCCAAGGCCGTTATTCAAAACGTGCTCAACCAGATCGACCCCGAAGGGGTGATCGACCTCACCGCCCGACTGGTGCGATGCAACTCGGTGTGGGACCCGCAGGCAGGCACCAGTGAAACCGAAGCGGCAGAATTGGCTGGCCAATGGGCACGGGACAGGGGCTTCGATGTGGCTGTGGAGACCGTGGCTCCGGACCGGCCCAATGTGATCATCCGATGGACTGCCGGCCCAGGCCCCCGAACGCTGATGTTCGAGGGGCACACGGATGTGGTCACGCCCGGCAACCTGAGCCGGTGGCAGCACGACCCCTTCGGTGCGAAGATTGAAAAAGGGCGCATGTTCGGCCGGGGCACCAACGATACCAAGGGGAACCTGGCCGCCATGCTGGTGGCCATGGCCGCCCTGAAGGCGTCCGGCGTCCCCCTGTCCGGGTCCATCGTCGGTGGCGTCTTGTGCGACGAAGAGGGCATGATGACCGGTGTGCAGGATTTCATCGCCCAGGGCCATGCCGACCCGGTGACCGCCGCGGTGATCTGCGAGCCCCAGGACGGACTGGTCTGCATCGCCCAGAAAGGTGCGGTGCGGGCCCGGTTTGCCGTCCACGGACGCATGAGTCATGGGGCCATGCCCCTGTCCGGTCTCAACCCGGCCCCGGCCGTGGCCCGGATTCTCGACGGATTGGCCGGCCTGGAAACCGAAGCGATCCAGACCGTCGGCAGGGATCCCCTCCTGGGCTGGCCCAGTTTCACCCCGACGGTGATCCAGGCGCCCTCCCAGGGGCCGCCCCAGCTCAATGTGGTGCCTGGCGAGGCGGAAATCCTTGTGGATGTGCGCACCACAACCGATCAGAACCACGACGCCATCCGTAAGGCCCTGTCTGCGCTGGTGCGGCAGACCGTCAGGGAAGTCAACCAGCGCTACCGCGAGACCGACAGGCGGCTGGGCATCCAGCGGCCCTGGGAACTGGATGTGACGGTGCAGTTTCTTTCCGACCGGCCCTGCACCCATACCGACCGGGCTGATCCGGTGGTCGCGTCCGCCGTTTGGGCCAGCTGGCAGGTCAGCGGCAGTAAACCTGAATTCGCCGGCGTGCCGGGCGCCACCGACGGCACCTTTCTCTGGGCACTGAAGGATATACCCATCGTCACCATGGGCGCCGGGGATCGCCAGGTGCCCCACCAGGTGGACGAATGGGTCGATCTGGACCAGCTGGTGGACACGGCTCGCATCTATGCCCTCACGGCCCTGCACTACCTCTATCCCGGAGACATCCGTTGAGTGATGCGCTGCTGGACATCCGGGGCTTGTCGGTCCATTTCTTTACCCCCGAAGGGATCGGCCGTGCCGTCGAAGCGGTGAACCTGTCCATCGCCCCCGGTGAAACCTTGGGACTGGTGGGCGAATCAGGCTGCGGAAAAAGTGTCACCGCCCTGGCCGTGGTGGGTCTCGTGCCGTCGCCGCCGGGTCGGGTCGTGGCGGGAGAGGTCCGCTTTTTGGGCAGGAACCTGCTGCAAGCCGATCCCGAGATCCTGCGTCGCATCCGGGGCCGTGAAATCGGCATGATTTTTCAAGAACCCATGACCGCCTTAAACCCTGTGCTAACCATCGGACGGCAGGTCGCCGAACCCCTGGTGGCGCACCTGGGGATGTCTCGCACCGATGCGCTGAAGCAAGCGGCACGGTGGCTGGATCGGGTGCGTATCCCATCGGCGGAAAAACGGTTGGGCAGCTACCCTCACGAACTGTCCGGAGGCATGCGCCAGCGGGTGATGATTGCCATGGCCATGATCTGCCGGCCGCGTTTGCTGGTTGCCGACGAACCCACCACGGCGCTGGACGTGACCCTGCAGCGCCAGGTGCTGTCACTGATGGCGGAGTTGAAAGCCGAACTGGACACCGCCATGCTGCTGATTACCCACGACCTGGGGGTGGTGGCGCAGACCGCCGGGCGGGTGGCGGTCATGTATGCGGGTCGGGTGGTGGAGACCGCCGACGTTGGCCCCTTGTTTGCCGACCCCCTGCATCCTTACACCCAGGGGCTGCTCCGATCCATGCCGCTGCTGGGAGCGGGCAGTGGGCGGCTGCATGAAATTCGCGGCACGGTGCCGGCCGCCACGGATCCCATCAGCGGCTGCCCCTTTGCCGGACGTTGTCCGTCGGCGTTCGATCGATGCCGGCACGAGGCACCCGCGCTGGAAACGGTCCGGCCGGGACGGCAGGTCAGCTGCTGGCTTTACTTGGATTAGGGAATTGGGAATTATGGGATTCCGAATTGAAGGCAGGCCGGCGATCGTCGTCAATCTGCTAATTCCTCAATTCCCAATTCCTCTATCCAGGCTTGTCCAGTCGATCGGATGTGCATGAATAGGCGAAAGAGATAAGCGGATGAATCCCACCCCCCTGCTTGAGGTCAAGCGTCTTACCAAGCATTTTCCCTTGGGCCGCGGATTTTTTTCACGCCCCACGGGATGGGTGAAGGCGGTTAACGGTGTCAGCTTCTGCATCCGTCGGGGGGAGAGCCTGGGACTGGTAGGCGAATCGGGGTGCGGCAAGAGTACCCTGGCCAGGCTGGTGGTGAGGCTGCTGACACCCACCGACGGATCCATTCGGTTCGGCGGCCGGGAGATCGCTGCCCTGGATCGACAAGCGATGCGGCCACTGAGAAAGCGGATGCAGATCATCTTCCAGGACCCTTACGCCAGCCTGGATCCACGCATGACCGTGGCCGCCAGTGTCACCGAACCACTGCTCAACGGAAGGAGGTTTTCAAAACGCGAACAGCGCGCGACAGCCGCCAATCTGCTGGCCACCGTGGGCCTGCGGATCAGCGACCTGGACCGCTACCCCCACGAGTTTTCCGGTGGTCAGCGCCAGCGCATCGGCATTGCCCGGGCCCTGTGCGTGCGGCCTGAACTGGTGGTAGCCGACGAACCGGTCAGCGCCCTGGACGTCTCCATCCAGGCCCAGATTCTCAATCTGATGAAGGATCTTCAACAGCAGTTCGAGCTTGCCTATCTCTTCATCTCCCACGATATCAGCATTGTGGAGCATTTTTGCGATCGGATCACCGTCATGTACGCCGGCCAACTGGTCGAGATCGCCGCTGCCGAGGGATTTCACGGCGCCTGCAGGCATCCCTATACCCGGGCGCTGGTGGCCGCCGTGCCCCGACCCGACCCGCAGGCGGCGCTGCCGCCGGTGCCGGTGGAGGGCGAGCCCCCGGATCCAGCTGCATTGCCGCCCGGGTGCCCGTATCACCCCCGGTGTCCCCACGCATTCGATCCATGTCCGGACCATCGTCCGCCGCTGATCGAGGCGGGCGGAAACCACCAGGTGGCCTGCTGGCTCAATGGTGGCAGAGGCGTTGACGGAGGGCTGCCGAAACCATAATCATATCGGCACCGATTCCATCGACCGCCATCATTCGGCACGGGTCCGGATGATGGCGCCTTTATCCGCGGATTCGGCCAATCGGCTGTAAAGATAGAGATATCCCGAGGTGACCCGCGGTTCAGGCGGCTTCCATTGCGACCGTCGACGGTCGAGTTCATCTTCCGCCACCTTCAGATCCAGTCGTTTACCGGGGATGTCGATCGCAATGACATCGCCGTCCGCCACCAGGGCGATAGGCCCCCCTTCCATGGCTTCGGGGGAGATGTGGCCGATGAAGCAGCCATTGTTGGTCCCGGAGAAACGGCCATCCGTCACCAGGGCAACCTTGTCGCTGAGGCCTAAACCATGCAGCAGCTTCATGGCTTTGAACATCTCGGGCATACCTGGCCCGCCCTTGGGGCCTTCATAGCGGATGACCACCACGTCACCGGGTCTCACGGCATCGGCCATGATGGCTGCATTGGCTTCAGCCTCGGACTCAAATACCCGTGCCGGCCCGCTGAAGACAAGCATGTCGCTGCGTATTGCTGCCGGCTTGACCACCGCCGAATTCGGTGCCAGGTTACCGTGAAGCACCGCTAACCCGCCGCTGGTACTGAAGGGTTTCTCAAAGGTCTTGATCACTTCATTGTCGGGCGAGGCATGGCCGCTGATATTTTCGCCGATCGTCCGGCCGGTGACGGTCATTGCATCCTTGTGCAGCAGGGAGACAATCTGATTCATCACAACCGGTACGCCGCCGGATTCAAAAAAGTCAATTACATTGCATGCGGCTGCTGGATTCATCTTGGCGACCAGGGGCGTACTGCGGCTGATATCGTCAAACATTTTGATGTTGAAATCCACGCCGGCCTCGTAGGCAATGGCGGGGATGTGAAGGGCGGCGTTCGTGGATCCGCCGATGGCGGATGTCAGACGAACGGCATTCTCCAGGGATGCTCCGGTGATGATCTGCCGGGCGGTGATGCCGGTACGAACCAGATCGACAATGGCGCGGCCGGAGTCTTGGGCCACATGTAACCGCCCGGTGTGTACGGCTGGAATCATGGCACTGCCGGTAAGCGACATGCCGATTGCTTCCGCGATACAGCACATGGTGTTTGCGGTCCCCAAGAAAGAGCACGAGCCGCAGGTGGGGGCACACGCATCCTCCATGCGGACTAGTTCTTCCTGCGAAATTTCACCCTTCTTCAGCATGCCCACGCCTTCGATGATCGAGGTGGTGTCCGCTTTGCGTCCGTGTATCTGTGGCCCCCCCATCATGGGGCCGCCGTTAACCAGGATGGCAGGCAGGTCCAGGCGGGCTGCCGCCATGAGCATGCCGGGGACAATTTTATCGCAGGATCCCAGCAGCACCAGGCCGTCGTACTGGTGTGCCTGCACCATCAGTTCAATGCTGTGGGCGATGATGTCGCGGGTGGGCAGAATGTAGCGCATGCCCTCGTGGCCCTCGGCAATCCCGTCGCAGGCCCCGATGACCCCGAACTCCACCGGTGTGCCGCCGGCCGCTCGAATACCTTCCCGAACCGCCGCAGACACCAGGCGCAGATTGAAATGGCCGGGAACGGTGGTGCTCCAGGCGTTGGCGATGCCGATCAGGGGCTTTTCCAGATCGCTGTCGGTGTAACCCATGGATTTGTAATAGGCGCGGTTGATGCTCCATTCCGGCCTCTCGAGAATCTTCTGGCTTCGCAGTTTCATGCGTATCAAACTCCGTTGATAGTAGCGAACAGGTTGAATCAGATGATCGGCGTCATCTTGAAAGTTTGGCTGCCATCCTGATGGCTTCGACCATGGACTGGGGGTTGGCCCGGCCTTCCCCGGCCTTGTCGAAAGCGGTGCCATGATCCACCGAGGTACGGACAATGGGAAGTCCGATGGTCACATTGACACCCGCCATCTGGCCCCATGTGCCGGTCCCGTCGTCGTATTGAAAACCGACCAGCTTGGCGGGGATATGGCCCTGATCGTGGTACATGACCACCACGGCATGATACATGCCGCCTTTCATCTTCGAAAAAACGGTGTCCGCCGGCAGCGGTCCGTCCACCCGGATCCCAGCGGATCGACCGGCTTCCACCGCCGGAGTGATTTCGCGGTCGTCTTCATGGCCGAACAGTCCGCCTTCGCCGCAGTGGGGATTGAGGCCGGCAACAGCGATCCGGGGCGTATCAATGTCCAGTCCCGCCAAGGTGCTGTGGGTGAGCTGGATCACTTTCAGGACCCGTGCCTTTTTGACCCGGTCGCAGGCTTCCCGCAGGGAGACATGCGTGGAGACGTGCGTCACCCGGAAATTCCCATCGACCAGCATCATGGCAAAATCCGTCGTCCCGGTTTTTTCACCGTAGATCTCGGTGTGGCCGGCATAGTGAAAGCCGGCGGCGTTGATCGCAGCTTTGTTGATCGGGCCGGTGACCGTGCCGTCGATCTCACCGGCAAGGGCGAGTGATATGACCCGGTCGATGTATTCAAACGAGGCCCTGCCCTGGCCGGCGGTGACCGTTTTGTGCCGCAGGTCAGCCATTGGTATGTTCATCAGGTCCAACACATCAAGGGTTCCGGACTTGAACCGGCCATCCGTAACCTGCCGGCAGGCGTTGATCGCCAGGTTCAGGTTGGAAAATTTGACGGCATTGGCCATTACGGCTGCATCACCGACAATGATCGGACGGCAGACGCTGTATATCCCGGCATCGCCGAGTGCCTTGGCACAGACCTCTGGGCCGATACCCCCGGGATCCCCCATGGTGATGCCCAGCAGGGGAAGGGTGGATGTCTGCTTCATGATGAATAAACCTCTATTTCAATGAGTTGATCAGTTGATTCAGCGTGTCGGCATGCCCGAACGCGCCGGCCTTGGTGACCACGGAAAAACCGTTGCGTGGGCCGCCGATAAACTCGCCGCGCATCAGGCCCGGCAGAATCTCTTCGCGAATGAGCAGGCCGCACGCGCCGATCTGACGCCAGAAGGCTTCTGCCGTATCCCCGCCGCAAAGGAAAACCCCTTCCACGGCCGCAGCAGCCAACAGCTCCGCGGCCACTTCTGCCAGCCCCCGAACCACCCGGTCGGGGGTTTCGACCGGACGGGCGCCAAAGATCGGTTGGATGCTCAGGATCACGCCGTCGGCACCCCATGCGCCCACCGGCTGAGCAGCGAGTTGTTCACGATGTCGGGAACCGGCACCGGAGGCCAATGCCGACGGGTCCAGTGCCAAGTGGGTCCAGCCGGTGGACCGGGCCAGCATCGCGACTTGATCCGCCATCACGCGTGACGCCGAACCGCAGACAAACAGCCATTTTTTGATCCTCGGCCGGTCCGCTGGTGCAGGGCAAGGAAGGTGTTGAAACATCATCCGGGACAGGCTCCCGGCCAGGCCGGCGGACCCGACCAGCAGTATATTCTCAAAGTGGTCGCGGGCAAGGCTGGCGACGGCATCCAGGTGAATCGTCTGCCCGGCATCGAATACGATGTGCCGGCAACCCTGGCTCAGTAGAGTCCGGACGCGTTCTGCCAGATCGACAGGTCCAATTTCGATGCGGGCCAGATCGACATGCCCCACCGGCATCCGGCTTTGGGCGGACAGGAGAACCGAGAGTCGTGATTCCCGGACCGGGCACAGGGGATCACGAGCCATTTCGGTCTCGGCGACCGGTACCCCGTTGATCAGATGGAAGTCGTTAACGGTGGTGCGCCCCTGCTGTGGAAATGCCGGTGCGATAAAACTGGCTGTTGCGCCGGTCGCCTGAAGCATGCTGTCGATTTCCACGCCCACGTTTCCACGCAGGCTGGAGTCAATCTTTTTGTAAACCACCCGCGGTTTCAGGCAGAGGATTTTTTCAGCCGCCATGCGGACGACATCAGCCGCTCTTGCCGCGTCCGTATGGCGTGTATTGGTAAAAGCGGCCACACCTGCCGTGCGAACAGCGGTGACGTTGAACTCTCCCTCAGCGACGCCGGTCATATGAATCGGGCCGACCGCCGGACAAAATTGCACCCCGGTGTCGGCGGCACCGGTGATGTCATCCGCAATGACGGCGATTTGGAGAACGCGGTTCATGATGGGATAAACGATTCAACGGCCTGAATGGGGAGCATGTCCGGTGCGTGCGTCAACACGCTCATCCGCGCCTCGGGACCCTGTCGGCGCAGGGCTTCGGCAACCGCTCCGTCAATGCTGTCGGCATGGGTGTGCCCCAGGCGAACCTTGTCTGCGGCGGGAATGCCGGGAGAAACCAATATCACCGAGGCCTTCTCTCTCACCAGGGCCCAGGCGGTAGCCAGGGCTGCCGCCACCCCGTTTTTAATCCGGCCTTCGCGGTAGGCGGCCTGGATTGCCTTGGATGACCAGGCGGTAAAATCAAGCAGGTCGGTGTGAACGGGGCTGACTCCTTCGGGGGCCGGTGTGCAGACGATGATGGTCCCGCCCGGCCGCACCATCCGCTGGGCAGGATACTGCGCTTTGTGGGACTGCCAGAAGTCCAGGTCGCAAGGATATGAATTGGCCAGGACGATGTCCGGCGTTTCGTGGTAGGCCACGCCGTATATCTCTCTGGCCAGTTCGATACCGGCCTCGAACGCCGCACGCATGTCACCGAAAAAGACGCCCACCACGCCGCCCTGGCTGTCCATGACGACGTTGAAAATGGTGTGCATGCCCACCCGGTCGGCCATGTCGTCCATATCGCGGCGCACCGGGTTGTCGGCGATACCCAGAAGGGAATCTCCGCCGCCACTGCAGGAGAGCAGATGGGTTTCAGCTGTAGTCCGGGCCCCGCAAACCCCCGGTTGGATGATCTTGGAGGAGCCTGAAAATCCCGGGATGTGATGGGGAACAATGGCCCCCAGGCCGATCACGACGTCCGCCTCGGCCACGGTCCGGTTCACCAACAGCGGGGTTCCCTGGCTGGAGGTGCCCAGGTCCACCAGGGCGTCGGGGTCACGCCATTCGTGGTTGAAGACGCGGATGCGACGGTAGACGCGTTCGCCCACCTTGGCTTCCATCTCGGCATCGGTCATGTAGCGGTGGGTTCCCAGAGCCATGATGCATCCGATGCGGTCGTCCGGAACCCCGGCCGCATTCAGGCGCTCGAGCAGCAGTGGGATGATTCGGTCCGCCGGCGTCAGGCGGGTATTGTCGTCACTGACAATGATCACCCGGTCATTCGGCTTGATCCATTTTTCCAGCCGCGCCTGACCGATCGGCACATCCAGGGCAGCATTGATCGCATGCTCCAGATCGCTCAAGGGGGTCGACGGCCTGGGGCTCAGTATTTCAGCCAGGTTGCGATCGGGCACGCCAAAGGTTACCGGGGTGCCGTCAAAAGGAATGGTCACCGTTGCCATGGGCGTCAATCTCCAACCAGGTTCGGGATAAACATAACGATGCCAGGCACATAGGTCATCAGCAGCAGCACCGCGATCATGACTGCCAGAAAGGGCAGGATATACTTGATGATTTCAGAGAGCTGAATCTGGGCGATATTGCACGAGATGAACAGGCAGATGCCCAGCGGCGGGGTGAGCATGCCGATGGCCAGGGCGGTGACCATGATGACCCCGAAATGAACGGGATCGATGCCGAACTGCTCGATCACCGGCAGAAAAACCGGGGTCAGAATGATCAATGACGCCGATGTTTCCATGAATGTCCCCACCACCAGCAGGCATGCTAGAATCAGGGCATAGAGTATCGCCGGAGAGCTCGTCAGGCTGACCAGATAGGCGGCCACATTCTGGGGCACCCGTTCGGCCGTCAGAATCCATCCGAAGATATTTGCCGTGGCGATGAGCAGCATCACCGTTGAAGTGGAAATGGCGGCTTTGGCGAGGATTTTGGGCAGGTCGCGGATTCTGAGTTCGCGGTACACCCCGAAACCGATAATAGCCCCATAAACGGCTGCAACCACTGCCGCTTCGGTGGGGGTGAAGATGCCGCCAAGGATTCCGCCAAGTATGATCAACGGCATCAGAAGTGCCCAGAAGGCCCCGAAAAAAGTTTTCCCGATGGCCTTAAAACCAAGGAAGTTTTCCCGTTCGTACCCGGCGCGTTTGGCCAGGAAATAACTGACCGCCATCAGGCTGCCGCCGATCAGTGCGCCTGGGATAAAACCGCCCAGAAACATTTTACCGATGGAGACCCCACCCACGACACCAAAAATGATCATGGGGATGGAAGGGGGGATAATGACGCCGATGGAGCCGCCGGCGGCCTGCACGGCAGCGGCAAAACCTTTGTGATACCCCTTTCGGATCATGGCCGGGATGGACACCGCTCCAACAGCAGCCGTGTCCGCCGCCGCAGCGCCGGAGATGCCGGCGAAAAACATGGCCGCCACGACGGCCACCATGGCCAGTCCACCGGAAACGAAGCCCACCAAGGCATGGGCGAAATCGAACAAGCGTCGCGAAATGCCACCCGACTCCATCAATTCGCCGGCCAGCATGAAGAACGGAATGGCCATCAACGGAAAGGAATCGGCACCGGTAAACAGCCGCTGGGCCGCCAGGGTCAAGGGCAGGCTGGAGGCGAATTGCAACGTCGCCACCGACGCCACGCCTAAAGAAAAAGCAATGGGTACACCCAAAACGAAACAGAGCAACAGGGACACGAACAATACGGCGGTCATATGCGCACCTCCCGATCCATGGACCGGTTCTGGAGGGCGGCCACCATGATGCGCAACGAATTAATCAGCATGAAAATCCCGCCCACCGGCACGGCCATGTATGGGTAGCGCATGGAGATGTGCATGGAGGCAGACTCCTGAAACTGGATGATCCCTAATATTTTGAAACCCCAGTAAATAATCATGAGCAGAAATACCTGGATGATCAGATTAACCAGCACAACCACCCATCGATAGGCTTCGGGAGGGAGAAGCTTGTCCATCAGATCGATACCCAGATGGACCTGGTAGCGAACCCCGGCCGCGGCCCCCATAAAAGAGATCCAGACGAACAGGTAGCGCCCGGCCTCCTCGGACCAGGAGAGCGGGTCGTTCAGAATGAAACGATACCAGACCTGGGCCGAAATGATGACCACCATTCCGGCCATCAAGAGGGCCAGAAACCAGTTGATACAACGGTCCATGATGTCGAAAACAGTCTTGAAAAACACGTCGGCCACCCTTTGATCGGGGTTTGTGTCCAATGGCAGTATGCGGATGCTGCCGGCCCGGTCGGTACCGACCGGGCCGGCGATAAACGCTTCGGCTTGCTTTACGGTGTATTATTTGGCTGCTGCGATGGCTGCGTCGATGAGTTTTTGACCCTCTGCGGCATCGCCGCCGCCGATGGCTTTGATGACCGATGGATTGCTGTAAACGGAAGCGACGGCTTTGGCGAACGGTGCTTTGTCTGGATGGGTGATCGTCATGCCCTCTTTTTTACAGGCAGCTTCGAGCTCCTGGTCGGCCTTCAGGGAAAGCTCGCGTTCATAGTCGCGGGCCTCGGCGGCCGCATCGGCGATAATTTTCTGCTGTTCGGGGGTCAGCGTCTTCCAGGTAATCTCGCTGATAAGCAGCACGGCCGGAGAGTAGAAATGGCCGGTCATGGCGAGATATTTCTGGACTTCGAAAAACCGTGAGGAGTGGATCACGGCCAGGGGGTTTTCCTGGGCGTCGACAGTTTTCTGCTCCAGTGCGGTGTACAGTTCACCGAAGGCCATGGGCAGCGGGCTGGCCCCCAGGGCCTTCATGGTCAGGATAAAGACGTCGTCCTCCATGACCCGGATTTTAATGCCTTTCATGTCCGAGGGACTGTTGACAGCCACCTTGGAATTGGTGATGTTGCGAAAGCCGTTCTCAAACCATCCCAGGGAGCGAATGCCCACCTTGGTAAACCGGTCAGCGATCTGGGTGCCGATTTCACCGTCCAGGACGCGGTAGCAGGATTCGCGATCCTTGAAGAGAAAGGGCAGATTGAACAGCTTGACCTGGGGGACGAAATTGCCCATGGGGCCGGTGGAGGTCAGGGTCATCTCCAGGGACCCGAGCTGCAGGCCCTCGACCATGTCGCGTTCGGACCCGAGCTGGGATGCCGGAAACACCTGGACCTCGATTTCGCCGCCTGTGTTTTCGGCAACGATTTTGCCGAAACGCTCGGCCGCCAGATTATAGATATGGCTCGGCTGGGTCGAGGTGCCGCATTTGAGGACGATTTTGGCGTAGCTCGCCGGAGAAACCGCCAGGACGACAAACAATGAAAACAGGACAATCGTCAGTACCTTTTTGCGCATAACTACCTCCTTGATGGGTAAACATGGGTTTTATCGCCGCGGCCTTTCAATCCCCGAAGCTGACTTGTCGAGGATCGGAAAGGTATTGGCACCTTGTGGCATGACCGTTATTGTCGGTTGACTGCTGCCACACTTCTCATACGCTATTTTAAGGGCCTCCGCCATGGTGGCCACACCCTGGACGCCGGCCTTGCGCGCCAGTTCAATATTCTCTTTCCGGGTGACCATGATGATGTGCCCCTGCTGGCCATACTCCAGCTGCCGCACGGCCACCCAGCCCGAGATCAAAAAATTTGCCCGCACCGCTTTCTCCATTTCCAGAAAGGTGGGGTGATCGAACCAGTCGAAAAACTCGCTGGGCTCCTTGATATCCGGGCACTCCGCCAGAAGGATGACCACGCCGCCCGGCTTCATGGCATAAACCGCATTGTCAATGGTCTTTTGGGATTGATAGAGGTTGATATCCTTCGGGTAGCCGCCGGCCGATGCGATAACGATGTCGGCCTGCTCCTGGATCGTTACACCAAAGATATCGTCCACCAGGCGCGTGGCCGCCTGCCAGGCCGAAATCCAATTGCCGGTAAAGATTCCGGAAATGTCACCATCCAGATTGGGTACCACGTTGACGATAAAGTCGGGCTTGAGAAATGCCGCCGCCTCCATCATGTCTTCGTGGGCCGGGTTGCCGCGGGTATTCATGTTGGCGGCCAAAGGGTTGGATCCCTTGCCGACCGTCTTCTCCATGGCCCACATGTGGCTCTGTTGAATGGTTTTCAACGAGGAAACCCCGGGCAGGACGCTCTTTCGCCCGCCACCGTATCCCACCATGTAATGGTAGATAACCCCGCCGGTGAGAATCACGCGGTCGGCCTCGGCCACCACACGGTTTAAGGAGACCTCGGTCCCCCGGCTGGTCTTGCCGTAATAGACCATGTTCTCGGTGTCCCACGCGTTGTTGTTGAGCACCCGGACACGATGGCAGACCGCTTCGCTGCAGAGCTCCATAAACTCCTCAGTGGTGTTCTGGCGGTGGGCGCCGACGGCGATGATGACCGTGATGTCCGCATCCGAAATGCCCGCTTCATTCAGATAGTCGATCAGGATCGGCAGGGTGAGATCGTTGCGCTGCCAGCCCCGGGTGATGTCGCTGACCGTAATGGCGACGGTTTCGCCCGGTTTTATGATTTCGCGAAGCGGGGGGCTGTCGATGGGATGGTCCAGGGCGTTTAGATAGGCGGCAGCCAGGTTCTCAGGCGGCTTGCGGTTCCGCCCTACGAGCTGGTAGAGCAGCTGTGCTTCCGGAATGGAAAAGGTCGTCGTCCCTTTGCCGATCTTCAATGTGAACGCTTTATTTTTCATTATTTTACCAGATTTGCCGGCGTCTTATTTCGGTTGATGGGTTTCGAGCTTGGCGGCTTCTCCCTCTATCATTCGGTAAACATGCTCATCACCCGGGAAGGTCCCGTTGCGCACGTCCTCGATATAGGCGGAGAAAACCTTGCGGTATTCGTCGGCGACATTCCCGTATCGCTTGACGAATTTAGGCGTGAAGGCCTGAAAAAGGCCCAGGATGTCAGAACAGATCATCACCTGGCCGTCACAATCGCCGGCACCGATGCCGTAGACCGGTATGGGCAATTCGTTGCAGATCGCCTGGGTGACCTCGGGTGGCACCCCTTCCACAAGCACGGCAAATGCACCGGATTCATAGACCGCCCTGGCATCTTCGATGATAACCTTGGCGCTGTCGGCAGTGCGGCCCTGTGCCCGGAATCCACCCATGGCTCCGGAGCTTTGAGGGGTAAGGCCGACATGCCCCATCACCAGCATGCCGCCGTCGCTGATGGCCCGGATGACAGGCGCAACCCGCGTACCGCCTTCCAGCTTGATGCAATCGACGCCAGCCTCCTTATGAAAACGGATCGCGTTGCGGCAGGCGGCTTCAACGCCGGCCTGATATGCCCCGAAAGGCATGTCCCCAATGACGAAGGTGTCGGGCGCGGCTCGGCGCACGGCTTCCGTGTGGTAGATGCACTGGTCCATGGTGACCGGAACGGTCCCCGAATACCCGTACACGGCCATTCCCAGGCTGTCTCCCACCAGGAGCATGTCCATACCGGCCTCTTCCGCCAACTGTGCGGTGATAAAGTCGTAAGCGGTCACCCAGACCACCTTTCGGCCTTCCGTTTTCATTTTTTGGAGATCGAAGCGTGTCAGTTTCTTTTTCACTGTATAAGTCCTCCTTTGGTGATAAGCATTCATTGCCGTCGGAGGGAATCCGTGACAGTCGATGGGTTGAGCCGAACCCTCGATCCGGATCCTCCGAAAAAGCGGCTTTGCGTAATTGAAACGGTTCTGACGTCAGGGGCAATCATCCGGCCGAGTTATCCATCTCCATTTCCGGCGATGGTGACCCTGGCGCCCTTTTCTTCCAAATTTCTGTGAATGGCAGGGGGAAGCGAGCGATCCGTGATAATTTCAAATTTATCATTGACGTCGAACGCATCAAAAAATGCGACATGTCCGAATTTGGAGGCATGGGCCAATACGATAACCTGTTTGGCGGCCGCGGCCATGTAACGCTTGGCATAGGCGACATCCAACGACGTGTCGCAGCACGATGACCGGTTGATGGCATGAATTCCCATCAGGGCCACATCCACGTGCAGGCTTCTCAAAAAGCTCGTTCCCGGCTCGCCGATCAGGGTGTAGGAACCCGGGCGGAGAGACCCGCCGCTGACCAGCAGGTGAATCGACGGGTTTCCGGCCAGAAGCTCGCCGATGCGGATGTCATTGGTTACCGCGGTGAGTTTCAAACCTTTTTCGACGACCTGGTATGCGGCTTCGTAAACGGTGGAGCTGGAATCGAAAATGACGCTCTGGTTTTCCTGAAGCCGATCAACAGCCAGTTTGCCGATGGTCGTTTTTTCCTCTCTAGCGATTCTGGATGCAATATGATAGTCCGGTTCGAATGTCGTACCGGGGGTCGTCTTCAGGGCGGCGCCGCCGTGACTGCGCTGAACGGCACCCGTTTTGGCCAGCCAGTCCAGGTCCCGTCGGATCGTCGGTAAAGAAACACTGATGATGTCAGACAGTTCATGGACGGAAATAACACCTTTCTGTCGGATCAACTCAAGGATCAAGTTTCGGCGTTGAGCGGGGATGATGTCTGATTTCTTTGGCGCAATGGTCATTGTTCAGATCCGATTGAATCGAAAGTTACCATAGAAACAATCATAAAAAGTCAAATAAAGTCAAATAAAAAAAATAACGAAAGGCCATAGAAAGGCGCATACCCGAAGCTTGAATGGTGCTATCCCCCCCGGGCGCAATAAGACCGCTTTTGCCCGGGCCTTACTTGATATGATCGGGCAAGGACCAATCGGTCATTTTTTGATCATCCGGATTTGGCGGGTGTATTGGGTTGCGTTTTTTCGCGAAATGCTCCGACAACCTTGTTTTTCAGCCTCTTTTCAAAAACCCTTTGATCCACACAAGAAATCACGGCAATATAGAATGAAATTGTGGATGATTCGGATGCCGAAGCAGGGGATGGGTGCTGGAAACAAGCCAAGCATGACATTCAAGCGGAAGGAATGCTGATGGATATTGTGATCAATAAACAAGAGGCCCGTGTGCTGGGTTGCCTCATGGAAAAAGCCATGGCCACGCCGGAGTATTATCCGTTGTCCCTGAATGCCCTGACCAACGCCTGCAACCAGAAATCCAACCGGGACCCGGTGGTGAGTTGGGACGAGCAGACCGTTGAGGATGCCGTGGACGACCTTGAAAAAATCGGACTGGTTAACCGGAGTACGGTCGGGCGTGTCCCCAAGTACGAGGAGATCTTCACCCGGCAGCACAATATGGTAGCCTCGGAGGCCGCCGTGCTCTGCGTGCTTTTGCTCCGCGGCCCCCAGACACCTGGCGCCATCCGCAGCCGCACCGACCGCCTGCATGCCTTCGGCGGCCTGGACGCATTGCAGGAAACGCTGGACCGGTTATGCGAATGGGGCCATGTCCACCGCCTGGAGCGACTGCCCGGCCACAAGGAGTGCCGGTACATGCACCTGCTTTCCGGTGAAGCGGATGACGTCATCTATAGCGCTGAAAATACCGACCCGATTGTGCCATCCGACAGCACCGATCGGCTGGTACGGCTGGATGCCGACATTCAATCCCTGAAAGATGAATTGGCGGATCTCCGGTCCGAATTTGAATCTTTTCGCAACCAGTTTGAATGAGGTTCAACGACCTGTTGACAACAAATCAAAAAAACCATTGCCCCATGCACCCGAGTCTATGCTAAAGAATCGGCGAAGGTGACCGAACATAATAAAGGGTCACGGATTTAGCTGGAACCCACGGAAATTCAGATTGAGGGTCTCTGATTATGGGGGAAGCGGGAAAAGTCCAGGGTGAAAGACTCACCGAACTGTTCAACGAACTGGTTGCAAAAAGAATTATCATCTCCATGAATGTAGTCGGGGCCGGTTTCGATCGGCTCACCTGCATCACCGGGGTCAGGACGGATGCGGACGGCTACTACTTGCTTGTCGACCCCCCGGACGATTTCGAAGGGGCCGCCACCGTCAAGGACCTATGGCACCTGCGGTTCAACTTCAACGGACCGGATCATCTGGAGTACATCTTCAGCACCCGGGGCGGTGAATTTTGCGAGCAGGGTCTTAAAATCCCCTTTCCCGAGCACGTGGAGCGACTGCAGCGCCGCCGGAATTTCCGGGTAAACACCCTGACCGGAACCCAGATGCATTTCCAATTGAAAAAAATCAAGGGCATCATTGACCTGATCAATGTCAGCCTTGGCGGCGTTTACGGGGTCCTGACCAAACACAATTTCAAGTTCATTCGTGGACCGGTATTGAAAATGGACCAGCAGATCTATGATGTCAGCATGGTATTTCCGGGCGATCATGATCACTCGGGCTGCACCGTTTACGTCAAGAAGGCCCAAGTCAAGCGGGTCGAACACGACCAGGACCGCGGATTTTACCGCTACTCCTTCGAATTCAATGAAATGGAAAAGGAAGAGCAGAATAAGCTCACCCAGGTCATCTATGACCTTCAGCGATGGTATCTCCAACGCAGAAAGTAAACTTCCATTGGGCGTGGCAACCAGTCATCCGCTGCTCTGGTGCAAGCGTATCGATCATCAATTTCTGGCGTTAACATGAAATGGCTTTCGCTTACGATCCTGTTTGCGCGCATTGTCGGCGGATGCAATTCTCCACCCGGCCCACGGCTGCCCACCGAAAAGCCATTTTACAGTCGTGGGTGCGCATGTTTTCCTGACTTGAACAATGGCGACTGCTGCCGCCCCTTGCCCCACGGGTAACGTTAATAACCATAGGTTCTCAGCAATCGGCAAACCATAAGGAGCGTTGATCATGGCCGTTATTACCAAGTATGTGGTGGTTCGACATGGTGTGGAACTGGACAGGGAGTTCCTGGTCAAGAAAGAGGCCGAGGCCTACGACAAGATGCTTGATGCGGCCGAGAATCTGGCCGCTTATATCAAGGATGCCGGGCTGGAGATCGACCTGGACGGCAAGGCCATCGATGCCCTTTCCGTCTTCCTTGCCAAAAACGGACCGGAAGTCACCCGAATCCTCAAAGGCCTGAAACCCGCTGCTCCGCCTGTGCGGACGCCGGGTGAAGAAAAGAAGGACGATTCCCCGGCAGCGCCGCCAATAAAGAAAGCCCCGGCAGCCAAAGCGAAACCCAAGGGCAAATAAACCTTCGCATGGCCATATCCAAAAAAGAAGCCGACGCATGGGACCGTGTGCTCGACGCCGCCTCGGACCTGGCGGAATTGATCGAATCCAGCGCAATCGAGATCGACGAGTACGATCTGGAGGAGTTGACGATCTTTCTGGCCACGCACGGGTATGCCGTGCGCAACATGCTCAAGCATCTGAAACGGTCATGGCCGCTGGAGTGATGGCGCTGATAAACCAAGCATGCATAACCATGGGGAAACGGAACAAAACAGGAGGAAAAATAATGCCCTACTTCTCGATTCAGACCAGCAAACCCATAGAAGCGACCGCGGCCACAGATCTGACGATTAAAACGTCGGCCTTTGCCGCCAGACTCCTTGGGAAACCGGAAGCCTACGTCATGACCGCCCTCATGCCGGGCACATCCATGACCTTTGCCGGCAGCCACGCACCAGCCGCCTTCATCGAGGTGAAGGGCATCGGCTTGCCGGAGGCCCAATGCGGCGCCTTTGCCGAAAAAATCAGCGCTTTCATTCACATCGAACTGGGTATCGAACCGGGCCGGGTCTTCATCGACTTCACCGACCTGCCACGTAACCGATTTGCCTGGAACGGCAAGACCTTTGCATAGGAACCAGACATTTGCAGACGTCCCCCAGCCGCATCCGGGGATGTGGATTATGGTAGCCGCGAATGTAAAAACCATCCGTGACCACCACTTTAAATTAAGTGGGGATACAATGAATACACCGCTGAGCAGCAAACACCTGCAAACCTTTATCGACACCCACCACCTGGCGGCTGTCATCCTGCCCATGGATGCCCACACCGCCACGGTTAGCGATGCAGCCAAGGCCTTGGGGGTAAGCGCGGATCTGATTATCAAATCTCTGGTGTTCATGGCCGGAGAGCAGCCGATTCTGGTAATCAACAACGGCCTGGCCCGGGTAGACCGCAAGAAACTGGCCGTCTACCTGGGCATGAATCGCAAACGCGTCAAATTAGCCCGTGCCGAGCAGGCCCTGTCCGTCACCGGCTTTATGGTAGGCAGCATGCCGCCATTCGGCCACCGGGAAGATCTGCGCACCCTGGTAGACACCGCCACGGCTGCACTTGATACCGTATACGGAGGCGGCGGGGACATCGATGCCATGATGCAACTGTCATCATCGGAACTACTCCAGGCAGCCCACGCCGAGGTGGTCGATATTTCCAAATGACTGTCCAACAGCGGATAAACACGGATTAAACCTTATCCCAAGGATCAATAGACACAAAAGCCAAACAAAGGAGGCACCCCATGCTGGACACCACCACCGTCGGCAGCCTGCCGAAACCCGACTACCTGGCTGAAACCGAGAAGCTCTGGCCGGCCTGGCGCCTTGCGGGTCAGGCCCTGGAGCGCGCCAAGGAGCGCGCGGCGGTGGAGTGGCTGCGCCACCAGGAAGCTGCGGATATCCAGATCGTCACCGCCGGTGAACAGCACCGCATTCACTTTGTCCATGGCTTTTTAGAGCACCTTGAAGGCATCGACTGGGCCAAGAAAACACCCATGGGTATCCGGGACAACCGCTACACCGTGGATGTGCCCACGGTCACCGGGCCGGTTTCACGGCCGAGGCCTGTCCACGTGAACGAGGTCCGCTTCACCCGGGCGCAAACGGATCGGCGTCTTAAATTCACCCTGCCCGGCCCCATGACCATCTGCGACACCATCGCCAACGTCCACTATGCCACCCGTGCGGACATGGCCATGGCCTTTGCCGACATCCTCAACGCTGAGGCCAGGGAACTGGTAGCGGCCGGAATCGATCTGATCCAGTTCGACGAACCGGCGTTCAATGTCTTCATGAAAGACGTCAAGGCATGGGGCATCGACGCCATTCACCGGGCCATCGAGGGTCTTTCATGTACCACCGCCGTGCACATTTGTTACGGCTACGGTATCGACGAGAACTTGCGCTGGAAGAAGACCCTGGGGCGCGAGTGGCGGCAGTACGAAGAGATCTTCCCGGCACTCAACGCCAGTCGCGTCGACCAGGTCTCACTGGAGTGCGCCGACTCGCACGTGCCCCTATCCCTGATGAAACTGCTCAAGGATAAGGGGCTGATGGTGGGTGTGGTTGCCGTCACTCGGGACCGCGTGGAAACGCCGGAAGAAGTGGCCGCCACCATCCGTTCCGCCCTGGCGCACGTAGCGCCGGAACGGCTCTACCCGTGCACCAACTGCGGCATGGCACCCCTGCCCTATGACCTGGCCCTGAATAAGATCCGCAGCCTGGCCGCCGGCGCGGCCCTGGTAAGAAAAACCTTGTAAGCAAGGCATGAAGGGTCATTCGAATTGCGGTGGGCCGGTTTGGAGCAGCCAGCTCTCCATCTCTTTCTTGTAGCGCCACGACTGCTCAAATTCGATTTTTTTTACGACATAGCGGTCGAGAAAAAAGTATTCGACTTCGACCGTTTGCGTCACTTCCAACTTATCTTCGGCCACCTTGACCCCAAGCACATCATAACTGACGATTTTCACGTTCTCATATTGCTTTAAACAATCCTTGCGACCCATTTCAGCCGGATCGACATACCTGCAGATGTCGTTGAAATTAGAAAGCCGCATGGCGGTTTGATAGGAATCCATGGTCCGTTCATATGCTTCCATTTTCCCTTGCTCCGAAATGGACGCACAACCCAGCGGCAGAAAAATGAGAACGGCAATAATCATGTTTTTCATGCGATTCACCCTCAGATGGTTTCAATCGGCGCTGCCAGTTGCCATAAAAACACATATTCTTCCCGCGATCAACCGTAGCCTCACACATGGTGGTTGAGATAACCGGAAGAACGGGATTTGGCACAACTTTGCGCATTGACATTCAACCGGTTCTGTGGGCATTTCTCTTTTCCATTTATCCGTATTAAAAAGGAGGCGAGTGAATGACGGCAACCGGCAAACCCATGACCGATGAACAAAAGTCTCGTTACAACGTGCTGAACAAGGAGAACCTCGAGTTTCTCATGGATCGCTACAACCGGGTCAATCGATGGGTCATCGCCGACGTGATCCGGCGCACCGCCTACCACTCCCCGGATAAGACGGCCATCATTTTCGGTGACAAGACCCTCACCTACGCCCAGCTGGAAGCTGCCGCCAACCGGACGGCCAACGCCCTTGCCGGCCTGGGGGTGAACAAGTACGACCGGGTGGCCATCCTGGCCCACAACACCATCCACCACGTGCTGACCTGGCTGGGCTGCTGCAAGCTCGGAGCGGTTTACCTGGCCATCAACTACCTGCTGCGCGGCCCAGATATCACCTACTGCATCAACCACTCGGAGAGCAAAGTCTTCATCGTCGAGGACGCCCTTTTCGGATTGGTAGAAGGCGTGCTGGGCGAGATGCCAACGGTCGACACCCTGATCTGGTCCGACCAGGGGGGCGGCCAGCCGGCGACCGACGACCGATTCCTGTCCTTCGACGCCTGGATGGAGGCCGCTCCGGACACGGAACCGGACGTGATCCTGCACATCGAAGATCCCTGTCAGATGACCTATACCAGCGGCACCGAGTCCCTTCCCAAGGGGGTGATCATCAGCAACCAGGCCCTAATGGCCCAGTACATGGGAGCCATCATCGATGGCAGCTACGACAGCGGAGACATCAATGTCAACGCCCTACCTATTTATCACTGTGCCCAACGGGACGTGTTTCTGAATCCCATCTTCTGGGTAGGTGGCACGAACATTCTCATGGCACCGGACATCGGTGAAATCTTAAAAACCATCGATCGCTACCGGGCCAACATGTTCTTCGCCCCGCCCACGGTGTGGATCGGCATCCTGCGCCACCCAGATTTCGACCGCTACGATCTCTCCTGCCTCAACAAGTGCTATTACGGCGCCTCTATCATGCCCGTAGAAGTGCTCAAGGAACTGATGGCGAAGCTGCCCGCCTGCAAGGTATACAACTACTACGGTCAGACCGAACTGGCCCCCTACCACACGATCCTGAAGGCCGAAGACGCACTGGAAAAGCTGGGTTCGGCCGGCATGGCGGGGCTGAACATGGAATCCCGGATAGAGGACGAAGGGTGCCAGCCCATCGACGCAGCGGGCGTCCCGGGAGAGATCTGCGGCAAAGGCCCCCACGCCATGATCATGTACTTCAAGGATCCGGAAAAGACCGAAGCGGCCATGCGCGGCGGATGGTTCCACTCCGGCGACATCGGTGTGCTGGACGAGGACCGCTACATCTCGGTGGTGGACCGAAAAAAGGACATGATCAAAACCGGCGGCGAGAATGTCTCCACACGCGAAGTGGAAGAAGCCATCTACTTAGACAAGCGCGTGGAGGAGGTGGCGGTCATCGGCACGCCCCACCCCAAGTGGGTTGAAGCGGTTACCGCCGTGGTGGTGCCCCGCAAAGGCGAATCCATCACCGAAGCGGAGATCATTGGCCTGTGCAAGAAAGAACTGGCCGGATTCAAGGTGCCCAAGGCCGTGGTCTTAGTTGACGCGCTACCCAAGACCCCCACCGGCAAAATCCTCAAGCGTAACATGCGCAATACTTACCGTGAGTTGAACCATTGAAGCCGGACGCTTCCCGGTGCAGCCCTCGCCCCGAAAATGGGGCGGGGGCTATCGGGTCCCAAGAAAACGGGGGGAATGAGCAAATCCAGGATAAATCCGATCAATAGCGCCGCCCCCCCTCGCCCCCCGGTCCACCCCCGCGCCTGCCTCTGTCCCCTTGACCGCCGCCGTGACGTCCGCCGCCACGGCCACCGTCGGGTTTGGGACGGGCTTCATTGACATTCATGGCCCGACCTTTGAAATCTTTTCCGTTCATCGCCTCAATGGCCTTTTTGGCTTCCTCTCCCGAGGGCATCTCCACAAATCCGAATCCTTTGGGCCGGCCGCTGTCACGGTCTTTGATAATGTTGACCGCATCTACCTTGCCGAAGGCTTCGAACGCCGACCGTAAATCTTTTTCTGTGGCATCGAACGACAAATTGCCTACATAGATGTTCATTTGAATCTCCTGTATTGAAGTTAGAAACCACACATCCGGTTGATGGTTCGTTTAAAAGAGACCGGTCTGCATCTTGGGACGGAGCCGCACCAACAATCGGCAAATTGAACCCGCCCCGCGGCCCCGATGAGCGGGATCTCTGCTTCGCACCGACAAGCCGCGGGGAATGCACTCGCTGTCGTGGTTCATCATATCACCATCCTAAACGATAGCAAGTGATTGATTCTGCTTTTACGGGTCTTTTCTCAAGGCGTCGGTGGACTGGCAGACGACCGATTGATCCGAGATAGCGCTTGCCAATCTCGCCGGTTGCGGCGGGCTCAGCGCTCGACATCACGGTTCAACACGTCTCTCACCGCCCTGCCAATGGTTTCAAGCCGATAGGGTTTTTTGACATATATGCCGGCTCCCAATTTTCGAGCCTCGTGCACCCGGTCCGATTCGGAGAACCCGCTGGTGATCACAGCTCGCTGGCCGGGGTGGATGTTGATGATGCGCCGGTAGGTTTCCAGACCGTCGATGCCGGGATCCATGATCATGTCCAGCACCAGCAGATCGACCCGGTGTCGCCTGACATAATCAACGGCTGCTTCGCCGCTGGAAACGCTTGCCACGTCATAGCCCAGCCGGGTGAGCATTCCCGTGGCGATTTCGCGCTGTTCCTTGACATCATCCACCACAAGGATCCGCTCGCCGTCACCGATCAGATTGTCAATGAGTTCCGGTGAACGCGTCTGCATGCGGTGCTCTTTGGTGGAGGGAAGGTAAATGGTTGCCGTGGTGCCTTGCTCCGGAGCACTCTGAATGTCGATGTACCCGCGGTGATCCTTGACGGTTCCCCACACCACCGCCATGCCCAGGCCGGTGCCGCTTCGGCCCATCACTTTTTTGGTGTAAAACGGCTCAAAAATCCGGTTGATGTCGTCGTGCGCAATGCCGATGCCGTTGTCCGTAACCGTCAGCACCACATAATCGCCCTCTTCGATGTCGTCATAGCCTTTGATGGGGCTATCGATATATCGATTTTCCGTTTCGATGCGAATACGACCGGCATGCATCGTCGCTTCAGCGGCATTGGAAATCAGGTTCATCACTGTTTTTGCGAGGTGGACCGGTGAGCCGGAAATATCGAGAAGGTCGCCAGCCAGGTCTGTTTCCAGTTGAAAATCCGGATGATGATTCCGCAGGTTGTCGTATTCAGGGCTTTTTAGATACTCGTGGATCACCTGGTTCAGGTTGAGAACCTCTGCGACCGACACCCCCCGGCGGGCCAGCGTCAATAGATCTTGAACGATATTGGCGGCGCGTTCACCGGAGCGCTGGATCGTACGGATGGGCTTCTGCAGAGGGCTTTCTTTCGGCAGGTCCATGAGAATCAACTCCGGATAACTGACCAGGCCCGACAGGACGTTGTTCAGATCGTGGGCGACGCCACCGGCCAGCATGCCGATGGCTTCCATTTTCTGGGCCCGCTGGAGCTGGTCCAGCAATCGTTTCTTTTCCACCGCAGCGGTCACCCGTTCAGAGATGTTTCTGACCATGCCCAGCGCCAGGTCGTCAGACACCGCCACCAGCCGGCATTCGTAATGCCTGACAACGTCCTCGATCAGAAGGTCATACTCGAACACCATCAACCCCCGGTTCTCGAATGTCCGGGCGAGTTGCTTCCGAAAAACCCGTGAAATATGGCCAGGCATGACATGCTCGATTTCCCGCCCAATGCATTGATCAGGGGGTGCCGCAAGGTCTTTCGAATCTCCCCGCAGATCGACGAACCGGCCGTCTCGATCGAACTGGAACATGATATCAGGGATGGCATCGAGGATGGCCAGGGTCCTAGCCTCACTCTGCCTGCTTTTATCCTCCGCTCGTTTGCGTTCGGCTACCTCTTTCTGCAGCGATTGCTCCCGTTCGCGTATCTCCTCAGCCATCTTGCTGAATCGTCGGGCGATGTCGGCCAGTTCATCATGGTGTACCTCATCGAACCGGTAATCATAGTCGCCCCGGGCCACCTGGTCCATCCCCTTGCGGAGGGTGGCCAGGGGCTTGCGCATGAGCACCCGCAATAAAACGCCTGTGGCGATGACGATTACCACCAGCGATACCGCCATCAACAGAATCGCTGTGCTGCGAAGCCATGTCAGATCTTGGCGATAGGCGTCCAGTGACAACGCAAAGCTGACCTGGCCGATCGGTTTCCCGATATAGACAATCGGCACCTCACGGCTGATCGGGTTTTCGGAGGTATCCCGACTGAATTCATAATAGACGTTCCCATCGATGTCACGGATGAGGATGGTTGTGACAATGTCGTTGCGGACGAACCCGTCCCCGATCCGCCGGATCTGTTCGTCATCCAGATCCCAAATAGGGACCGCCAGCGTTTCGGACAGGTTGACGGCATACTCGTCCGCTTTCAGCTGCAACTGTCGGTATAGATAGTCAGCCTGCCGGTGGTATATAAAAATCAGCAGGACCCCCTCCACCAGAAACACCAGCAGCACCAGACTGATGGCCAGTTCGATGGAGATGGAACGCCGCCTCAGCGATCCGAAACCACGCCCGTTGGATCGTGAAGAACTGGACTTGGCCAAGCTTTTTCTTTCTGGGTTCACGTGCACGGCTACCATGCAAATCGTCTCTTATTCCGGCACATAGTTGTATTCACGGCAGATCCGCTGGTAGCTGCCATCCGATATCATTTCATCCAACACCGTCTGCCACAGCCGGATGACATGGGGCGATGTTCCTTTTGAGAATGCAATATAATTGCCTACGGTATGGAAAGCGTAGGCCAGCGCCAAATGGTCAGGCGACGCACCGGCTTGTCTGGCCAAGTAAGGCATGTTGAAATCCGAACTGACCCACAAATCGATATTTCCCCGTTGCAGGTGGGTCAGATTGGTGATGTTCTTATTGGTGGGAACCAGGTTTTCGAACCCCAATGCCTGCAGGTATTGCATTTTGGCGTCCTGGCGGTAGGTACCGATGCGTTTAACCTGTCTGGCTGCTTCGGTATCCGTGATGCGGATTGGGCTCGCATGCCAGCGGTAGAAACCCCAGTGCTGCCGGTAAAGCGGTCCCACCCATGAAAACATGGCTTCACGCTGGGGGAGTCGGGTGGTAGAGAAAAGAGCCGTATCGGCTTCGGATTGGGCCAATTGGTACCCCCTGGCCCACGGCACCAGCGCGATGGTATCCGGCTGGCCGATCCGTCGCAGGATCTCCCGGACAATGTCGACCGACAGCCCTTTGATCCGGCCATTTTCGTCATAGGAAGAGGGCGGTGAATCCTCCGTGTACAACTTTAACAAAAAGGGCCTGTCGGTATGGGTCTGTCGTTCGGACACCCGGATCGCGTCAGGCGGCAGCCATTTGCGCATCAACCACCAGAAGGTGCCGTCCGCTTTCATTTCATCCAGGGTCGCCTGCCACTGCTGCACGATGGCAGGTGAGGTTGGTTTGGAAATGGCGATATAGGACATCTGCTGCTGGAGCGTCAACACCGCTTTAATTTCCTGTGGATCGATCCCGACCTCACGGGCCACCTGTTGGACGCCGACATTGCCGAAAATCCACAGATCCACCCGGCCGGACATCAGTTTGCGAATGCCGCTGAGCGGGCTGTTGGAACTGTCCAGGTTGGTGAACCCGAGGGATTTCAATATCTGCTCTCTGACATCGTCCTTATAGGTGGCGATGGCCCCCACCTGCATGGCCGCTTCAATGGAATCGATCTGCCGCGGGTCGCTTTTTCTGGCATAAAATTCGATCCGCGCGGAATGAAGCGGACCGACCCAATGGAACAGCGATTCGCGCGCCTCGGTCCTGGCGGTGGTAAAAAGGACGGTATTGGGTTCGGTAAGCAGCCGCTTGTATCCCCGGGCCCATGGCAGGACTTGAATGTCGTCGGCGATACCCAACCGTCGGGTTATTTCCCTTACCACATTCGTTATGGCCCCGGTCAGTTTGCCGTTCTCCGTGTAATTTAATGGGGGGAATTCCTCGGTGATGATCGTCAATTCAGCCGCTGCCGGATACGTCACGGCAAGGTGCAGGAAAACAACCCAAAAAAAGATTGCGGTGGTGTGTTTCAAAAGCCGTTCCTTATCCACGTTGATCAATTTGCCAGATTAACCCACTGTGACATGTTCAGAAAGATCCGACAGGTTCATCTCCTGTTCACCTGATTTTTCAATTTTCAACGCCCGATTGCGGAAATCGCTGCCGTCAATCTTGGCCTTTACCCATTGATGCCAGGCATCCTTCCGGGAAGCGACAATGGCATTGAAATCCTTGGATGGATCGAACCGGGTCAAGGCATCATCGACGATCCAGACGCAGTAGTTGCATTTTTTCTGGCCCCTTTCGAGGACCTTGAAAAAATAGCGAAAGGTTTTACTGCCGGGCTTCAAGCCTTCTTGAATCTCAAAGTTTTTGTAAGTCCACGCGTTTTGCATGTTTCCCCCGTTTAACAGCTATTGTTAAAAACACAGAATATAAGCGTGCAATTTGGATTTACAACCATAGAACGACGGCTTCAACATGCGGCATTGGGCGAAAAATTGAAAGGTGCCTTGATGTCGATACCCTTGCCGCCCCTGGAATAATGCTTACCCTCCAGACAAATCAGATCGCCCGGTAGGTTAAGGGCAAAAAGGTAAAATCAATAAGGATTCAAAAATAATGAGCGACAACAACAAATATATCGAGGTGCCGGTATTCACGGTCAGTGAAGCCGCCCGATTTATCGGCGTAGGCAAGAAAGTGATCTATCAATTGATTGAGTTTGACGAAATTCGCGCAATGCGCGAGCACGGCAAAGTGATGATCGACAGGAGCAGCCTGGTAGCCTTTCACAACAGTGGCAAGCGGCCCTGAGTGGGTTTTAGCAGAATCTTGTATAAGGATCGTTAAAAAACCGACAGCACGCACAGTTGCGCCGGTTTCCATGGCGTGATAGGAATAAACATATCGATTCGCGGCGTTGCAATACAGGCGTTGCAACCAAAAAGGAGGCTGCTATGAAGAAAATCTGGCTGAAGCTGATACTCGTCGTGGTTCTGGCGGCCGTGTTCGGCGCACCGTCCTGTTGGGCCAAAGAAAAAGGCTACTGCTACATCGTTGGCTACTCCATGCAGGAAAAAACCGCCTATATCACCCCGGTGTTTGTAGCAACAGTATCCGGTGCGACATACAGCGAAGAGGAATTTGTCGCTGACGTGGTCTTGATCCGCAAAATGGAGAATCAATTTCAAAACTACCTGGCTGGACAGGGCATCAACACGGCTGATTTTATCATCAGCGCCCGGGTGGCCTATCGGTCCCAGACCATCGCCGACAGCCGCCTGGCCGATGAAAAAAGAGATTTCACCGGCAAGGGATATACCCTAAAAGACGCCGGCAAATATAGATTTAAGGATTAAGCCCAACCGTCTCATTTATCGCCCACAAGGCGACGTTACACCGGACAGGTATAATCTTGATTGCTGCAGATTACATGATACTGACCGTCATGGGAGTTGCCGTGGTGATTGCCGCCGGCTCATTTTCAATCATCGCCCGATACCTGTTCGACCGTGGCCTGGCAGACCCCAACACCCTGACACCGAACATCATTGATCTCTACCAAACCTATATGGCGCACACGAAGAAAAAGACCGGACGGATCGGCGTCGCATTCTGGGTCCACAGTGTATCCGCAGGGATATTCATCTCCACCGGGGTGTTTTATACGATCGGCCGGTTCATTCTGCCCCGCATTTTTTAGCCGTAAACCCGTTACCGCAACCCTTCAATAAAAAATCAATGGAGATCAGCATGGCCGCTCCCATCACACCGATGGCATATAAACTCACCATCGAGCCGGATCTTGACCGCTTTACCTTTGCCGGCCGGATGATCCTTTCCGCCGATGCCGACGAACCCACCGACACCCTCGTTCTCGATTGTGCGGAACTGGCCATCTGGTACTGCCATCTTCAACCGGGTGGGGGAGATGAAAAACGCATCGAACTACCGTTTTCGCTGGATCCGGCCAAGACCCGCCTGACCATCCATCTTCCCGACGCCCTTTCCGGTCCGTTTCAGTTGACCATCGACTACACCGGTAAAATCAACGATCGCATGGCCGGTTTCTATCGCAGCCGGATCAAAACGGGCAAACGCCTGGAATATATAGCCGTCACCCAGTTTCAGGAAAGCGATGCCCGGCGCGCCTTCCCTTGCCTGGACCATCCCGTGCTGAAGGCGGTATTTACGGTTGAGATGGTCATCGATAAAAATCTGACGGCCATTTCCAACACCGACATCCAAACGATCACGGAAACGGAAGACGGGAGGCGGCGGGTCACTTTTCACCCGACGCCAAAAATGTCCACCTACCTGCTGTTTTTCGGTGTGGGTCCCTTTGAAATCCATGAAAATACCGACGACCGCCGGGTGCGTGCCGTCTGCCTGCCGGGAATGGGGGACCAGACCGCCTTCGGGCGGGAATTTGGCCGCAAGGCACTGGCTTACGGTGAGGATTACTATGCCATCGACTATCCGTTGACCAAGATGGACCTGATTGCCGTGCCGGACTTCGCCTTCGGGGCGATGGAAAACTGGGGGGCGATCACCTTCCGCGAGAACCTGCTGTTAAACATACCCGGTGTGACATCGCGGGAAGCGCTGGCACGCATCTGCGAAGTCATCGCCCACGAAATTACCCACCAATGGTTCGGCAATCTGGTAACGCCCGAGGATTGGAGGTACCTCTGGCTGAACGAAAGTTTCGCCACCTACTTCGGTTACGGAATGGTGGATCATTACTATCCTGAATGGGAGATCTGGGATCAGTTTGTCAGGAGCCAGACCGAGACGGCAATGGCCCGTGACGCGCTGAACGAAACCTTTGCCATCGAAATGCCGGGCGGCGCCCAGGTGGCCATCACCACCAGTACGGCACCCATTATCTATAGCAAGGGGGGCAGTATTCTACGACAGCTGGAGGCTTGGATCGGGCCCGATCATTTTAAAGCCGGCCTCCGGCGCTACCTGACGGACTTCGCCTATGGCAACGCCGCCAGCCACCACTTGTGGGAATCGCTGTCGGCTGCATCCGGCATGCCGGTGGACGAACTCATGCGCAGCTGGGTCACCCAGCCGGGCTTTCCCGTGATCACCGCCCAACGCAAAAAAAACACGCTCAGCTTGCGCCAGCGGCGTTTTACCTACCTGCCCAACGATGCGGCGCAGACATGGCTGGTACCCGTATCGATCACCGCCTACACCGCCAACGGCACGGCAGACACCCAAACGATCCTGCTCAAAAAGAAACAGACCGACGTCACCCTGCCGCCGGACACCACCGCTTACCAGGTCAATCCCGGCCAGACCGGATTTTACCACACCTGCTACAACGATGCAGAAAATCTGGCCCGGCTGGGCGCCATGGTCACTCGCCAACAATTGCCGTCCATGGACCGCTGGGGCCTGCAGAACGATCTGTTTGCGCTGGTCAAAGCCGGGCTCGTCCCCATGGCGACATTTCTGGACATGGCCGATAACTATCGCGGTGAGCAGGCCTACCTGCCCCTTTCCAGCCTGGACAGCCATCTGTTCGAAGCCGTATTGGTGCTCCATGGCGAGATCCGAACCCGGACGGTCCAAACGGCAGAGACCCTGATGAACGCGGCTATAGAAGCCATCGGTGGTCTGCCTGATCCGGATGAATCGCAGACCACAGCCATGTTGCGCGACCAGCTCTTTGTCCACGGCGCCTTGATCGGCAACGCACAGGCCCTCAATTTCCTGACCGATCAATTCAACGCATTTTTAAGCGGTGCCACCATCGCCCCCGACATTTTCAGGGGTGTGATGACCGCCGGCGCCGTCTCGGGCGGTCGATCGGCCCTGGAAGCCATGATTCGGCGTTTCGAAGTGAGTGGGGTCGAGCATGAACGCATGACCATTGCTGGCGCTTTAGGCTGTTTCGACTCATGGCCCCTGCTGGAGGAGGCGTTGGATTACACCTTGGAAAAGGTGCCCGATCGGATTCGCTTCATGCCCCTGGTGGCAGCCGCCGGCAATCCGGCGGCAGCGGATCGCCTGTGGCCCTGGTTTGTCGACAATGTCCTGCGCATTGAACGGATGCACCCCCTTTTATTCGAACGGGTGGTGGCCGCCTTCGTACCGGGGCCAGGCATGCATGATCCGGATCGTACGTGGACGTTCTGCGAGAGTTTGCAGCTTGAACAACCCCGCTTAAAAGATGTGATCGCGCTCTCATTGGAGCGGTTGGACGTCAATGCCGGTTTTCGCCGACGCGAAAAATAAATGGGTCACCCGGCCTTGTGCCGCTCAATGGACCTGACGACATACGGATAAACCGTCTCCACGATGCGGGCATAACCGTCAACCGTGGGGTGCAGCTTGTCCGGCTGGTTGAGGTGGGCCTCACCCGCTACACCGTCGAGGAAAAAGGGAATAAAAAGGACACCGTGTTTCTGGGCAAGTTGCGGGTAAATGTCGGAAAAGGCCCGGGTGTAGTCCGGACCCAGGTTGGGCAGCATGAGCATGCCTGCCATGATCACCTGGATGTTGCGCGCCGTTAATGTGCTGACCAGCCTGTCCAGATTGGTCTTCAACAGATCGGGATCCAGACCCCGCAGGCCGTCATTGGCGCCGGTTTCCAGGATGACGATGTCCGGACGCAAGCTGGATATCACCCACTCGATGCGCGAGAGGGCGCCGCTGCTGGTCTCCCCGCTCACACCCGCATTGATCACCTGATAGTTGTACCCCCCGGCCTGCAGCCGGCGGGCCAGCTGGGCAGGATAGGCCTGGTCTTCGGCGACGCCCAACCCGGCGGTCAGACTGTCTCCCACGGCCACGATCGTACCCTCGTACACAGGGGCAGACGTTTGCGGCGCAGCAACGGATTTTTCTACCGGCGACTCCTGGCTGCAGCCGAGCAGAACGAAACCGATGCTGATCAGCAAAAAAGCCACACGATAAAACCGCCAAAGATAAAATTGACTAATTTTTCTGGAGGACCCCTTGAAGTAGGCATTCTGGTTCAAGGTCAAGGCAGGAGCATGCTTCCAACCGTTGGTATACTGCAGTTTGTCGAGGATTTGAAGCATGCCCCCAACGCAGAGATCGGACCAAAAGGTGCACTTCAAGCACTTATTCATTTTGCTGCTCCCTGAGGTAAGTAACCGGTTTTTTGGCCATAATCGACCTCGAGGCGATCATGCCAACTGTAACGGTCAGCGCCACGGTGGCCGCCAGCATTAACAGCGACACCGACAGAAACGGCCGATAGTCGATATTGAATTTCACCTTACACACCCAGTATGCACCGGTCTGGGCCATGACCAGGGCCAGGACGCTGCTGAGCAGACCGACCAGCATATTTTCCAGGGCGAAGACAGTGAAGACGAACCGCCTTCCGGCCCCCAGGATCTTGTAGTAGACCGACTCCACCACCCGCTCGGCCCGCGTGGCGAATACCGCGCTCACCAGGATCAGGAGACCTGCCGCGATGCTAAAGAGACTGAAAACACGAACGATCCGTGACAGGCGAACCATGATCCGGGCCAGGATGCCGATGGTCTGGGACATATCGATGACACTGATGTTGGGAAACCGGGAGACAATCGACGTTTGAAGCGACCCCACCTGCCCGGGATTCACCGTCAGGGCAGCGAACAGGGTGTGGGGAGCCTGTTTCATTATCGCCTCCGGAAACACGAAGTAAAAAAAAGGGCTCAAGGACCGGCTGTCACGAGTGCGGATGCTGGATATGCGCGCGGTCAGGGGTACCCCTTGAATCTTGAAGCTAATTCGGTCGCCGATTTTCATCGCCCGCATCTCCACCACGGTATCCATGATTGACACCTGAGGCTCAGGCCAGTCGTTTCGAAAAAGCGTGTCGCCGTCGATCAGGGTTTCATCGTCCAGCAGCGCTTCCCGGTAGGTCAGGTTGAATACCCGCGACAGGTTGTCGCGCCGCTTCTGGCCCTCCCGGCTGCGGTCGATGGCCTCCCCGTTCACCGCCGTAATCCGGGCCCGCACGATGGGGTAGAATTGAACCGGATGGCCGATGGCGGCTGAAAATGCCTCGGTCTGATCGGGCTGGATGTCCAAAAAAAAGGCGTTGGGCGAATCGGCAGGAAAGGACTGCACGAAGGTGGCATTCAGGTTTTTTTCGATGAGATGGTCACCGAAAATCACGGCCAGGGAGACCGTCAGGGTAATCATGATGGATCGGGTGGCATTGCCCCGTCGAAACAGGCCTCGAATAGCCTGGCGCAGGGCCAGCGGATGAACGGGCAGGCGTCTCATCGCCCACAGCGCAAGTTGGGCCAGCAGGGCCGCCGCCAGAATCAGAGCGGTAACGGCGCCGACAAAATAGAAGCCGAATATAATGTCGCGCATGTGCCACAGCACCAGGGCAAGGAAAAAGAGCAGGACCAGGAGGCCGGAGAGAAAATAGGGCCAGCGGGCGCTGCCGATGGACGGCAGGCGGTTGAAGATGGCCACCGGACGCATCTCCCTGAGCCGATACAGGGGCAGGAACGAAAACAGGGCGACGACGGTTAGCCCCAGCATGACGGCCTCGGCCACCCCGGACCAGGCGATGGTCAGGCTCAGGCCCTCGGGCAACAGCGGGCCCAGCATCCAGGCCAGGCCGCCCTGAACGGCGGCACCGGCCAGAATGCCAACGGCGGTTCCCGCGGTGCCCAGCACAAGGACCATGAGCATGAAATGCGTATTGATAAACCGACCGCTGGCGCCCACGGTTTTCATCACGGCAATCGTCCGTTGCTTTTCGTTGAACAGGGCCGTGAGGGTACTCTGAATGCCCAGTCCGGATACAATCAGGATAAAAAGACCCACCAGTTTGAGGAAGAAAAGGAAATTGTCCAAAAACCGTTTAACCACAGACCCTGAGGTAAGGTAGGTGTCGACGCTTTCTCCATCGAAGGGGGAAGCCTGTTTCAACCGGGCGGCAAGGTCATCCACCTCAAGCGGGTCCATGACCTTGAGCAGCACCAAACGGTGAATGTGGCTACCGGTGGCCATCAGGCCCAGGGCATCCAGGTCCGAACTGTGGATGAATACCCGGGGGCCGAATGCAAACAGATCCAGGGGGCGATCGGGTTCGGCCGTGACCACGTCGTCAATCGTCAGGGTGGTGTAGCCGACCTGCAACCGGTCTCCCACCTTCAGGCCGATACGGTCCAGCAGGGACTGCTCGACGATGCAGGCACCGGGTACCAGCACCTGATTGAAAGGGCGGCCCGATTTCAAAGTGACCCGACCGTAGAAGGGGTAACCCGGTTCAACCACTTTCAGCCTGGACAGCACGGAAGCCTTTTCGTCGGGTGCGCGCACCACGCTGTAAAATTCGTGAAGGTTGGCCCGCACGATCCGGCCCTGATCCGCCAGCCTGTCAACCGCTTGCACCAGGGGGGCGGAAATGGGGTCGTGGGACCTGATGATGATGTCGGCGGCGTGCAGCGTGCGGGCGTCGTCCAGCAGGGCGCGACCCACGCTTCTGGCAAATCCGGAAAAGGCGGTCAGGGTGGCCAGAGAAAGGGCTACACAGAGCACGAACAGGCTGGCCTGCTTATGGGAGCGGCGCACCTGGCGAAGAATCATTGGCATGTGGCGCATGGGCGGCTATCCTGACAGGTGTCCATCTTTAAGGGAAATCACCCGATCGGCGGCCCGAGCGATCTCAGGATTGTGTGTCACCAGCACCAGGGTGGCCCCATGTTCGTTCTTCAGATCGATGAGCTGAGCGAGCACAATCTTGCCGTTCTCCGAATCCAGGTTGCCGGTGGGCTCGTCGGCAAAAAGCAGCTTGGGCCGGTTGATCATGGCCCGGCACAGGGCGATGCGCTGCTTCTCGCCCCCGGACAGCTGGCTGGGCAGGTTGTCGGCCCGGGCCGACAGGCCCACACGCGCCAACAATTGTCCGGCGCGACTCTCCGCGTCGGGATCACCCATCAGCTCGGCTGGGAACATGATATTTTCCCTGGCCGTCATCGACGGCACCAGGTGAAAGGATTGAAACACGAAACCAATGGTCCGGTTGCGCAGCGGTGCCAAATCTTCTTCGGAGGCATGGGTGATCTCCCGTTCGTCGATGAAGACCTGTCCTGACGTAGGGTGATCCAGCCCGGAAAGCAGGGTCAACAAGGTGGTTTTTCCGCTGCCGCTGCTGCCGGCAATGACAATGAACTCCCCTTTTTCGGCAGACAGGGAAACATTCTCCAGCACGGTGATGGCGCGGTGATCCACGGTATAGGTTTTGACAAGGTTTCGCGCTTCCAGCAGGGTCATGGTGGTTGAGTCTCCCCCCAGGGGTTCAAAGGTTCAGGGTTCAGCGGTTCAAGGTTCATCGAAACGCTCTGCCGAAGTAACCATTAACGGTGATCGCTGAACCTGTGAATGTTTACGGAGAAAGATAAGGCATCATCCCGGATTTTCAAATCGGGAGGAAGGCGGCGGCAAAAAATGGAACGGAACCGATCGACCGTTGTCGCTTTCACCATCGGCCTCGCACGCGCCGCGGGAAAACCAAAAAAAGAAGCACCGGTCTTGCCATTTTTGAGGGCCGAGGCTATTCACACCCAACCCTTTCGACCAACCAGACAAGAACATGGACCCGCAGCATGCCCACTGGCAATGACTGTCAACCGGATCCGGAGGTGCTGCTCAAGCTGGCCGGCATGCGCATGCCTTTCGGCAATTACAAGGACCGCTTTCTGATCGATCTACCGGAGGACTATGTGATATGGCTGGCCAATAAAGGGTTCCCCAGCGGGCAGCTGGGTGACATGTTACGTGAGGTGTATGAAATCAAAGTCAACGGATTGGAATATCTCTTCAAGCCGCTTCGGGCGTTGTAGACTGGAGGTTTTGTTATTTCTCTGCAGGCATGTCAATAAATCGTAGTACCTAAACAGAAACGGTATGCATTCACAGGCTCAGGCTTAAGCAAAAAAGCAACCCTGAACCGTTGAACCCTGAACCCGTGAACGGTTACCAGAAAGGAAACCGACCTTGGGCACGCCTATACCCCTGATCATCATCGCGGCCATCGGCGGCGTTGCGGTGACCCTCCAGGCTCATTTCATGGGACTGATGGACAAACAGATCGGCACACTGGAAAGCGTGTTCATCACCTACGGCGGCGGCGGGCTGCTGGTCGGCCTGGCCATGCTGATGAGCAGGGGCGGGAACCTGGCCGCCTGGCAGGCGGTGCCCTGGTATGCGCTGTCCGCCGGCGCGCTGGGCCTGGTGATTGTCGGCACCATCGGATATGGCACCGCGCGCCTGGGACTGGTGTCGGCGATGACGATCATCATTGCCGCCCAGTTTGTCAGCGGCGCCGTGATTGATCATTTCGGCGTGCTCGGTGCAGATCTGAAGCCCCTCGATGTATGCCGCCTTTCAGGCATCGGATTGATGCTTCTGGGTACCTGGCTGGTCGTTCGATGATCATGCCCAAAACTAAAAGGAGCAATAACCATGACAGCGATTCGAAAAATATCAATTGTGGGAGCCGGTGCCATGGGCGCGGCTTACGCGGCCATGTTCACAGACACCGTGGGCTTTTCCGTCTCCTTTGTGGCACGGGGCAAGCGTTACGAGGGCTTGAAAAACAGAACCTTGACCATTAACGACAAGCTTTACAATGTCCCTGTGATTCACCCGGAAAAGGTTTCCGAACCGGCAGACCTGATTCTTGTGGCCCTGAAACACCACCATCTGGCCACCGCCGTCGGCGACATCGCTGCCCTGACAGGCAAGGGTAGCGCCATCCTGTCGGTGATGAACGGCCTGGAGAGCGAAGCGACCATCGGTGCCGTCTGCGGCATGGACAAGCTGGTCTACGCCATCGCCGTGGGAATCGATGCCATGCACGAAAACGATCGGTTCACCTACGCCAATCCCGGAAAAATCATCTTCGGTCCGGTTAATGCTGACGGCAAGGGACCCCGTTTGGAGCGCATCAGAGAAGCCTTGGACAGGGCGGGAATCCCCAACGAGGTCCCGGTGGACATGATGCGGGCCATGTGGTGGAAGTTCATGATCAACGTAGGCATCAACCAGGCATCGGCCGTGCTTCGGGCGACGTATGGCGTCTTCCAATCGTCGCCCGACGCCCGGGCGCTGATTCGGTCGCTGATGGAAGAGGTGGTCACCCTGGCCAAGAAAGCCGGCATCGGTCTGACTGGTGCAGACATCGATGAATGGGACATCATTATGGAAAAGCTTTCGCCGACCGGAAAAACCTCCATGCTCCAGGATGTGGAAGCCGGAAGAAAAACCGAGGTGGAAATTTTCGCCGGCAAGGTGGTATCCCTGGGAAAAGAATATGATGTGCCTACGCCCGTCAACACAACCATACTGCGGATCATCAAGGTCATCGAGAGCCGCAGCGGGGTTTGAGGCTGCTGCGCCGATTGCCTTCGTTGAATTCTCTAATTCGATCCGACCCCCTTTTCAACCCGCTGCCCTCCGCTTCAGCCTGAATCGGATAGGCAGGACGCCGTTTTCATACCCGGACGATGTGATCCGGAAGGCTCCGATCTCTCCAGTCGAGGACACATGGGGGCCGATGCACGGGCAGTGGTCGTAGTCACCGACTGTCACAATGCGGATATGGTCCCCGGCATCATCAGGCAGCCGCGATAAATTGTAGGCCTTGCGGGCGCTGTCAAGGGATATGAACTCTTCCGAGACATGTAGGTCGGCCTGGATCACGCGATTGACTTCCTTTTCCAGCGTTTTCAATTGCTCGTCGCGCAGCGGCCGGTCAAATCGGTAGTCGCATTTGGATTTTTTGCGCTCGATATGCGCGCTGAAGCACCGGTCACAATCGAACAGGCGCCCCATGGTCTGGTTGAGGATGTGCTCGGCGCTGTGCATGGATGGATCAACCTGCTTTTTCATCACCGCCTCCGGTTCAGATGTTGGTGTCATTTCAAATCAAATATTGCATGAAAAAAGTCGTTCGGACCATACCCCATCGTCCACCAAATAAAAACCCCTGAGGAAGCAGGGCAAGGCTTGTGGACGCTTTCCGAACGCGTGCGACCGCCCGGCAGTTTCAATCCTGCCCCGGCAATCTTTATCGAATCTTTACAACAAACCCGTCCATTCGTGGTTATTGTTTGGCTGTATCGATGATAGACAGGCTGGTATTACCCTGGATCGGCAGAAAGAGAGGTGCCGCGCGATGAAAAAAAGATGCTGCACAACCGGCAAATGGTGTTTATTCTTTGTGGGTGTGCTGTCCTTGCTGTGGGCCTTCTACCCAACGATGGGCTCACAGGCAGGTCAGGAACCGAAAACAACGGAGGCGGCCATGAACCTGGCATTTAAAACCGAAACCGATATACTGGCAATTCCACCCATCGATGCGGCGGCACCGGCGAATTTCGAAACCGCATCTTTCGGCCTGGGGTGATTCTGGGGAATCGAATCCCGGTTCGGGATCATAGACGGTGTGATTCGCACACGTGTGGGCTATGCCGGCGGTCTGCAGGACAGTCCTAACTACGGCCATATCGGTGATCACACGGAAACGGTACAGGTGGATTATGATCCGCAGCGCATCACCTACAAGCAGCTGCTGGACATCTTCTGGAAGAGCCACAAACCCACCGGACGGTCGTGGTCCCGGCAGTACATGAATGCCGTGTTCTACCGCGACGACCGGCAGCGGCAGGCAGCCATGGATTCCAAGGCGGAAGTGGAGAAAACGCTCGGCCAACCGGTCAAAACCGAGGTAGCCCCATTACGCACATTTACCATGGCCGAAGATTACCACCAGAAGTATATCATCAAGCAGCATTACGACCTGAACGCCGAAATGTCACGCATCTATCCACTTCATCGAAATTTCGTGGATTCCACCGCCGTGGCGCGCCTCAACGGATACGCGAGCGGGCACGGCGACAAGGATCAACTGGCGCGAGAGATCGACGATCTTGGGCTGACGGAGGCGGGAAAAAGCGCTCTGAGGGAGATGCTGAAGCGGAAATGGAATTATGATCGTCAATAGCCCGGCAATGCGATGAAACCCTCAACGCGTGCCGATTCAGGAAAGGGCTTTCCATGAACTGTCGTGGACTGTATTTCGAGGATTTCTCAGAGGGACAACAATACGCCACGGACCGCCGCACGATTACCGAAGCGGACCATATCAGTTTTACCACCGCTTTGGGATTTTTCGAGCCCCTGTTCATGGACCGGGCGTACGTGGCGCTTGAGACGCCCTATAAGGGACCCATCGTTCCCGGGGCACTGACATTCTCGATATCCGAAGGTCTGACACTCCTGTCCGGCATCCTGCATGGCACGGGTTTGGCGTTTCTGGGCGTCGAACTCAAGGTGGTCAGACCGGTGTTTATCGGCGAAACAATCGGCGTCGACATAGAGGTGGTGGACAAGCGGCAGACCAAAAAACCGGATCGGGGCATCGTCTCTTTTTTCCAACGTGTCAACAATCAGGATGGGGACCCGGTCATGGAATACACCATCCGACGAATGATCCGGCGCAAACATGTATAGCGCTGCCCATTTCCCTTGCATACGCAGCCTTCCTGGTCAGATAAAGAGGTCAAACCCTCGCGTTTACTCGACGATAACCCTCACGGCGTGTTCATCAATGCCATTATTACCGTAGCCGAGAAAATTCCATCGGGCGGTTTCCGGCTGCCGTCCGCCCTTGCCGTCCGTGGCCCGTGCTTTGATCGTGTGTTCACCGGCCTGGCTTGCATGCCAGACATACTGCCATTGCCGCCAGGCAAAGGGTTCGTCCGGTCCGATAAATTCGGCCGTGTGCCAGGTGGCACCGTCATCGACGGACACCTCGACCTGTTCCACGCGCCCTTCGCCGGCATAGGCGGCGCCCAGAACAACAATTTTCCCCCTCTCCAAACGCTCACCGGTCAAGGGCTGGGTGACAATAGACTTCAACTGGATAGCAGTGACGACATCCCCGGTTGTGGGAGTCTCTCCTTTTTGAAAAACCCGGTAAACCTGGTCCATGAAGAACCCTTCGAACGGCTTTTCCAGCACCGTGATGCGATCGAGCCACTTCACGCAGTTGGCCCCGGTCCATCCCAAGGCCAGTGCCCGCAGCGGGTAGCCATGCTTTAAGGGCAGGGGGTCCCCATTCATTTCATAAGCCAGGAGCGTCGATGACATCGCCTTGTCGATAGGGATGCTGCGGACGAATTTAATCTGGGCCTTACCGAGGGGGGTGTCCATTCCTTCGAAGGCGACATGGGCGGCCCGGTCCGCCAGCCCCGCGTCGTTCAACAGGTCGCGAAGCCAGACGCCGCCCCAGACGGCATTGCCGACGCCGCCGATGGTCCACGGGTTGCCGGGCGCTTTCTTTTCGAGCAGGGATCGACTGTTCCCCGAACACTCCAGCGTATTGGCAACAATGGCTTTGGGGAGGCGCTGGATCTGGCCCAGGTTAAGCGTGAGCGGTTTCTTGACCTGCCCATCGACAGTCAAGGCCCACTTGTCCAAAGCGACAGGTGCTTCCGGTATCTTGCCCTGGTTGCGATCGAAAAAAACCGCGTTGGGCGTAATCCAGGAACGCAGGTGCACTGCCGGCGTTTCGGCATTCAACGGGCTTTCGGTCATGATACGCATAGATTGGGTCATCGGTCAGGCCCCCTTGTTCGGGTTGGGTTTACTTCCCCGACAGTCGATCTTAGCGCTGGGGAAACGATCCGTTCACCACGCATTCGTTCTGTTCGTGGACGTGAGCGGGAAACAATATGGTCGCCGGGGCGAATGGATGGGATGAGTATGGCTATTATAAGGGCCCTGACCGGCCGGCGTCAATGGCCTATCTCAACAATGGTCAACCGCCAGGCATGGGTGGCACCTTTTTCACCTTGCCGATGTCATACCACTCGCGTTTCAAAAACTGAAGCATCTTTAGGTGTAGACGGAAGGACTCAATGCGGCCGGGCAAAGGAGGCCAGTATCCGCTGCTGCCACTGCTCGTTATAGCCGTCAGCCTCCGGGATTTTGCCAGCCGAACGGGTGTGGGGAAAGTGGACACGCACAAAATCCCTGAAGCGTTTGTCCACCACTTGTTGCAATGATCGGCACAGACCGCCATGCACCACGTCGTCGACTTCGCTGAAATCGAAGAAGATGGCCAGGTGGTTGATGAGGCTGTTTCTGGTGCCCATGGGTGCGTTCTGGACATCAAGGGCGTCCAATAGACGGTTGGCGATGTCCACCAGCGCCAGATGGATCCGTTGCCGGATCCGTTTTTTGCGTTCGCCGGTCCAGAAAATCCGGTTACGGTCCATGCTCAGTTCGCACTTGTCTCGACCCTTGAGGTTGATCCGGCCAACCACATTCTGGCGGGCACCCTCCGGCAGCAGCAGGTCGTCCTGGGTCACAAAGATGCCGTCCTGAAAGACGGAAACACCACCGATTGCCGTTTCCAGTGCAAAGATATCGGGAATCGTTCATTTTTACGCCCAGGTAGATGAAACCCTCGGCGTCGTCAAAGGCCACCGGGGCGACAAAGTCGGAATCCGCATGCTTGACAACGGCATAGGATAGGGGTTCGTTGCCAAGGATGGTGGAATTTCCCCGCTCGTCGGTAAACCGGACCGGTATCTGCAAAAACCGGATGTTGGTCTTCAAATAGCCCGCAAATTCTATGCTGCGGCAGTAGTTGATCCTGGACGGCTTCAGGTGAAGGGTCACCTCCGTCCCGGCAGGCGTGTCGTCGCCCAGTGGCCGTACGTCGAAGTAATCCTTCAGGCTGGTGATGGTAATCAACAGCCCGGGCGAGGGGCCCTTGCGAGTCTTGATGACAATTTTTTCAGCCACCAGGAAACTGGACAGAAAGCCGATCCCGAACTGGCTGATGAAGCCGATATCGATGCGCGGATCCCGATTGACGGTTTTGACTTCATCGGACTGATAAAAAGAAATGCCGATGGAAAGAAAGTATTTTTCAAGCCATTGCCGGTCCATTCCGATGCCGTTGTCGCGGATGGTGATACGGCTGATGTCGTCGTTGAAGGCAATCGAAATAGCAGGCACATAGGCCTTGTCGGCCAGTTTGCGCATGCTGCAGGCGTCCACCGCATTCTGTATGAGCTCACGTAGAAAGACGCGCTTGTCCGAGTAAAGCCGGTTGCCCATGAACAGTTGCAGGGCCGCGGCGGTGTCAACGGTATACTTCAGGTCTACCGGTTGATACCCCGCCGGTTCGATTTCATAGATCAGATCGGAAAACAGAAATCGCGGACGGATCCGCTGGTTGATGTCCTTGAGCCGCTCATGAAGGACACGTTCGTGGTGTTTCAGGGCCCGGTGAAGTTCGGGGTCGCGGCAACTGATTTTTACGCGGATGGTGGCCGGCAGGTAAGGGTGCGGTCCGACGCCGTCGGCATCGAAGGCCTCCATCCACGTCGCCGATGAACCGTTCGAATCACCGGGCAGATGAGCGGCAATTGCCATGACGGTGGCGGGGGATTTCAGTTCCAACGCTCTGGCGAGGTGGACACAAGCCGCAATCAACGTCGTGTTGATCAAGGTGCCGGCAAAGTGAGTTGATCCGGAAGCGACAGGCGCTGGATCAAGGTCGCTTTCATCCTGCATCTGCAGGCATACCCGGGCCAGGATTCCGGCGCGTTGGGCATCCTTGATCCGAAGCGCCTGCCAATTCCGTTGAATCCAGTCGTGGGAACGCCGCGCCATTCTGCTGTCGGCGGAGACGCCGCTGCCGTCCATCAGCCCGATGTCGCACAGACAGGCGGCGGCATGCAGAAAAAAAGCCTGCCACGGATGGTCGCTCAACGCCTGCTTCTGTTCGTCATCCAGCAACCAGTGCGCCAGCCGCTGCAGGATACGGTCTGCCTGCGCCACGAGTGTCGTCGGCCGGGGCAGGCCGGGTTTCTGTGCATCAATCGCTATGTGGCGGACCGACTGGCGGAGGGTTTCTAACTCCGCCTTCATGTCATCATCGAACGGCTGGGTGAGCATATCCATCGGCCGGCATCCTTTGCAAAGGTCGGTACAATGCTTTAAATATGGGCAGCAAAGGCAAGTGCGTCAAGAAGGATAAAAATCGATACCCCGTTCGCTATCGCGGTTCAAACAAAGGCAACCTGTCGGGACGCTGCCTTTGCGTTTCTTTAATGGATTGCTTGGGTTCAAATTAATGCACACAGCCAGCGCAGGTATGGTCAACTGCAATTTCAACCCGATCGCTGGTTGGGTGGTAATCAATTGATATGGCAAACAGTTTTTCTTTTGGGCAATGTGGAACACCCATTGCAATCGATTGGGTTCCTATGTTTTCAATTTTCCGACCGACCAAGGAGGCTGGATGATCAGGAGTGGTTTCGCCATGGGGTTAATGGCAATGCTGCTGACAGTGGCAGGCTGTGGCGGCGGAAGCAGCACCAATGGTTTTTCTTCAACCGGCAGTTTGGACGGCAGTTCGACCGGCGGGGAGCGAAATCCTGTGTGCAGCGCCGGCCAGAGCAACGGGGAAGTGCGCCGACCGGTGTTCGTTCGCAACCTTCCCGGGCAGACCTCGTGGTTTGCCTCACCAGTTGTGGCCGACTTGGACGATGATGGTGAAAATGAACTGATCGCCGCCTATTACTCGCTGTATGCCTTTACTCCCAGCGGGAATCTCATCAACCGGGTCGATGGCAACGGCAGCCGCATCTACGCGCCCCATGTCGTGGTGGATCTGGAAGGCGACGGGACGGTTGAGATCGTCTGCGGTCAGGGAAGGCAGGTTTACGCCTATGAATGGCGCAACAGGCAATTTTCGGTCAAAGCGGGGTGGCCGGCGGACACCACCGGTGCCGGCAGTGCCCCGGAAGTGCGTGGCCTGGCCGCCGCCGACCTGGACGGAAACGGGTCCATCGAAATCATCGCAACGACAACGCAGACCTTGCCCACCGATGAAGGCGGCGCCCAGGTGTTCGTGTGGTCGTTCAACGGCGACCTGTATCAGCCGGCCGGATTGGCCTTTTCGGCCTGGCCGCGTTATAACAACCGCACCGGGGAAGGGGGCGACGCGGATCGCAACGCAATGGGGCACAGCGGATATGGATGCTACGGCCTGAATGTGGCCGTCGGCAATATCGATGATGACGCGCAAAATGAGATCATCGTCACCTATGACAACCACCACATCCAGGCTTTCGATCCCGATGGTGAAGCCATCGACGCGTCACCCTGGTTCACCAACCGCAGCTCCCCGTATGTGGGCAACCACATGACCTGGGGGCAGTTCATCCGCTGGTGCGACCTGGATGTGGAGTCTGACCACGACCACCTGCATACCGGGGAGTGGCCCCATCCCGAATGGGCCGAATGGCTGCAATGGACCGCGTCACCGCCCCATGTGGCCGATCTTGACCTGGACGGCCGCAACGAGGTGATCGGCATCCCCAATGTGGAGTTCGATGTGCCCTATGTCACCCAGGCCTATGCCCTCATGGTGCTGGAGGGTGCCCATGGCGACGGCAACCGGTCGGCCATGCGCAAGCCGGGGTGGGAGGTGCTGCCCAGGGGTGATTTTCCCATTGAAGTGAACGGGTGGTATCCGCCGGGCGGTGTTCCGGCCGCCGCCATAGTGCAGATCCAGGGGGATGCCCGCAAGGAGATCGTTGTTTCTCTCAACGACGGTTTCATGTATTGTTTTTCAGCCGATGCGCAAATGATCTGGCGCTACAACTACACCAACGGCAAGCCGGTCATGTATGCATCAGAACCCATGGTTGCCGACCTCAACCAGGACGGCTCGCCCGAGATTGTCTTTTCCACCTACGGCGACCCCGATGTGGGCGATTCGGGCCATTTGATCATCCTGGGTGGCGACGGAACACCACTCCATGACATCTCCCTGCCGAATCCGGGACACAACGGCAACGGCAACGGCGCCCCGGCGGCACCGACCCTTGCCGACCTGGATGGCGACGGCCGGCTGGAGATCATGGTTCAAACCTTCGACCACGGCATGGACGTTTTCACCGTTCCCGATTCCGGCTGCGACTGCCTGTTGTGGACCTCGGCCCGGGGCGGACCGTTGCGCATGGGCCAGCCCAGCGGATTTGATTGAACGCGGGTCACTCTTCCGAATGGAAGCTGCGGATGATGTACCCGCCGGACTTTTCGTCGGACTCCAGCTCCATGAGGCCGCGGCTGGCGGCTTCGTCCAGCAGGCGCTTGAAGGAGCGGAACCCGTAGTAGGACTCGTTGAATCCCGGGCGGCGGCGCTTGAGCGTCTGCTTGACCATGGACCCCCAGATCTTATCTTCAGACCCGCGCTCTTCGGCCAGGGCCTCCAGGGTTTCCATCACCAAATCCAGCGCGGCTTGGATCCGTGTTTCTGCATCCTCTATGGGAGTAGGCCCGAGAGCCAGTGTTTTAGGCCCCTTGGCCGCTGGTTTGCGGGCCGGTTTTTTGGCCTTTTTCTTCTTGCGGACCAGGTCGTCGTAATAGATGAATTCGTCGCAATTGGCGATCAACAGATCGGAACTGGAATTCTTCACTCCCACGCCGATGACGTTTTTGTTGTTCTCACGAAGTTTGCTGACCAGTGGTGAGAAATCCGAATCCCCGCTGACAACCACGAAGGTATCCACGTGTGATTTGGTGTAGCACAGGTCCAGGGCATCGACCACCATGCGGATGTCGGCGGAGTTCTTCCCTGACTGGCGCACATGGGGAATCTCGATGAGTTCGAAGGCCGCCTCGTGCATGGCCGCCTTGAACTCCTTGTAACGTTCCCAGTCGCAGTAAGCTTTTTTGACCACGATGCTGCCCTTGAGCAGCAGCCGCTCGAGCACTTTACTGATGTCGAATTGGGCAAAGCGGGCATCCCGCACACCCAGGGCCACATTTTCGAAGTCGCAGAACACGGCCAGGTTGGTCGCTTCAAGAATCTTGCTCATGCTTTCCTTTCCGGATTATCAATTGTTTTCGAAAAACAAGCATACTCCGATTGCCCAAAAAAAGAAACGATGATGCACCGCGCCAGCAAGACCTTGATTTACAAATGCCCAAGGCTTCTTATTTTGATTGCATTATTCGTCTGAAAGGAAAGGATATACCGATGGCTGAACTTCGAGCAACAAATGAATATACCCGGGATACGGTAACGATGACTGTCGAGGACGCCGACCTGGACCTGTCGACAGCCCGTGAGATGGCCAAAACAAAAGCCCGCGACATTGACAGCAATGCCATGATGCTCTCCTACCACAGCGGCAAAACCGGCGAATTCTGGCCCACTTACGATTGCGGCGGCGGTGGGCGGCCACCCTGGATTGTGTTTGCCGAGGCCAGGGGCTACAACCTGAAAATCGATATCAACGACGGCGAGTATGAGTTTTTTTATTTGCGTTTTTAGCCGTATGATGTCCCCCCGGTTGCGATAGATCGCTTCGTGACGGTCGAGATCATTTGAGCGGGTCACTGTGGCACTTCAGGCAGCCGCTGAATTGCGGGTGAGACGTCGGAGGCCCCATGGGATTCCGGTCCGGGTGGTGGCACCCCAGGCACTCGGCATCTTCGGTTACCCCCTCGTGGACATTGGGCGTGTTGCGTACTGAGGGGCCATGCAGGCCCAGGTAATGTCGGTACGCGCAGCCGCCCAGGACAACCAGGGCGATGCTGTAAATGATGATTCGCTTGACCGTCTTCATTTTTCCTCCCTCAACACCTGTCCGTCATTCAAACCGATCACCGGGTCCGCGACATCGGTGATGTCCCTGTCGTGGGTGGCCATGATGATCGTGCAGCCGTGATCCTTCCCCAGGTCCCGCATCAACTGAACGACCCGCTGCCCGGTCGCCGTATCCAGGTTGGCGGTGGGTTCGTCGGCTAAAAGAAGCTTCGGGTGATGCGCGATGGCCCGGGCCACGCTGACCCGCTGGGTCTCTCCGCCCGACAGTTCGTGGGGCAGGGCGGTGGCCGCGAATTTAAGATCGATGTCGGCCAACAGGGCCTCGATTCTTTTGTCACGAACCTTCCCCACAATACCGTTCAGGGTTAATGGCATACCGATATTGTCGGCCACCGTGAGGTAGGAGAGCAGGTTACCCCGCTGGAAGATGAATCCCAGGTGACGACGCTGGAACAGGCTCAGATTGGCGGCCGTCAGCCGGTGGACCGGCGTGCCAAAACAGAGGATCTCGCCTCTGTCCGGCATTTCAAGCCCGCCCATGCAGTTGAGCAGCGTGGACTTGCCGGCGCCTGATTTACCCATGATTGCAGCAAACCGACCGGTATCGATAGACAGGGAAATATCGGTGACGGCCTTGACCTGGCCACGCCCGGATCGAAACGTTTTGGTGACGTGGGAAAGTTGAATCATGGGCTTAAATCAGTCTCAAAATGTCCGCCGCTTTTTTCCGGGCGACCATCACTGCGGGCCAGGCGGCCGCAAACAGGCTGAACAGCAGCGACGTCGCCGGGGGTGCCCACAGCGAAAAAGCCGTCAACCGCGGTGTGATCACACCGGATACGGCAAAATATCGATTGTGGGAGGTAAACGCAGAGATGTCGATGCCACCCGTATGGGCAACTACCAGAACGGCAAGCATCCCGATCAAGAGGCCCACACTGCAGGCGACGAGATTCATCAGGGTCACCTTGGCCACGATGAGCGACGACATCTCGGTGGTGGTCACCCCCATGGCCCTCATGATGCCGTATTCCCGCATGTTGCGGATGATGAAGATCACAAAGGAGCAGGCAACGCCAATCGCGACGACACCAAAAAAGAGGATAATGACAATCATCATGGAAACGGTTTCCAAGTCGATAAGCTGTCGCAGGTCAGGCATCTGGGTCTCCCAGGATTCGAATCGAATCCGATCCGGCCAATGCTGCCGGAAGGTATCCAGGAGGGTGTCGGCCTTGACCCCGGATCTCAGGAATACGGCGGCGGTCCAGGGAAAGCCTTCGCCAGGAATCATTTTCAGAGGGCTGAAGGCCATTTCGCGATCCAGCGCGTCCAGGCCGGTATGGTAAATACCCGACACGGATAATTCGACGGAGTTGGCAGCGGGCTGGAACAAGAATCGCAAACGATCGCCGATCCGGACGCCCAAGGTTTCTGATGACATCGCGGCTTATCAGGATCTCTGCCAGGTCGGGCAAGGGATATCGCCCTTCCCTGATTTTCTTTTTCAGGGCGGTCTTGTCGGCTTCCCTCACCGGATCGATCGCGCAAAGCACCAGCGGTTGGGCGGATCCGCCCCTTGAAAGAACACCCGGCAGATAGACCCGTTTCAGGACCGTTTCGACACCCTGGACCATGAGGTCTTCAGTTTGAATCGATTCAGGTAAGTCGTAGCCGGTGACATGCCCGGAAAACAACCCCACGGTGTTGCGCAGCATAGCATCCTCAACGCCTACAGCCAGGGCGGAGAGAAAGATAAGCGCTGCCACCGCCGTAACCACCATGACGGACAGCGCGGCCGTAGCGCGGCCGGACCGGACAAGGAAGAGAATGGCGATCCGGGTCCAATACGCGGCATCGCCGGGTTTCATGGTTCCGCATCCTTGATAAGGTGAAGCACCCCGATTCTCTCTTCCAGAAAACGGATGGCAGGCGAAACGAGTGTTTGGTGCTCGGTTGAAAAAAGCGCGCCGAGACCGTCTGTCAGCAACCGGTGGGATGTTTTCGACGCCTGTTGGATCGCCTTTGGAAAGCAGCTGACGTACCAATGATCCCCGTCCTTGCTGCACATCAGGTTCATCATCTTCCTGAGCCGGTCTTTTTCGACCGGGTGCGGGCCATGGTGAATCAAAGACACCAGGTAGTTGTGCCTGTTTGCCTGGATATCGTCGGCCATATCCATCATGTCGTCCATGATCTGGCAGCCGATGCCGATCCGGTATAGTCCCGCCAGCAGCGGGGCTATCTTTTGTTGATCCACCGTTTCGAGGGTCAGGGGAATGTCCCATGGGCATTGAAACAGGATGCCGGTTTTAAAATGATGGATCGATTGAAGGATTTCCTCCGGTTTCAGGATATCGGTGATGCCCGCTTCCTCCGCGGCCTCCTCCATACCGCTGCGGGTCATGGTCTTCATCGATGCGGTCGCGGCCGCCATAACCCGATCGCTGGTTATCTCCTGCCGAATTGCCGCTTCCATGAGAACCTGGAAGAGCACCCGGTCTGAAACCATGATGTCCATCACCGAACGGAAGCGGTAACCGGTGGCGGGGATATCGGTGTCCAGTGTCGGTTTGTATTCGTCATCCAGCAGGTTGTCGCAGCCGGTGACCATTCCCCTTAGGCACTGAAGGGTGGCCGCATAAAGGATACGGCGGCTACGAGGGATTCCCGCCCGCTGATAGGAGTAGAGAAACAACTGTGAAAAGAAGTTTTTCTGTAATGAAAAGGTGGCCTCCGTGGGTGCCTTGAGCGCCACGCCGCATTGCCGCAGGATCTGGTCCGCAGCCTCCCAGAAAAGCAGAATCCCGGATTTCAACTCTGCCATCAGGGCCTCAAACAGCGGCACCCGCTCTATCTGGGCGAGGGGATCTGACCGGTTATCGTCGACGCTCATTTTCACGCTTCTGGTTTGCGGGTGTCGAACAGGGCAATGTACCCGAAATAGGTGGCCACGATATCCGGCCGCAGAAATCCGGCACCGGCAATGACATCGGGCAGAACCCCCCGGATGTTTTCACCAATCTGGGGCTGCATGAAAAACCATCGGGATATGTGGGACACCAGGGCGCCCATCCAGGTGGTGGGAATGTGCATGTCTGCGATGACCAGCCTCCCTCCCGGTTTCAGTACCCGGAAGGCCTCGGTCAACGCTTTTTCTTTGAGGTCCATTTGCACGTGGTGAAAAAAGAGGCTCGAGACCACTGCATCGAAGGAGGCATCTTCGAAGGCAAGGCTTTCGGCCGCCATCACCTTAAACCGGCAGTTGTCCGAGGCACGCTTTTTATGGGCAACGGCGATCATCTTGGCAGCCGCATCGATGCCGACACTCTCCCCACCCGCAGCGGCGTCCAGCCGGTCGCCGATCGTCCGGGTGAGCACGCCGGTACCGCAGCCCAGATCCAGAACACGATCCGAACCGGTCAGTTTCAAAAGGGAAAGGAGTTGTCGGTCGTATTCTGCCTGTTTCCCCAGCAGCAGTATCGGTTCGAGGGTGTCATAAACAAACGCGGCATGATCCAGCGTTCGACCCCGGGTGGGGGCTGATTTAAGCTTCATTGTCATTCACCGTTTCCGATGATGAAAAGATCTGCATGGGCAACGAGCACCGGGGCTGACCATGCCAGCCAGATTGCACGTGACGGGAGTCACAGGAAAATCTTGCCGCAGTAAAGCAGGGTAAGCGCGCATGTTCGACGCACCGCGATTCGTGAAAACATTATCAACAACCTGGCCATGATGCAAGATGCGATCGGCTTGACCGCTCATGTCATAACTATTGACAGGTGTTTGGTATCGACTCAATATTAGAGGAAGTCACAAATGTCCGGCAACCGTCTCCTATCAGGCAGACCTTGATGCCATTCTGCCGGCGGGTTCTTCCCGGTCGAAGTGCCGGACGCGCAGTGGCCGCCTTCCATACACATCCATATCCACGGAAAGGAACGTGCGCATGGCCCACGAAGATGCAGACACCGTTGCCCGGGAGATCGCCTTGGAAAACCGGGAGTGGATCGAAAGCCTGGATTATGTATACGAAAACCAGGGACCCACACGCATTGTCGAGCTGCTGCGTCACCTTCAGGTACGGGCCCAGCAGCGCGGCGTGCACATCCATTTTTCCGCCAACACCCCCTACATCAACACCATACCGGCAACCAAACAGCCTGCCTTTCCGGGAAGTCGGGAGATCGAACGCCGCATCAAGAGCATTATCCGTTGGAACGCCATGGCCATGGTGGTGCGTGCCAACCGTCAGCACGCCGGCATTGGCGGCCACATCTCCACCTTTGCCTCCAGTGCCACCCTCTATGAGGTGGGCTTTAATCATTTTTTCCGGGCCAAAAGCGCCGCCCATCCTGGAGACATCGTCTTCTTCCAGGGCCATGCGGCGCCGGGCATTTACGCCCGGGCCTTTCTGGAAGGCCGCATCAGCGAGACACAGATGGAAAATTTCCGCCGCGAGATGGCCGACGGCGGGGGCTTGAGCTCCTATCCCCACCCGTACCTGATGCCAGACTTCTGGCAGTTTCCCACCGTGTCCATGGGTCTGTCGCCGATCATGGCCATCTACCAAGCCCGCTTCAACCGCTACATGGAGGATCGGGGCATCCAACCGCCTGACGACCGGCGGGTTTGGGCTTTTTTAGGCGACGGCGAGACCGACGAACCGGAAACCCTGGGCGCCATCACGCTGGCATCCCGGGAGCGACTGGACAATCTCGTTTTGGTGATCAACTGCAACCTCCAGCGCCTGGACGGGCCGGTGCGCGGCAACGGCAAGATCATCCAGGAACTGGAGGCGGCCTTTCGCGGGGCCGGCTGGAACGCGATCAAGGTGATCTGGGGCAACGACTGGGATCCGCTGCTGGCCCAGGATGATCAGGGCCTGCTGGCCAGGCGCATGGAAGAGGTGCCCGACGGTCAGTACCAGATGTATTCGGTGGCCGGCGGAGAATATATCCGCAAAGATTTCTTCGGCCGGTATCCGGAACTGGCCCGTATGGTGGAACATTACACAGACGAACAGCTGCAGAAGCTGCGCCGCGGCGGGCACGACCCCCAGAAGGTATACGCGGCATATCAGGCGGCAGTGGCGCACAAGGGTGCCCCCACGGTGATCCTGGCCAAGACCATCAAGGGCTATGGCCTGGGAGAAGCGGGCGAGGGACGCAATGTCACCCATCAGCAGAAAAAACTCAACGAGCAGGAGCTGCGGCATTTCAGGAGCCGCTTCGGTATCCCCATCCCGGATGACCAGATCCAGGACGCCCCCTTTTACCGGCCTGATGAAGAGAGCGAAGAGATCCGCTACCTGAAGGAGCGGCGGCGCGCCCTGGGCGGCTACCTGCCGGCGCGCAGTGTGTCGGTGCCCATCTTCCGACCGCCGGCAAAAAACCTGTACGCCGAGTTCCTGAAAGGGTCGGGTGACCGGGAGGTGGCCACCACCATGGTCATGGTAACCCTGCTGGCCAAGCTGCTGGCGGACCAGAAAATCGGTCAATATATCGTTCCCATCGTACCCGACGAGGCTCGCACCTTCGGCATGGAGAGCCTGTTTCGCAAGATCGGCATCTACTCCCATGTGGGCCAGAACTACGAACCGGTGGACAAGAGTAGCCTGCTCTATTACAAGGAGGCCACCGATGGTCAGATATTGGAGGAAGGCATCACCGAAGCCGGATCCATGGCCTCGTTCATCGCCGCCGGCACGGCCTACTCCACCTTCGACATCAACATGGTACCCTTCTTTTTCTTCTACTCCATGTTCGGATTCCAGCGCATCGGCGACATGATCTGGGCCGCCGGCGACATCCAGGCCCGGGGCTTTTTGCTGGGTGCCACGGCCGGGCGCACGACCCTGGCCGGAGAAGGGCTGCAGCACCAGGACGGCAACAGCCACATCCTGGCCCTGCCCAACCCGTCGCTTTTGGCCTACGATCCGGCATTTGCCTTTGAAATCGCCGTCATCTTGCGCGAGGGGCTACGCCGGATGCTGGAGGAGGGAGAAAACCTGGTCTACTACCTCACCATCACCAACGAATTCTACCCCATGCCCGAAATGCCGGCCGGTGCAGAAGAAGGTATTCTCAAGGGCCTTTACCAGTTTTCGTCATCTTCTCTCAAAAAGCCCAAAGCCAGGGCCCACCTGCTGGGAAGCGGGGCCATTTTAAACGAGTGCCTCAAGGCCCGGAACATATTGGAATCGGACTATGGCGTCGCTGCCGATGTATGGAGCGTCACCAGCTACAAGAATCTCTACTGGGATGCTCAGGACACCGACCGCTGGAACCGCCTCAACCCGGATAAAAAACCCCGCCCATCTTATCTGCAACAGCAGACCGCCGGTGCATCCGGAGTATTCGTTGCAGCCAGCGACTACCTCAAGGCCCTGCCGGAAACGATTGCCCGCCATCTGCCTGGTTCGGTGGTCATGTTGGGTACCGACGGCTACGGCCGCAGCGAAACCCGCGAGGCCCTGCGCGACTTTTTCGAGGTGGACGCCCGGCACATTGCCTTTGCGGCCCTGTCCGCCCTGGCCCGCGAGAAGGCGATCCCCATGGCCACGGTAAAAAAAGCCCGAACGGCGTTGAAGATCGACCCCGATCGCACCAATCCCTTGTTCGCGTAGAAGAAGGAGACCCCATGATACAGGCAATCAAAGTTCCGGAAATTGGCGAAAATGTTGAATCGGGCGTGGTGGTGGCCGTCCACATCAAGGTCGGAGACACGATAGCGGTGGACGACACCGTGATCGAACTGGAGACGGACAAAGCCCTGGTAGAGATTCCGTCTCCGTTTGCCGGCCGGGTGACGGAAGTGCTTGCCGAAGCCGGTGCCCAGATAACCGTGGGCGATGTGATCGCCCGAGTGAAAACCGAAGGCGGGGCGGCAAAAGAGGAGAAAGATACCCCTGTGCCGGATCAGGCAACGGGGGATCCAGCATCCGTACCCGAAAGCGGGGCCGAAGAAACTTCTCCGGCGCCGACGCCACCAGCCTCAGATACGGCGAGGGAAGACCTTGCACCTGTGCCCGATACCCGCGCGGAGGAGCTTTCTTCTGCCCCGGCGACACCCACATCACGCTCCGCAGCATCGCCGGGCGGTCCTCCGGCACCGGCAGCGCCCTCGATCCGGCGCCTGGCACGGGAACTGGGTGTAGACATCGTCGAGATCAGCGGAAGCGGCCCCGGTGGCCGTATCACCGAAGCAGACATCAAAACCCATGTTCGACAACGACAATCGGGCGATTCAATGACCGCCGGTCCCCCCCCCATGACCGGAACGCCGGAGATGCCCGATTTCAGCCGATGGGGGAAGGTCAACATCGAGGAGATGGACACGGTCCGGCGGCTGACGGCCCGGAGCACAGCGGCCTCCTGGGCGACCATCCCCCATGTCACCCAGTTTGATGAGGCGGACATCACCGGTGTGATGAAATTCATTGAAAAAAATGCCCCGAAAGTGGAAAAAGCCGGGGCCAAACTCACCGTAACAGCCGTCATCACCCGCGTTTGCGCCCAAGCCCTGAAGCGGTTTCCGCGGTTCAACGCCAGCATAGATACCGCCAACCGACGCATCATCCTCAAGCGATACGTGCATATCGGCATCGCCGCCGATACCCCGCGGGGTCTGTTGGTGCCGGTGATCCGTGATGCCGACCAGCAAAGCATCGTCGACCTGGCCAAAGCCATCGGTGACCTGGCCCAACGTGCCCGCAACAAAAAGGTCAAGCCCGACGAACTGGAGGGTGGCACCTTCAGCATCTCCAACCAGGGCGGCATCGGCGGGGTGGGGTTTACCCCCATCGTCTTGTGGCCCCAGGTGGCCATAATGGGCGTGAGCCGGTCCGCCGTCAAACCGGTTTTTGTGACGGACCGCTTCGAACCGAAAACTATGCTGCCCCTTTCGCTCTCCTATGACCACCGCATCATCGACGGAGCCGATGCGGCGCGGTTCCTGCGCTGGATCTGTGATTGTCTGGAACAACCTATGACCCTTTTTCTCGATTAGCGTTAAGAAAGCGAGTCTCATCCATGGCTGACAAAAACACACAACTGGCTGTCATCGGTGCCGGCCCCGGCGGTTACGCGGCCGCCTTTCTGGCCGCGGATATTGGCCTGACCGTCACCCTCATCGATCCGGCGGAAAACCCCGGCGGTGTCTGCCTTTACCGCGGGTGCATTCCCTCCAAGGCCCTGTTGCATGTCGCCCGGCTGATCCACGAAGCGGCCGATGCCGATGCCTGGGGGGTCTCTTTTGGAAAACCCAAAATCGACATCGACCGGATGCGGCGATGGAAAATGGATGTGGTCAGCGGACTCACCGACGGGCTGGGACGGTTGGTGGTCCAGCGGAAAATTACCCACATCCGCGCCTCTGCCATTTTTTCGGACGACCGAACCCTGTCGCTGACGGATGCTGATGGAAAAATAAGCACCCTGGGTTTCGAGCACGCCATCCTGGCCACGGGCTCTCGTTCGTCAGAAATAGAGATGTTTCCACCAGGTGACAACCGCATCTGGAACTCGAAAAAAGCCCTCGACCTGGAATCGGTTCCCACGACGCTGCTGGTGGTGGGCGGCGGCTACATCGGTCTGGAATTGGGCAGCGTCTATGCGGCATTGGGGTCGGAGGTAACCGTGGTGGAGATGCTGCCCCACCTGCTGGCCGGCGCCGACCGTGATTTGGTGCGCTTCCTTAGCAAGAGCCTGACGGACCGGTTCAAAGCGATCCTGCTGAACACCACGGTGGCGGGGGCCAAGATTCAGAAAAATGGCGTCAAGGTCACTTTTCAGGGGAAGGATGAAAAACCCCACTACCAACTGTTCCAGAGGGTGCTGGTGGCCGTGGGCCGCCGGCCCAATGTCACCGGCCTGGCCCTGGAAAAAGCCGGGGTCTCGCTGGATGAAAACGGGTTTGTCCAGACGGACAACCGGTGCCGGACCACCGCGGCCACGGTCTTTGCCATCGGCGACGTGGCCGGCCAGCCCATGCTGGCCCACAAGGCCGCCTACGAAGCACGCATCGCTGTGGAAAACATCGCCGGAAAAAATGTGACCGCTGATCCCGCAGCCATCCCGGCAGTGGTCTTCACCGACCCGGAGATCGCCTGGACAGGCCTTACCGAAGGCGCTGCAAAAGAAAAAGGGATGGCGGTCGCTGTGACCCGGTTTCCCTGGGCGGCGTCTGGCCGCGCCGTCACGTTGGGCCGCAGTGACGGACTCACCAAGCTGATAATCGATCCGGACACCGAGCGCCTGCTGGGTGCAGGCATCGTGGGACCCGGCGCAGGAGAGTTGATCGCCGAGGCGACCCTTGCCCTGGAGATGGGAGCCAATGCCACCGATGTGGGGTTGACGATCCATCCCCATCCCACTCTGTCCGAAACGTTCAAGGAGGCTGCCGACATCTTTCACGGCACGGCTACCCATTATTACCGGCCAAAGCGGAACAAGAAATAACGCTGATTGGGTACTTTTTACACATTCGTAATATTTGACTTGCATTTATTGTTATGCATGATATGATTTTGAGGTCATAAAGGGCTGCCGGTGTTGGCGGTCCGGTTTCTTTCTCAGGGGTTGATCCATTTGTCTAAGTGGACCTGAAGTTTGAAGCAATGATTAAATTTTTTATTCGTAGGAGGATGTTAGCATGGCAAATGGTATTGTGAAGTGGTTCAATGACAGCAAGGGGTTTGGTTTCATCGAGCAGGAAGACGGTCCGGATGTATTCGTTCACCATTCGGCGATCAATTCCACCGGGTTCAGATCTCTCAGCGAAGGAGACCGGGTTAGCTTTGAAATCGAGCAGGGTCCCAAGGGACCTGCCGCAGCTAATGTGACTGTGGTCTAACGCTTCGTTTTCCAATTTTTAAATGGCCTTCCGTGTTAACCGGAAGGCCATTTTTACTTCTTCGATTCACAACCACTTCCTGCGCCTGAAAAAGACAAGCATGCCTGCGATAATGGCCAGGATGATGACCCACACAAACAGATAGCCCCAGCGCCAGGTCAGTTCGGGCATGTGGGTAAAATTCATGCCGTAGATACCGGCGACAAAGGTGATGGGGATGAAGATGGTGGCAATGATGGTAAGCACCTTCATCACCTCGTTCATGCGGTTGCTGATGATGGAAAGGTAAAGATCCTGCATGCCGGACAGGATATCGCGGAAGGACTCGATGGTATCGATGGTCTGGATGGTGTGATCGTATACGTCACGCATGAAAAGCCGGGTGGCTGCACCAATGAAATCAACGTCGTCCTTGAGGAAATGAGCAATGATTTCCCGCAGTGGCCAGACCTGCTTTCTCAGGTAGATCAACTCCCGCCGGATGGTGTGAATATCTGCCAAAATCCCAACATCGGGATGGTCGTCGATGGACTCTTCCAAAAGTTCCAGCCGCTCACCCAGTTTTTCCAGAATTATAAAATAGTTGTCTACAATGGCGTCGATGAGCGCGTATGCCAGATAATCGCTGCCACCGGTGCGGATCCGTCCTTTGCCTTTCCTGATTCGCTCCCGGACCGGCTCGAACACATCTCCGGTTGACTCCTGGAAAGAGAGCAGGACATTTTTTCCCAGGATCAGGCTGATCTGCTCCGAAGAAATAAGCTTTGCCTTTTCATCATGGTGGAGCATTTTCATCACGACAAAGAGATAGCCGTCGAAGGCCTCGGCTTTGGGCCGCTGAGAGGTATTCAGCACATCTTCCAGTGTCAACGGATGAAGGCTGAAATGCCTGCCGATCTGCTCCATGACGGCGATGTCGTGAATGCCGTCAATATTGATCCAGGTGGTGGTCGCGGGCTTCAGTTGGGGCAACGCCTCTTCAACCCGGCCCAAGGATTTCTCCAGCAGCGTTTCTGCATCGTAGTGCAGCATGGAAAGACGGATGTCGTCCGTTTTTTTTTCTCCCACGTGGATCAGGGTTCCGGGAGAACTTCCGGCCTTTTTTGACGATTTTCGGTTGAATCGGGACATTGGCGATCCTTTGAACGGGCAGGGAACATAACACCGGTGAATGAGCAGCAAACCCGGCCCAAATGCCCAGTGTCTTTGCGTTGAACCGCGATAGCTTATTTTATCCTTACGGTGCTGCGCAGCACTGCCGTTACAAGCAGAACATTCCCTGCGGCTTGCCGCGGGGAGGCTTCAATCAAAAAAGTGTAGCGCAAATCATGCGGTTTGTAAATTTTACGGTTTCGTTGCCATGTTCATCGATGACCTTTTAAAATGGCCTCTTTTTTATAACATGTCCGAAAACGACTTGTCAGCCGGCTAAAAACATCCGAATATGGCGCAACGCATAAAGGGAAATGGTTTTAATGACAATGCCGAATTTCCTCCACCATGACTAAGGGCTGAATATGAATACCCTTCTGGACCGTGCTGCCTGTGATCGTGCCAGACTGGCCCGGGACCCGCGCTTTGACGGCCTCTTTTTCATCGGCGTAAAGAGCACGGGCATCTATTGCCGACCCATCTGCCCGGCCCGGTCACCCCGGCCGGAAAACATCGTTTACTATCCCTCGGCAGCCGCAGCCGCATCGGCCGGCCTGCGCCCATGCCTGCGCTGCCGGCCTGAAACGGCACCTGACACACCGGCCTGGAACGGTACATCCGCCACCGTCGCCAGGGCCATGCATTTGATTCGCCAGGGCGCGCTCGACGGCGGTTCCGTGGAGGATTTGGCCGCACGGCTGGGTGTCGGCGCCCGGCACCTTCGCCGTCTGTTCCGGCAGCATATCGGGGCCACGCCCAAGGCCATTGCGGACAACCAGCGCCTGCTGTTTGCCAAACGGCTGGTGGTGGAGACGGGCATGACCATCACCCAGGCGGCCCTGGCCGCCGGCTACGGCAGCCTCCGGCGCTTCAATGCCGCTTTTCGCAAGCACGTCGGCCGCACACCGTCTCAGCTTCGCAGCAGTTGCCCGCAGACACGCACGCAGTCCGATTACGGATTCAGCTGCACCCTGACAATGCCCTACCGACCGCCATACGATTGGGATCGGATGCTGGCTTTTTTCCAAGGGCGGGCGATTCCCGGTGTGGAATGGGTGGGTGACGGGGTCTACCGCCGGACCATCCGGTTGTCGACCACCCGGGGAACCATCGCTGTGTGGCACGCCCAAAAAGGCCACGCCTTGGAGCTTGAGGTGTGTTTGACGGACAGCCGGGAGTTGATGAGGGTCGTTGCGCGGGCACGGCGCATGTTTGACCTGGATGCCAATCCCAGAGCCATTCACCAGACCCTGATCCAAGACCGACTGTTGGCCGAACGGATCCGCAAAACACCGGGACTGCGTCTGCCCGGATCATGGGATCCCTTCGAAACGGCGGTGCGGGCGGTGGTGGGCCAGCAGATTTCGGTAAAGGGCGCCGTCAGCCAGCTCGGTCATATCGCCCGCCTGTTCGGCGTCCCGTATGACGGAGCGGGAAAGCCTCATTTGACACGGCTCTTTCCCGATGCCGCGGAAATGCTGGCAGGCGATATGGCTGCCATCGGCATGCCCCGGAAGAGAAAAGAGACGCTTCGACAAATTGCTCAGCACATATTTTCGGGATCGCTGCAACTGGACACGGTCGGGGATTTATCCCGCTTTGTCGATTCCATGACAGCCATACCGGGCATCGGGGAGTGGACGGCGAACTATGTGGCCATGCGCGCCCTGGGGGAACCCGATGCATTCCCCGCCTCGGACCTGGGCATCATGAAGGCCCTCCAGGTGGGGGACATCCGGCCGACAGTCAGACAGGTGACGGCGCGTGCCGACGCCTGGCGCCCCTGGCGGGCGTATGCGGCGATTTACCTGTGGCTGGGATAGGAGGTACAATGATCTATGATTATGTTCAAACCGATCTGGCCGGCACCCTGATTCTGGCCGGAGACGAGAATGGGCTGCGGCACCTGAATTTCATCGGCGGAAAACATCCGGTGGCCATCCAAGAGGATTGGCGGCGGGATAATGCCCATTTCAAAACGGCTAAAACACAGCTTGCCGCTTATTTTGCAGGTGAACGCAAAACCTTCGAGGTCGATCTGCTCCCGCAGGGCACGCCCTTTCAAATGAAGGTCTGGTCGGCCCTTTTGGGGATTCCTTATGGCAAGGTGGTCTCCTACGAGTGGATTGCGCGGCGTATTGGCAAACCCGGTGCCGTGCGGGCCGTGGGTGCCGCCAACGGACGCAACCCCATCTCCATCATGATTCCCTGCCACCGGGTCATCGGCAAAAATGGCACGCTGACCGGCTACGGCGGCGGGCTTGACCTCAAACAGCGGTTGATCCGACTGGAAAACCCGGATGTCTTTTCGGGTTTATAAGGATCAGGGAGCCTGCTCGAACAAAAGATGAATGGCATCGGGGGACTTGAAATCAACTTTGTATCCCGGACCGATGACACCCTTGGCGGTCAACATGATTTCTTTTTTTTTGACGGTGACGCCTTTGCGCCCCTCCATGAGAAGATAGGTGCCATTGGAGCTTTGGTCGGTGAGATAATAATTCCCATCCTTGTACTCGACCAACGCGTGCGTCCGAGACACCCGGTTGTTCACCACCTGGATGTCATTGCTCTTCTGGCGACCGATCTCCACGCGTGTGTTGGTTTCGTTTACAAGGACCACCACCTTGCCGTATTTCAGGATCAGGCAGGATCGCGGCGCCTTTTTGTGCTTCGAAGAGGGTTTTTTGAGCGCTTTTGCCTTCAGGCCGTAAAAACGCAGGAAGTCCCCGCACTTCCCGCAGGGAATCTGAGGCTTTGGTCCTTTGACGCCAGCCTCGTCAATCGTGTTTTTAAAACCACACTCCTCACAATAGATGATCATGATCGACTATCCGTGGCTCCGGGTGCGAGGAACCCCTGACTCAGGGAAAAGCATTTTCACAGTGAACGATAAACGGCTCTATATCAACTCAAAACCCCTCAATAATCAAGTATCTATTTCGACGGTTTTGCTTCAGACTTTAATCCGGGATTCAGTGTATCGACGGTCTTGGCGGCATCGTCAGCCTTGACCTTGGCCTTGATCGCCTGTCGAAGCGCCTTTTCGGCGCCGGATTCGGCATCCTTGATTTCCGCTATGAGTTCCTCATGGGCATCCAGGGGCACCGCACCGGAAACGCCTTTATTTTCCAAGGCGTTGAGCTGGCTGCTGAGTCTTTCCAGGGCTGTCTGTTTTTCGCCTGCCACCTTTTCAGCCACCGCGGCTTTTTTACGGGCCGCTTCCAGATCATCGGTCGCCAGGGCAATCTGAGCGGCCAATCCCTCTTCGGGCGCCGCATCCAGATCGATATCCTCGGCGGCCATGACCACCGCAGAAACCGGCAACCGGGGCAGGGAGCGTTCGAATGATTTACCGGTAGGGTCGAGCATGCGGTTCTGTATGATTTTCATGGGCAGGAACACAAAGGTCGCATCGGCCGACTGCTGGACAATCGTGTCGGCATCGAATTCCTCAACGATTTCGGCGTCCGCATCGATGCGGATGTCCTCCATAATTTGATTCAATTTCTCCTTTTCAAGTTCAATCCGCGACCCATCGCCCTGCGTCAGCACCCGCAGCGTGGTTTTGTCCCATGGTTCGTTGCGGGTCATCAGATGCGCCAGCAGCAACATCAGGCGACTGGTGGCTTTGCCCTGCCACCACACATCGATCCGGCGGCCTTCCCTCGGTTGGGCCTCAATCCGCCTCCAGGATTCAGGATCCATGCGCAAGACCACCAGGTTTTTACCCTGCTGGAAAATCAGCTTGAGGTGTTTCACGTAGTTGTAGGCGCCGATGCCGGAAATGGCTTTGGCGGATTCCCCCATCCAGTTGAGAACCACCGTATTCGGACGCAATGGGCCGATGCCAGAACTCTGGATGAGAATGCCCATGGCCTGGGTAAAATCCGGCGCACACACGGTAAGGGGGAACATGGCGTGCCTGCCGGAAGCAATGGCCTCAGCCAGCGCCCGGTGGGCCGTTTTCTGCGCTTTTCTGGCCGCCATCCCCTCACCTTTAATTATCTGCACCGCCTCCGTAAAGCCCGTGCCGCCTTCGATCCAGGAGGCAAATGCCAGCAGCGGGACACGCCGCTCCGAATTCTGGGTAAACACCAGCAGTTGGGGACGCCAGTTACGGGCATGCTCAGGATCATCGCCGGCGGCAAGCAGATGCTGGCGCACTCGCTGCAAATGATGAGATCGGGCGCTGTCGGCCCACCGGGCCGGCCCGGCGGTTCGTTTGAGATACTGGTATACGGCGAGCAACAGGGCGATGGCCGCCGCCCCGCTCTTGAGGTCGATGGCCAGCATGGTTCCGACACAAATGACGAAACCCGCCAGACTCAGCGGAGGGGAGAACCATTTGAAGCGCGGTCGAAAAGAGGGGCTTTGGGTTCTGGCCTCGAAATAGGTGGCATAGTTGAGCAGCCCGTATGAAATCAAAAAAAACATGGAAACCACACTGGCAACCAGGTTCAACTGCCCCAATGCAATGGTGACCAAGGCGATGCCGGCGGAGAGCAGCACGCCCCGTCGGGGGTTGCCCGACGGTTCACTGACCGTGGCAAAAGGTGTCAGCACGGAAAATATCCGGTCGGCAGACAAGGACTGCAGGATTCGCGGCGCCCCCATGAACGACGCCATGGCCGAGGAAAGGGTTGCGGCAATTACCCCGGCATCGATGAAAAATCCCACGGCGGAAACGGTTTTCATGGCAGCGTAGTTCGACGACAGGACCTGGTTGGGCAGGGTGCCCGAAAACAGGATTGCCACGGCAAAATATACCAAAATAGAGATCCCCACGGCCATGAAGGTTCCCAGGGGAATGCTTTTTCCAGGGTCCGCCAGATCCCCGGACATGCTCACCCCCTGGGTGAATCCGGTGACGGCGGGAAAAAAGATGGCAAAGAGAATCCAGAAGGAGGCGCCATTTTCCGGCGCCGCCCAGTTGGCGGCCAGCAGTGCCGAATCCCAGCTGCGGATGCCGCCGATGAAAAATGAAATTAGTGCGGCGATCAGCAGGGCCATGACCACAAACTGGAAGCGGGTGGCCCAGTCCGCACCCAGCCATGCGAAAATAAAAAGGAACGCCACGGCACCGGCAGCAATCAGTTGAACGGTCAACGGATGCACCTGAGGAAAAAAGTCGCCCACCGCCTCGGCGAAACCGATGCAGTAAAAAGCGATGGACACGCTTTGCGCCAGAAAAAGCACCAGGCCGATGGAGCCACCGAATTCCAGCCCCAGGGTTCGCGAAATCAGGTAGTAATCGCCGCCGCCCTTCACCTTGAGGTTGGTTGCCACGGCAGACAGGGAAATGCTGGTGAGCACGCTGATGGCGTTGGCCAGGGCGATGATAACCAAACCTCGGGCCAATCCGACGCTGCCGATCACATACCCGAGCCTTAAAAAGAGAATGATCCCCAATATGGTCAGCACGCTGGGGGTAAACACACCGGCAAACGTGCCCAGTCGACCGCCAGCAGGGGTGGCACCCGTTGATGATGGTTTATTCATGGATGGCGATCGCTTTCAATGGTCAATGGATCTGACGACCGGTTGGCTTTGGTGCAAATATTTCCTGAACGGCTTTTCCCAGAACACACGGGGTCCATACGGATGCGCCGGTTCCCGACCCCTGGTTGGTTAGAGAAAGGCTTTGGTCAACAACCCTCCGGCATCATAAGGGCTTTACGAAAGAAGGTCAAATATATTGCCGTGAGGCCCGGGCAGGAAAAGACAATGGCGCCATGGTTGTTGACACAGCCGCCGGATCTGATTCCAGTGCTTCGGAAAGTGAGTTAAGTTTGGCGCAAAAGTGCCGAAAATGAAGGATGAAACTCAGCGCCAAAGGATGGGTACCATCATGAGATCGTTCATTACCAAAGGCAGGCTCGTCGCGGCAACCGTCATCCTCATTCTTCTCGTCGCCGGCTTTCTGGCCGGTGCCCAGCATGGCTATGAACTGGGATATCTCGACGGGGAAAACAGGGCCAACGGCTGGTGGATAGACAAAAAAACCCACTATTACGAATCTTCCGAAATCAGAAAAAAGCGAATCAACCTCAAACACAATCATATTTGAATCCATCTTTGCTTCACGGCAACTGAATGCAATATCGGCCAAAGCACCTTACGGTGCGACGCCTTCTCCACGCAAAAAATTGCCCCCACGTGTGCAATTTTCGTAACCACTTAGTCTGAAGTCATATCTGGAAAATTTAAAAACTATTTCATTCCATATTGTTATAAATTAGGCACGCTGTTTGCGTTGATAAGTAGGTTGGTTTCCAAATGAAGGGGCGCCATCCCTTTTTAACCGATCGTTCCTTCACGACAAGTAACTATTCCAACGATCGTGTGTCTTCACGACATGAACCTCCATCTGACTTGAGCGTCCCTCAGCGAATTTCATCGATACGCTGATTGCCTCCTTCTGCCATTCTCTTCTCCGACACGCGGCAACCACACACCAAAGCGATCCCTTTGGCCTCTGGGCATCAGCTGTGGCCCGAGGAGGCGATGCCTTGCCGGAATTGTCTATTCTCGACAGGCTGTTAAACCGCACCCGAAAAAACGACCCTTATGGGAAAAGGAGGTGATGCCGGCAAACACTATTCTGTGTCATGTTGGGTTACTGTTGAGATCCGCAACGCTACAACTTATCAAGAGAGAGGAGCTCCAATGAAAAGATCAATCCAAACCACTGCCATCGCCATTATCCTGATCACCTGCTTTGCCGCCCTGGTATGGGCCGAAGCCGCCACGAAAGAAGAGGTGATCGCCAAAACCGAGGCGGCGGGAAAACTGGTTCAGGAAAAGGGTGTGGAAGTGGCCGGTCAGACCATCGGCGACAAAGAAGGGCCGTTCGTCTGGAAAGATACCTATGTGTTTTTAATGGATCTGGACGGCAAAATGATCGCGCATCCCATCAAGCCGGAACTGACCGAACGGGCCACGCTGCTCGAGGTAAAGGATACCGACGGGAAACCCCTGTTCGTGGAGTTCGTCGAGGTGGCCGGAACCAAAGGCTCTGGCTGGGTGGACTATATGTGGCCAAAACCGGGCGAGGAAAAGCCAGTGGCCAAGAGCACCTACATTTATCGGGTGCCCGGCACCCAATACTTTGTCGGGGCTGGAATTTACAAATAGCCTGCTGAAAACTGCCATTTCGTGTTTAAAACGATATGAGATGATGGTTCAAGATTGCCGGGAACGAGAACTTTTGCCGGGCGATTGACACGCCCATGTCCTAAAAAAAGCCAGCGCAGAACAGTTGCGCTGGCTTTCTCCATGGTCGGTTGGACAACCGAAAGAAACCGTCAAGTATTTCTCATATCGATGATCATGGCGCCATTTTGCGATGGATTGGGTATAAAAACAGCTGTTTGTTAACGCCCGTTTACCGTCCGCCTCAGCTTACCAGAGCACTTGAACGTCACCACCCGCCGTGCGGGAAGGATAGCCTCCTCACCGGTGGCCGGATTCCGGCCTTTGCGTTCATTTTTTTTCTTCACGCGAAATTTTCCGAACCCACTGACCAGGACATCTTCGCCGGACGCCAGTGAAATTTTGATCAATTCGAGCAGCGCTTCAACGGTTTCTACGGATTGGTTCTTGGAAAATCCGAGTTCATTGTAGACCTGTTCCACGATGTCATGCTTCGTCAGTGCCATGTGTGAATCTCCATCTGTAGGTGGGATGGAACCACGTTCGCAAAATTTCCTATTCTTGTCAAGGGGTTGGTGTTCGTTGACAGGCTTGGGAAACAGCCACGGAGGGTCCCAGGGCAGGAGGCTTGGCAGCACGGGCGTCATGGTGCGTCATCTTTCGGCAAAATAGTGGGCCGGGTATTGGATCCATAGATCCATCATTTATCCCAAACTTGATTGATCCCGGGGTCAACTCGCTGACGGGTCGCTTTGGTGCCCCGCTCTGCAGGCCATTTGGTCGGCCAACGCCTGAAAACGTCTGGCCTCGGTCTCGTTGCCTGTGGTTTGGTATATCCGGCCGACCTTGGCATAATAAGCGTAGGCATTCTCGGGCCGTTCCTGGGCCAATGAGAGGTAGAGTTCCAAAACAGCGGTGTCGTGCATGCCCGCGGCAAAGGAGAGATCGGCAACCTTTTCCTTGACCAGCGGATCGATGCGGCGATGACAGCTGTTGCAGTGCCCCATGATCTCCTGATACATCCGGCGCGCATGATCCATTTCGTTCAGGGCCTCGTGGGTTCTGGCCAGCGCACCTGCAATGGATTCGTCCCAGCCATAGGTCGCTAAAAAATCGCGATAGAAGGTTTTGGCGACGTCGAAGTGGCCGGCCTGAAAAAGGGTTTCACCTTTGAGGACAAAAACGGCCAGAGACGTCGCCAACTCGCCGGGGATCGAGGCCAACAGCGAATCGGCCCGGTCGAATACGCCTTGTTCCCAGTAGATTTCGCATAAGATTTGATAGGCCGGCAAGGTATCCGGGCGGTGTTGCAGCAGCGTCTCCAGCAGCTGCCGGGCCTGCTCGAGCCGGTTGAGTTGCAGGCAGGCCGTTGCCAGTTCCAGGGGAATATAACTGTCCGCCGCATTACTGGCTTCCAGGGCACGGGCGAGATAGTCTGCGGCAGCCTCGAAATCGCCGTTGTTCAGGGCGAGGTAACCGGTTTTAAAATCGGCACCATACCCCAGATAGGCCCGCCGCACCGGCTCGGGCAGTGTGCCGCACAAGGCCCTGAACGCTTCATCCGGCGATTGAACGCCCGCGCTTTCTTCTTCCGGGTCCCAATCATCTTCCGGCTCTGAAAGCGTCTGGCGGTCCTCAGCGGTACGAATCGTCTCGATCTCCCGGCGTTGCTGGGCCAGGATTTCTTTAAAGGCAGCATCGCCGGTCAACGCCAGGGCCAATTCCACCAAGTCCAATGCTTCTTGGAAATCGCCGATTGCAGCCAGGTCTGACGCATTACGGTGATGTTCACGGGCCAATGCCTCCCTGGTGGCCGAGAGCTTCTCTTCAAGCCGACGCAGCGTGCCCTGATCCTGGGCAGTGGCGGCTTTCAGTTTCCGGTTAGCACGATCATACTCCAGCTTGGCCGCGCCCCAAAACCCGGCTGCAGCCAGTGCATCCCCTTTTTGTTCGAGCCGCTCGGCAGATGGACCCGAAAACAGGTTGAACCATGCCATCACCGATCTCCTTCGCATCTAAACCAACCTTGCATCAACTACCAGAAAAAACGGAGTTGTCGATTTACTCACAAAAACCATTGGTGGGAGACTCTCGATCCTACCATTAAATGAAAGCGAAAAAATAGATGCGGGGGCAAAACCCAGGGCGCAAAGCGATGCCCGAGATAAAATCACAGAAGCAGCGATAACCGTCCTTATTTGTATCCCAAAGCGACGAGTCCCCAGTTCAGGAGTATAAAGATCAGCATCAGGACGGAAAGCCCTCCCATCAGCCATGCCAGCGTTTCGATATCCGGCTTACCCTTCTTGCGGCCCCATCTAAATAAGGCATACCAGCCATAAAAATAAAGGCCGAGGCCGATCGCTTTCCACATATCCCATCTCCTTTCGGGAGGTCAATTTTGGGGCCCACATTCGTTACCCGTCGTACAGTGGCTTATTTTATCAAGGCGGTACAGAATTAATGGTGCATCGCAACTTGCATGAGAGCATGCTAACAGAGAATCTCTCCCTGTGCAAACCAAAGGGACGTCCGCTGCTGTATCCAATCCATGTCCCGGTAAGACGCCCACGTCGACGCAACATAGGGTGGCATGGGCAATGCTGAATTACCCGGTGACGACAATCTAACCTTTTTTCTGCACGATTCATGGGATAGCGGGGTCCAATCGTTGACCTCGTCATATGATGGGGATCAGGTGTGGGGTGGGTCTCTTCGGGTGTGTTTCCGCTTCCGTGAGGCCATCGATGGATGGCTTTGCAGGTTTCTGGGTGCAGACCGAATCACACGGCCATCTGTTGAATCTGAGCCACCAGATGATCCTTGCTTTGCCTGACGTCCTCCAGCGCTTCTTCCGGCCCCACCCGATCTATCTTGAAGTTCATGTACTCCGTGACGATTGCATGTGCCCGGCCTCCCGGGATCATCAGGCCATCTTCGTTCAGTATCGTCATGATCTTATTCATGGCTTTGGATTTATCCATCATGATCGCTTTCTCCGGCATCCTGCCAGACTGAGGATTCCGGCAAGAAAAAGGTTTAAGGTAGACGACTTTACAAATACCGGCTTTATGATACAAGATGTAGTTGTCTGTCAAGCAGCTTTTTCTATATATGGTGGCTTAGTGCCCCATTCATAAATACGATGGCATTCGATTGCCGATGCATCCCGGCTCGCCGTGTTGCTGGGCGCACCAAGCACGTTGCCTATTGGCGCTTCTCGCGCCTTACGATCCAGGCGCCTCGACATTCTCGATGCGTCATCGTATTAACAAACAGGAGCCCTTGATCGGGACTGCGTTGACAAATGCTGGATACGGAATCTTGATTAAGATTGACCTGATTATTTGGTCTCCATCACCCAAACGCCTTGCCAATTTTTTCGTTCTTCATTTACTATCGCACGACATTTTTGAGCATAAGCCAATGCGGCAGGATCGTGATCTTGGATTTCAGCAAAGATCTTTTCTCCGTGGTCTATACGACCTTGATAGAATAAAGCCAACCCACGGCTAAAGGTTTCCAGAATCTTTTTGTTGGCTTCATGGGTTGCGGGCATCATGGGTTCATAAACGGTCACTGGCGCATTTCGCCCCACGACGATCAGCCGGGCCAACTCCCGGGTTTTAAAATGCTGATGAACCAAATCATTGGTAAACTGGGAAATCATCGTGAATGTACCAAATTGTTTGTTGGCTCCTTCCAGCCTGGCCGCCAAGTTGACCGCATCACCGATCATCGTGTAGTCGAAGCGGGTATTTGAGCCTAAGTTGCCAACGACGGCGCTGCCCGTGTTGATGCCGATGCGCATATGCATCTGTGCTCCGGTTCGCTGCTTATAAACGGGCCGCATTTGGGTGAGCCTTTCCTGGCAGCGCAGAGCGGCCCTGACTGCTTTGACAGCGTGGTCGGAAAGTTCAAGGGGGGCATTCCAGAAAGCGATAATGGCATCGCCTTCATACTTATCGATGGTGCCCCCTTCCTCGTGAATGATATTGGTCATCTCCGTGAGATAATCATTTAGTAAGGCGATCAGCGATTCCGGATCCAGACGCTCGGAAATGGTTGTAAAACCTTGCAGGTCAGAAAAAAATATGGAAATTACCCGTCGCTCCCCGCCCAACTTCAATCGGTCGGGGTTGGCAATTAATTGGTCGATCACAGCTGGACTGAGAAAATGTTTAAACGCCATTTTAATGAAGCGTTTCTGCCGCCCCTCGGTCGCATAATTGATGATCAGGACCAATCCAACGGTCAAGGCGACTGCGATCTCCGGAATAACGATTGGCAACCAGAATCCTTGTTGATAGGCTCCGAAAGCGAGCAGCACCGGTATTGAGATGAATAGCGAGATGGCGCTGATACTGCTGACTACGCTTTCTAAAAAGGATAATGAGACCGCACAGATTAAAGACAAAACGACTAAAGGGACAAGGGCTGCCCATTTGGGTGTCTGGCGCATGAGATCGCCGGAAATGAAATTGTCGACCAAGGTGGCGTAAATCTCCACACCGGCGTAGACGCCCGATATGGGGGAGGGTCGCAGATCGAAGAGGCCCGGTGCGGAAAACCCAAACAGGACATATTTGTCCTTAAAGGCATTTGGATCGTTGATATTGGGTTGTTCACCATTTAAGATTTGCATTTCCGATTGCAGCACTGCGGCCGCGCTGTATGTTTTGTGCGTTCCCGACGGCCCCCGATATCGTAAAATTGTGAAGCCATCGGTATCAATGGGGATATTTCGTTCGCCCACATGCAAATGGTGCGGAGCAAACGCCAGCGTCGTTTCTGGATTTGCTGCCAAAAAGAGTCCCAAGCCAAGCGAAGGAACCCATTGGTCGTCAAAAACGTTCAGCAAGTCCACTTTGCGGAAAATACCATCCGGGTCCGGTGAAAGGCTGACATTGCACAACACCGTGGCCTGGCTCGCCAGTTCTTCTGTGGGGATGGACGCCCTGGTAAATTTGCGGATGGGACTCGATTCGCTGTTTAGGCGGTCTTCCAAGCCGATAACGGTAAAACCAGGCCGGGGAACAGCCGTTGGCCAGGATGAATACTTTCCGCTTTGAGTGCTGAGGAAGGTCGCCATGGCCACACGGCCAAAATCAGAGATGGCTTGAGCAAAAGCCGCGTCGTCTTCAACGCCGTATTTGGAGGATTCGGTAAACAGGACGTCCAGAGCGATGGCTTTGGCACCGCTTCTTTTGCAAAAATTGACAATGGCTGCGTATATCTCTCTGGGCCAGGGCCACGAAAGCCCATTCACATCCTTGGCCCAATCCAGGCTGTTTTGATCCAACAGGATCAGGACAATGTCGTTCGTGGCCATACCGGGTTTGGCCATCAACCCGACACGCCAGTCCCAGGTTTTGGCCTCCCAGGTGTCCATCAGGCCGGCGGACCAGAGCACAAGCGTCAGGACCACGCCCGCGACACCGGCCCCTACCCCTCGCCATATTTTTTTTTTCATCGCTTCAAATTCTAAAAAAAGCCTTAATTCTGGTGATCACATTGTTCGGGTTGGCCAATTCGTCGGAGGGTCGGCTGGCTTCTTTATTGAGCTCCTGCTGACGTTGTGCCATTATCGTTCCCAATTTCTCACAAACTTTCGGATTAGATGCCAAAAACGTGGAAAAGAGCGCTTTGTCCACCCGTGCGACGGTGGCATATTCCATGGCCTTGACGGTCGCCTTGCGCACTTCGCCGGTCAGCAGGCTCATTTCACCAAAAAAATCGCCTTCCTTGATCGTGGCCACCTTTTTGGTCCCTCCGCCTATTTTCTCCAATTGCACATCGCATGCACCGCTCAAGATGATATAGAGTGAATCACCGGTCTCGTTCTGGTGAACAATCGGTTCTCCGGATCCGAACTCTTGTATGATGGCTTCCTCGGCAATTTTCTGCCGGTCTTCGGCGGTCAAGGCCTCAAACAGAGGAACGTTGTTCAGCATGTCGATGATCTTTACGGAAAGCTGTTGACGCGTCTTACGCCTATAGCGCCGCTCAATGTGGGCATGCTGTGTATCCCTGATGGGAAAGGGAATGTTGATCTTATTGCGCCTCAAGGCATACCAGAGCTGGTCGTTAATGTCCGCTTTGATCTGCGGGTAATACAGATAGTTGTTATACCAGAAACGAATCTCGTAATTGATGGAGGAATCATCGAAGCTGATCAGCCGAACTTGGGGCTGTGGCGTGTTCAACACCTTTGGGTGCTGTTTTAATATGCCGAGAATCACCTCCCTGACTTTGTTGGGCGGCGCATCGTATTCCAATCCGATATTCAACCGCCCAATCATACGATGATCCGGTTGGGCGTAGTTGGTCAAAATCCCGTTGGACAACTCATTGTTGGGCAGATAAATCAAGACGTTGTCCCGAGTGACGATCCTGGTCGACTTCCAGGTGATACCCGCCACCCGTCCTGTATAGGAGTTGTAGGTAATCCAATCGCCGATACTGAATGGATGTTCCATCTGCAGCACCAAACCGGAGAAAAAATTACCTAATGTGGTTTGGGCAGCCAGGCCAATCACAACCGTTAAGGCCGCCGAGGTGGTGATTAAACCGGCCAGGTTGACACCCCCTCGAGTACGCAAAACAACAAAAAACAAAATGCCATAGCAGACGAGAAGAATAAAATCCCTGGTAATATGGGGAACCTCAATCGCTTTCCATTTTTTTAAAGGCAATTCCAGAACAAAGGCAAAGGTCAAACGAACAACAGCCCAGGACAGGACGACGGAGTAGCAGACATCGATCCATTTTGCGTATTCGGAGACCAGGGGCAGATGGCCGACAAATTGATAAATGGCGCGAATGGCAAAATAAAGAATCAACCAGCCCAACGGCAGGGCCGGTACCAAGCGGGTCCGTTTCGAAAGCAGCATGTATACGGATAACAGCAGCGCGACACCAACCATCAGCAAACCGGTAGTAACCATAATCCACCTCGATGTTGGACAGCTGAATTAACCCTAAACCCCTGCAAGTGCTTTTTGAAACCGACGTTGTCGAGCTTCGGGAATCAAGCTGGGTGTAATTCCTGTCGGCGAAATATCGGCGATTCGGCTCTCGGGTGAAGGATGGGTTTTGACGAAATCGATGCGCCCGGGCTTGAGCTGTTTTTCCATCTCCTTGAGCATGTCAACCAGCCCATTGGGATCATATCCCAACCGCTTAGTGATGATTACGGCATCTTTGTCCGCCTGACGCTCAAACGTCCTGGAGTATCCATTGTTGATCAATGTAAGCGTAATGTCAGATATTGATTGTTCAAAAATTTCAGTAAGTTCGGAGAGTTCTTGGCCACCGAAAGTTTTCGTCCCCTCAATTCCCAATGTGGTCAGGGCTGTTGTAACACGAGATTTCTTAATGGCCTGTAGTCCGTGCCGATGTTGTACATGTCCAATCTCGTGAGCCAACACCGCGGCGACGGCATCTTCGGTGGGGCAGCATCGCAGCATCCCCCGTGTGACAAACACCAAACCGCCGGGTGCGGCCAAGGCGTTGATTTCATCGGAATCCTGAATCATAAAGTGGTAACCGCCGAAGGTTTCCGGAAGGTCTGATGCTCTGGCCAGGCTCTGGCCAATGAGGTTGATATAGTCGTTAGCGTGCTTGTTGGGATACGTGGCGTATTTTTTGAGGATTTGGGCCCCGACCGTACGCCCGATGTAATACTCTTGTTCGGGGGTAATATCTTCGAAACTACGGGCCACGGCCTTGCCGCTTTTTTCAATGGATTGGGCCTGAGATTCGGTCAACACACCTGTGGCGGAGCCAACCTTGGCCCCGATAGTGCTGACCGTTTCAAGTGTCTTGCAACCGGATAGCAACCCGGCAAAAGGGAGAAGACCTGCAGACCATTGCATATAACGGCCCATGGTTTTTATAAATTCACGTCGACTGGTATTCATTGTTGCGCACCTCCTTGGGGACTCACCCGGCCCTCTTCAAGGAATTGTCGCATCTGACTGTCAGATACGACGATCTTCTCCATTTGGTCGATCATTTTAAAATCCAACTGGGGGTTCTTTTCTTTAAATTCCCGCTCCACCTGTTCGTTAAAGCCCTTGCCGGCCAGCGCAATTTCATCCCCGGTTGCCCCTTGGGCGACATCGGATTGACCAGCCGTCAAGACAATTTTTTTATGGGTCAAGGCTGAATCGTGTATCCAGCCCGACTGTTTTTCTCCGGCAAGTCTGACGTTGGACCAGCCGTTCTTGTTGTCCATGGCCTCCACAAGATCCCCATAGGCGACCTTGGCAATTATCTTACTCATAAATGAGGGAGCGGATCGAAGGGCACCCTCTTTGATTTGAACACTTTTCATGGCGGCGGCCAGTGTGATTCCAGAAATCATTAGAAACACGACGAGAAATAGTGGCAGCCACATCCGTTTGCTCAGGTTCATGGACACGAATCCTCCTTATCATCAGCATAAAAAAATTTACCCATCGCCCGAGGTATAATCTAAAATGTCCTTCAGGTCAAAGCCTACGAATAGGGAGTCCTGACCAGGTAGGTTCCGTGGGTAGCCGGTTTGTGAGGGTATTGCTGCAGGGTTTTGTTGAGCTTGCGGTTGCTGTCATCCGACCTTACCGCCTTCCACGTGTGTAAGGTGAGACGATTTACCTTGAACACATCACATAAGATTCAAAAAAATAACCCACTGAATCAATGAACTCAGTGGGTTAGGTGATGAACCGGAGTGGAGATGAGGGGGATCGAACCCCTGACCTCAGCGTTGCGAACGCTGCGCTCTCCCAGCTGAGCTACACCCCCATGAAGCGTGTGCCTTGTTAAATCATGCGTATGGCTTGTTTAGGTCTTTTTGACAACGGCGTCAAGCGAATCAATTGTCGCGGGTCAGCATCACCAGGCTGGTTTTTTCCTTCAACAGGTCGTCCACCAGCACCAGCCGCTCGTTGACCACCTCCGTGAAACTGGCCAGCAATTCAGTCTTCAGCGGCTTGCCCCGGCTTTTTTTGACATTGTTGGGGTCGATGGGTTTGCCGCCCACGCGGACTTCATAGTGCACGTGAGGACCGGTGGCCACGCCGGTCTGCCCGACCCGGGCGATGACCTGGCCCTGTTCCACCATCTGCCCGCGCTTCATCAGCAGCCGGCTGCAATGACCGTAGTAAGTCTGATAGCCGTTGGGGTGCTTGACAATCATCAACTTGCCGTATCCGGCCTTGCGTCCCGAAAAGGTGACCTTGCCGTTGGCCGTGGCCATGATGGGCGTACCGGTGGGGGCTCCGTAGTCGATGCCGGTATGCGGCTTGTAACGCTTGGAAACCGGGTGGAACCGGCGGATGGAATAAGAGGATGTCATCTTGCCGAAATTCAACGGGGTCCGCAAAAACATCTTTTTCAGGGGCTGGCCAGTTTCGTCATAGTATCCGTCAAACTGGCCGTCGTTGAATAAAAAAGCGGAAAAGGTCTTCTGCTTGCCCACGTATCGGGCCGCCAGGATATTGCCGTACTGCACAAACTCACCGTCTTTGTAGCAGCGCTCATAGACCACGGCGATCTGATCGCCTTTTCGCGGATAGAGATAAAAATCGATGTCCCAGGCAAAAATTTCCGCAATCAGACCGGCGACCTGCTGGGTTTCACCGTTGTCGGCCACGGCCTGGTAGAGAGAGGACTCGATGGTGAACACCTTGGCGATCACCTGCCGGTCCAGCACGATCTTCCGCTTGTGAACGGTATAATCGCCGTTGTCTTCCTTTATGGCCTCGTATTCGTCCAGGGGGCTGGTCTTGTAAATAAACTTTTGAATCAGGTTCTGGCCGTCGACGCTGACCTCGTAGTAATCTTTCGGCCGGGAACAGCGGAAGTCGAAAACCGGCTTGAAGGATCTGGAGAGGGAGAGAATCTCCGCCGGCGGAATGTCGCAAGCGGTCAGGGCATCGTATAGGGTGCGGTCGCTAATGAGCCCCTCTAACACACTGATAGGCGTCGCTTCTGTCGCAAAGGTCTCATTGACATCGGTGTCGGCCTGGAGGTCGGTAGCCGCGGCGGGCAGGGGAGACCAAATAAAAAGCCCCCCCGTCAAGGCGATCAAAAACCATATTGCAAGCCAGTTACAGTTCCAACTCATGTTCGACTTTCCTTTCAAGCATTCTGCTGATTTCAGGATGTTTTCGGTCGGTTCTATGAATAACTTTAGCTTGCATGACTGCCTCTTTAGCAAATGCGTTTCTGGCAATCAACCGTTTTTTCTACCATTTTAATCATCTTGGAGTTACTGATGGCGTTTTTTTGCGGTATTCCCCGGCTGAACCCGCTACCGGCGCATCAAACGGCAGCTTACCGGATTTTAAATTCCTCATGCCACCGATCGGATCCTTCGGCCAGCAGCACATCGTCCGGATTGATGCGCACCACGACGATATTGTCCACGGATCCGCCCTCTTTAATGAGGCGGTTGTTGATAACGACAAACCGCGCGGCGGGTTCCGGTGCCCACACCAGGGCCTGCAGGTCAATTCGCGGGTCGCTCCTGAACCGTTTATCGGTTTCACGCGCTGCTGCCGGTTGGCTGGTCACCGCTGTCTCCGCCGGGCGGGGAGTGGGTACTTCGGTGGGGGCAGCCACCGGGATGGATGTCGGGACAGCGGTCTGCCGTACCGGCTGCGCCAGTTGTGATGGCGTTGGCTGCAGCCTCGAAGCGGCCGTGGGCGCAGTGGCGCGCAGCGGTTGTTTCTCGGGTTGAACCGGCGTAGTTTCGGCCATGGTGTCGGAATCTTGAACCTCGGAAGCAGGGGCATTTCCGCTGGCCAGGCGCGGGGATGTTTCCATCAAGGTCTTTCCGGGCGGCGTCTGCGGTTGTTCGGCAACCGGCAGGCGAGTTATTGGCGCCTCGGCATCAGGAGCCCCGACACGGCGATTGGGCATGGGTAACGGCTGTGACGGCAGCACCGGCATGGATTCCACAGGGCGTGTCACGTCCGGTTTCCGCAACTGCCAGAGTCCCACACCGGCAACACATAAACCCACACCGAGACCTATCGGCACCCACCACCGACGACTGCGTTTGCGGTAGGGTGCTTGCATAGGAGGCGGGGCCGGCCATGGGGTACCCGCGCTACGATCCATAGCCGCTTCTTGCTCTGCTCTTTTTAATGCATCCAGAATAGAACTCAACGCTTGCCGCTCCTCAAATCACCCTTATTGCCCCCGGCTGCCACCAGCCAGACGGGGACCGTTGAGCGATGGGTCTTCGTTGTAGAGTGCGATTTTCGTCATGGGGCCCACCAACCCGTCCACGTTCAGTCCGTTGCGGGCCTGAATCGTCTCGACGGCCAGCCGCGTGGTGGTATCATATGCGGCGGTCATCGCTTCGATGGTAAACCCCTTGGATTTCAGGTACACCTTGAGGGATAAAATAACTTCTCCGGGTGATGAGATCGGAATGACCCCCGTGTAGTTAAAATAGTCTTTCCAGAAGATATGCGCCACCCCATTCCACCGTCCCTCCAGCGATGCGGGGGCGACGGAAAAGGTGTCGTCACCGTCAGACAGCCGGATTTCATTTTCGTCAAAGCCGACCAGGGCCATGAACCGGGCATCGCTCCCGTCCGCAGGGGGAAATTCCAATATGGCCGGCAGGTTCAGCTTTTTTATCAGGGCCAGATTACCCTTGACACGAAGGACTTCCATATCGCTGTGCCGGGCGTAAAGACGAAAAAAAATCTCACTGTCCACCCCGTCCACCGGGCCGATGCCCTGGGGCTGTTGCGCATGCCATTGCCTCAGGACGGTCGCCAAGGCACCGATGCGTGAATTCAGGGCCCCCGTGGAGGCGAGCACCTGTTCAAGGTCGCGGACAGGTGCCGACGGTGCCGGATCAACGCTGGTAGCGGTCTCGGTCGGTAGTTCGGCCGGCTCCGGTATCGGTTCTGCCGAAAAGGGCTCGCGTTCCGGCAACGACGCCACGGCCTTCAGGTTCGTTTCTTCGGCAGCCTCCAGAGTACGAGCCGCCGCTGATTCTACAACCGTCGTTTCAATTTTACGGTGAACGACCGGTGCAACGGCTATCCGGCGGGTGCGGTTCAACATCATCTGACCGACAACCAGCCCGGCCACCAGAATCACCAATACCACCAGCAGGCCGATGATCAATTTTTCCCGAAAAAACAGCGGCTTGCCAGAACGTTTTCTTTTCCCGTTCAGTTCACGAATGGCTCGCGTGACGATGGCCTGGGTGATGCGGTGTTTACCCATGGCAAAGGCGGTAAGCAGGGTTCGGTCGCAGACGATGTTGATCAGCCGGGGGACGCCGTGGGAATAGTTGAAGATGGCCCGGTAGGCGCCTGCGGTGAACGCCAACCCCGGCTTTCGGGAGGCGATGTGGATGCGATGGCGAATGTACTCCCGCATTTCTGAAGCCGTCAGGGGAATCAGGTGGCAGCTCAGTGTGATTCGCTGGTTCAGCTGGCGAAGCGCTTTGGTCTCCAACAGCTCTCCCAACTCAGGCTGGCCCACCAGAATAATCTGAAGCAGTTTGCTGGTGGTGGTTTCAATATTGGAAAGCAGACGCAATTGCTCCAGCACATCGGCGCCCAGGTTCTGGGCTTCGTCCACGAGCAGGATCACGTGTTTGCCCTGGGCTTTTTTCTCCAGGAGAAAGGCATTGAGCCGGTCGATGAGGGTTTTTACCGACTCTGTATCCGATGGGATACCGAATTCGTCGTTGATGGCTTTGAGCAGCTGCAGGGCGTCGAGCTTGGGGTTGAAGATGTAGGCCGCTTCGGTCTTCTCGTCCAGGCTTTCCAGGAACATGCGACAAAGGGTCGTCTTGCCGGTACCCACTTCGCCGGTGATCTCAACGAATCCCTCGCCATAGCCCACGGCGTAGTTCAGGTGGGCCAGCACCTCTTCATGAATCCGGGACAGGTAAAGATACTCCGGGTTGGGTACCAGTTTGAACGGTCTTTCTTTAAAGCCAAAAAAACGATTGTACATGGGCGTTTGCCAATTTTCAGGTCATGGGGTTGACCAACCGGAGAAAACCAGGTGAGTGGGATCACCATCGCCGGATGCCCGTCCATGGGACGCCGAGAAGTCCACGTCAGCCTTCCAACTCAGCACCCACACAGCCGAAAAAAAACCGTTCACCCAAATGGGTGCGGAGGCTGGCCGCTTTTTCCAGTCCCGTGCAGTGAGACACGCCCAGCCGTTCGATGCCATAGCGGTCGAGGGCCTTAAGCGTCTCGTCGAACTGGCCGGGCTGGGCAAATCCCAGATGGGTTCCGCCGACGACTGCATAAATGCGGTCCCGCTGAAACATCTCCAGAACATGGTCGAAGATGTTGATCATGCCCGAATGGGCGCAGCCTAGCACCAGGATGAGGCCCTTTTCCGAATCGACCACCAGGGATAGGTCATCGGCAATGGGATCCGGACGCACGGCAATAGCGCCTTGGGGATGTAAGGTCATGTTGGGATCCGGCTTTTCAAAATCGTTGTTTCTGGGAATTTCACCGCTCAGATGAACCCCCGGGCAGATTTCAACCGGATGGCGATTCAGATGGAATTGGGCGCCCAGGGATTCGAGGTATTCGCGCCGGTGGCGCATGCCGATGTAACGCGTGGCAGAGCCGTCGGACCAGGTGCGGGAAGCAAAAATATCCGGATGGCCGTATACAGGTACCGGGCCGGTCTGTTCGAGAACCTGCGGCAGTCCGCCGGTGTGATCGTAGTGGCCATGGCTGATGGCGATGGCCTGAACCGATGCCAGGTTTTTGCCCAGGACCGCGGCATTGCCACAGATACCCATGCCCTGGCCGGTGTCGAAGAGCACATTACCGGCTTGGGTTTCGATAAAACAGGCAAATCCATGCTCGCCCACAACACCGAAGGGCCGACCCGCGGAATTTTCGCACAGAATGGTCAGTTTGATTTGCATAAGGCGCTTCCGGAAAATTAGTGGTTGCCCGCCGCCCTACTGGGCAATCTTACTGAGTCGATTCTGAATGTAGGCGTTGCGGAAGGCTTCATAGGGATCCAGGGCGGCATTTTTCAGCGTTTCGTAATCACCGATGCGAAAAGAGGTGTCGTTGACAATTCTGACACTGTAAGCGATCACATTGGTGGTGGCGGAAGTCAATTCACCCGCATCCACATTGACCAACTGCATGAACGAAACCGGGTTCAAAACCCAGTCCCCGATACTGCCCACCGTATCGCGCAGGGTTGACGGGCCGAACAGCGGCCAGATAATAAAAATTCCATTGCCGACACGGTAATATCCCAAGGTCTGGCCGAAATCCTCTTCGGGCGGATTGAATGACGTCGTATCTGTTACCAGGTTGAACAATCCCAGGCACCCTGCCGTGCTATTGACCACGAACCGGCAAAACTCGCCTTCCGCAGATCTCCATTTGCCCTGAAAGAGGCAATTGACAAAGCGAACCGGCGCCAGAAGATTGAAAAAGAAATCTTTTACGCTTACCCGGACCGGGGTGGGAACAACCACACGGTATCCCGAAGCCACCGGTTTGAGCACCCAGAAATACAGTTTGTCGTTGAAGACGAACATGGCCCGGTTGAACCCGACAATGGGGTCGGCAACCGCTTGCAGCAGCAGGTCTTTATCCCCGTAGCTGTCGCCACTGGGGTTGTCGAAGGGGTCGAAGGGAACCGAATCAGCCGAGACCGCGGCTTCATCGGGCGGGGACTCGGCGCTGGCGGTGGCCGCGGGAATGGCCCACGCGACACTGCCTATCAGCACAACCACCATCACATTCAAGAACCACCGTCTGGGTTTCATCGCCATTAAAATTGCTTCGCCGTTGGGAAGTCGCGTCCTCTGAGCGGGGTCATCCACTGGGTATGCCTCATCAGCCTTGATTTTATCCGTCCTCAGCAAGACGCTTATTTTGTTCGGCCAGTTTGTCGTTGAGCTGCTTGATCAGTTGGGCCGGTTTATCCTTGCTCAGGATACTGGCAAACTGAGTACGGTAATTTTTAACCAGGCTGACGCCCTCGACAATGATGTCGTAGACCATCCACCGACCCTCACCGCCCTTGAGCATTCGGTAATTGACAGGGATTTTTAATGTTTCTCTGACAATCTGGGTTTTGACCTCGGCGTAGGTGTCCGAGTAGAAATCCTGCCCGAGGTAAACGATCTCCTCGTTGTGGTATTCACCCTGAATTTTATCGATGTAAGTGTTGCCGAGAAACTGGGCGAACACATCGGTGAATTCGGCCTTTTCCGCATCGTTGAAATCGCTCCAGTTTCGAGCCACGGCCCGTTTGGCAATCTCATCGAAGTCAAACATCGGCTTGACAAGCTTCCAGATTTCGTCCCGCTGGACCGATTTGGTACCCGTGACCTTGTATTTGGGATCGTTGAGAATCACGATGACGTTATCGACGGGGGTTTTTATGGTCGCCATGGGTTCTATGGAGTCCGCTGCCGCCGGAATGGTCGTCAACAAAAAAAAAGCCAGTGCGCCGATCATATGTTTAAGGATCATCTCATCCTCCGCAGTCTCTCATTCCATTTCTTAATCAGGTCTTACCGGCGCCGGCTGCGACGCCCCCTCCCTGCCGCCTATAAGATGTATTGAACCGCAATGGCACGCGTATCCCCCGCGGCTTCCAGCGGGGCGGATTCAATACCCGGCGGAATTATTTTTCGGCATTTCCGAAAACGTATTTGCTGACCAGTTCCTCGATGTCCAGGGCCGACTCGGTCTCGATGATCATCTCTCCGGTTTTGAGTATTCTGTCTGAACCGCCCGGCGTCAAGCGGATGTATTTATCGCCGATCAGTCCGGAGGTCTTTACCGAGGCGATGACATCATCGGTGAGTATCACTCCTTTTTTGATTTTCAGACTGACAATGGCCACCTGCCGTTGATTGTCAAGGTGAATATCGGCCACCTGGCCGATTTCTACCCCCGCCATGTCCACTACGGCGCCGGCCTTCAGGCCCGAAACCGAATTGAAGCGCGCATCGAGCGTATAATAATCGTCGCCGAACCACTCCATTTTTCCCAGCTTGATGGTGAGGTATGCAACGCTGATCAGGCCGACGAGAACAAAGACGCCCACCGCGGTTTCGACAGATGTTTTTTTCATATTTCCTCCGCAGCCGCAAAAGAAACCGATGCGGCTGCCATCGTTAGCGCTCGCTTTGCGCAGCTTGGATTGCCTCTGGGTCCTGGCCCCGGATAAATTGCCGGATCACCGGTTCAGTGCTGTTCTGGATCTCTGCCGGGCTTCCCTGAAAGATAATCCGGCCCTGATCCAGCATGGCGATACGCTGGCAGATGTAAAACACATCGGGAATTTCGTGGCTGACCATGACCCCGGTAAATCCGAAGGTTTTCTGGTATTGGGCAATCATCGCGTGGGCCGCATTCTTGCGGACGGGATCCAGACCTGTCGTCGGCTCGTCAAAAAGCACGATCTCCGGATCAGTCACCAGGGCCCGCGCCATGGCCACCCGTTTTTTCATGCCGCCGGATAGCTGGGACGGGTATTTATCTTCGATTCCGACCAGGTCCAGTTGTGCCAGCTTGTCACGCACACGGCGTTGAATTTCAGGGAACGGAACCCGGCCCTTCTCCTTTAGCGGCAGGGCCACATTCTCATAAACGGTCATGGAATCGAACAGGGCTGTTCCCTGAAACATATAGCTGAACTTCATCTTCACCACCCGACGTGCGGCGGCGGGCATGGCGTTGATCACCTGGCCCTGGAACCGGATCTCCCCTTGGTCAGGTTCCAATAGGCCGATGATGTGCTTGAGCAGAACGCTCTTGCCGATGCCGCTCTTGCCGATAATGGCCGTAACCTGCCCCTGGTAGATGGACAGATCCACCCCCTTGAGGACGGCATTGTCGCCGAAGCGCTTGAACACCTGATTAAACTCGATCAACGGCAGCGTCATCGTTGTCTCACAGCAAAAAGGAAGTCAACACATAGTCGGCCACCAGAATCATCACACAGGACAAGACCACCGCCGACGTGGTGGACAAGCTCACGCCCTTGGCGCCAAAACCTTCCTTGCGCAGGTGGGTCGTGTATCCTTGAAAACAGCAGATCGTCACCACGATGGCGGCGAAGCAGAATGATTTGGCAAACCCGCCGTTGATGTCTTCCATTAGTACGCTGGACTCCACCCGGCTAAAATAGAGCCCGGGATTGATTCCCAGCAGCAGTGAGCCAGTCAGGTAGCCCCCGACAATCCCCACCACATCGAAAATGGCCGTGAGGAAGGGAAAACTGATCAGCGCAGCCCCCAGCCGGGGACTGAACAGAAATCGTATGGGGTTGATGTCCATGGTCTCCAGGGCATCGATCTGCTCGGAAATGCGCATGATGCCGATTTCCGCGGCCATGGCCGAACCGGCCCGAGCCACGACCATGATGGCGGCCAACACCGGTCCCATTTCCCGGATCAGGCTCAAGGCCACCGCCGCTCCCAACAGCCCCTCGGAGCCGAACTTCACCAGCGTGTAGTAACCTTGCAGACCTAATACCATGCCCGTAAACGCACCGGTGAGGCAGATCACGAACACCGATTTCGTGCCGATAAAATAGACCTGGTCGATGATCTTGTCCGCCTGGAGGGGAAACGAAAAAAGATGGATGACGCCGCGGACAAAAAAGATCGCCACCCGGCCCAGTTCCTGGACAGGGGAAATGGCCATGCGGCCGAGACCGGCCAGCATATTGTTGATTTTGTAGGCTTGAGCCATCAATTCATTACCGCTTTTTATTCCTCAACAGGCGTGGTGGTGAATCGGGTCAGTACCCTTAGTGATTGACAACCTATTAGAAATAGCTGAAATTGCCGGCAATGTAAAGAAAAGATGGCAATGGCCCTGACCGGACGGTTCTTAACCCATGCTTTGACTCGCCTGCCGATATCCGATAACCAGTGGCCAGATCAACCTGATTTTACAGGCCGGGAAAGCTTCATGACCTGCCATTGCAAAAATAAAGAGGCGACCTCTACAAAACATGGCACCTATGCCCTGGTTTACTTTTGTTCGGCGCCCTTTCAGGCGGTCGCCGGAAAACTCGGACCGGTTTTTCTATCCAGCGGATACTGGATCTACGTGGGCAGCGCTTTTGGCCCCGGCGGCCTGCGTTCTCGTTTGTCCCATCATCTGAAGCCATCGCGCCGGCCCCACTGGCATCTGGACTATGTCAAGAGCACCCTGCGTCCGGTTGAAATCTGGACCACCACCGATCCGGTCAAGCGCGAGCATGATTGGGCGACGCTTTTTTCTGCCCTCAAGGGTGCGTCTCGCCCCATTGCGGGTTTCGGGTCCACGGACTGCAAATGCCGCTCACACCTGATCCACATGACCCGACCGCCGGGCATTTATCGTTTTGAAAAGCAGGCGCTCAGGGTCTTACCGGCACACGGTCCACGCGTCAGGTTCGATCTGACCAAAGGCCCTTTCATTGCCTGAAACGATCGGCATCAACTCACGAATTCGGCGCTGCAGACACCTCTACTTTTGGGCCAATGTTCGAATCTCTTGACTTCCCACCGGCCTTTGCCTAAATTGGCCTCCGATCGACCTTCGCCCGCAGGCCCATCCGGTAATTTCCCGCTCCACGAGAGGAGGCGCCCCATGACCGATACCGTCAACACCATCGATGATCTGTCCCAGGAGCAGACCGCGCGCCTGGTCATGGATGTCATGCATCGGACCATCATCCACCATGCACTCTGGTTCACCGAAATCCGCCACCAGATGGGCATGCAGAAGGCCCTGGAAGCCTTGTCGGTCGCCTCGGAAAAAAGTGTGGGCATTCAACTCAACCGGCTGTCCAAGCTTTTGGGCTTCGAGATGCACGACGGCATCCCCAGACCACTGCTGAACCTGCCAAAAAAAGACCTGCTGGCGCTTCTTGACGGCGCGGCCATCAACTGGCTGGCCAATGACGGCGTCTGGTTTCAGTCCGTGGAATTCACCAGCGGCATGAACGACGCCAAGCGTTGCAACGACTCATGCTGGGCCCACTTTTCCCCTTTCGAGGCCTGGGCCGTCAAACGGTTCCTGGGACTCGGCGACCAGCCCGGCCTGGACGGGTTGAAAAAAGCCCTGAGTTTTCGTGTCTACGCCCGGATCAACGTGCAGTCCTTTACCGACGAGGGGCCCAACGCCTTCATTTTCCGCATGAACGAATGCCGGGTCCAGGTGGCCCGCAACAGCAAGCAACTGCCCGACTACCCCTGCAAATCCGCCGGCCTGGTGGAGTACACCTATTTCGCCAGTGCCATCGACCCGCGCATTCAAACCGAATGCATCGCCTGTCCCCCGGATGAGCATCCGGACGATTGGTATTGCGCCTGGCGTTTTTCACTCGAATAAAGGATTATTAAATGGCACCCTCAAAAACAAAACAGCCGCCGGATGCCGGCCACACGCGCAAGGCCTACCAGGGCATCCGGCAAATGCTGTTTCACAACGAGATCGTACCGGGGCAGAAAATCGCCTACCGGGATCTGGCCGAACGGCTGGGCATGAGCCAGACGCCGGTGATCCAGGCCCTGAAGTGGCTTGAATTTCAAGGTCTGGTCCGACACGAACGCCATCGCGGATATTACACCGAGCCGGTCAGCATCCAGGAAGTGGAGGAGATCTACGACTTTCGGGAACAGATCGAGCTGGCCCTGCTGCCTCGAACCCTGGCCCGAATGGACAAGACGGCGATAAAAAAGCTGGAGGATGCCTTGAATGCCCACCTGAAAGCCTCGCGGGAGATCTACCTGTATGGCCGGCTGCTCAAGGACATGGAGTTTCACCTGACGCTGGCGGGCCTGTCCGGCAACCGGGTTCAGCATCAGACCTTGCGACTGCTGTTCGACCTGCTTTATCTTAAATATGGGGGGAACATCCTTTTTTCCACCTCGATGGACAAAGCGGACGCCGCCCACAAAGAATTGTTCAGCCACATTCGCGACCACCAGCTGGCAGATGCCAAAGCCGTACTCTCCCGGCACATCAACAGTGTTAAAAACCACGTACTCAGCGGACTTAAACGTCTGATGATGGAAAAAGACAAGGCAGGCTTCTAAGTCATCTGCCTGCCAAATCCGATTTTAACTTCAGCACGGCCAGTTCTTTGGCTTTGGCCTCCACATCCACCGTTATGTCAAGATCCCGCCAGCAATCAGGGAAATCAGCCGGATCGATGAAGTCGTGATGGGGCCTGCACGGTCCCGTCTCCCAACCGTTTAGCGGACTGGAGAGATGAAAAAGCGGCTCACGATGCCACGTTGATATTGCCGCTGAGGTAACATCTTCCACGCTTTTCCCGTCGGGCAGGCAGCGGTGGTGATGAACATCATAAACGAGGGGAACGCCGGTTGCCCTGCACACGGGCAGCAGATCCGCCGGCGCGTATACCCGGTCATCATTTTCCAGCGTCAGCCGGCTTTTCACGGCCGGGGATAACCGATTGATAACCGATGCTAATCGCTTCAGCGCCGTCCGCTTATCGCCGTAGGCCCCACCGCCGTGGATGTTGATCACGTCGGCAGACACCCATTCGGCCACCTGTGCATGGTATTCCAGATCCGCCACCGAGCGTTTGACCACTCCGGCATCAGGCGAGGAAAGTACCAGAAACTGATCCGGGTGAAAGGAGGTCCGGATGCCGATGTTGAAGCCGAAGTTCCCGCATTGCTCGAAACGCGCAACAATCTGGTCTCCCTCCGGTAATTCATGCAGCTCATATCCGGCATCGGGATGGGTTTTTACGGGCAGGATCTGGCTGTTGATCCGAAAAGCACCAATGCCGTTGTCAGCGCAAAATTCCAATGCACGGTAGAGCGCATCGGCGTTGTGCATACAAATGGACGCCAGGTGCGTCGCCCGATCTGCCGCGGACAGCGCCAGCAGGTACTTGGCCGTGGTGCGCCGGAATTTGATGGGTTCCTCTCGAAAAATACAGCAAAGGCCAAGACGGGTCATGGCGTCACCTCAAAAAGGATGGGCGGTTGGCATTGAAATCATGGGAATCCTTAAATGATTACCTATGGCAACATGGCTACTATCTGATAGGATTCAAGGGATCGATAGAAAGGCAAGCCCTTAACCGCTTGATGAATCCTCGAAACCTTGAACCCCGAGCATCAGCGAAAACCGTTGACAGGGTCGTGAAGCGTCCCGCCAGACCCCACTTCGCAGGATTGGATGAGAATGTGTTGAAACGTCACTACACCAAAGCCCTGTCAACCTTGTACCAAGCCCGCTACTGCATGTTGATAGCCCTGCTCGTCTATGCCGCCAGTTGTCTGGGGGGGTGGATCTATGCCGACAAGCTGGGTTTTTTACAGCAGGCGGCCAGCAGCCTGGCCGGCAAATTCGCTGGCAAAGGTGGCGCCGCTTTCGTCTTTTCATTGTTTATACACAACCTGGTGGCCACCTATATCACCCTGTGTCTACTCACCCTGTGGGGGTGGTTTCCAATGGTCACCACCATCGCAAACGGTCTGATTCTGGGCTGGATCGTGGTGACCGCAGGCGGTCCTTCACTGGCTGATGCCGCCATCATGCTGGTTCCCCACGGCATGTTCGAATGGCCCGCCATGTTGATCGCCTGGGGCGTCAGTCTCTGGCGCGGCGCAGGATACCGGTTCAGCGCTGATCCCGGAACCTATTTTCAACGCTGGAAGCGGTCCAACCAAGTTTTTTTTCTGATCGTTCTCCCCCTGCTGTTTCTGGCCGCCATTGTTGAGGGCCGCGGGCATCTTGCCGAATGGTTTTCCGGATAACGAAAAACCGCCACAAAATTTCCTAATGTCTGTCCCGAAAACGCCGATGGTTTAGGGTAGCAGGTGCGATGGCAGGCGCGACACCCCAAAACGGAAGATAAGGATCGATGAACGATGGACAGCCTGACCCAGATAATAAAGCAAGTCAACCGGTTGGAACCCATTCCCACGGTCATCCACAAAGTTCTGGATCTCGCCGACGACCCGGAATCGTCGCTGAGTGATCTGGTGGAGGTGGTCGAGCGGGATCCGGCCATCACCGCCAACCTGTTGAAAACGGTCAACTCCGCCCACATGGGGTTGCCGGTCAAAGTCGATTCCGTCAGCCAGGCCGTCTCCATGCTGGGGTTGCAGCAGGTCGTGGAGATGGTTCTGTCGCAAAACCTGTCCGGCAACCTACAGCGCTCCCAGAAGGGGTATGGACTGGCCAAGGGAGACCTGTGGCGACAGAGCCTGGCCGTGGCCATGGTCGCCAGAACACTAGCCGGCCAGCGGGACCTGATGAGTCTTCCGGCCATCTACACCGCTGCCCTGCTCAAGGATATCGGCAAAGTCATTCTCCACGAGTATGTGGCCGATCAGCTTCCGGCGATCAAAAAACTGGTGGCCGAAAAAAGCATGAGTTTTGTCGAAGCCGAAAGAGCGGTGCTGGGAATTGATCACCCCACACTGGGGGGAATCATCGCCAAACAATGGCATTTCAGCTCCCATATGACGTATATGATCGAAAACCACCACCTTCCCAATCCCACATCGCGGAACGACCCAGCCACCGCCACCCTCTACCTGGCCGACATGGTGGCCATGATGGTGGACACAGGCATCGGCGTGGACCGACTGGCCTACCATGTGTATCAGGATGTCTTCGACGACTTTTTTCCAGACAAGCAGCAGATCAAAAGCCTGATGATCACCTACAGGACGTTTCATCGTGAAATTCAAAGTTATATGGAAGCCGCCTGACCCCGCGCCCCTTGACAAATCAGCATCTAAAATTAGCTTCTCCTGAAAAAACCCCTGCCAAACCAAGGAGAACCGATAATGACAGAATTTATAAGAGGCTTTGCATCCAAAGCGGTGCATTCCGGCCACACGCCGGACCCCACCACCCATTCCCGAGCGGTGCCTTTGTACCAGACATCCTCGTTTACCTTTGACAGCTCGCAACACGCCGCCGACCTTTTCGGCCTTCGTCAGTTCGGCAACATTTACACCCGCATCATGAACCCCACGACAGAGGTGCTCGAAAAGCGGGTGGCGGCGTTGGAAGGCGGGGTGGGCGCCCTGGCGGTCGCATCCGGACAGGCGGCGGAGACGCTGACCATTTTGACCCTGGCCCAGGCCGGAGATGAGATCGTCGCTTCGACAGAGCTTTACGGCGGTACGGTGAGCCTGTTTTCCCACACCCTCAAAAAACTGGGCATCACTGTACGCTTTGTTTCCCCTCACGACCTGAACGCCTGGGAAGGTGCCGTCACGAAACAAACCAAAGCCTTTTTCGTGGAAACCATCGGCAACCCCAAGCTCGACATCATCGACCTTGAACCCATTGCCGCCATTGGCAATCGCCACGGTATCCCTTTGGTGGTGGACAACACCGTCACGACCCCCTACCTGACCCGGCCTTTCGACAGTGGGGCGGCTATCGTGATCCACTCGGCCACCAAGTTCATCGGCGGCCACGGCACCTCCATCGGCGGCATCATCGTGGATTCAGGCACATTCGACTGGGCCGCTTCGGGCCGTTTCCCCGATTTCGTTGAACCGGATCCCGCTTACCACGGGCTGAAATTCGTAGAGGCTTTCGGCAACCTGGCGTTTATCCTGCGGGCCCGGGTGTTGGGGCTGCGGGACATGGGGGCAGCCATGAGCCCCTTCAATGCCTGGATGTTCCTCCAGGGGTTGGAAACCCTGCATTTGAGAATGCAGCGCCACTCGGAAAACGGCATGGCTGTTGCCCGCTTCCTGGAAAACCATGGCTGTGTATCCTGGGTTCGTTATCCCGGGCTGGAATCGTCCCCAACCTACCCCCTGGTGGAAAAATATCTCGCCAAGGGACAGGGGGCGCTGGTCGGATTCGGGATCAAGGGGGGTCAGGCATCGGCCGTCAAATTCATCGAAAGCCTTCAGCTCTTCAGCCATCTGGCCAATATCGGCGACGCCAAGAGCCTGGTGATCCACCCGGCATCCACCACCCACGAACAGCTCTCCGAGGCCGAACAGCAAGCCGCCGGCGTCACCCCGGATTTCATCCGTCTGAGCGTGGGCATCGAGGACATTCAGGATATTGTCGATGATCTGGACAACGCCCTGACGGTCGGCGTAGCCTGCCAGGGGTAGGTTGATGCAGGGCAGGAACCGGGAAACGCGATCAAACGGTACCCAGGGGCAGGGTCATCGATGGCCGGCGCCTTGAACTCGCACCGACGGGTTGCAAGACAAGGGACACCCGGCCAATCGTTCTTGGTGGTGAGGGAGGGGGAGATCAGTGATAGGGCGGCACCCACCACACCGATTCGGCAAATTGAATGCCGATGGACAGTTCCGCTTCTGATTTTAGGATTTCGGTAATCGTGCCCACGGTGGACTGTTCGCCCGGAATGCCCGGGAACGCGCAGCGCAGCGTAATCGTCTGATCTATTTTAAAAGCATTTTCCGCCTCTTCTGACCGTTGAAACATGCAGCGTGCGCCGCTTTTGCTGATATCCCGAATGATACCCGTGACGAACTGCCCTCTGTGGATGGCTTCGATATTTGCGGACACGGAGCATTGAATTCGCTTGTGGTCGCGCAAATCGAAGGTGTTCACATCCGTCGGCACCTTGATTCGCCACAGGCGGACCGGTCGGTCGATAATTTCCACAATCGTGGAGCGGAATTCAACCATATCGCCCTGCACTTGGCATCTGGCGTGCAGGCGTTCCCCTTCTTTTTTCAGCAGCATCGTTTCAGACAACGGCACGACGACAAAGTCACTGTTGTCTTCAGGACCGATGAAAAGTCCTTCGGTAATTTCACCCTTCTCTTCGTCAACAAATCTCAGCAGGGCGCCCCGTTGCAGCTTCAACCCCCTATTGTCCATACCCATGATTTTTCCTTTACGTTATAACGGATTACGATTCGCCATTAATTATGAAATAGTACATATTCATACGGCTGTAAAGCGGATATCCATTTTGATCAATGAGTTACGATTGAGGGGATGATTTCGGAAAGGGATACACGCGTCACAAGTGCCGGTGGGGCTGCTTGCCCATCAGGTGGGCGTGTTCGTGGGTGTGGATATCAAGTTCCTGGTCAAAGCGGATCCGCCCGCTATCCATGGTATAGATGTGCCCCGTGGTTTTGGAGAGAAAATCGAATTCGTGGGAAATGAGCACGAAGGAGAGAGCCAGTCCGTTGAGAATGTCGATGAGCTTGTCTTTGGTGGATGAATCCAGGCCGGTGGAGGGTTCATCCAACAGCAGCACCTCCGGCTCCATGGCCAACACCGTGGCCAGTGAAACCAGTCGTTTTTCCCCACCGGACAGCTTGTAGGTAACCCGGTTCTCGAAACCGTTCAGACCCAGAAAATCCAGGGTGTTTCTGGCAACGGTCACCGCCTCTTCGCGGGACTTTCCCAGGTTCAGCGGTCCGAAGGCCACATCCTCCAGCACCGTTGGAGAAAAGAGCTGGTCGTCGGCGTCCTGGAATAAAAGCCCGATGCGCCGGCGCACCTCAATGAAATCGGCTTCCGTTTCCCGCGACTCACCAAACACCTCGACGGCTCCGGAAAGGGGTCTGAGCAAGCCCATGATGATGTGAAACAAAGTGGTCTTGCCGCTGCCGTTGGGGGCCACCAGGCCGATACGGTCGCCAACATGCAGGTGAAAATCGAGATCGTTGAGGACCAGCGGGCCGCCGGGGTAACCGTAGCGGATCTTGGACAGGTTAAGGATAACGGGACTCATGGATTGGCGCCTTGCGATGGATTGGAACCGGCCTGCATCGGCTAATGACAGCCGCCTTGTACCATGGGCACACGGACCGCATCAACTCATTTCACCCACTCCAGGGTTACCAGCAAGGCCAGCGAAAGGCTGACGACAAGACAAAAAATTAGGTTCAAGGGATTAGGTGGAAACGCGCGAAGGCTGACAAACCGGCCGTTGAAACCCCGGCAGATCATAGCGCTGTGCACCCGCCGGGCCCGTTCCGAAGCCCTGACGAAGAGCATGCCCACCAGGTAGGCATAGGTCCGGTAGCTGTGTAGGTTCGTCTTCGGATGGAAATTGCGGATCTTCATGGCCCGTACCAAACGCTGGTATTCCTGCTCGATGACGAACAGGTAACGATAGGTGATCAGGAGCAGGTGCACCATCTTGTCCGGCAGCAGCAGCCGGTTCAGGGCGTGGCCGAGGGTGTCCACGGTCATGGTGGCCACCAGGGCCATGAAGGCCACCATCAGGCAGACGGTCTTCAAACTGATCTGGGCACACAAGGTCACACCCGGGCGGGTGATGGTCAGCGGTCCCAACGTTGTCAGCGTTTCTCCTTCATAGGACCAGGGCAGTATCGCCCACAGCAACAAGATAAAGACGGCCGGCGCCAAAAGACGCTGCATGACCGTCTGAAAATCGAGCCGGGCCGACATCGCCATGAACAGCGACAGGATCAGAGCAATCAAAAGCGCCGTAAAATCGTAGGAAACGGCCACCACGACGGCAAACGCCACGGCGCCGGTCACCCGCAGCCTCGGGTCGATGCCGTGTATCCACGAGGCACCCTCGGCAAAGGATTCTCGGATCATGGACGCCGGCGCTCCTTTCGACAGCGCACATAGGCGCCCAGCCCCACCAGGCCGATGATGTAGCCGATGCCGCCGACAATGTCACCCATCGTAGGTCCTTTTTCCTGGGATGCGGCTACCATTCGCATTAGGGGCGTGATCTTCTCTTCGAGCTGACGGGCGACGATGGCCTCGATTTCCCGGGTTGTCAAATCCGGACCCGCTCCTGCCGGAACCGACGCCCGGGGTGTCTCCGAGACCGTCGGATCGGACGGTGACGCATGCGTTACCCGCGGGGTAAGTTCATCCTGACCCAGATCAGCGGCGGATAGCAGCCACGAATTCTGGTGCCCCATTCCGGCGGTGAGCACGATCTTCAGATCGGCTATTGCCGGTGCTTTAAAAGCGAACGCCCCGTTGTCATCGGTACGGCCCTCCAGCAAAAGGTTGCCGCCGCTATCAAACACCTCCACCTTGCCTGCTTTCACCATTTTACCGCCGCTGAACTTGCTTTGCGTGAATACCCGATCCCCTTCGGCCCATGCGAAGACAGTCACCTTGTGGGCATGGGCAGCAGGAAGGGTTGCAAAGCTGCAGAGCAACGTCACGGCCAATCCGGCAACCAATCGTTTCATTTCCATTTCCCTTAACTCACCTTTTAGCCTGTTGCCAAACCGAAGCATCATAACCGGGCAACATTTCCGGTTTGACTTTCTTTAAAAAGGCCACGCAAAAGACCGTGACGACCCCTTCGATAGCCATCACCGGCAGGTGGGCGGTAACCACCAGGCCGGCCACTTCGAGAAAACTGCCTTCCGTGAACATCAGGCTGACACCCGCCAGAACCGCGCCCAGAAGGACGGAGCCGGCACCGCAGGCAAAGGCCGCCGGCACGGCTATCCGTGACGGTTTCAGAATGAACGGGCCGAACAGGTGGCAGCAGACGACCGCCGGCAAGGCCATGATCACGGTGTTGACACCCAGGGTGGTGATTCCCCCGTATTGGAACATCATGGCCTGGAGCAGCAGGGCCGTCAGAATGGCGGGAAAGGCCGCCCACCCCAGCAGCAGCCCCACGATGCCGTTCAAGATAAGGTGAACGCTGGACGGCCCCACCGGCACATGGATCAGCGATGCTACGAAAAAAGCGGCCGAAAGCATACCGGCCTGGGCCACGCGGTCCAACTCCAGTTTTTTCAGGCCGATGGCCGTACCGGCCAGGGCGACGGCCGCCCCGGCAACCAGCACCGGCCCGTTCAATACACCTTCTGAAATGTGCATCGTCGCTTAATTCCAATCGTGAAAGTATACCCAGATCACGGCACCCATCTCCACGTCCTTGTCCTCGCCGTCATGTTTGATCGTGGTGTCCGCCGTGTTCAAGGCGGCAAATCCCCACCATCCTGAAATGGGTGTTGCGTAGGTGAAGACGCCGTTGCCGTCGGCCTTGACGGTCTGGGTGACCATGTACTCAGTGGGTGCGTGGGCGGTCTTGTCCCGGTTGTAATACTCCACTTCCACGTCAGCATAGGCAACCGGCTTGCCGTCCATTTTCACAATCCCCTGGAACACATTGCCTGCGTAAAGGCCGTAGGGTTTGGAAAGGGGAACGATTTCGGTTTTTAACCCCAGCTCCGCATCCCAGCCCTCGTCATCGCCGAAAGCGGTGACCACGGTTTTAGTGATGTGGACGATAAAACAGTCTTCGGCCGGCTCCCAGTAAGGCTGGGGCTCCATGTGGAACATGTAGACGCCGGGGCGTTTGATGGGGTAATCGGCGATCCAGGCCTTATGGTCCATCACCTTGGCCGGTTTCAGGATGCCGAGTAGCTCCTGGTTTTTCCCATTGGCCGACACCGCAAAAACCTTGGGTTTTTCCAGATCCATCCCGACCATCTCCATGGGATGGGAAAAGGAGAGGGTTAATTTGATCGTGCGGCTGTCCGCCTGCATTACCATGCTGTCGGATGGAATCACCATACCGAAATGGGCCAGGGCCGGATTGGAAATCAAGACCATAATTGCAGCGATAGCTGATCTTACACCCGGTATAAATGAACACATCGGTTTCCTCCTGACTTTTTCATATGTCATAAGATGGATCGTGACTCAAACATATTGCAAACAGCAGCTAGAATTCCACCACTGCCCGAAGGCCCCATGTCCAGGCGTGGACATCAGTATCTGCACCGCCATCGTATTGGTTGTCCTGGTATTGCACGTCACCGGTCAGGGCCAACCATGCGTTCATCACCAACCGATAATAGGCTTCCGCCACCTGAACGCCGTGCAGCCCCGTATTGCCGCCGTGAAAAAACGCTACGCCGATACCGATGTTGTCTGCCTCCCGCCCCCATGGGCGGCCGCCAATATCGACCCCGCCGGAATACAGGTTGGTGGCATCGACGGCGGCATCGTCAGTGCCCCAGCCCAGGCGCACCCATACCCCGACATGCTCTTTGAACTGCTGGTCGAAGGAAAGAAAAATAACGCTTCGGTCCTCAAGTGCTGTGTGGACAGGATGCGGGAACGCGTTATTGCCCCCCTCGTATATGATCCGGTAGGTACCTTGGCCGAGGTCCGAATTTAGCCGGTAGCCGGTTTCGGCACCGTAGAAAGTGGAGTTGTAACCGGCGTCGTTCTCTCCGATATTCATCACCACGCCATTGGCATACATCGCACCCATTTCCCATTCCATGGCACCGCCGATGTCATAGGACGGGGCGAATCCGTTGGGACCGTTGACCAGTGCTGGATTCATGAACTGCGTGTACTCGTCGTTGGCATAGGCGTTCTGGTCCAGGTAGGCAGTGGCGTCGATGATGCCTCCAGTAAGCCCCAGGTTGTGGCCCGCTCCCAGCGCGAAGGTGTGTTTGTACCAGGCGGTGAGCAGGTAATCCCGGTCGCGGCCGTTGATAATCTTTGACATCCCCTTCTATATTTGCCGCCCACGGAGGCACGACCAGCTGGGTTTCGCTGTTGACACCGCTACCGGCCGGAAAGGCGAAACCGAAAGAGACCTGATCCTTGTGCGTAAGGGCAATGGAAATTTCCGGTTGGAAGGCGATGGCCCCACGACCGTATGATTCCGCATCCGCCGCACCGCTCGGGTTTTCGTACTGGTACGCACCGGCCAGTATACCGTGGATGGCGATCTTGCCTGCCCAGCGATTCTCCTCCAATGTGGCAACCCGCGCCTCAAGGCGCTTTATTTGGTCAGTCTTTTCTTCCATGGTTGGTTCAGCACCAGCCTCGGCTGCTGAAACCCTGTTGACAACAACCATCAGCGCAATAACCCCTGTCAGGAAATAGCCCATTATTATACCTGCCTTCATTAATCCATCCCTCCCACAAATCGATCCACCGAGCGTAGCGGCACCACCTTACCACCGAAAGGGGGTTCGCCGTTTTCAGTTGAACACGTCACTCGAAAAAGGCTGCAGCAGGACCGTGAACCTACTGCGACAACTCGCTTCGGTTTCCTGAAGAAACAAAAAAGGCCACGACGTCACCCGTCCTTCGGGACGGAAACCTTCGTGGCCTTGATTTACGGAATGTTCACTGTTTAAAATCGAAAAGACAAGCTTCAGCCTGTCCGCTGCATATGAGCCATATCCCAAAGGATCGCGACGGTCAAGCTGTTTTTTGGGCATCCCGTTGCAGCGGCAAAGGGCCATCCACGCCCTGACCGGATGTACTTTGACCGCAGGATATGATAGATGAAAAAGGCGTTCAACCCTTATAGTAGATGTTTGCCGAGCCGACGCCATTCAGGAGAACTGTGTTAAACCCAGCCGATTCAGCCCATCTGATCGTTTTCGGCCGATACCCACGGGTCGGAATGACCAAAACCCGCCTGATCCCTGCCTTGGGGCCGGTCGGTGCCGCGGCACTCCAGAAACGACTAACCGAAAAAACCGTGGCAACCGCACGCCGGGCGGCGATGCGGATCGGCGCCCGACTGGTATTCTGCCATGACGGCGGCAATGAGCAGCAGCTTTACCAGTGGTTGGGCGGCAGGCCAATCCGTTATCAGGCCCAGGCCACCGGGGACCTGGGCCGTCGCATGCACCTGGCCATGAAGCACGCGTTTGATGACGGTGCCCGCCGGGCAGTGCTGGTTGGAACGGACATTCCCGGGCTGACAACTGAAACGGTGGAGAAGGCCTTCATCGCGCTGCATGAAAGGGATCTGGTGTTTGGGCCGAGCATCGATGGTGGCTATTGGCTGGTGGGCCTGACAAAGCCCGAAAACATCTTTGACGGCATCGTGTGGAGCAGGCCGGATGTATTGGAAAAGTCCCTGGCGCTGGCCGGCAAAAAAGGCATGACATCCCATATGCTGGCGCCGCTGAATGATTTGGACACGCCGGACGATCTGACCTGGGAAAGGGGCGGCGACCATGTGCCGCGACCCTACCTGTCGGTAATCATTCCCGCGATCGATGAAGCGCAGCAGATACCCCGAACCCTGGCCGCCGCCGCATCCCCCGATGCGGAAATCATCGTCTCCGACGGTGGCAGCACGGACCGCACCGTGCAAATTGCCCGCTCACTCGGCGCACACATCGTCTCCGGTCGACGGGGCCGGGCCGACCAGCAAAACAGGGGAGCGGCAGCAGCCCGAGGCGAAGTGCTGCTTTTTCTCCACGCGGACACCCGGCTGCCCAACAATTATGTGAATCATGTTTTCGAAACCCTGATGGACCGGCGCACGCGACTGGGGGCGTTTCGCTTTGCAACGGAGATCCATACACCGGCCATGCGATGGGTTGCCTTTTTCACCAACCTGCGTGCCGGCTGGCTCAACTTGCCTTACGGCGACCAGGGGCTGTTCCTTCGTCAACGTGATTTCGCCGCGGTTGGCGGGTTTCCGGATGTGCCCATCGCCGAAGACCTCTACCTGGTACACCGGATGGCCCGCAAAGGTCGCATCGCCATGGCTCCGGCCGCAGCTGTTACTTCCGGCCGACGGTGGCGGCGCCTGGGGCCAATGCGAACCACGATGATCAATACAATCCTTGCCGTCGGCATTCTTGCCGGCGTCTCGCCAGGACACCTGACGCCAATGTACCGTTTGCCGCCTAAGAAGACCAATCCATGAAAAAATCGCAACGATCGCCCAGAAAAAGAAAACCTAATGCGCGGCAGCAGCCGGACCTGCTCGTTGCCGTGGTGGCCAATGAAAACGGCGAAATCTTCGACCTGGAAGGATTTGCCGCCGTGGGTGCCGACGGACAGCTGCTGTCACCCCTCACCACGGGAGACACCATCGAATTGCCTTACGGCAGTGAATTGATGTTCCTGCCGGACCGGGTGCCCGTGGTCATGGATCTGGAAACCGGACAGACGAGACCCGTCGACAGCAACCCGTATGCACCGGGCGAACGAATTTTACCGGTGGCGGTCTTTAACTCTCCAGGCGTGGTGCTGACCCGAACCTGCGCCTATGAAGAGCGCCCTGGCACAGCCATTCTGCCTCTGTTTTCCTATGGCGCGGTGGGCTGGCATGGCCAGGGATTCAGGTCGGCGGGCATCGTGGTGGATACAGAACCCCGCCAGGACCTGCGCCGGATGCCCAGGGCAAGCATCGTGTCCGGCGTCGAACAGATGCGAAGACAGTTACCGGACAACCGTCTGGTAAGACATCTGGAGCACTGCGCGTTGACATACGGCTGCCCGGCAGGCAAGAATTTCTTCTTAGGCCGTTACGAGGCGCCCCTGCCCACCTCGCGCGCCTGCAATGCCCGTTGCCTGGGCTGCATCTCCTTGCAGCACAACGATCGGTTGACCAGCAGCCAGAACCGCATCGCCTTCACCCCGTCGGTTGAAGAGATCGCCGACGTGGCCCTGGCCCATATTGCACGCGTAGAAAACAGCGTGGTGAGCTTCGGTCAGGGATGCGAAGGCGATCCGCTCATGGCGGCCCGGACCATCGGCCCGGCAATTGCCCTGGTCCGTGAAAAAACCGCACAGGGTACCATCAACCTGAACACCAACGCCAGCCTGCCGCATCTGCTGGCACCGCTTCTGGATGCCGGGCTGGACAGCCTCCGCGTGAGCATGAATTCGGTTCGGGAGGCCTGCTACACCGCCTATTTTCGTCCCAAGGGATATCGCTTTTCACAAGTTGTGGAAAGCATCGACCTGGCCATCGACAAAGGCCGTCACGTGGCCATCAACTATCTGAACTGTCCGGGCTTTACCGACAGTCCCGAAGAAGCGGCGGCGTTGTTTGTCTTTTTGGAAAAGCACCCGGTGCACCAGATTCAGTGGCGCAACCTAAACTTTGATCCCCAGCGCTACCTCCAGGCAATGAATGCCGTCACTCCCCTTGGTCCGCCCGTGGGAATGGCGCCGCTGCTGCAAATGATTCGCAAGCGCTTTCCCGATCTGCAATACGGCTATTTCAACCCGCCGAAGGAGCATTTTCAAACAGGGTCGAATCCAGCGAAAAAGAGAACCAAGCCATGAAATGAGGGCCGTAAAAAATATGTGATTCGGATGGTTTCGTAAGAAGTGCGAGATTAAGGCTTGCAAAGCCAGAGGAACGAGGCGTACTTGAAGTACGCCGCAGTGACGAGGGATGAAGCGTAACGCAGATATCGGACTTCTTACGGAACCGTCATGAAATGGATTGCCGCAAAAGTGACCTTCGACAGCCCGAACCGCGCTCTGGCAACTGACCTCGTGGCCGATATCTTCTACGATCTGGACCTAAAGGGCGTCGTCGTGGACGACCCGGACATGGATCCGGTGCAGGATTGGGGTGAAGATGCCGCCCCCCCCCCGGAAACGCCCGGCGTCACGGGCTATTTTGCAGACACGATAGGTTCGGGCGACAAGTGCAAAACCCTTGAAGCGGCGCTGCAGCGACTGGCGCGGGTCGCCCGCATCAACACCCATGTTGAATACACCCGCATCGACGAGCAGGACTGGGCCGAGGCCTGGAAGGAGTATTTCTGGCCGGAGAAGATCACCGACATGATCGTGGTCAAGCCCACCTGGCGGGAGTACACGGCCGGACCGCAAGAGATCGTTATAAAGATCGACCCGGGAATGGCCTTTGGCACAGGCACCCATGCCACCACCAACCTGTGCATCCGCATGATCCAGACCCATCTCAAGCCCGGCGACGCCTTCCTGGACGTGGGCACCGGATCGGGCATCCTGATGATCGCCGCCGCCAAACTGGGTGCAGGAACCGTCTGCGGCGTGGACAACGACGAGGTGGCCGTGACCGTGGCCGAGAAAAACCTGCTGGCCAACCACATCGATTCATTCAGCCTGTCCAATGGCAACCTCGTGGATGACGTGCGTCAAAACTTCGATCTGGTGGCCGCCAACATCCTGGCCGAGGTTATCCTGGCACTGCTGCCGGAAGTAAAGGCGGTGATGAAGGAAAACGGGCTGTTGGTCTGTTCCGGTATTATCACGGCCAAAAAAAAGATCGTGCTTTCAGGCTTGAAGGAAAATGGTTATGCGGTCGTTGAGGTGATTGAAAAAGAGGGCTGGGTGGCCATCGCGGCCCGACGAACAGAAGTCGGATAACCGGAGGCCGAAAACAGACCACAGCTGAAAACCACGCTGAGCATTCTCCATCTTTCAATCCCCCGATATGCATTTTTTTCGCAAAAAGGAGCACAACCTCCTGGGCCTTGAAAAGCTCGGTGACGACCCCAAGGCCTGGCTTGTAGAAGTAGGGGATACTGCCGATCTCTATCCGCTTCGACTACTATTTGCCAGAAAGGGTGGCGACTGGTTGGTGGATCGCGCGGTGCGTGAACGGTAAAGCGGAATGGAATCTGATGAATGATGACCGTTTTAATTGATAGGCATTTTGTTCAGGCAGGAAGTATCAGAAAAACCCTCCTGCAAAAAATGGAAGTCTTAAACAATAAATCAGACGTAGATCAATATTAGCTATTATAATCAAACGTTTTTAACGTTAAGATCGGATTGATAACATAATAGCAGTAATCAAAAGATCGGCAGGTCTTGAGGTACGTTCTGGAAAGCCCAAGGGAACCTTTGAATTTCAACTCAAACTTCTAATGTCAATTTATTAGAGGTTGGCCATCAAAATAAATTGGATCAATACCTCTATGCAATTAAAAGGATTGATCCAATTGTTACAATTAACGACTGACGGTAAAATTATTGTTGATTAAAAGAAGTTCATAGAAGCCCTTCTATAGCAAAATATTCCAAATCGAAGGCCTCTGCGACGGCCTGGTAGGTGACCTTGCCGTCGATCACGTTGGCGCCCAGCCGGATCTCCTGATTCTCCTGCATGGCCTTTTTCCAGCCCTTGTTGGCGATCTGCACCGCATAGGGCAAGGTGGCGTTGGTCAAGGCCAGGGTCGAGGTCTTGGCCACGGCGCCGGGCATGTTGGCCACGCAGTAGTGGATCACCCCGTCGACCACATAGGTCGGCTTGCCGTGGGTGGTGGCCTTGGAGGTCTCGAAACAGCCCCCCTGGTCGATGGCCACGTCCACCAGCACACGAGCCCTTCTTCATGGTTCCCAGCATCTCCCGGGTCACCAGCCGCGGCGCCTTGGCCCCGGGAATCAGCACGGCGCCCACCACCACGTCGGCTTCTTTGACCAGCTTGCGGATCGTCGCCGGGCTGGACATCAAGGTGAAGCAGTTGGCCGGCATCACGTCGCTCAGGTAGCGCAGCCGGTCCAGGTTCATGTCCAGCAGGTAGACCTTGGCACCCAGCCCGCAGGCCATCTTGGCCGCGTTGACGCCCACCACGCCGCCGCCGATCACCACCACCGTGCCCGGGTCCACGCCGGGCACGCCGCCCAGCAGCACCCCGTGGCCGCCCTGGGCCATCTCCAGGTACTTGGCCCCCTGCTGGATGGCCATGCGCCCGGCCACTTCGCTCATGGGGGTCAGCAGCGGCAGGCTGCCGTCGGCCTTCTGGATGGTCTCGTAGGCGATGCTCACCGACCGGCTCTTGATCAGGGCCCGGGTCTGGGTCTCGTCGGCGGCCAGGTGCAGGTAGGTGAAGACGATCTGGCCCTTGCCGGATCAGGTCGTACTCCGGCGGCAACGGCTCTTTGACATGCATGACCATGTCCGCCGCATCGAAGATCTCCTTGGGGGTGTCGATCATCTTGGCCCCGGCCTTGACGTAGGCCTCGTCGGCAAAGCCGCTGCCGGCACCGGCATTTTTCTCCACCAGCACTGTATGCCCGTTGTGGATCATCACCTCCACGCCCGCCGGGGTCATGCACACCCGGTTCTCTTCCGTTTTGATCTCTTTTAAAATGCCGACAATCATGGTTCCTCCCGATGCATTCAAGTTTAAGAAAACGAGGTTAATAAAAATTCAAACTACCTATATCATTCCTTTTTTATCGCCATATTGTGCCCCCATCTTTACCGCTTCCATATTCAACGGAATCATCTTGGGTTTGTTTTCTAAATTCATTCCGCACGCAGTATTTGAGTGTATCGATGGGAACGATGCCGCTGCGGGCAACGAAGGCGGCCAGGGCGACGATATTGGCAGCCTTGACACTGCCCAGATCCTTGGCGATCTCAACCACGGGTACCCGCAGTTCATCAATATCACCGCGGTTAGCGCCAAAGGATATCAGGGAGCTGTTCACAAAAATGATGCCACGAGGCTTGACCGTGCAAGCAAATTTTTCCAGGGAGGGCCCGTTCATGGCCACCAAATGATGCGGGTTCTTGATGATGGGCGAGCCAATGGGGCGAGCGCTGATCACCACGGTGCAATAGGCTGTCCCGCCTCTCATCTCCGGGCCGTATGAAGGAATCCACGCCACTTCGTATCCCTCTTCCATGGCGGCATGGGCCAGAACCTTGCCGATCAACAAGATACCCTGTCCGCCAAATCCAGCGAACATGATTTCGCTCTGCATGGTGCCTCCTTTTATGCCGGAACCTTGTAATCACCAGGTTGATAGTAAGCCAGAAGCGTCTTTTCCGTCCAGTCGATGGCATCCATAGGCGTCATGCCCCAGTTGGTCGGACAGGTGCTGACCACCTCCACCAGGCTGAAGCAGGTATTCTCCATCTGGTAGGTGAACGCCTGCTTGATCGCTTTTTTAGCCTTGTTGATATACTTGGGCCGAATCACGGTCTGCCGGGTGATGTAGGCCGGGGTCTGAAGGGCCGCCAGAAGCTCGGCCACCTTGATCGGCATGCCGACCTCCTCGACGTTTCTACCAAAGGGCGAGGTGCTGGTGCGCTGGTCCGGCATGGTGGTGGGGGCCATTTGACCGCCGGTCATCCCGTAGATGGCGTTGTTGACGAAAATGGTGGTGAATTTCTCACCGCGGTTGGCCGCGTGGATGATCTCGCCCATGCCGATGCTGGCCAGGTCGCCATCTCCCTGGTAGGTGAAGACCATCAGGTCGGGCCGCACCCGTTTGATGCCCGTGGCCATGGCTGGAGCCCGTCCATGGGCCGCTTCCTGAAAATCGCAGTTGAAGTAGTTGTAGGCCAGCACTGCGCAGCCGACGGGGGCGATGCCAACGGTACGTCCACGAATGCCCAACTCATCGATGGTCTCAGCCACCAGACGATGAATCACCCCGTGGGTACATCCGGGACAATAGTGGGTGTGGGCGTCGGAGAGCGCCTCCGGTTTTTTAAACGTCTTTCCCATGGGTTGTTTGCTCCTTGATTTGGATCCTGAATTCCGGCCGCAGCAGACTCGGCCGATCAGCCGATGCGTTCCTTGACCACCTCTATGATCTCTTCGGGGGTGGGGACGTCACCGCCACACTTGCCGTACCAACTCACCGGCTTGCGGCCCAGGACGCCAAGCGCCACATCCTCCACCATCTGGCCCATACTCATTTCGATGCTCAGCACGTGGCTGCACGACGGTTTTGCCGCCGCATCGCCCACGTCCTTTGCGGGAAACGGGAACAGGGTCTGGGGGCGAATCATGCCGACCTCGATACCTTCTTCCTTGAGCATGTCGATAGCCGTGCGGCAGACCCGGCTCATGGTGCCGTAGCTGACGATCAGGCCACGATAGTCGCCGTCGGTGTTGTAGGCCTCGAAACGCACCTCCTCGGCACGCATGCGATCGTATTTGGCCTTGAGCTGAAGGTTGTTGTCGTTGAGCGCTGTCGAGTCCAGAAACAAGGATTTGACCAGATTGCGGGTTTTACTCTTGCGGTGATCCATACCGTTGGTGGCCCAGGCGTCCTTGTTGGACGGTTCGGTTTTCAGATGGTCTGGGAATTCCACCGGTTCCATCATCTGCCCGATCAGACCGTCTCCCAGAATCATCACCGGATTGCGGTATTTCTCAGCCAGGGGAAAGGCTTTCATGACCATTTCAACGGCTTCCTGAACGCTGGCCGGCGCCATCACCAGCAGACGACAATCGCCGTGACCGATGCCCTTGGTAGCTTGGAAATAGTCCGCCTGGGAGGGCAAGATACCTCCCAGCCCCGGTCCGCCTCGCATGATGTTGACAAAAACAGCCGGACACTGGGCCGCGGCAATGTAGCTGATGGCTTCACTCATCAAGCTGATACCCGGGCTGGAAGAAGTGGTGAATACCCGCTCCCCGGCCCCAGCAGCCCCGAAAAGCATGTATCCGACGGCCACCTCACTCTCCCCTTGCAGAAAAACACCCCCTACCTCAGGCATGCGGCGGACCAGATATTCCGCCACTTCGGACTGCGGGGTAATGGGATAGGCGAAGTAGTTCAGGCAACCGGCCCTGATGGCTGCTTCACCGATGGCTTCGTTTCCTTTCATCAATACCTTTGACATGGTACGCCTCCGTTACTCGCCCTCAGGCGTTGGCACCTTCGGTTTCGGTAATGGTAATGGCCACATCCGGGCACATGATGCAGCACATGGTGCAATGGATGCAGTCCTCTGGGCGCGCCTGGAAGGCGGGGAAATAGCCCTTCGCATTGACCTCGGAAGAGATCTCGAGAACATTTTTCGGACATACGGTGATGCACAGACCACAGCCCTTGCAGCTATTTTCATCGATAGTGTGGTGGTGAGCCATTCGCAGATACTCCTTATATGAATCATCTCGACTTGTTGCCGAAGACAGCAGTTTTAATCAGGGTGTTCGTTTATCTTTCAAGATGTTGTTGGAAATCACCACCCGCTGGATTTCCGACGTGCCTTCATAGATGGTGAACACACGGGCGTCCCGGTAGAAACCGCTCCACCGGATAGTCGGTGGTAAAACCGTATCCGCCATGCATCTGCAGGGCCTTGGCCGTGACCCGGTTGACCATTTCAGACGCGTACAGTTTGGCCATGGAAGCCTGGAGGGTGAAGCGCTCCTTGCGGTCCTTCATGGCGGCGGCACTGAGGGTGAGTTGCCGGGCCGCCTCAATTTCGGTGGCCATGTCGGCGATGATCCAGCGCAAGCCTTGGAATTTGGAGATCTTCTGACCGAACTGGTCCCGCTGCTTGGCATATTTCACGGCCGCATCAAAAGCCGCCTGGGCCACCCCCAGGCTCTGGGCGGCAATGCCGATGCGACCGCCGTCGAGGCCTTTCATGACGATCTTGAACCCTTCCCCGGCTTTGCCCAGCATGTTCGCTGCCGACACCCGGCAATCCTCGAAATGCAGGTCGGTGGTGTCCGAGGCGCGCAGCCCCATCTTGTCTTCCAGGTTGCCGACTTTAAGACCGGGGTTGTCCTTGGTGACGATGAAAGTGCTGATGCCCTTGTGGCGGGCCTCCGGATCGGTCTTGGCGGTGACGATGACCAATCCGCAGTTCTTGCCGGTGGTGATGAACCGCTTGGTGCCGTTGATGAGGTAGTGGTCGCCGTCTTTCACCGCCGTGGTCTGCTGGCTGACGGGGTCGGAGCCGGCCTCGGGCTCGGTCAGGGCGAAAGCCCCGATATATTTGCCCATGGCCAGGTCCTTGAGATAATGCTGCTTCTGGTCTTCACTGCCGTAATTCAGGATGCTTTCGCAGACAATGGAATTGTGCACCGACATGACCACCGCCGTAGAGGCGCAGGAATAGGCGATTTCGGAAAGGGCCAGGACGTAGCCCACCGTGTCCGAATCCGACCCCTCGTAATCGAAGGGGACCATCATCCCCAGAAGCCCCAGTTCGGCCATCTGCTTCAGGTTCTTAGCGGGAAACTCCTTGGTCTTGTCCCGCTCTGCCGCCGTTTCAGCCACCACCTTGCGCGAGAACTCGCGAACCATGGACTGAATCATCAGTTGTTCATCGGTCAGCTTGAATGACATGGTGCAGTCCTCTATGGGTTGTAAATCACCACAATCAATTTGGCATCGGTTTGGCCGATATTCTTCAGGTGATGCTGGACGCCTGAGTTGAAGTGCAGGGAACCACCGGGGCCGAGCGTGTTCACGTGTTCACCCACCACAACCTCGATGGCCCCCTCCAACACGTAGACGAACTCTTCCCCGGCGTGGTTGTAGCTGACGCCCTCGTGGTCTTTCATGGCATCGATCTTCACCCGGAAGGCTTTGAGGTGTTTGTTCTCGGCGCCCGGTGTGAGGGTCGTGTAAGCGTAGCTGTCCGTGCGCTTGGTGTAGGCCTTGATGCGGTCCTGAATGCGGTCTTCGTCTTCTTTGAGAAGATCCCCGGAGTCGATCTCGAGAGCCCTGGAAATCTGCAGCAGTGACCCTACCGGCGGCGTGATCTTGCCGGCTTCCACCTTTTTTATAAAGTCGACGGAGAAACCGGTCTCATTGGCCAGGGACTCGTAGGACATCTTTTTGCCGGTGCGGGCCTTCTTGATTTTTTTGCCCACGGGCGTAAGACGGGCAGTTCTTTTTTTGGGGGGCATGGAATCTCCCTGTCAGATGACAAATTACTTATCGGAGCGATTATTAAAGAGATTGAAACCAATGCTTAAACCGATCATCCTTGAATGAAGTGATATCCTTCATGATCTGGCTCAGCTTAGCGGTGCAGGGACCGGGTGCAGGCAATTCTTTATCTTCAAATTTCTTGATTGGCAGGATCTTGGTTCCAGTGTGTGAAGTGAACATTTCGTCTGCATTCAGCAGTTCGTCGGTGGTAATCATTGCCTGAGAAACCTCGATATCAGCGGCCTTGGCAGCTTCGATGATCGACATCCGGGTAATGGATGACAGAATCTTGCCCAGTGGCGAGGTCCTGAGAATACCATCTTTGACCATGAAGACGGACTCGATCGATCCTTCAGCCACGAAACCATCGGTATGGCGCAAAATGCCGATATCATAACCGCGTTCCATGGCACTTTTGCGGGCAAGCATGCCATTGAGATAGTATGCGCAAGCTTTGGCCGTGGTCGGTACGGTGAGTGGGTGAAGCTTGTACCACTTGCTGAAACATGCCGTTGCCGGTTTGGTGGAATCCAGAGCTAATCCGTCGCCCTCCGGAACGGCAAAAATGGCCGTATCCAGCTTGGCATCAAGGACAAGTGAGATTATTGGCTCATCGCTCCAATATGCAATCATCTTGACCAACCCACGGCCGATGTTATTCGCTCTTACCGTCTTGGAAGTGGCTTCGGCGAATTCTTCCTTTGTATAGGCCAATTCCATTCCCAGACAGTTGGCGGTGTGGAACAACCGGTCAAGGTGCTTATCCATCCGAAATGCTTTCGGACCATCCGGTCCGGGATGAACGCCGAAAACTTCAAAAATTGCAGAACCACGACTCAATCCGTGAGATAGAAGCGGTGCTTTGGCATTTTCCCAAGGTATCATCTGGCCATTCAGCCAGACAGGTCTTTGATCAGACATATTGTCCTCCTTAATTTTCTTATTTTTCCTTAATCAGCAGTTGGTTACTCAATTGAAATCGACGCTTAGCTTTTATGTCATTTGCCCATCACAACTGCGGGCAGCCAGGTGGAGACTTCAGGCACGAAGGTTACAATCAGTAGCACTGGCAAACTGCCAAACAGCAGAAATGGAATACAATCCTTTACAAAAGATGAAACCGGTATGCCTGAGACTCGCGCGGCAGTAAAAAGGTTGGTTGCCACCGGAGGCGTCATTTGGCCGCTCCCTTGGTTGACCGCCAGAATCGCGGCCATCTGGAATGGGCTTATACCCAACTTCATGAACAACGGGTAGAGCAACGGCGCTATAATGAGCATGCTCGTGATGTCATCCATGATCATGCCCATTAGGATCATGAACAGGTTAATCAGCAGGAGGAGAACGATCTTATTGTTGGTGAGATTTAGCATTGAATCGGCTATGGCGTCGGGCAACCGTTCGTAAGTGAAAATTCGGCTCATGACCATGATGAAAGCCATGATGAACACAATTGCGCCTTCGATCGAGGCGGTTTCTTCGGCCGCTCTGGCAAAGCCCTTTCTGGTTATTTTACCTGTAATCACCCCCACAGATATGGCGTAGACCGCGGCAACACAACCAGCCTCCGTCGGCGTGAAAATACCGCCGTAAATTCCACCCAAAACCAGGACCGGCATCATCATGGCCAGGGACGATCGCTTGGTCGCTTTGAGGATATGCCTGGCGCTATCTCCCATTGAATCAAACGCTTCAACTCTGATCTCAGGTCGACGGCGGCAATAGAAGTAGTTGATGATGCAATAAGCGATGACGATCAATATCCCCGGGCCAGCGGCAGCCAGGAAACACCCGGCCACGGATGTGTTGGTCAGCATCCCGAACAGAATCATGGGGATACTGGGAGGTATAAGCTGGCCCAACAGGCCGGAGCAAGCCACCAGAGCGGTTGCATACTCGCGGCGATAACCGTATTTTTCCATCTGGGGCAGGATGGTCATGCCGATGGTGGCAACCGCTGACGCCGATGAGCCTGAGATGGCACCAAACAGAGCACTGGAAAGGATTGTCACCACACCTAACCCGCCCTTAAATCGACCCACGATCGCATTGGCAAATTCGACAATCCTGGATGAGATTCCCGATACGGTCATTAAACCACCGGCAAAGATGAAAAAGGGAATGGCCATCAGGACGAAAGAGTTTAGGTTGGTGAAGATTGCCGGAACCGCAAATCCAGAATTGATCTCAAGAACAATCATCATGAGCAGACCACCAACGCCAAACGAGGCAAACAACGGGAATCCGACGATTATCATTAGGACGGTTAGGCCAATAAGCAGGAGGAGCATGGTCATGATGGATCTCCCCTATAAAATGTGATGATACGCTTAATCTGATTGAGCAAGTGGACCAGTGTGTGGAATGTCATCAATGCGCCAGTAACCAGAAAACAGGCATGGACCACGATCAAAGGAACGCCTAAAACGATTGAGTTCATGCCCTTGCGAACCGAGTAGGTGGCGAACTCATAAGACCAGGCAACAAACACGCACAAAAAAATCAGTGTTACCGTTTTAGAAACAAGCTCGAACCATATTTCTCCTTGCGGCCCTTTGAATATACCCCCCATCCTGATATGGCTATCTTCACGCGTGGTGACCACCGCTCCGATAAATATTGACCAGATCATGATAAATCGGGCAGCCTCCTCCATCGCTGGAGAGGACCAATGAAAAAAGATACGCGCCACCACCTGATAAAAAACCAATCCCGTCATGGCAACAATGGTGACGATTCGACCGGTATCTTCAGCGAAATAAAGCCAACGCAATATCTTGTTTTCGTGGCCTGCCATAATTACCTCATATCGGTTAGGGAAAAAGCCGGATGGCAAAAAATGCCATCCGGCTCGATTGAGTATTTATTTGCCGGCTTTGCTGCGGATCAGATCCATGGTCTCTTTGCCAACGACCTCTTCAAATTTGTCCCAGCTTTTTACTCCGTATGCGTACCAGGCTGCACGTTGCTCGGGGGTCAAACGGGTGACCTGGATGCCATCGGCTTCCATCTTTTTTAAATAGTCTTCAGCAGTCTCCTCGGCTTTAGTATTGCCCCATGCCAGAGCTTCATTGGCTGCGTCCTGAATGGCCTTTTGGGTTTCCGGAGACTGTTTTTTCCACAGGTCCAGGTTGACCATCAGGACCAACGGTTCAAATAAATGGTTGGTGTCGGTATAAAACTTGGTAACATCCCGTAGATAGTTATAAGTGATCAAAGGCGCATTGTCTTGAGCGTGCGCCACACCTGTCTGCAAAGAAGTAAACAACTCAGAAAATGAAATGTCGACTGTCTGTGCACCCATTTCTTGGAAAAACAACCGGTCAGCGGGGTTCCAGGTGCGGACTTTGATGCCCAGTTTTTCGACGTCTTCAGGCATTACAACCGGGCCTTTGGTCGAGCCAAAACCGTCCATGCCCATGAAATAGAAACCCAGGGGTTTAATACCAAGCTCGAGAAAAACCGGTTCGAGCAATTTGAACATCCAGCCCTCAGGAGAATAGACTTTTCGGCCTTCTTCCCAGCTTTGGGCCAGGTAGATGGTATAGCCAGCCTGCAGTCGCTTGTCGAACTCCGGGCTAAGCGCCAAGAGGCCGGATTCCTGGGTCCCCCGGACAACATTGTCAAACATGTCACGGTAAGGACCCAACTGTTCTGCCGGAAAACTATCAACAATAATTTTCCCGCCAGTCTTTTCCTTAACCAACTCGCACCACATTTTTAACGTATCGTCATCCAAAGTGTCAGCTGGTGCCACACCCCCCGCTTTCCATTTCTTTGCTGCTACCGGTGCTGAAAACGCCAGGGCAATCCCTACCAGCACCACCAATACCATTGTCAGTTTTCCAGTTTTCATTTTTCCTCCCCTTTTTCTTGATTGTTGTTAAAAACCGCTTCGGCTATTGCATGAATTTCCATGGTGTCGTCGATAATTTCAGGGTTTCTCGATCTTAGGGCATCCACGATTTGTTTATTGACTTCACATAGCTTCATCGGGCCTTCCGGGAAAAGTTCCCTCAAGATAGGTGTATACCCTTTGAGCATAATATCCTGGATCATCGACCAGATAATGTAGAAGAATCGGTTGCCGGTTATCAGGGCCAGTTTTTTATGGAAATCGGTGCCAAGCGGGAAATAGGCTTCAAAATCATCAACTGCAGCCTCCATCTCTTCAATCATCTGATCAAGATCGTTAAAATCCTGATCCGTTGCTTTTTGTGCGGCGACATGGGATATCCCCAATTCGATGTATTTTCTCACCTCCCATAACTCACGTAAGGTTTCTCTGTCAGGCTTGATCAGCCAGGATAGCTGTTCCCCCAATGTTTCCATGTATTGAGCGACGTCATTTTCGCGAACGATGTAGCCTTTTTCGTTCTGATTCATCTCGATAATGCCGAGTACATCGAGGGTCCTGAAAGCTTCCCGTACAGTTGGACGGCCGACATTAAACATTCTAGCCAACTCCCTTTCCGAAGGTAGGGGATCTCCGGGCTCCAATTGCCCGTTAAACACAGATTTCTTTATTTGCTCAGCGACCTCTTCGTACAATTTGACTTTTTTAAGCGGCTTGAAGGGATAATTGACGTTCATAAGTTGCTCCTCGTTTAGTCTTTAACGTGGTAATACCATCTTACAGACATACAGTCAAGTTGTAAAATGGTAAAATAAAAAATTTTATGCAAACAGTCCTTTCTTTAATCAACCTATTATTATGAAAACTAAATTTTCATTGCCAAAGTCTGCCGTACCGAAACCATGAGGCCTTTCTGATTATCAGGTGTTTGGATGGGATGCGACGATTTGGAAAGGGTTGAGGGTCTCCGATGACTGCCGGTATTGCCGGGCTAAACCGGTTACAGCGTTCAGGCAGGAACGCCGGGTGTGGGTGGAAAGGTTCTTCAGATCCATTTCCCTGATCATCTGTTGACGCAGTGGTGTCATGGCGTACTGCAATGTCCGACCGTATCCCTGCTATTCGTTTAGATACCGCGAAAACACCTTGATTTTTATGATCATTGCCGCTACTTATTAAAATTTATGCCACACCATCCCTGTGTTTCTGTGTCTCCAGTACAAATCAATCTATGGATCCGGTCGCTCGGCAAGGCGGAGTGACGGATACCTGTGAATCGTGTATAGAGCAGAGATGTGACCGGCAATCGGGCCAACATGTCCCGCCCAAGCGACGAAGCTGAAGCCGTAGGCGTTGAAATTCAATGAATTTTTCCATGCCCGAATTTCCGATATGGGATGGAAAATTGATGAACTGCGGGAATTGCCATGATATCGACGAGTGAAAATTGGGGATGAAAGGATCCATCCTTTACACCAAATTGCAGCGGCCGCCCGTGGCGACGGATATTGTGCCGCGGGACCGTCTGCTGGATCAGCTTAATGCGGGCCTTCACCGGCCCTTGACATTGATTTCGGCGCCGGCCGGCTATGGCAAGAGCACCCTATCCAGTCGCTGGGTAGCGGGATGCGATTACCCTACACCATTGTCCGTCCGGAGCCCACGCTGTGAGACCCAAGGCTGTGCGTCCAGCTTGTGGCGAAAGGCAAGGCCAGCCCGGCCTTAATTCAGTGACATTCACCGGTCAGCGACCCTATTTCAATAATGGCGATCGCTTAAGTTCAGTCAGCAAGACCTAAAAAGATGACAGGGCAATCCCAACCACCAACCGCAACGAAAACCATCAGATGTCCCTGTGGTCGTTTGCTCGGATGGTTTACCATGAAAAAAGATTTTAGACTGAAGATCCTTCTCTTTGTTGGGATTCTCAATTGCCTTTTTGATTCGGGCACGAGTGTTGCCACCGTGGAAATTTCCGAAAAGGAGGCGGTGACGATTCAGCTGCGCTGGTCGCACCAATTCCAGTTTGCCGGCTACTACGCGGCCATCGAAAAGGGTTTCTATGCTGACGAAGGGCTTGCGGTCACGCTCGCAGCGGCGGCCCCCGAAACAGATCGGATTGCGCCGGTGCTGGATGGGCGGGCCCAGTACGGGGTCGGTGATGCAGGGGTCCTGGCACTGAGGGCCGACGGCTTTCCTTTGGTCGTGCTGGCCCAGATTTTTCAGAATTCCCCCAGTGTGCTGATTGCCAAACGGTCAAGCAATATCCTGGGCCCAGGTGACCTGGCTGGCAAAAAGATCATGCTGTCCGGCGACGCCATCGGTAGTGCAGCCATTCCCACCATGATAACGGAAACACTGGGCGGGATGGACCGTGTTCGCGTGGTCCCCCGCACCCAAGGGGTTGCAGGCCTGATCAGCGGCAAAGTGGATGCCATGGCCGGCTATCTGTCGAATGAGCCCTTTTTTTTGAAGCAAATGGGCGTCGATGTCAACATCATCGATCCGCGCAGCTTCGGCGTCGACTTTTACGGTGACAACCTGTTTACCACCGAACGTGAGCTCGCCGACCATCCCGAACGGGTAGAGAAGGTCTTGCGGGCCACCCTTAAGGGCTGGGATTATGCGCTAAAGAACAAGGACGAAATCATCCGATTGATTCTGGCCCGCTACAATCCGCACCTCACCCGCGACCAGCTGGCCTTCGAGGCCAAAGTGATCGACCAGATGATCATGGCCGATCTGGTACCTATCGGGGACATCAACCCCCGACGCTATCGGTTCGTAGCAATTAGCCTTTATCGTCTCGGCCTGTGCACATCGCCCGACGTTCCGGAGGGCTTTATCCACAATGAAAGGCCTGAGGCTACCGTCGCCTTGAGCGCGGAAGAGCGCGCCTGGCTGAAAGCCCACCCCGATATCCGCTTTGCTTATTCGGATGATTTTCACCCGGCCCTGATTGTTCATGAAGACGGCCGCCTGACCGGCATCTTGAGGGACATGCTTGATCTTCTGAACCAGCGGCTGGGGACCGATTTTACCATTGTTGTCGACAATCTTCCTACTATTCGCAACATGATCAAAAACCGCGAGGTGGCCGGCCCCCTGGCCATGAGTCCTATCGCCGGGAAACGCTATCAACTGCTTCAGACCAGCGCCCTTTTAACAAGCTTCCCGGTGGTCTATGCCAGGCCCAATACGGGTGGCACGATCGGCGGGGTCGAAGACCTCTCCGGCCGGACCTGTGCCATCATCGGCGGCAGTCCGGAGATCGAAAGGCTGGTAAAACCCTATGATGACCGCATCACGATCACCCGAACCAAGACGGCGAACCAAGCCCTCAAACTGCTTTACGAAGGCAAGGTTGATTTTTTTATCGGCTTTGCTCAGCACAATTACATCGTTCATACCAACCAGCTCGTGGGCATTCGGCCGATCCTGGCTCTGACGGACCATACGTTCGACGCTGTGATGGGGGTTAGAGATGACTGGCCGGAGCTGGTCGGGATCCTCGACAAAGGGTTGGCCGCCATCTCGGATGACGAACGCAACGCCATTTATGCCCGATGGGTAAAACTCCCCCGATCTATTAAAGGATTTCCGCTGGTTCTCTCTGCGCAGGAAAAAAGCTGGCTGGCAGAAAAACACACGGTGCGGGTTGGACTCATTGACCTTCCACCGTTTATTTTCGCCAGGCAAGGGCAGCGGCCTGCCGGAATATCCATTGACATCCTCGACAGGATCGCTCAGCGAACCGGACTGAAATTCAGCTATGACGATTTGTCACCGCCTGTGGATGACGCAACTGAAACCGAAGCCAGCCCTATCGGTCCCGACTTGGTCCCCTGCCTGGAAACCCAAGCGGAACGCAGCGATACCATGCTGCATTCCAAAGCCTATATGCAGACCCCCCTGGTCGTGTTCACCGATCAGAACGCACTGCCCGTCAACGGCATGCAGGATCTACTCAAGCGGACCGTCAGTGTAAAACAAGGGTCCACCCTGCAGGCGTTGATCTCGCGGTTGTATCCCCAGATCAAACTGAGGCGCTTCGAGACGGAACAAGATGCCCTGAAAGCCGTGACATTAGGCAGGACCGAAGCTTATATTGGCGGACTGATGATGGCTTCCCAAATGATTTCGCATAACGGTTGGACCAATCTCAAGGTGGCCGGTCCTTCAGGGCTGAAGGATCTGGAACTGTTTTTCGAAATCCGCAGCGACAGGCCCGAGCTTCTCAGCATCGTCGACAAAGGGCTTGACAGCATTTCGGAGGAAGAGCGCACGAAGATTCGCAACCAGTACATGGCCATGCGGTACGATCACGGCGTCTCCCCCCGGGATGTGATCAAGTGGATAGCGATTGTCGCCGGGGTGTTCGGCGGATTGCTGGTGATGGCCTTCCTCTGGAACAGGACCCTGGCCAGGCGCGTTCGCCACCGCACGGCTGACCTGGATCTTGCCAATAAACACCTGCAGGACGAAATTGGCGAGCGGTCACGGGCGGAAGCGTCGCTTGAAGAAAGTGAGCAGTTGGCGCGCTTGCTGCTGAACGCAACCACCGACCTGACGCACCTTCTCGACGAGGACGGCAAGATTATAGATCTCAACGATGCCATGGCGGACGTGCTGGGGGGCGCACGGGAGGAGCTGATCGGCACTTGCGTTTTCGACAGGTTTGCCGAAGAAACAGGCAATTTGCGGAGAAAATTGCTGGAAAGGGCCATTTCAGAAAAGAAAACGGTAAAAGTGACCGATGAAGCGCGGGGGGGGACGTATACGATGTCCATATCTATCCGATCGAGACACCCCCTGGACAAAAGCATCAGGCCGTTGTGTTCGCACACGATATTACCGCGCGCAAGCGAATGGAAGAAAAACTCAAAGCGAGCGAGGAGAGGCTGCGCAAAGCACAGGAAATCGTCCATCTGGGAAACTGGGAACTCGATCCCTTGAACGGCACTTTTACATGGTCGGATGAGGTTTTCCGGATTCTTGAAGTTGACCCGGCGCATTTCAGTACATCATACCAAGCGTATTTGAATGCCATTCATCCGGATGATCGCGACAGGGCCGACAGTGCATTCAAATCGTTACTGGAAGCGCGAAAATCATTCAATATCAAACACCGGCTCCTGTTGCCGGATGGCAGGATCAAATACGTCCGCGCAAAGGGTGAGACCGCATACAGCCCCGAGGGTAAGGCACAGGGGGCGATCGGGACCCTTCAAGATGTCACTGAGCGCGAGAATTTTGAAATTGAGGCAACCCTGCTGCGGCGTGACCTGGCGCATCTCAACCGGGTCTTGACCATGGGCGAACTGTCCGGCTACCTGGCTCATGAAATCAACCAGCCATTGGGTGCAATCCTGAACAATGCCTCCGCCGCTCAAGTGATCCATTCTCAGTTGCCGGAGAGGGATGACGTGTTGGGCGAGATTCTGGAAGATATTTCCAAAGACGCCTATCGCGCAGGACAGATCATGCGCAAGATTCGTGGCACTATCAAAAAAGAGGACGCCAAATTTGAGCGATTGAATATCAATGACCTGCTGGATGAGGTTGTGGGATTGCTTCAAAACGTGTTCAGACTGGATGATATCTCAGTTCGGCTGGATAAACACCCGGGGCTGCCTCTGATCAGAGGGGATCGCGTCCGTTTGCAGCAGGTGGTGATCAATCTCGTGACCAATGCCGTGGAAGCCATGCGCGATAGCAGCCCGATGATCCTGACCATCCGCTCAGCCGTGAAACCTGAGGCCGGTGTTGTCGTCAGCATCACTGATTCAGGTCCCGGCATCGATGGCGCATATAAAGATGAATTGTTCCAAGCGTTTTTTACCACAAAAAAGTCCGGCTTGGGTGTCGGGCTTCGCATCTGCCGTTCCATCATCGAGGAGCACGGCGGTCAGATAATAGCGGAAAACAATCCGGACGCGGGGGCAAGCTTTCACTTCACATTGCCGACGGATCAAGGAGCTATTCAATGAATGATTCCGAAGGGATTGTCTATATTGTAGAGGACGATGCCGCTTTCCGCCGCAGCGTGGAACGGTTGATCCAGGTCAGCGGGTTTGCGGTCGAGGCCTACGCGTCGGCTGAAGACTTTTTGGCGAACGCCGCTATCAGGTACCCCGGATGCCTTCTGTTGGATGTTCGGCTTCCGGATATTGACGGGCTGAGCCTTCAAAAGTCCCTCAGAGAAAATGGCTGTTATCTGCCCATTGTTTTTATGACCGGGCATGGCGATATCCCCATGAGTGTCAGTGCCATAAAAAACGGAGCGATCAATTTTTTACCCAAACCGTTCAAACCGGATGAACTGCTGAGCACCATCCACGAAGCGTTCGCGTTCAATATCGACGACATGCAAAAAAAACGCGAAACGGAGCGTATCCGCGTGCTGATCGGCACTTTAACCCCCCGGGAGGAAGAAGTTTTTCGGTGGGTGATCGCCGGCAAATTAAACAAACAGATTGCCTATGAATTGGGTACAAGCGAGAAAACCATCAAAGTCCACCGTAGCCGCGTCATGCAAAAAACGCGTGCAGCCTCTCTGGCGGAGCTCGTCCGCCTGGCGGAAAAAGCCGGTATTTCCCCGGCTGAATGATCACCCGGCGATCCCCCAGTCGTAACTGCCTGCCAAATTTCCTGAAACCCTGAAAAGCTCGCGCACCATTGGAATCCGCTTTATCGGCACGTTTGTGACGGGTCGCGACGAACCGCCGGGGCAACCGGTATTGGACTAAGGTCCAATAGACAAGAGACGCATGGTGACACAATTTACAAACAGTTTGTTTCAAAAAACGGTTTTATTGCCGGTCATGCGAATTTCCTATCCTTGGATCGCCTGGCTGGGAGGCAGTTCGTTCAGGGCTGAGTCGTTCAAAACGGGTAGGACCTTCTCATCTGACACTCCTATTTCCCATTCTCATTCTGACTCCCATTAGACTCGGTTCCCCCATATAAATCGTTCGATGATCGGGAAATGATCAATTTTTAAGTAGCCGGCGGCAGGTGTCAAGGTCGAATAATGAAAAAGCCTCGAATATACGTATTTGTTGTCGATGATGACTGTTCTTTCAGAAAATCCCTCCAGCGGATGCTGCAAAGCAGGGGCATGTCTGTTTGCTGTTTCGAATCGGCCTCGGCTTTCCTGGATTCGGTCCCATCCGGTCAGAAAGGCATCGCCATCGTAGATATCCATCTGCCCTTGTTCGATGGATTTTCCCTGATGGATAGCATGAAAAAAATGGGCTACGGCATGCCGGTGATTGTGGTTACCGGGAAAACGGAGGCCAACACACGAGATCTGGCCATGGAAGGGGGCGCGGTTGGGTTCCTGCAAAAGCCTTTTCATGCAAACTCGCTGATGACCCTGATCGAAGAATTGCAAAACCAAGAAGCTTAACTCAATGTATTTATATGAAATATTTAAAGAAATATTACCAATGGGCTGGAACTTTTAACGAGTAAAAACAATACCTATCCTCAACAGAGACATTAAAATGGAAACAAAAATCAAAAGAAAAGGATTCCCAACACCCGCTTCCTATCAGATCATCGCCACTCTGGTGGATAAGCTGCTTGAAAAAGGCTATTCCGAAAAGGATTGTGGGAAGTTCCTTGGTGGTAACATGTACCGTGTCATGAAGCAGGTCGGGGTTGAACTTTTGAGCACCTACCTTTTCGGAAACATTTAATATCAATCAAAACAATTAAGGAGGCAACCATGGCAGAGAACACCACCTGCAGGCAATACCAACGCACCATCCACCTGACACCCGCCGCATTTCTGATCATCTTGATAACCATTGCCATCAAGTTCACCATTTTACCCCCTGCGGCAACTGCTGCAGACGGACAGGCGCTCAAGACCACCATACCGACTGCGGCAGATGCCAGCACAGAAGAAACGGCGCAATCGGCTGATGCCGTGGCACGTGAGCTTGCCAATCCAAACTCCTCTTTGGCAACCCTGACACTGAAAAACCAGTATCGATGGTACACCGGGGACCTGCCAGGTGCCGATGACCAGAACAACTTCACCATGTTATTCCAGCCCGTTTTTCCTCTTTCATTGCCTGAGGATGACAACGGCAATGCCAGGAACGTGTTCTTTCGGCCAGGCTTTCCAATGCTTTTCGATCAACCCGTACCGCGGGTGGAGAACGGTGCGCTCGATTGGGACGGGGTGACGGCGCTCGGTGATATTGGTTTTGACATCGCCTACGGCGTCTCATCAAAAAGCGGTTTCATATGGGCTGTGGGCATGGTGGGTACCCTGCCTACCGCAACCGACTCGGACGTGGCCGGGAGACAGTTGCGGCTTGGACCGGAGTTTATACTGGCAAAGTTTGAGAAGTGGGGCCTCTACGGCATCTTCCCAAGCCACCAATGGAATGTTACCGGCTGGTCCGACGAATCCTTTAATACCACCCAGTTCCAACCCGTTCTCAAGTTCCTTTTGGGCGATGGCTGGACTGCAGGGAGTGCGCCCATTGGCAATTACAACTGGGAAAGCTCCGAGTGGACCATCCCGATCAACCTGAATGTTTCCAAGACAGTCCTCCTCGGCAAGACGCCCTGGAAATTTGAGCTTGAAGCCAATTACTAT
>CAVONM010000003.1:0-353090 GCA_963697225.1 uncultured delta proteobacterium
CTCGAGCCAGATCGATGTGCTGCGGCAGCTTGAACTTGAAGTTGACCGGGACCGCTACGGCGCCGGCCCTGACGATACCGAGCAGGACTTCGGGGAAGCGGATGTCGTTCTCGAAGATGACGAGGACGCGCTCGAACCGCTCGACTTCGAGCGAGATCAGCCCATTGGCGACCCGATTGATGCGCTGCTCGAGCTCTGCATACGTCATTGACCGCTTGCTCTGGATGAGCGCGACTCGCTGCGAGTCTAAGGATAGGCCGGTGTCGCACAGCCGCGCGAGGCTGGACGCGTCGTCATCGAACATATTCGTCATCTCCATTTCACTCGCCCAAAACCACGCCGAGGCCTTCTGCGACAAGTCGAGGGTGGTGTAACTTCCATTCTGTAAATTCAATTTAACGCGTGGCTGAAAAGGTGGGCCAGTTCACTGATAGTAATTTTGATTTTAACCCTATCAAAGTAGTGATGATATGGTCAAGCAAAAAGAGACACCCAGTTAAGCGACCTTCACCAAGACTTCCCTCCATTCTTCATACTGATTAGGACTGTTGTAGTCGAGAGATGAATGAAGGCATTGGCTGTTGTAAAACATCTCGATATAGTCAATCACATCGGCCTTGGCCTCATCTCTTGAGACGTATAGGGTATCGTCTGTTCTTTCTGTTTTCAGGCTGCGGAAGAAACTTTCAGCAACCGCATTGTCCCAGCAGTCCCCCTTCCGGCTCATAGAGCAGACCATATTGTACTCTTTCAATTCCTGTTGATAATTCTTGGATGCATACTGACTACCCCTATCAGAGTGATGAAGCAGCCCAGGAGGGGGTTTTCTTCGCCAATAGGCCATACGGAGAGCATCAACGACCAGTTGAGCGTTTATACGATTGCTCATGGCCCACCCGACCACTTTTCTGGAAAACAAATCCAATATTACGGCCAGATACAGCCATCCTTGCAGAGTCCACAAATACGTGATGTCAGCGCACCAAACCTTGTCGGGCCGGACCACGCCAAATTGCCGATCTAGAATATTCGCGGCTACGGGATGTTTGTGACGGCTATCCGTAGTCCTCCTAAATTTCTTGCGAGGCCGAAACTCTGCACCAGCCTTCTTCATCAAACTGCCAGCTTGATACCGCCCTGCCTGATAACCTTCCTTGCGCAGCTGTCGACTCATTCTGCGAGCACCATAGGATCCTCTGGCTCTTTTCTGTATCGTACGTACCTTATGGATTAATGGCATCTCACGCATTCTCTTCTCTTCCTGGTCCCGCTTCAAATGCTTGTAATAACCGCCCCGGCTTACCCCAAGAGCCCTGCAAAGCAGGGTGATAGGAAAGGCCTTCTTTTCCCGCCGGATAAAGCCGTATCTTACTTCGACTCTTTGGCAAAGAAGGCCGTGGCCACCTTCTGGCCCATGCTGCTCTTCTGGTTTGGCGAATCATTGGCACTTATTGTGCAAACATAGTCCATGAGCGAGGGAACCGCTGTTAAATCCATCGACTTATTACACACCGGTCTCGTGCCGACATGCATCGGTGATTTAGAAGGTAGCCTGGAACGTATCGATGTCAACGAATATCAGCTCCGGCGTATGGTCCATGGAATCGTAGTCCAGGTCGTGGACCAAACTGACCGGATCGGGTGGACCTCTCGGTGCCGACGCCTTCGACAATCCGCAGTGTCTGAGAATCTTTTCGATCACCTCTCTTTGAGGCGGGTCGAGAAAAGAAATTACCTTCATTTAATCTCACCCGGGTCAACGGTTCGGGAGATCCAGCGGGCCCCGGTAAAAGGGTGGCGGCATGAGCGAGGATGTTCGAGCGCTGGCGGACGTTTTCGCCGAGGCCTTGGGCAAGTACCGTGAGGGGGCCAAGAAGTACGGCCGATTCGATCCTGCCACGGATCCCCGGAATCTTCTGGCCGAGGCTGAAGCCGAACTGCTGGACTGTATCAACTACCTGGGGATGTTCTTGTTCAAGGTCCGGGCCATGAAAAGGGGAGGTGGGTACCATGGATAGGTTTACGATGACCGTTTTTCCAAGCAGTATGGATTTTTTCGGCCCTATGTGAGACAAGTTATCTATCGCTACCTTGATTGCGGCATACTCCATAATGGCTTTGCACGTGTCAGGTGTGACGACTGCGGGCATGAGTATCTTTTGGCATTTTCTTGTAAGCGAAGGCATTTCTGTCCATCTTGTCATCAGAAACGTGTTGTGGAATTCGGGGAGTGGCTCTGCGAGGAAGTTCTCAAGGCCATCCCTCACCGCCATTTCGTCTTTAGCATACCCAAAATCCTTCGCAGATATTTTCTATATGACCGAAAGCTTCTATCCGACTTAAGTCGCTGCGGGTGGGATTCATTGAAAATCTTTTCACAGGAAGCTGTGCCTGAGGAAGATCCCGTCCTTGGTGGGAAAGAGAGTGCAGTGCCCGGTGCCGTTATTGCAATCCAGTCGTTCGGAGATTTTTTAGGATTCAATCCTCACCTCCATGTGCTGTGCACGGACGGCTGTTTCTATGGAAATGGTATGTTTAGAGTCGCGCCTCGTTTTGAGGCAAAGGGGTTGGAGGAAATTTTCCGCCACAAAGTTTTTAGGATGCTCCTCTCAAACGGAAAGATCACGGAAGACCTGGTCAATATGCTGATGAAATGGCGACATTCGGGCTTCAATGTCTTCCGTGGTCCCAGGATCCAACCCGGAGAAGAAAAGGCGATGGAGTATCTTACCCGGTATATCATCCGGGCGTCATTCTCCCAGGAGAGGATGACCTATATTCCTGACGAGTCAAAGGTTGTCTACAGATCAAAGGACGACAATAAGGAGAAGGTCTTTGACGCACTGGAGTGGCTCGCTGCCATGTGTTCTCATGTGCCGAATAAGGGAGAACAGATGGTTCGTTACTATGGGTACTACAGCAATGTCTCCCGCGGGAAAAGGAAACAGGCTAATCAGGATGAACGAATAGCCTGTATCCTGGAACCGGTGGGATCATCCAGAGAATACCGGAAAAACTGGGCGAGGTTGATTCAGAAGATATATGAGGTGGACCCATTAATCTGTCCGAAGTGCTCTGGAGCGATGAAGGTCATCAGCGTGATCGAGGACGAGGAGGTCGTGAAAAAGATCCTCAAACATCTTGGCCTGTGGGATGTCAAACCCAGGCCGCCTCCCGGTGTCCCGGCCGATGTTGAAAAAACCGGAACCATCATAGACGAATCATTCACCCAGCTCCCGGCCTCAGATAAATGGTTATATGTTGACGAGGATTATCCGGAGATTTTTCCCGTCTAATTTTCATCATATCAGGGATTTGGGTTCGAGGGACCGCTTTGCTCAAATTACTTCGATTTTCGGCCCTTCCCGTTTGATAAACTCCCATTATGCTGTGACAGAATTGACGCCCCGGTCGTGCACAAGACCTCCCTTCAGGCCCGAGGGTTGAAACCACAACATCCTGTGGTCAGTTATTGCTTGACCCTCAAGGGGGACTGTTCCTATACTCTGACCCTTAAAAAAGGAGTTCTTATCACCCATTGACTGTCGATTCTCCGCCAGCGTTTTCTGCTTTCGACCATCTCTTTGAGTTGGGTCAGCCTTTCGAAAGGCACCGAAGCGGAAAACTTTACATGATTGCCGTTAAATATCGACAAGATGTGTTGGCTGAAAAAAGCTGAATCCATGCGTGACTCCAATACGGCCCCAGGTAACTGTGCTTTCGCTTCTGATAAACAGCTAAGCATGAATTGGCCGGCACCATTGGAATCATGCACATTGCCGGGCCGGTGGTGAAGGTCGAAGAATTGTCCAGTTTGTGCCACCGTACAAAACAGCGGGTAGTAACTCCGGGCACCTTTTTTTACCTTGTTAAAACCCACGGCACTGCCTTCAGCGTGCCCTTTGGTGGATTGGACAGAACCATCAAAGTCCAGGGTCAGACGGGGCAGCCGCTCGCGTTGAAGTCCTTCAATAACCATCGAACGGGAAAGTCGTCGCACATTTTCGATACCATCCGTTTCCATCTGGGACAGTGCTCTGGATATGGTTGAAACATCGGGAAGTTTTCGCAGGCCCATTAAGCGCAGTACAATTGGATCATCCCGATAATAATCGACCTCCCGCAGTCGCCGAAACCCAATAAGCAGGTGAATAATGATCAGCATCACAATCAAGTGACGGCCGAAAATCGGCGAAGTCGTTAAATGGCCAAAGCATTTTTTCAACCGAGTCTTCAGGTCGATCCGCTTAAAAAGCAGCTGAAAAACAAGCAGGCCGGAAAAAGATGTGAGTTGTTGGTCTTCGAAACGGAGCATCGGGATTTTATGGACTTTTGCCGTAATTTGTGCTTTTCTGGATTTCACTTGCGGTGGCCTCCTGGATTGGGGTGATTGTTTGGTAGACAATCTGTTTATACCCATATTCCATGGGCTACCGCAAGCTTTTAACTTCTCATTATCTCACTTTTTTATGCAACTGTAGGGTAGAGATCGAGATGGGGTCGTCGGAAGTGCCGAAGGCGAAATAATAAAGGAAAAGTAAATTTCGATTTGATTGACAAGGCTCAAGACATCGTTAGCCCTTGCAGCATAGAAAGCGATTCGGCTTGGACTTCTTGGAGGCGTTCAGTTTTGGGCGATAAGCAGAAGGTTTGAGCGGGTCAGGGTTGCTTCGCTATCGGAATGCGACATGATTCGTTACCATAGAAAAATAGTAAAAAAGGAGACCTTATGAAAAACAATCGCATTTTCCGACGCTCCCATCGTTGGGTCTATCAGTCACTGAAGGCTTTGGCAGCAGTCAGTCTCGCCCTGGCATTGGGTAGTGCGGCTGCGCTCGCCGACGAACCGGCAAAAGCTTCGGACAAGAAGGGCATCGTATTGGGATCCGGGGCTGCCGTGGCCAAAGAACCGACAAAAGACCTGGCCAAAGCATCCCAGAACCCGGTTGCGGCTATGATCAGCGTACCGATTGAGAACAATGCGACGTTCAACAACGGAGACGAGGACGTATTCGTTAATGTCACCAATATTAAACCCGTTATACCGATGGGCATCACCGAAAACTGGAACTTGATCAATCGTCTCATTGTTCCGGTCATTTATCAGGATGACGGATTTATGGGCAATCACCATACCACGGGGATAACCTCCGGGGGGGGCTCTCTTGCGACGAAAGAGGAGGATCTGGGAAATCTGTTCGGCCTGGGAGATATCGTCTATCAGGGTTTTTTCTCACCTAAAAAACCAGGCAAGGTCGTCTGGGGTCTTGGTCCCGAGCTTCACATTCCCACCGGTATGGAACGGCTGACCACCAACCAGTGGTCGCTTGGTCCGGCCGCCGTTGTGCTCACCATGCCCGGGCACTGGGTCATCGGCGCGCTTGTTTCCAATGTCTGGAATATCGGTAATGGCTATGACGATGCACCGGATGTGAGCTCGATGACCGTCCAGTACTTTATCAATTACAATATGAAGGGTGGCTGGTATCTCACCACGTCACCGGTCATGACTGCCAACTGGGAAGCTGACAGTGGTGACCAGTGGACGGTGCCGGTTGGTGGGGGGTTCGGCAGGGTCTTCAAGGTCGGCGAGCAGCATGTAAACATGAAGCTGTCCGCGTACTATAACGTTGAGGCGCCTGATGGTAATGATGACGTGTGGAACCTGCAAGCATCCTGTACCTTTTTGTTTCCTAAATGAAAATAAAGAATCAACAGCAAGATCGACAAGGTGACCATCAATCTGAAGAAATAGGAGAGGCTCAAGGATGGAGAGAATGGAGTAATGGAGGGGGAACAACTGAACGTCCAACCTTGAACCTTCGGAGATTCTGTCTCTCTTCAGAAAGGAACCAAGTGTATTTTCCTCAGCAGCAGCGTGAGGCTGTATCAGGCCCTGGAAGCGGCTGGCCATGACGCTAAGCTGGATGTCTATGGAGGTATGTGGCATGTTTTCCAAACCTCCCCGAGTCCGGAGACCGAAGTGTCTCTCAAGAAGATCTCGAACTTTTTCCATAAGTATTTAGGAATTTAGACTGGAGCCGGGAAAGGTGACCATCAACTTGAAGTGGCAGGCAAGTGGTGTCGGGTTTCAGTGTTCATGCTTTTAGCGATTCTTTTCTTTTCCTGACCCCGGAAGCCCGTAACATGAAAAAAAGGCCAGTGGATGAAAACAAAAAAACAAAAAGCTCTATGGAACCGGGAATATCAATGATCGTTGCGGCTGCGCTTGTCTTACTGAGCGCTTTGCCTGTTTACGCAGAAACGCTGTTCCTCCAACGGACGACATTCACGCTTCCGCCTCAGATGAAGGAAGTGGCAAAAGTCCTGGAGGACACCGGCACGAATTTCGATCTCAAGGACGATGAGGTGGATTTACTCATTAAGGCTGCCGATGAAGTGCTGCGTGGTTCATCCGAATTCCAGGCATTTCTAAAGCGTGCCAATGGACGGCTCAAACTGCCCTGAATGCTTCTGCCGCATAATTTTACGAAGACCTGCTGGTTTCGTTGAGTGAATCTGAATTCGGAGTGAACACGGCACATTGAAAACGTTATCTGATCTAAACACTGGAACCATCATTACCCAAAGGATCAGAATCACAATAGTGGAGATGCTGTCATGCCGGCACAGGTTCTTGCTACATGGTATCAGGATCCATGCTAATCTTGAAATCCCAAAAACATCGGATCCACATAACAAAATAAAAGAGGGGGAACGACAACCGTCGTCACCAATTTCAATCCAACCCATTCGCGTGGCCCCGTGTATCCCTGGGAATTGGATGCAACGTATCCGTCGTAAATCGGAACGCTAGGTTTCATGAAGGCTGCTGCATAAATGGCCTTCAAGCAATGCTACTGAAAAGCGCCGGGATCATAGCCTGATTGAATCGGGATGTGACACAATATGGCCCTGTGCAGGATAGATCACAAGAACTGAAGCTATCTTGCCAAACCAGCCGGTGGAACGATCCCCGTGTCAATAACAGATAGCAACATTTTTACAAAATTGTCATTTTATACATAAAGAAAGCATGGATTGCATCCGATGAGGAGTTGATCAGAGAAACCGGCGATTGGTTCAAATACGACACCAGACAGCCGTTTAATGACTTCGTTAGTTCCGTTTTATCAAGGAGGATCGTATGCAATCTGAAAGATATTTCAGGACCATTTCACTGTGGCTTCGATCTGGAACTTGTCTGCGGCCTTGCTCTTTATGGCCATGGCGTCGCTGGATTTGTCGATTCTGAAATAGTTTTTAACGGTTATCCCTGAGAGCTTTCTGTGTTATTATCCGACCCTCTAATTCTTGGCAGTTTATGGCCTGGGCTATTTTTAGATCGGCCAGGATGTGATAAGGAACACAGTGTTTGGCAAGATGGGGATTATCGGTAAAGCGTTGGTATCTATCCTGCTCACATCCGGTTGGCTCAACGGCGTATTAATCATCCTCACTGCCGGCGCAGGGGACGTGACTCTATTTTTTTACTGTATTGTTTTTCCGAGTATTGATGATAACGCGAGATGGAGTTGAGAAGCATTAGGTGAAAAAATTCATGTCATGCCCCAGATCTTTTAGTCCGCCCGGATTGGCTCCTTGGCACTGAACAACCGGATGATCGGTTTGGCCACCAATAAATCCATGTAAAAAAAACTGTATGATTGATCAGCTGCGACCGAACCTATTCCGTATTGAAATACCGCTTCCCGGAAGCCCCCTCAAGTATCTTAATTCCTATGTGGTGAGCTCGCCGGATAAAAACCTCATTATCGATACCGGGCTCAACCAGCCCGAGTGCCTCTCGGCAATGCACGCCGGTCTGCAGGAGCTCGGTATTCCTCTAAATCGGACGGACATTTTCATTACCCATCTGCATGCGGACCATTTCAGCCTGGTGTCGGAACTGGCGACACCCGAAACACAGGTTCTGTTCAACCGACCTGATGCGGAAATTGTGGAATCATGGGAAGGTTTTGAATGGATGATTGCCTATGCAGGCAGGAATGGCTTTCCGGAAAACAAGTTGCGGGCTGCTCTGGAGGCCCATCCGGGGCACAAATTCGGATCAGGCTGGATTCCCGAACTGAAAATTTTAGAAGATGGCGAAAAGATCAGATACGGCGGGTACACCTTTATCTGTATCGAGACGCCCGGCCATACCATGGGCCATACCTGCCTTTATGAGCCCGAAAAAAAGATTCTGGTCTCAGGCGACCACATACTCATTGATATCACACCTAACATCCAGTGCTGGTCGGACGAGAGGAACCCGCTCAAAGATTTCCTGGAAAGCCTGGAAAAGGTTTACGATCTCGATGTCGATCTGGTACTGCCCGGCCACCGACGCATATTTCACGATCACCGTCGCCGCATTCAGGAGCTTAAGGCCCATCACCGAAAGCGGCTTGAAGAGGTGATGGATATTCTGAAGCATGCATCCCTGAGCGCTTATGAAACGGCATCGATGATGACCTGGGACATAAAAGCGGACTCATGGGAAGCGTTTCCCATTGCCCAGCAGTGGTTTGCCACCGGAGAAGCTTTGTCCCACCTCCAATATCTAAAAAATGAGGGGTTGATCCGGCAAAGAATCGTTGATGGCATCGTTCAGTTTTCCCGAAAAGACGGTTAGGTTAGCATAGCCGAACTATAAATATGTATACCAAGGAAAAGCATACGAAAGATGTTTCGACTCCTATATCCTAATTTGGGGATAGCTCTGAGCGATCTTGAAGTTACTTCAGCGGATCTGAAGCTTTCTGCCCTTGCTAATACGGCAGATTACTTGATGGCGTGGTGCTTTTTGTTGACAGGAGCATTTTGATGGGTGTCAGCTGCTTTAGGTGTCAAATTGAATTTACGTTTAGCAACTAGATCATATGATTAACTTAGGTGTTGACCAAATCATAAACACTTTAACCGGAAGATACTATGAAACTATGGGGATTTTCGAATTACGATTCGGTTGCTTTTCTCAAAAGTAGTGGCTTGAGCGTTAAGTCCACTATAAACTCAATTATATTTTCGACATCATATTTCTTGTCCAAAGAACTCCTTAGAGTCATAATTTCAAGCATGCCAGTCAATCCGTAAGCCAGCAAATCCGAATCGATTTTTCGTATAATCCCATTTCTGACAGCGATCTCAAACTCACGGATCACCGGTAGGGTTAAACCGTGATAGATTTTTTTTATTTTTTTTTCCGGCCATTGTTCGTCACTTGCCAGTTCAGCCCTTAGCTGGTTTAAGATTTCACTGTATTTATTGTAATTTTCATAGAAAACCCTTCCACGAATTTTACAACGTTCTAAAAAGTCCTTTTCATTTTTAATTGCAAGCGCGGCTTCACCGACGATATTTCGAAACACATCGTCAATCACTTCCATGAACAGGTCGCGTTTGTTTTCAAAGTATAAGTAAAAAGTACCTGTGGATATTTGAAGTGACCTGGTGATGTCGACAATTTTTGTACAATGATATCCTTTCTGGCTGAAAACTGTAATGGCCTGCTTGACAATCTCCTTTCGCTTCAGCTTCTTTTCTTTGGTTGTGGCAACTGTCTTGGTCACATCGTATGGAGCCGCTTTATCTGGAGCCCCGTTCTCAAGTAAATCCAACTGTTCCTTTAAATAGGCAATGGGCATGCGCGAACCCTTTTTCAATTTCTCAATCGTTTGCAAGCGGTGGAGGTGACTATCATCGTAATACGCCATGGTCCGCCCGGTTTTATGTGGTTGTGGAAGCAGGCCGTGCCGCAAATAGAAATGGATTGTCGTACGTGGCCAAGTCACCCCGGAACACATCCTCACATTCCTGAATCGCCTCACCGAGGGAAACAAACCCTACACCAAACGGATCCGCTTTTCCCAACTCTCGTCCTTTTTCAATTTCGTCCGCAACAATATCGACCCCGAACTCCGAAATCCCTGCGACAGACCTATGATCCGCAAGCTGTACCGGGAGAGGGTGCCTTTGCGATGGAAAATCATCGAGAAGGAAACCATCGACGAGATTATTTTTCGCACCACCAAAGTCCGTAATCGGTTGATTCTTGAGTTGATGGCTCGTGGTGGCATGCGTATCGGTGAAGTGCTGAAACTGCGATTGGGGGATCTGCAGGATAGAAAACTGGTCCTTCGTGAACCCAAAAGCGGCAAGGAATACGAATTCGTGTTCATCCCTCAAAAAGTGGCGGATCGATTACGTGAATACGCGCTACAGGTGTGCAATGCACCCTGTGATCGGATATTCCCGATTTCCTATGAGGCTGCCAGAATGATGGTGATCAAATCCGGCAAACTGGTGGGTATAAAACTCCGCCCTCACGATCTGCGCCGGCATTCCGCGACCTATGCCTCGCGTTCCGGTGTGCCTATTGAAATTGTCAGCAAGGTCATCCTGCGCCATGCAAACCTGTCAACGACACAGCGATACCTGGGCACGATCAGCGATATTGAAGCGATACGTTGGATTGAGAACATCTATGGATAATGGATAGGGGTGAAGCCAGTAGTCGGTTTCACCCCTATCAAGGTAAAAGAGAATTATTTGTTAACAGTTACTCATAGCTATTCCAAATCATTAATGACTCTTTTTTAATTTGGCGATACGCTCTGCGTTTAATGATTTACCGGGACAGAATACTTCAAAATCGTTGTATAGGGCTTCCGCGTTTTCCAATCGCTTGTAAACAGAGTCGTCGCAGAACTTAAGGGAGGCGATGTTAAGCGATTCAAGTACAGCCACAACGGCAGCCGAGCTTGTAAAAATGGAAACGCCCTCTGTATCTACCTCGATTTGAACGTTTGCCAGATTCTGCATCGGGTTAAAGGCACTGTCGGTTAATAGGATGATGGGTGCTCCGCAGCGCTCAAAATACTGGCCGATGCGAAGTGTGGTCTTAGCGTAAGGATGACGGAAGATGGCAAAAAGCAAATCATCTTTTCCCACGTCAATTAGGCGGTCGGGTTGGGAAGTAATCTGAGACCCGATTAGGGTGCAATCTGGTCGGATACGACGGATCATATTATAAAACAGATAGGCCAAGGCGTATGAACTTCGCTGACCCGTGATGTATACAGTACCACTTGTTTGGGCTATCGCCTGCGCCGCCTTCCAAAATTGGTCATGGTCGATACGGGCGTGAGTATGCTCGAGATTCTGTGTGATCAGTGAAAAGCTTTGCAGCAGAACATCCTCTTCGGCATCGTCGGTAAGCTGCTTCTTTTTCAAATAATACCGAATCGGTAAAGAGTCTTGCCCATCTAAAACGTCCTTGCGCAACTCTTCGAGAAAAACAGAAAACTTGTCATAGCCGAGTTTGGCGATAAATCTCACTACGGTGGGTTTGCTTACGCCTGTATTTTTACTGATGCTGGTCGTGTTATCGAACACCAGATTCCAATAGTTGCGTGAAAAATAATCGGCTATCTTGGATTCACTGGGCGTCAGTTTGCCTAATGCTCGGATACGTTCAGTCAGCTCTTTATTCTGCATGATGAAATTATTTATTGAATAATTTATTTTTATGAAATAGTTGTTTCACTGCAGACTAATCTGTTCCAATCAATCTGTCAACCACTACCTTATAACGTGCACCAGCGAATCGCTGGAGAAACGGAGCGGCAGCATCATGAGCGAACAAGGGCAGCCTTTCGACGATTGGTTAATAAGCCTGCGGCGCGATTTTCACGCCCACCCAGAACTGGCTTTTGAGGAATATCGAACTACAGAAAAAATTACCGAACTGCTTGAGGAGTTGGGTATTGAGGTACAGCGCTTCAAGACACACACCGGGGTGACAGCCCTGTTGCGGGGATCATCAGAAGGGCCCACCATTGCCCTGCGTGCCGATATTGATGCGCTGCCAGTTAACGAACTCGGAAGGGCACCTTATCGATCCTGCAACGATGGGCGCATGCACGCCTGTGGGCATGACGCCAACACTGCCATCATGCTCGGTGTGGCTCGCAGGCTTGTTGATGACGACTTGATGCGGCATTGCAATGGAAATGTCAAATTTATTTTCCAACCAGCCGAAGAGAAGCTTTCCGGTGCCAGTACCATGATCGATGCTGGTGTTCTTGATTCCCCCAAAGTCGATTGCCTGATAGCAGGGCACATGTCACCTGATCTTCCGGTCGGTCGAATTGGCGTTTTTAAGAACCTTGGCTATGCTTCCTCTGACAGCTTCGATATCACGATTGTCGGCAAAGGTACGCATGGTGCGCGCCCTGAAGAGGGAAATGACCCCATCGTGGCCGCCTCGGCATTGGTAACACTGCTGCAGTCAGTCATCAGTCGAAACGTCAAGCCAACCCTTGCTGGTGTGCTCACCGTGGGAATGTTTCAAGGAGGTACGGTCGGCAACGTGATTCCCGAATCGGTCCAGATGGCAGGTACAATTAGGGCGCTGGACGCAAACGTACGCAAACTATTGATACGTCGCCTTAAAGAGGTAGCGGAAGGCATCGCCAGCACCTATGGGGTGAACTGCCAGGTAAGAATTCACGATGGTTCCCCAGTGCTGGTAACCGACGAAACTGTGTCCGCCTTTTTGTATGAGACGGCACGTAAGGTGGTGGGTGCAAAAAACGTCAGCTACGTGCCCCCTATTATGGGATCTGAAGACTTTGCGTTCTTCACCCGTCTTCGCCCGGCAACCATTATTCGCCTGGGGTGCTCCAATGCTGCCGAAGGGATAAACCACCCCTTGCACTCGGCCTATTTCGATATCGATGAGCGAGTTCTGGCCATTGGTGTGAACATCTTTTGCCAAGCCGTAGTGCATTACCTCAGCAATTCGAATCAACCAGCTTGAAAGATCCTTGAGGCTTTGGATCGGATATTGTTTCTATTGTAGCAGCCTTTTATCCTATCTATTTTCTTAAATGCGTTGACTGCGTAAAGATTAAAAGATTTGGTAGAAAAAAGTTCTTGACATTTTGGTTGATGAATGAAAACAATTGAAATTATTGTTCCAGAAATATATTTTATGAAACAATTAGTTTCATAATCTATGGATGGCCAAAACGGAGTGCTGGCATCTGGCACTATACCAACAATAGCCATCCGCTTGAAAGCGTCTTTCAGGCCCTATTCCCCAAGGCTGATATCCAATGAGTCAGACCTAATTGCCCAGTGCAATACCTTTTACGGCCTTGGTGCTATATGCTAATCCCGGCGAAACGCGACTATCTCATAGTTGCCGGGTTTTCATTGTTCGCCTTTTACGACCTATCATCTGGAGATCAATAAAATGAGTGAGCCCCCTCCCTTTCTGCTGGCAGAAAATATCCACAAACGATTTGGTAACAATGAAGTCCTCAAAGGCGTTACGATGGTTGCCGGTAAACATGAAGTGGTATCGATCATTGGCAGCAGTGGCTCTGGGAAAAGCACGTTCCTTCGTTGCATAAACTTCTTGGAAGTTCCCGACTCAGGCCGGATCGTTGTCGATGGAGAAGAAATCCGTATCGTTAAAACCGGGCGTGGTGACAAGGTAATCGGTGACCGCCGTCAGATCGAGCGATTGCGGGCCAGGTTGGGTATGGTTTTTCAGACGTTTAACCTATGGAGCCATATGACGGTTTTGGAGAACGTGATGGAAGGGCCGCTGCAGGTACTTCACCAAGACAAAAAAGTGGTCAAAAACCGATCGATGGCCCTGTTGGATAAAGTCGGTATCGCTGAAAAACATGACGCCTACCCCAGCGAATTGTCGGGTGGCCAGCAACAACGGGTGGCCATCGCCCGAGCACTTTGCATGGAGCCTCAGGTTCTGCTTTTCGATGAACCGACGTCTGCGCTTGATCCAGAGTTGGTCGGTGAGGTTCTAAAGGTCATGCGCGATCTTGCCGCCGAGGGGCGCACCATGGTCGTCGTTACCCATGAGATGGGATTTGCTCGGGAAGTGTCTAACAAGGTTCTGTTTCTCCACCAAGGGCAAATCGAGGAGCAAAACTCTCCCCAAGAATTGTTTAATAATCCACAGTCCGATCGATGCCGGGCATTTTTGTCAAGTATAATATAAAGGTATTCATAACAATCAATTCTAAAAGCAGGAGGAGGGAAGTATGAAAAATTTCAAGGTGTCACTGCTTATGGCGGTTGTCGTTGTCTTTACCTTCGCTGCTGCCGAAGCGAAAGAGTGGAAGGAAATAACGATTGCGACAGAGGGTGCATTTGCCCCGTGGAATTTTACAGATTCCTCGGGAAAACTGGATGGATTCGAAATTGAACTGGCAGCTGACCTTTGCAACCGGATGAATGTTAAATGCACAGTCGTTCCTCAGGCATGGGACGGAATAATTCCGGCGCTGCAGGCTGGCAAGTATGATGCGATTATGGCTGGTATGAGTATGACCGACAAGCGCAAGAAAGTGGTTGCCTTCTCGCGCTACTACGCGGCAACTCCGTCGTTGTTTATAGTGCTTAAGGACAGCCCATCAGCAAATTTTTCGACGACGCTTGATCGAATTACGCTCGATGATATCAGTAGCGAGGAACAGGCTGCTTTAGATGCAGTAGGTAAAGAATTCAAGGGGAAGGTGATCGGTGTACAGAATGCGACCATTCAGGAAAAATTCCTTCAGCAGTACTTGGGGGATGCCGTAAAAATACGTGGTTACGACACACAGGAGAATCTCGAACTCGATCTACAGGCTGGACGAATCGATGCAGCGTTAGGTGCCATGAGCTATTGGGTCTCCAGGGTCAACTCCGAGAAGGGTCAAGACATGAAAATGGTTGGGCCCGGCATGACCAAGGGTCCCTTTGGTGAAGGTGTCGGCGTGGCCGTCAGACAAAAGGACGTGGACTTGGCGGAACTGTTTTCCAATGCGATCGATGCTGCCATTGCTGACGGTTCTTTGAGTAAACTGGCTGTAAAATGGTTTACCTTCGATGCTTCCGCCAAAGAATAGGGGTGTGCGATAACAGATTCGGGTGGTTGTTTTAACGCAATGTATACAGCCACCCGTTTAATTTTCAATCTGATCGATCAGGATGGCTGAAAATGAACATCGATCTGCTTTTTTTCGGTAATGCTGGCTGGGGGGATGAAATGCTGATTGGGGCTTTCATGACGCTGGCTGTGTCGGTTTGCGCCTACGCAGTTGGCATTATGTTAGGCGCCATCGCGGCAGCGCTTAAACTTTCGCGGTTTCTGGCACTCCGGCTTATCGCCGATGCCTACACCACGTTAGTGAGAGGTATCCCGGAGCTGCTTATCATCTACCTGGTGTTTTTTGGTGGCGGCATTTTCTTGAGCAAGATCGGATCTGCGTTATTTGGCTGGGAAGGCTTTATCAATCCGCCGATATTTGTCACCGGCATGGTCTGCATCGGTTTTAGTTCAGGAGCTTACAGTGCGGAGGTAATCCGTGGCGGTGTGCTTGCGGTCCCAAAGGGGCAAATCGAAGCAGCCATGGCCATCGGAATGGGGCCGGTAACACGGTTTCGGCGAGTTTTGGTACCACAGGTGGTGAGGTTTGCTCTGCCTGGCATGGGCAACGTTTGGCAGTTGACACTTAAACACACATCGCTGATTTCCGTAATTGGACTCGTCGAAATCATGCGTCAATCTGCTGTGGCATCCGGGTCGACACGGGAGCCTTTTACCTTTTATTTAGTTGCAGCGCTGCTGTATTTGGGACTGACATCTATTTCCAACCGAGGTTTTCAGCGTGCCGAGACCTGGGCCAACAAAGGCGTTAGGAGCAGTTGACATGCGATTTGATATTATGAAAGAAGCCTTCCCGCAACTCATCCAAGGCATACCCCAAACAATGCTTTTGGTAAGTATATCGGTAGGGATCGGTTTCATCCTTGCGGTGGTATTCGCGCAAATGCGCTTGTCGAAGAATATCCTCCTTTCCAGTTTGGGCAGACTTTACGTGTATATATTCCGTAGCACGCCGCTGCTGGTTCAAATGTATCTGATCTACTATGGTTCGGGGCAGTTTCGACATTTTTTTCAGGATATTGGACTGTGGCAGTTCTTCAGAGAACCATATTTTTGCGCCATCTCAGCACTGACCATGAATACTGGGGCATATACGGCAGAGATCATCCGCGGCGGCATACAGTCCGTTACCTGGGGTGAGATAGAGGCAGGCCGAGCTATTGGCATGTCGCCCTGGACCCTTTTCAAAAGAATTGTTTTTCCGGTAGCAATCAGGCAGGCGCTTCCGGCATACGGTAACGAGGTAATTTTGATGGTCAAGTCCAGTTCTCTGGCAAGCACCATTACCATCTTGGAAGTCACGGGCATCGCCAAAAAAATCATCGCTGCTACCTACGCGCCTATCGAGGTTTTTATTATAGCTGGATCAATCTATTTAGTGATCAATTTTTTGGTCACTCGAGCCATCAACATTCTCGAAAAACGCCTATCACCGCAATTGCACCGTAAACGAGAAAAAAAAATAACCAGACCATTTGTAGAATCAGTAACACACTAATCGATGAGATAGTCTAAGATATCGCAGACATCATTAGATTGGGATCCAACCTCAAGGTTTTTAATACCACAGGATTCAGAATCGCATCCTTGTCAAATGTTGGGATAGATGCTCCTCAGATCAGTGGAAAAATTTTCATGGCCAGACAAGTACGTTCTGGCTAACCCATAAAATTGGGCCCTACCGAATCGTGTGGTTACTTCCCATGAAGCCAAGTTGGATAATTCTGTCTTGAGAGACAGATGGCCACTTTTTTACAAAGTTGGAATGGAAGATAACCTCCGACACCTGACCCCAGGAGATATCTCACAAAGCAATGGCCCTCAAATCCATGATTAGTGCGAGCCATAGACATAGTACCCTTGAAAATTCGTTTGCCCTTATTTGCTGCAGATATCAACCCGATCAGTCGAAAAAGCAACGCCTCAACACCACTCCAATATAGTTTTTCTTGAGTTCCCCCGCGATATTAAGTTAAAAATAACAGAAGAATAAAAAACGATCCCCAACTGTTTTGTCATTGTTGTAGAGCGGTATGAAATTTCGATTCAAATGTTTGTTTAGAGCTGCTCCATCCTTCCGGTCGCGCTTAATAGAAAAATTCCATCAAAGTCCTTTTAGGTCACAGTGTTTGAAAAAGTATTCTAAACATGTGTAGACACAAAAAAGCGAATGGGATGTGATAACTGGTTCGGCACATCTTGAAGGAGATGGTAAACTCTTATCTGGATAAAGGAATATGCGAAAGAAAAAACCAAATATATCACTCATCGGTCTAATCGCGATTGGATTGATTATCGCCGGTCTTCTGTTCGCAACCAAAGGTATGGCAGATGACCACCGCAAGGCAAAAGGTTGGTTTGAACGAGAGGAACAACATCATTCGCCCCTTTTTGGCAGGAATGACGAAGGCAACGAAACGGCCGGACAAATGGCTGCCTGGCTTCTTGTGGCAGCCAACCTGCCCGTTGTCTTGAGTCTTCTGATCAAGTGGACCAATAAGTTTGTTCCTATGGGGAACGGATTGAAAGGTGCGCTGGCTCGGTTCAATCGCTTCCAGAAGAAGCATCTCATGCGATTCCATTATTTGATCAACCCGCTGGTTCTTGGCATCGCTCTGTGGCACTGGCTGTCATCCCGCTGCAAGTCAACGGCACTGCCGGAATGGGGACTTGCGGTAATGTTTGCCCTGATAGCTTTGGGACTGATTATGAAATTCAGGCTGTGCCCCAAACAGCTTCAAAAAAGTGTGTATCGACTCCACACCCAGCCTCTGGTGTTTCTTGCCATGGTGATGGTGCTGACCATCGGACATCTGATTGTCGATTAATCTGAGAGGCTAAAAGGTAGGGTATTCAGTGCCTGTGTAAGACCGGCATCGATAACCATTCCGGATTAACGATGGGTGTGCTATCGTCTCCGAAATTACCTACGCCCGAAAACACAATCTTTCTAAAGCCAGGACCTAATATCATTATGAAAGAAGCGATGATTACGCTGCTGGTTTGTGTCGTCATCTACGAAATCTTCGAGCACATCATCCTGCCCTTGTTTTGGACTATTCGATACCACAAACGCAAATCGGCCTACGGCCCTTCAGGTATGATTGGGAAAAGGTGCGTGGTTAGGCAGTGGAAGGGTACCCGTGGCAAGGTATCGGTGGGGGGCGAACTGTGGAATGCAACCAGCAAATCGCCATTGATTCCTGGAAGTGAAACAGTTATCCGAGACATAAACAATTTAACGCTACTGGTCTCGCCATCAGAAAAGTTGATCGAAACAGCAAAAATGAAGTCCGTTAAACGATAAATCATCAGATTCTAATTCAAAAGCCACGGTTCATCCATCCCGGAGGCATATGCGTTCAGTAGTTAATAGACTATACTTAAAGTTCGGGTCAAAATAAGATCAAATTGATGTCATCTTCCAAGCATGCAAAACCAACCACACAGCCCGAGGCGATTGTCCGTCGCGTAATCCATGCCTGTGCGGACTGTGACACGTGCCGACACCTCATGAACGAGGATTGTCTTTTTTTCCCGGCCCTATATCGGCTTGTCGATCGAGAGGTGGCCGCAGGACAGCCCGGCAGCAATAATGAGTTGCGGGAATTGGTGGAGCTTTGCACCCTGTGCGGATTGTGCCCGTGTCCCAACATCCGTAGCGATGTGATCAAGGCAAAGACCGCATATGTCCGTGAAAAAGGCATGCCTATCGGTAATCGTTTACTGGCGGACGTTCAACAATTCGGGCGTTCATGTGGTGTGGCTCCTTGGTTGGTAAATGCGGTCTTTTCAAACGATCCTTTCAAAGGAATCGTTAAACGAATTGCCGGCATGCACCACGAGCGCAGATTGCCACGCATTCCCGAAGAGAACTTTTTTGCCTGGGCCAAAGCCCGCGGTCTGTGCAGCCTTCGTGAAAATGGGCATGGTGTGGCTTATTTTGCCGGCTGCACAGCCGGCTATCTGTTCCCCGAGGTGGCCCGGGCAGCGGTGAAGGTTCTTGAACGTTGCGGTGTTAAGGTGTTCGTTCCGCCCCAGCAGTGTTGCGGCATGCCCACTTTGGTGGAGGGCGATAATCGTACAACCCTCAGACGTGCAGAATCAAATCTTAGCGTGCTTCTAGCGGCGAAGGATATGGGCTATGAACCCGTGAGTTCATGCCCTACCTGTGGCTTTCTAATGAAAGTGCTGCTCAAGGAAGGCGCCTATCATTCAGACTCCTTCCAGCAATCGGTTGCTGCCGGCGATGATGAAATCAAGATTCCAGACGGCCGGTGCAACGGTCAGTTCACCCATTTAAAAAAATCTTTGTATGGAAAAATTCTTAAGGATGATGGGTTGTTCAACGCCCTTGAGCCACTGAAGCGTATCACCGTATCCGATGGTTTTTTGGATATTGGGGAGTACCTCGTCCGCCTGCTTGATGGCGGGCAGTTGAATACCCGCCTCCAGCCCATTCGTGAAAGGATAGTTTACTTTGCTCCCTGTCATCAACGGGAACAGAAAATCGGCAGTCCGTACATACGACTGCTCTCTCGGGTCCCCGGGCTGATCATCGAACAGGTTGGCGGGTCCATGGACTGCTGCGGCATGGGGGGCAGTTTGGGCTACAAAAAGGGATTCCATGATGCATCTGTATCTCTCGGATCCTCGATTGCTGCTAAGATTAGCGCCTCCGCACCTGATACAGTGGTCACGGATTGTTTAAGTTGCCGACTCCAATTTCAACTCTTGCTGCATTATCCGGTGGTCCACCCACTGGAGATTCTCCTACGTGCTTATAAGACGAATGATGTCTGGGAGGATAAAAAATCATCAACGAACTATCTTATATTTTAAGGTAGGGGCTCCCTGTATATCATTACAGGTTACTTCTTCTGAACTAAATCTATCTGCTCCCGTCAAAACGGCAGATAGTTTGCCATGATCCAACTGGTTGCAATTTTGATAAAAATTACAGATTCGTAGTGGCTATCCCACGCAAACGAAACCCATTGAAAATATTGCATATTCACCCATCATGAATAGATATCAAAAAGGTCGTTCGCGCACACACGACCGGTGCCGCGGCAGGTGGTTGCAAAAACACGGGTTCAAGGAAAAGATTTTTGATGAACGTTGTGTTTGTTGTACCTGTTGAGCAAAAAGATCGAAGCCCCATCTCTTTGGCGATAGCCTCAGGCGTCAGACACCATGGGTTCCACGATCAAAAATGGCGTCGCCGTCTATAAAAGGCAACCCAACCGCGCTTTGAGTTCTTCAAACCTTTTTGCGATGCTTCCCACAACATCATCGACCACTTCACCGGCGCTTTTGACTTCATTGATCAGCCCGGCAACCTGGCCGCAGCATATTTCCGAGTTATCTGCTTTGCCAAGGTGTTGAGAATGATACTGAGAGTGGTCGTTAAGAAAAGTGGATAGTTCACTGTTGCTTGCGCCGGCTTTTTTCAACCCTAAATATTGTTTAGTGAAATCGTTGATCAGATCTCTGGCAAGCATGTAGTCCTTGGGTACAGAAATGGTACAGATATCCTGCGTGTTTACAATGGCCTCCTTGACTCGCGCGTGGCTTTCAGACTCATGCGTAACCATAAACCGTGTGCCCATGTAGATACCGTCTGCACCCAGTGCCATGACGGCAAGAACACTTCGCGCATCGCCGATACCGCCACCGGCAATCACAGGTAAATGCACGGCATCTGCAACCATGGGGGTCAATGTCAGGGTGGTCAGCTCCGTGAATCCCTTGTGGCCGCCGGCTTCAAACCCCTCACAAATAACCGCATCCACACCGGCGCGTTCCGCCTTTTGACCGTGTCTGGCGGTGGAAATGGCATGCAGCACTTTGATCCCGGCAGCCTTGAGCGCATCAGTATATATGTCGGGGCGGCCAACCGAAACGATTGCCACCGGCACTGCTTCTTCGATAACGACATCGACGATTTTTTTTGAATACTTCATGTCTTCCCCAACACCGACGACGATATTGACGGCAAAGGGGGCTTGAGAGAGACGGCGCACTTTATTTATCTGAGCGCGCATTCTCTCTCCGGTCAACTCAACATCCGAAGTAATGTTTTCAGCACCGGCGTTGGGTCCAAGGGTTCCAAGTCCACCGGCATTCGATACGGCAGCGACGAGGTCGGCGCCGCTTACCCAATTCATGGGTGCTTGAATGATCGGGTACTTAATTCCCAGAAGGTTACACAGGCGATTTTGGCCCATCTCTCTCCTCCATTTATAAAATGGAAAAAAACATGGCGCGACCTATTCTCCGGATGGCTTTGACGAAACCGCTCGCTTCATCTGATCCAGATGATACAAGGTGGCCCCCACCGGTGCAAAACTCAGGAAGACCAGGTTCAGCACGGGGATGAGAAAGGGCAATCCGAAGCCCAGATGAAAGAGGGGTGATTTTACCAAGGTCTTGAATCGTTGACCAAAAGGCTGGAGGTTGCGGGCGGGGATGAGGTCGGTGTTGTCCCAGGCCAGGAAGATGGCCGCCACCATGGGACCAATGCCAGTCAACACCGGCCCCAGGGGCGTAAACCAGGCCAGGACCATGATGATCAGCGTCAGCAAAACCGGGATGATGTTACGGGGCAGTTCCTGGCGAACCAAAAATCCCATTTGGTATAAGATCGACATATGCGGTGACGCCGTCGCTTTGCCGGTAATCAGGCGTTCGGTAATCCGGGACATCAGATCCATGATAAACACGGCAAACAGCACCTGTGCCAGCAGATAAGCAGCTACCGCCGAGATGCCCATCAGCATCAGCGAGAGCAACCAGGAGGCCAAGTGCCAGGCCCAGACGATCCACGGGCTTTCGGGCTGCTGCCACAACAGTGCCAGGATGTCAGCGTGCTTGGCCAGGATCAGCCCGGAGACGGCCACCGTCAATATGGCCACCACGGCAAAACGCAGAAAACCCAGCAGCAGCAGCCGGGGTGTTCGGATCCCCAGCCACAGCCCCTTGAAGTTGTATATAATACCCGAAAACAGGTTCATCTTGCCACCCGACGCCAAGCTGTTTTTCTGAATCTTCAAGAAACCCGAATGCCAGGCAAGGCCTGCACCGCACCCTTGCCGACAGACTGACATCGGATTAGGGAAGATCGAGAACCGATCGCGGCTGGAAGCCGCTCCTACGATTCCTCAATCCCACAACAGCCTAAAAATAAGTCCATATCCGGACGGCTTCGTACACCGTTCAAGATCAAGGCGCGCATATTCCAAGGATCGAGGCGTACTTGAAGTACGCCGCAGGGACGGGGAATTTCGCACAACGCAGATATTGGGCGTTTTAGGAAGCCGTCATCCCTGCTGAAAAGCCACCACCTGGGACGCATGGGTGAAAAAAACCGCCTTTTTAAGTTCGGGGAGCATCTCCTTCAGCACCTCGAGCGTGACCGGGTGGGGATGGGCAATGCCGATGGCGTAGCCTTGGCGCTTGGCTCTTTTAATAAGCAATTTGAGTTGTTTTCTCACAAACTTGCGGGTCTGCTCGTGGTCGATGAAGACATCCCGCTCGGCAAAGGGCAGGTGGAGCAGCTCTGCCGACGGCCGGCACAGGGTGTCGGCCGACGTGCGGCTATCCACAAAAAAGAGGTCACGCTTTTTCAGGATGGTAAAAATCTGGCGCATTTTCTCGGATGATGCCGTCAGCCTGGACCCCATGTGGTTGTTCACCCCCTTGACATTGGGGACTCGGTCGAGGTTCGCATTGAGCTGGGCGATGAGTTCATCGGGCCTCATGGAGGACAGCAGCGCGCCGGGCCCGGGGTTGACGCTGGGATAGTTGCCCGGCTCCATGGGCAGGTGAAGCATGATCTCTACCTCTTTTTTCAGGGCCTGGTCGATGATGCTGTGGTTAAAGGTACCCTCGGGAAGCACGGAAAAGGTGAGCGGTACATCCAGGTCCAAAAACCCTTCGGCCATTTTTCGGTCGTAGCCGATATCATCGATGATGATGGCCACGGGAATGCCATTGGTTATCGGCTTGATTCGGGTGATTGGAGGCGCCGGCACCATCGCTTCGCGGTTGAAGGCTTCGTAATCAGGAACGCTGTGATGCACCGGACCTGTGTCGGGCCTGGTGACGGGAATTGGCTTGGTCTTTGAGGCCACCTGCGGCGCGGGACGCATGAGCAACCGGCTGGCCAGCAGCCCGGCCGTGACCACAAGGCAGGCCAGCAACGTCACCCCGGCAACGATCTTCATCAACTGAAGTTTGGGGTTGATGCCTGTTTTTTTCTGTTTCTTCCGTGCCCTGGGTTTTGCGAAACCTTTCTTAGCCATTTTTTAGGTCTTTAAAGATATCGTAGCTGATCAGAATGTCGAGTGCGCGCAAGACCTGGTTGTCGGAAAAAAGCGCATCCCGGTCAAGGGGGCTGTGTTTGGACTTGAAGCGCTTCAGCGCCGGGGGATCCGGCGGCACCTCTTTTTTGATCGCTTCCGGTTCAGCCCGTGGCTCTTCAAAAGCTTCGTCAGGATCGGCGTCCAAATGATTTTTCAGGTCTTTTTCCTTGAGCATCCGATCGCCGGTGGTGTCGGCGTCGGAGATGATGCGGTGCTTGACCTCCACATCCGGCTCCACCCCTTTTGCCTGGATGGAGCGACCCGAGGGGGTGTAGTAGCGGGCGATGGTGAATTTGAGGCCGTACCCGTCCCGCAGGGTCTCCACGGTCTGAACGGACCCCTTGCCGAAGGTGGTGGTCCCCAGAATCAGGGCCCGCTTGTGGTCCTGGAGCGCACCGGCCACGATCTCCGAGGCGCTGGCACTTCCACCGTTAATCAGAACCACAATGGGATAGGTTCGTTTTACGTCGCCGGCATGAGCCCGAAACACCTTGGTGTTCTGGCCATCACGGCCCTTGATGCTGAGAATTTCACCCTCGTTCAGAAATAGATCGGACACCTCGATGGCCTGGTTGAGGATTCCCCCGGGGTTGTCCCGCAGGTCTAAAATCAGGCCCTTCATGGGTGTCTCAGCGGTTTCCATCGCCTGCAGGGCCTCGATCAGATCGCCGGTCGTGTTTTCCCTGAAGTTGGTGATCCAGATGTATCCGTACCCCGGTTCGAGCAGCTCTGCCTTGACGCTGTATATGGGAATCACGTCGCGCACCAGGCTGAAATCCAGCGGTTCGGGAGCACCTTGTCGGATGACAGTGATAACGACGCTGGTGCCTTTGGGCCCACGCATGCGCTTGACCGCATCCCGCAGGTCCTCACTGGGCGTTCCGTCAACCTTGATGATCTTGTCACCCGCTTTGATGCCGGCCCGATAGGCCGGCGTGCCCTCAATGGGGGAAATGACGGTCACCAGGTTATTGCGCATGGTCACATGGATACCGATGCCGGTAAATTCGCCGTGGGTGTCGATCTGAAGTTCCTTCAGGGCATCGGGGGGAAGCAGGGCGGAGTGAGGATCCAGGCTCCGGACCATGCCTTGAATGGCGGCTTCGATCATTTTCTGGGTATCGACCTCATCCACATAATTTTTCTGGATGAGCTCGATAACATCGGAAAAAAGTTTTAAGCCCTTGTAGGTCTCTTCACTATTGGCGGACAGATCCCGGTAAAAGCCGTGACCCAGTATCAGCGCGGCTGACACGAGCACCATTGCCACCCACATTTTCAGGTGTCGGGTTTTTCTGGCTGTCATTCGTATCTCCTCTAGCCTTTCTTGATCCAACCCAATGGATTCATCGGTTTTCCGTGGTGGCGTATCTCAAAATGCAGTCCGGCGCCGGTCATTGAGCCAGTATCGCCCACGGTTGCAATCACTTCACCGGCCTCGACCGGATCTCCCTTTGACTTGAACTGTTCCTCCAGATGGGCATACACACTGTAATAGTGGTCGCCGTGATCGATGATGAGCATGTTGCCAAAGCCCTTGAACCATGAAGAAAACAGTGTCTGACCGCTGTATACGGCCCGGATCGGTTCACCCCTGTCCGCTTTGATGTTAATGCCGCTTTGAAAATGGCTCACCTTTAACTTGCTGTCTTTGTAATGACCGAAAAAAGAGACTATTTTACCTTTCACGGGCATCATAAGCAAGCCCTTAAGCGCAGCAAAGGGTTTTTCCGCAACCATGGACTGTGGTGGACCCACCGCAGGCGGTTCGATTTTGAAGGATTCAACCGTCTGGTCCAAGGCTCGGGCCGATGTCTTCAAGGAATCGATGGCTGCCAGCTGCAACGATTTTTTTTCTCGGATCTCTGATAGCAGCGCCTCCCGCCTACCCTGTTCCACGTTCATGGTGTCGATGCGATTGCTCAGGTCTGCCGTAGTCGTCTGCTTGTCATTTTTCCTTTCGACCAGCTTGTTCAGCAACGCCTGCATCTCTGACTTGTCCCGGGACAATTGGGTCAGCACAACGTCATCTTGAGCCAGGATCTGCTCCAGGGCGCGCTTGCTGGAAAAGAAATCGAACATGGAATCCGCCGACGCCAGGACGTGGAATTTGCCCAGCCAGCTGAGTTTGTAGAGGGCTGCCAGTCGACCGGCCACATACTTTTCGTTTAGGTTGGCACGATGCTCGATCTCCCGGTATTGCGCTTCGAGTTCCCGAATGCGCAACTCCACGGCTTTAAGCTCTGTAGAGAGACGAGCCACCTTTTTCCGGACACGGTCAAGGGCTCTTTCGGTGTCGTCCAGGGCGTTGATGATAGCGGTCTCCGCTTGCGAAAAGGAGTCCGCCTTTTCTTTAGAGATCTCCAGTTCCCGGTTAAGGTCGTCGGTCGCGCTGTCCGGCAAACGTGGAGGCATCACATCTCCTGCCGGACCCGCACCGGGTTCGTCGATGCTCAGATAGCTCTCCCGGTTCATGATAAAACCGGTCTGATCCTCGAAAAGAATCCGGACCCACTCGCCTTCGTATGAGAGCACCAGCACGCGGGTCCCTTTACGTAAGATGGCAATGGGCGGGTGGTGGTCACCGGGTCCGGAGCGCATGTTGAGCTCCGAAACAAGGATCGTCGCCGGTTTGGGGTCCCCGGCACCTAAAAGCGGTTGAGCGAAAAAACTAAAAATCAGCACCGGCAACAAAAGCAGGCTAACCTTTGCGGAACGGAAAAGAATCTTGGCTCGCGGCATATTTTTCTTGTCCGAACGATCCATCATTCTTTCACGAACTGTTTAAGTGAAAAAAAGCACCCCAACAGGCCTGTCAGCATGCCTCCGCCGAGAATAACGGCACACGTGCCCATGGAAAAAAAACGAATGGCAACCATTTCGGCAGACAGCGACTGTTCAAACTGGGACCCGATGGCGGAAAAGGCGGAAAAGAGCATTCCCAGGCCGATCAGACCTCCGGACAGACCCTGGATAAGGCCTTCTAAGTAGAAAGGAAACCTGATGAAATTATCCGTGGCACCCACCAATCGCATGATATGGATCTCTTCCCGCCGGGAGTAGAGTACCAGGCGAATGGTGTTGGCCGCAATGAAGACCGTGGCCATGAAGAACATGGCGCCCATACCATAGCCCACCAGTTTGAACAAATTGAAAAAATTGGCAAACCGATCGATCCATTGCTGGCCATACTCCACCTCGGATACCGATGGCAGGCCTTCGATGCGTTGTGCCAGAAATTCAATTTTTTCCGGTGAGTTGGATTCAGTGACCAGGGTCACTTCAAAGGCGTCGGGCAAAGGATTCTCACGCAGGTTGTCCAGCAAGGAGGTCTGTCGCTGCATCCGCGACTTCATCAATTCAAGGGCATCCGCCTTTGATATGAAGCGGATGCTTTGGATGCCGGCGATAGTCTGAAGCCGGTAGCGAGTGTCCAGGCGCTGGGCCTCGGAGGTCTCCGGTGCCAGGTAAACCATGATCCGGACCCCCTTTTTCCAGGCGTTGAACATGTCCTGCGCGTTAAGGAAAAAAAGGCCGAAGGCGCTGACGATCAGAACGGACAAGGCGATGGTGATAATGGTCACCACATTGAGAAACCGGTTCTCCAGAATGTCCTTGATGGCGCGTCGGGTGTAGAAGATCATCGGTTCGCCTCTTCAATTTGAAACGCTCGGTTCAGCTTCAGATATCCGGTGGCATATCCAGCCGTCCCTGTCGGATCTGCAGCACCCGGCCGGTGGCATTTTCGATGAGGGCTTTATCATGGGTGGCCACCACGACCGTTGCCCCGCGGTTATAGAACATGTTGAGCAGCTCAAAAATTGTGGCGGCCGATTCATCATCGAGGCTGCCGGTGGGCTCGTCGGCCAGGATGATCTTGGGATCGCCGGCCACGGCCCTGGCCACGGCGACCCGTTGCTGCTCACCGCCGGACAGGCTGGGAGGGTAGGCGGTCCTACGGTCTTCCATACCCACCACGCGCAGAACGCTTTTCACCTTTTTTTCGATGAGGCTGCGCTTCATGCCCCGAACCTCCAGCACCAGGGCCACGTTTTCGTATACCGTTCGGGTGGGGATAAGCTTGTAATCCTGAAAAATGATACCGAATTTTCGCCGGAGCGTGGGGATTCGGCGACGAGGGATCCGGGATAGGTTCATGCCGTCCACCAGGATCTGCCCTTCTGAGATCGGCTCGGCCAGGTAGAGGAGCCTGAGCAGGGTGGATTTCCCCGCCCCGCTGGGTCCGCTGATGAATAAAAATTCGTTCTTGGCAATATCCAAGGTGGCGTCCACCAGTGCCTGCTTGGCGCCGTAACGCTTGTGGACGTGAAACATCCGGATAACCGCGCTCTTTTCAACCATGCTGGTCATTGGACCTCGGCAATGTCGATGCTGGGTTTTCCCATGGCCCGATCGAGGGCCGCCACCGCGATTTGAAAATCGTAAAGGGCATTGTAGTATCGGGTCATGGTTTCGGAAAGCTGGGTCCGGGCATCGAGGACATCCGTGGATGTGGCCATCTGCTCTTTGAACAACGCTTCACTGATACGAAACCCCTCCCTGGCCTGATCGATGGCGGATTGTACCGTCACGATATTCTTCTCAAACTCATCAGCCTTGAGCCAGGCCTGCTTGACCTGTCGCTGGATGTTGTCCAGCAGTTCGCTGCGGTTGAGACGCGCTTCAGCCAGCTTGCTTTTCTTTTCCGCAACACCGTGACCGGTTTTGCCCCACTGCCAGAAATCCCAGCGGGCCTGGGCCTGGACATCCCAAAAGCTGCTGTCGGAAATACCTTCGCCACCGTCCACCTGCCAGTCAGTGCCCAGTTTGTAGTAATTGCCTTGAACCTGAACGGTCGGATAATAATCCTTTTGGGCCAGGCTGACCTCCTTATCGCGGATCTCTATTTCCAGGCCGGCCACGGCGACTTCCACGCGATCCTTTTCCGCCGCTTCCAGGCATTCCGTTAAGGATCGGGATAAAGGTTCGAAATCCAAGATGTCCATCGGTGTCACCGATGTTCCTATGGGTCGTCGCAGCAGCAGGTTGAAGTCGGCCCGGGCAATCTCCAGGTTGTTTTGGGCTGCCACCAGGTCCTGGCGGGCATTGGCCAGCTCGACTTTGGTTTTAAGAAGGTCGTTGAGCGGTGTCATCCCCACCTCGTGATAGTTGACCGCCACTTCCGTCTGGGCCTCCAGCATGGTGACGGCTTCCTCGGCCACAACCTTGAGCTTCTGGGCCTGGAGCAGGAGGAAATATATCCGCTTGGCGTTAAAAACAATATCCTGACGGACCAAGGCTTCGTTGAGACGGGCGGCGTCCAGGCCCATCTGGGCCAATTTATGTTGAGTGGTCAAGGAAAAACCGGTAAACAGGGGCTGGGTGACACTGGTCACCCATCTGTACTGCTCGTCAGACGATATCACGCCTAAGGAGGGATCCACAGTAAATCGGGGTTCGTCGTATCGGGAATATCCATACTGGGTGCTGAAAGTAGGAAGGAATTCCGTTCGCCGGGCTTTGACCACGGCATCGGCGGCACGCGTCCGCTCACTGGAAATGCGGGCGGAAATGTTGGCTTCGAGAGCCAGGGCCACCGTCCGATCCAGGTCCATGTCGGGTAAAGCCGCCGCCTCATCGCCACAGGCAGGCATCGCTGCGGTCAGCCACATGCAAAAGAAGGCCATGGATGCGAAAAGACATCGATAGCGGGTCGATGAACGCGGCAATACGGCTGATATCCCCCCGGGGTTTGGCATTGACCGGCAACCTCGCAGCTGTTATGAATCGCTTCTAAGCTCAAGGAGTGCTGTTCCCAGTTTTCCTTGCCGAAGCCTCCACTGAATCCCCATGACGGGCTTCTTCCAGTTCGGTGGAGGCTTTTTTATACGAAAAATCCCTTAAAATCAAGTATTTCTTATAAATCCGGCCGTCTGAAAGGCGCCCTATGAAAAATGAACTGATCCACCTGTTGTGTCAAAAATCCTTTAAGTACAGCCAAACACCCGCATTCAAGCTGGTGTCGGGCCGCATGAGCCAGTTTTATGTAAACTGCAAGCCCACCACCATGAGTCCCCGCGGCATGTTTCTCACCGGCCAGTTGATGTTCGCAGCCATTCAAGACAGCGGGGCATCGGCCGTGGGCGGCCTCACCTTCGGCGCCGACCCCATTGCCATGGCCACTGCCTTTGCATCCGAGCTCAAGGGCCAGCCGGTGAAAGCCTTTTCCATCCGCAAAAGCCAGAAGGACCACGGCATTGTCAAATGGGTGGAAGGGGACATCCTGCCCGGCGAAAAGGTGGTGGTGATCGATGATGTGGCCACTACCGGCGGTTCCACCATCAACGCCATCGAGCGCAGCCGCAGCGAAGGGCTGGAGGTGGTTCGGGCGGTGATCCTGGTGGACCGGCAGGAGGGGGGCATGGACAACATCCGTGCACATGTGCCCAACGCGACCGCCATCATCACCCGGGATGAACTGGTGGCCTGCTGGAAACAGATGGAGAATGCCCCAAGAGCTAACTGAAGATCCGCGCTTCATCTAAAAGCGACAGGATGCCTTTGGCCTTTGACAATCAATTCAAAGACATTTATTTTTGGGGTGTGCTTACAAAGAAGAAGGGGAACGACGGAATCTATTTTCCAGTCGTTCCCCTTCTTGGTTATTGATGGTCTTCCTTATTGCGGAAAATAGGTGGCGCAGGCATCTTCAGACTCCCAGGTGGTCACCCGGCTGACGGCCATCCCGGGCTCCTTGATCATCTCCTGCAGGCGAGTGGCGATGTAATAGGCGATATTTTCCGAGGACGGGGCGACGGTGTCAAAATAGGGCAGTTCATTTAAAAACTTATGGTCCAGACGGCCCATGATCTCTCTTACATACCCTTTGAGAATACCGAAATCGACCACAACGCCGGCGTTGTTGAGTCGATCTCCCTTTACACAGACCTCCACCTTCCAGTTGTGTCCGTGAAGGTTTTCGCATTTTTTTGCCACCATGGTCAGCTGGTGGGCGGCAGCGAAATGGCTGATAATTTTTAGTTCGAACATGATCTATCCGCTCCTATGGATCTTTCCGGATTGATGCCGTTGTTTCAGTTGGCCACCCTGGATGGACCGCTTTTTAAAATGGTTTTCAGTTTGCTGGTAAACTTACGCTCTTCAAGCGAGGCAAATTCTTTGAGGAGTGTCACCTGTTTCTTATTGAGATTGGTGGGTGTCTTCACGTTCACCTGAACAACCTGATCGCCACGGTGGCCGTTTCTAAGGGAGGGAATTCCTTCGCCCCGCAGCCGGAAGATGTCGCCGGGTTGGGTACCCTTGGGAATCAGCAGCTCACTCTCCCCGTTGAGTGTGGGGATGGTGATGGTATCGCCCAAGGTCGCCTGTACAAAGGAAACAGGAATCTGGCACAACACATTGGTGTCGTCTCGCTTGAAAAAATCATGACCTTCCGCGTGAATGAAGACGTACAGATCGCCATGCGGCCCGCCGAAGGCACCGGCTTCGCCCTCACCGGTGAGGCGAAGCCGTGAACCGTTGTCCACGCCGGCGGGAATCCTCACGGACACTTTTTTGCGGGCCAGCATCTTGCCATGGCCCCGACAGGTTTTACAGGGGGTGGATATGACCTGCCCCTGGCCCCGGCAGTGTCCGCAGGTGGTACGAACCGTGAAAAAACCCTGGCTGCGGCCCACTTGGCCGCTGCCGCCGCATTGGGCGCAGGTTTCCACCCCGGTTCCGGGTGCCGCACCGGTCCCCTCACAGGCGGCACACACTTCCGCCTTTTCCACATCGATCTCTTTTTCCGTGCCGAAGGCCGCTTCCATGAAGGAAAGCTGCATGTCATAACGGAGGTCTGAACCTTTATTCGCCCGGCTCCTGGACCGGCGACCGCCGCCAAAACCGAAGAAATCTTCGAAGATATCTCCAAAACTGGAAAAGATGTCTTCGAATCCACCGAAACCGGAAAAACCCGATCCCTCCAGTCCCTGATGACCATACTGATCGTAAATCTGGCGCTTGTTGGCGTCCCTTAAGACCTCATAGGCCTCGGCGGCCTCCTTGAACTTTTCTTCGGCTTCCCGGTCACCCGGGTTTCTATCTGGATGAAAGTTCAGGGCCAATTTCCGATAGGCCTTTTTCAAATCTGCATCGCCGGCGCTTCGATCGACGCCGAGCACTTCATAATAGTCTCGTTTGGCTGCCATGGATTGTCCTGAAACGTTGCCCCTACGTGTTGTCACGGGCGGTGTGATGTGTTAATTTTTCACCGTTCAAATGATCCATAAGGTTAATGCAAGATGAAAGGATGTCAATGGAAAGTCGGGAGCTTCCCTTCGTCCGGGAGATGTTCGACAGCATCGCCCCGCGCTATGATCTGCTCAACCGCCTGCTCAGCCTCCGGCAGGATGTCGTCTGGCGCAAAAAGCTGGTGTCGGCCATGGCCCCTCCCGCAAACGGGCGGGTGCTGGACGTGGCCTGCGGCACCGGTGACGTCGCCATTGAGATCTGCAGGCAGAAGGGGCCGCGGGTGAAGGTGACCGGCCTTGATTTTTCACCGGGCATGCTTCGCCTGGCCCAGGAGAAGATCCGTCGGAATCCAAACACGGCCATCTCCCTGCTGGCCGGCGACGCCCTGGCAATGCCCTTTGGCCAGGCATCCTTTCACGCCGTGACCATCGCCTTCGGCATCCGCAACATCCAGGATAAGGCAGGCGCGCTGAGGGCTTTCTATGAAAGCCTCATGCCTGGCGGGATGTTGCTGGTGCTGGAACTCGCCACGCCGAAAAAAACCCGCCTGCGCGATGCCTACCTGGCTTACTTTCAAAAGGTGCTGCCAACCATCGGCCGCCTTTTTTCCAAGCACAGCTTCGCCTATTCCTACCTGCCCGACTCGGTTTCCCGGTTCCCGGCTACCGATATTTTTATGGCCATCATGGAGCAAGCGGGCTTTTCCCATGTCTCCTGTCGCCGCATGACACTGGGAATCGCCAACCTTTTTGTAGGGGTTAAGCCTCAATAGAGGATATTGAGGATTGCACCGACCATCCTTCAATCTTTCATACGTTCATTTTTATCACGCCTGCGGCGCATGCATCTGAAAAAAGTTGTCCCACAGGAAATCCAGCCGTTCACCGGCCTCCGTCAATGAGACGGCCGTCCATACCGGTTCGCCGGTATTGGCGGTCCCGGCAATTTCGCATAGCTTCAACCGCTTCAGTTTTCCCAGTGCATCTTCGATTTCGAAATCAATGGGGGTGTCGTAGGTCGTTTTAAACCAGTCCTCAATGGCATCGTCCAAAGCGTCAGCGGTCAACCCCGCTTCGGATTCAGCCAGAAAAACATATCCCAGCAGCGCCTCCTTGAACTCCTCTTCCTCCGCATCGGCAATAACATGGTAAAAAACGCCGGCATTGTTGTCCAAATTCTTAAAGTAGAGATTATCCCCCAAGGCTTTCATAAATTTGATTTTGCGGTTTTTATAGCTGTTCCACTGTTTGAAAAGAAACGCCCCAATCGCGGCCAGGGCCGTCACCCCGCCCACCATGCCGGAAATTTCTACTGGACCCAATGGCGGGATCTTACCGCCACTGGCGACAACGGAGCGTGTCATCAGCCATAGTATACTCGCCATGGCAACCAGTCCCGCACCGGCTTTCAATAATACCGTAACACCACCACCGACGGCAACACCGCCCATGAACAGTTTGTCCTTGAGCTTCATGCGAACCTGAGCGTTGGGAAACAGCATCTCCAGGTCACCTTTGGGAATGTTCTTGAAGAGCTTTACGATCATGGTTCCCGGATCGAAATTCAGATCTTTGCGTCCGCGGGCCTGAAAATATGATTCTTCCTTGTATTTGATGAGCAACGCCACCCTGTCGTATACGGTGATATCGATGGTCTCTTCTTTGAACAGCCATTTTCTGCGCCTGATCCGTTGGGATTGAGCGCCCCTTCTAAAGACCAATTGATTCTCAAAATCCTCGAAATCAACCAACAGATTGATCTTGAAGAGCGATTCCCGGTTCATGGCGTATGTCAGATCGGTTGCGGTGATCTGTTGATAGTTGGCCTGATTCAACACGTCTTTAAATGCCGCCATGAGCAGTTTTTCATAGGATTTGCGGGCTTCATGGGAAACGTGGCGGAAGCTCACCGTGTCGTTGTCAGGGTTGAACGGGTAATAGTTGTCCTTAAGCGTCTCTGTTTTCGCATGAAATTCAAAATGGAAGAGACTATTCAGGATGGTGCTGAAGCGAAGAAAGGCATCCCGGTCGTTGGGTGTGACCATCTTGCTGTTTGATAAACCATCTACGAGGTCCGCTTTGCGGATGGGAATGAAGCGTTCTCTAACCGAAGGGTTTGGCAACATCAATCCTCCCAATCGAAGGTGCGCTGAACCGCCTTTTTCCAACCCCGGACACCGGCCTGGCGCACACGGTCATCCATCTGCGGCTGCCAGGTCTTGTCCACCGACCAGTATTGTTTCAGATCCTCCATGGAGGTCCAGTATCCCACGGCCAGTCCCGCTGCATAGGCGGCGCCCAGGGCCGTGGTCTCGGTGATGGACGGCCGGATCACGGGTACGTTGAGCAGGTCGGACTGAAACTGCATGAGCAGGTCGTTGGCGACCATCCCCCCATCGACTTTAAGGCTGTTGAGTTCAACGCCTGAATCCTTTTTCATGGCCTCCACAATGTCCAGGGTCTGGTAGGCGTTGGCCTCCAGCGCGGCGCGGGCGATATGACCCTTGTTGACATAACGGGTGAGGCCGACAATAACCCCGCGGGCGTCGGAGCGCCAGTAAGGGGCAAAGAGTCCGGAAAAAGCGGGAACGATATACGTGCCGCCGTTGTCGTCGACCGTTCGGGCCAGCGTTTCCACCTCCGGCGCCGAGGCGATCAGCCCCAGGTTGTCCCGCAGCCACTGAACCAGGGCGCCCGCAATGGCCACCGACCCCTCCAGGCAATAAACCGGCTTTTCCCCACTGATCTGGTATCCCACGGTAGTCAACAGGCCATGGGCGGACTGGACCGGCTCAGTGCCCGTATTGAGCAGCATAAAACACCCGGTGCCATAGGTATTTTTCGCCTCGCCGACCCCAAAGCAGGTCTGGCCCACCAGGGCGGCCTGCTGGTCTCCCAGGGCGCCGCACACCGGCACCGTCGCCCCCAGGGGGCCGTCCTTCAGGGTATGGCCCCATGTGTTTTTGTCGATAGAAGGCACGATACGCGGCATCATCTGCCGGGGAATGCCCAAAATCGTTAAGATTTCATCATCCCAGGCCAGGGTCTCCAGGTCCATGATCAGGGTGCGTGAAGCATTGGAGACATCGGTTACATGGGCGCCACCGGCCGCACCGCCGGTGAGTTGCCAGATAACCCAGGTTTCGATGGTGCCGAAGAGGGCCCGGCCCCTTTCCGCCGCCGCCCGTGCCTCGGGAACATGGTCCAGAATCCATTTGACCTTGGGCCCCGCAAAATAGGTGGCGACCGGCAGCCCGGTCTTTTTGCGGAAGCGGTCCTGGCCGCCCTCTTTTGCCAGGGCGTTGCAGATTTCATCGGTACGGGTGCACTGCCAGACAATGGCATTGAAAAAGGGCTTGCCGGTTTTTCTGTCCCAGACCACCGCGGTCTCGCGCTGGTTGGTAATGCCGATCGCGGCGATATCCTTGCCGGTGATCCCGACTTTTCCCAAAGCCCCCTTGATCACCCGGCGGCTGTTGTCCCAGATTTCCAGGGGGTCATGCTCAACCCAACCCGGCTTGGGAAAAATCTGCTTGTGCTCCATCTGGTCCACGCCTGCGATCTGTCCCTGGTGATCGAACAGGATAAACCGGTTGCTGGTGGTGCCCAAATCCAATGCGCCGATATAGCTGGCCATCTGTGGCTCCTTTCTTGAGATGAATGGGTTGGGTCCGATCAGCTGGCGACGAACCCGTTGACCATGGCCTCGACAGCCCCATAGGCCGTGGCCAAGGCAAGACCGGTGCCGCTTTTGGTTCGGATCCAGTCCTGATGAGCCAGAATTGAACCGGCGGCATACAGATTCTCATAGACAGCATGGCCATCCCGGTTCAATGGCCGAAACCGGTCGTCCACTTCGATTCCGGCGAGGTTGATGGCATGTCCCTTTGGATCCAGAAACTGCTGCCGGTGCCAGCAGCTGCGGTTTTCCGGTTGGCAGACGGGCAGATCCATGAGCGCTTCGCGGATTCCCTGGCGTTCAGCCACCAACCCTTTTCCCAGAAACCGGCCGGTGGCCAGCAGCACGTTTTCCGCCACCACCGTTGTCTCAGGTTCGGTTCTTCCCAACTCGAGGACAAACCGACCGTTTGCCCCACGGTGAATGGAATGCACGGTATGATGATAAAAGGATTTCACACCAAGCGGGGGAAGATGGCTTTCGAAAGTCTCTTTGAGGCGAATGCCGGAAATGGCTGGCGGCATGGTGGGAATCTCGAAAACCGGCCGCCCGAGCATCTGATTGAGATCATGGTGAACCCCCTTGCTGTCGTGAATCCCAAGAATGGCGGGCAGCCCGACAAATTTTGCCTGGCCAAGATGGGGGCGGATGGCCTCGGCCAGGTCTCGGCGAGCGGCCTCAACCTCAAGCCCCCGGGCGATGTGTTCAGCATATTTGGGCCCCAGCCGGTTTTGCCAGGGCAGATCGATGGACGCGGTCCTCAGATCCGGCCATGAGGGTTTCAGGGTGTTGACGATCTGGACTGCACTGAAGCCACGCAGCCCATTTATATCGACAATCAGACTGGGTGCCTTTTCCTCCAACGCCTGCACGCCGGCCCACATGGTCTCAGGCACCCGGTAGGTGCGCTTGATGGTGCCCACCGAGGTGATCAGCCGCGCATTTTTGTCTGGATATCCGGCGTATGGATGACCGGCAAGGCCAAGAAATTCCGTCAATCCATCCATGGCCGAATGGATCTGGCTATTGGAGACACGGCAATAAGGGTGTTGGGGATACGTTTGTTTGAGCTGTTTCAATCCCTGCCAGGGATCGTCTATCAACTCACGGATGCTGCCGTGGGCGACGCCGTATAGGTCGAACAGGCCGCTGGCATAGAGGGTCTCGCCGGTGAGTCCGGCCTGCACGGTGGATATGCCGCGCCGGGCGGCAAACAGGGCCGCCGCCATTCCCGCCATACCGGCCCCGATGACCATCAACTGACATGTGGCTGCATTTGATTTCTTGGTTTCCATGATTAACGTGCATCTCGCGTAATTTCCGGTATCGCAGACCCGGAAAATTTACGAACGTTCAGGAATCGTTAATGTCCGTCCAGAAAGGGTAGCTTGTGGTTCAGATCAAGGCCGCAGGGATTTGGAAACCACAGGCGTAGCAGGGATAGGTCGAGGATTTCCAAATCGTGAGAACGCAGAGCTGGGCCGCAAGATGCCCTTTCTGGACGGACATTATGCCGTTTCGCTCACATCGAGGCCCAAGAGTCCACAGTGAAGCGCCTCCTGAAGCTCGGCCTGAGAGACGGCCGGTCCCCACAACAAGGGCTGCATTCCGCGCCAGCGCTCGTTGAGAAAATCCTTTAGTTCGCCGAGCCCCTCGCTGTCCTTGAGCATTCCTTCATTATACATATGGGCAGCCATGCGCAGACTGCAGAACGACCCCTGGCACGGCCCCTTGCCAACCCGGCTGCGCTGTCCCATCTCCCTCAAACCGGGACGATGGCCGTTGCTGGTTAGGGATGCCGCGATCTCGTTGAACACGCTGGTGGAAACCATTTCACACTCGCACAGCAACAGGTCCGAATCATCTTTCTGTTTGAACCACATTTTCGGGGTGAATCCCGGCTCGGTATATCGGGCCTCATTTGACGCTGGCAGGCGTTCCACGGCCGTCCGACAGGGGGTGGAATTACCCAGCCGACGACAGACCAGATCCGCAGTCTTCTCAGCCATGAGTCGGTAGGTGGTGAGCTTGCCGCCCGTGATGGAAATAAAATTGTCCAACCCATCGGCTGCATGATCCAGCAACGAATAGCCACGACTCACGGCCCGGTCATCGGCCCCGTTACCGGACCGAACCAAGGGACGGACACCGGCATAGGCGCGAATGTAGCGGGTGTCCGCCAGCTTGGGAACCATGGCCATGCCGTCAAGGATCATGGCATCGATCTCGGCAGTGGTGGGGCGGCACTGGTCCGGTGAGTCGATGCGCTTAGAAGTCGTGCCGAAGATGGAGACGGTTCCCGCAGGCACCAGGATATCGGCATCCGCGGCTTTGCGCAGCCGGCTGATCACCCGTTCACCCAGACGCATCTGGCTGATGATCAACGAGCCCTGGGAATACACCATGTTGATGCGGGCACCAGCCATGGCGGCCACCTCACCGGCCCAGGACCCGGTGGCGTTGACGATTTGATCTGCCCGGACGCGCACCTCGCCCCCATGCCGGAGATCCTTGAACCGCACCGCACGAATATGGCCGCCGTGCTTTTCAAATCCCACCACCTTGTGATGCAGCAATTGACGATGTCCCCAGTGTTCCGGCCTGGGCCAGGTTGTCCAGCGAGAGCTTGAACGGGTCGATGGAGGCATCTTCCACAGCAAAGGCGGCAATGATATCAGGAGACAGGCACGACTCCATTTCCAATGCATCCCTGGGATCCACCGCGGTGGCGGCAATACCGCATCGCGAACAGCGGTCGGCAAAATCGGCAATGTAACGCTCATCGTCACCCCTGACGGCAACGAAAAACCCGCCGGTGTCTTCGACGCATTGGGGCGCCAGGCGTTTGATGACCGCCCCTTCGTCACGGCACTCCCGGGCCGCGGCCGGATCCGACGAGATGTACCGGGCGCCGCTGTGCAGCAGGCCGTGATTGCCTCCGGAGGCGCCGGCATTGACATCCTGCTTTTCCGCCAGGAGACACTGAACGCCGCGAAGCGCCAGATCCCGGGCCAGCCCGGTGCCGGTGGCGCCGCCACCGATGATCAACACCTGCGTTTCCAATTGTGGGTCCATTTTAATCCTGCAACTGCGGTCCGGACTGGAAGTCCCGGGGGCGTCGACAACATGTTTCACTTGTGAAAAACCCGCTCGAATGGTAAACTGAAAAACATATTTCAAGCTTCTTATTCCGGAAAATAAATAAAAAATATCATACAAGATCGCTCTTGTCACCAACAATTGTTCGTTTTAAATCAAATTTAACCAACCTGTTTCTAAAACGAAAATATTTAACCGCATCCTATTGAAAGTCGCTTGACATGACAGGAAAAAGAGCGCCGGCCGGCGCACCACCCAAAACAATGACGACCGGGAAAGTGGCCCCGGTTCGGAAACGACACGAAAAAATAAAAAAAATGGTGCAGTCCCAAGGGTTTGTAACCATCGAAACCCTTGCCCAGGCCTTTTCGGTGACACCACAGACCATCCGACGGGACATCAACACGCTCAGCGAAAAGGGCCAATTGTGCCGATACCATGGTGGCGCCGCCATTCCCACCTCCACCGAAAATGTAGCCTATAACGAAAGAAAGGTTCTCTGCTTCCGGGAAAAACAGAAAATTGCCCACCTGCTTGCCCAGCACATTCCGGACAACGTCTCCCTGTTCATCAATATCGGCACCACCACCGAAGCCATCGCCCACGCCCTGTGCAACCACAGGCGACTGCGGGTGATCACCAACAACCTGAATGTGGCTTCCATTATGAGTACAAACGACAATTTTGAAGTCATCGTCGCCGGCGGACTGGTCCGGCACCGCGATCAAGGCATTATCGGCGAAGCCACCATTGATTTTATCAGCCAGTTCAAAGTGGACTATGGTATCATCGGCATCAGCGGCATCGATCTGGACGGTACCCTGCTGGACTTCGACTATCGTGAAGTCCGCGCCGCAAGAGCCATCATGGACAATTCGCGCAAGATTTTCCTGGCCACCGACCACACTAAATTCGGCCGCAACGCAATGGTCCGGCTCGGAAACATTGTCGAGATCGATTGCCTGTTCACGGACCGCCATCCGCCTTCCGGTCTTGCGGAAATTATCGCCGCATCGGAGGTCGAACTCCACGTCGCCTGAAGCGGTTTTCCAGCATTGCCCACACGTCAAAAAAACATTTCAGCCTGGTTTTTCACTTACGAAGGCGGTCGGTTACTTATGAGCACACAGACAAAATGAATTTTCACTTGCGAAAAGAAAGACGGGATGTTAATTTGCTTCTGTTCGCTCCACTTCTCTTTCTCATGTACAAAACATAAGGCCATATCTTCAGAATCGGAGTCCGAACGATGGGCTTGCATATCCAAAACGTCAGTAAAATGGTGGGTGGAGAAACGCATCTTCGACAGATCGATCTTGTTTTTGAGACCGGATCGCGCAACGTGCTGCTGGGCCGGACCCTTTCCGGCAAGACCTCTCTGCTTCGCATCATGGCCGGATTAGACCGGCCCTCCCATGGAAAAATCGCCATCGACGGCCAGGACGTGACCGGCGTTTCCGTCAGAAAACGAAGCATCGCCATGGTCTATCAGCAGTTCATCAACTACCCCTCCTTGACTGTCTATAATAACATCGCCTCCCCCTTGAAGATCAGCGGCATGCCGAAAAAAGAGATCGACCGGCGGGTGCGCGAGACCGCGGAAATGCTCCATCTGGAGAGCATGCTGGACCGTATTCCAGCAGAGCTTTCCGGTGGCCAGCAGCAGCGCACAGCCATCGCCCGGGCACTGGTCAAAGATGCCCAGTTGCTGCTGCTGGACGAGCCGCTGGTCAACCTTGACTACAAACTTCGCGAAGAACTTCGGGTGGAGCTTCAGGAGATTTTCCGCAAACGATCCGCTATCGTGGTGTATACAACCACTGAGCCTTCCGAGGCCCTGATGCTGGGTGGCAATGTCGTCATCCTTGACGAGGGGCAGGTTCTGCAGACCGGCGCTACGGCCGGCGTATATCAGCGCCCCGAAACCCTGAAAGCCGCGGAAGTCTTCAGCGACCCGCCCATCAACGCCCTTGACAGCAGAGTAACCAACGGCGGTGCCGTCATGGGGGACGACATCCCGATCCCCTTGGCCGGACACCTTGCCGATCTTGCAGCCGGAGCATACCGGTTTGCTTTCCGATCCAACCACCTGTGGCTTTCCAGCCAGGAAGACGGAGATGTCGCCATTACCGGCAGGGTTGAACTGGCCGAAATCAATGGTTCTGAAACCTTCATCTACGTTCATCACGGGGAAAGCGCGTTCGTGGTTCAACAGGAAGGGGTGCATCCGTTTTCCATGGGCAACCCGATTACCGTGTTCATCAACCCAAAACACCTTTTTGTTTACGACATCGCCGGCCGGCTGGTGGCCGCACCCCCGGCGACCATTCAGTCCAACCAGCGATAGCGGCTTTCAGATAATGATTTTGGCAAGGCAGCGCGAAGAAGTCGTATATGTCATCCGTCGACGAGAGATAACGCAGTCAAAAACCATTATCTGGACGTCTATATAGCCAGGAGAATGTCATGGCGCGCATAGAATTTGATCAAATCGCCCACGCCTATTACCCGAACCCCAGGGCGCGCTCTGACTACGCCCTCAAGGAGATCAATACCGTCTGGGAGGACGGCGGGGCCTACGCCCTGCTCGGACCTTCCGGCTGCGGCAAGACCACCTTGCTCAACGTGATTTCCGGGCTGCTCAAACCCAGCCGGGGCCGGGTGCTTTACGACGGCACCGATGTAACCGCCCTGCCTCCGGAAAAACGCAATATCGCCCAGGTATTTCAGTTTCCGGTACTTTATGACACCATGAGCGTTTTCGACAATCTGGCCTTCCCGTTGAAAAACCGGGGCTTCAACAAAACGGACACCGCCCGGCGCGTGCACGAGGTGGCTGAAATACTCGACTTGACCCCCGAGCTGAAGAAAAAAGCAGCCGGCTTGAGTGCCGATGCAAAACAGAAAATATCCCTGGGCCGTGGTTTAGTGAGAAGCGATGTGGCGGCCATACTCTTCGATGAACCCCTTACCGTCATCGATCCCCATTTGAAATGGCATCTACGGCGCAAGCTGAAGGAAATTCACAAACAGCTAAAACTAACGATGATCTATGTCACCCACGACCAGGTGGAAGCCCTGACCTTCGCGGAGCAGGTGATCCTTATGTACGAAGGTGAAATCGTTCAAATCGGCACACCGGAGGAGCTTTTCGAAAATCCCCGGCACAAATTCGTCGGTTATTTTATCGGAAGCCCCGGCATGAATTTTCTGCCCTGCACCCTTGAGGGCCAGGCTGCCCGGGTCGACGGAGTGACCATCGCCTTGGAGCCGGAAACAGCCGCTCTCGGTGCCGAGGCCCGGGGGGTGCTGGAATTAGGCATCCGCCCCATGCATTTGGAGGTGCACCGCTCGGCCGTTGACGGCGGGGTGCCGGTAACGATGAAAACAGTGGAAGACCAGGGCAGTTTCAAAATTCTGACCACCGCCCTCAATGGTCATACCCTGATAGCCCGAGTGCCTGAGGGGCACCCGGTTCCGGAAAAACAAGCGTGGATTAAGTTTCCGCCGCAGCGGACCAAACTGTTTGCCGACGAACGGCTGGTCAGATAAAGGGAGGATCCCATGGAAAAATGGGCTGATAATAAGGCATGGTTCCTGGTGCTGCCGGTTTTTGTCGTCGTGGCCTTCAGCGCCATCATACCGCTGATGACCGTGGTCAATTACTCGATCCAGGATATCTTCGGCCCGGGCAATGCCGTATTCGTGGGAACTGAATGGTTTAAGCAAATGCTTACCGACACTCGCCTGCACGATGCGTTGGGGCGACAGTTTATATTTTCAAGCTTGGTCCTGCTGATCGAAATACCCCTGGGCATCCTGATTGCGCTGGCCATGCCCAAAAAGGGCTGGGGTGCCTCCGCCAGCCTGGTAACGCTGGCCATCCCCCTGCTGATTCCATGGAATGTGATCGGCACCATTTGGATCATCTTTACCCGGCCGGATATCGGCTTGTTCGGTGTCGGAATCAACAGTCTGAATCTTCTGGATGTGCCCTTTGATCACACCGCCCGGCCGTCTTACGCATGGGCCACCCTGATGGCCATGGAGGTTTGGCACTGGACACCGCTGGTGGCGTTGCTTTGTTATGCCGGGCTGCGCGCTATCCCGGAGGCCTATTACCAGGCCGCTAAAATTGACGGTGCCTCGTCTTGGGCGGTCTTTCTCTATATCCAACTACCCAAGATGCGCGGTGTCCTCACTATCGCCATTTTGCTCAGGTGGATGGACAGCTTTCTCATCTATGCCGAACCCTTTGCGCTGACTGGCGGCGGGCCGGGCAACTCAACCACCTTCCTGTCCATCTATCTGGTCAAACTGGCCACCGGCCAGTTTGACCTCGGGCCGGCCGCAGCCTTTTCCCTGATTTACTTTCTCATCATTCTCCTGTTCTGCTTTATTTTCTACCAGGCACTCCTGAATGTCGGCAAAGGAGAAAAGACATCATGAAAATTCAAAAGAGAACCTTCGCCTTGCTCTTCTATTTCGTGGTGCTGATCGTGCCCATATACTGGATGCTCAACATGTCGCTGCGCAGCAATGCAGATATCATGAGCGCTTTCTCCCTCTACCCGGCCAATATTACCTTTGAAAACTACATCAAGATCTTCACGGACCATACTTGGTACTCAGGGTATATCAATGCCATGATCTACGTCAGCTTGAACACCGTCATGTCCCTGGCCTTTGCGCTGCCCGCGGCCTATGCCTTTTCGCGCTTTAAATTTCTCGGCGATGGGCAGATGTTTTTCTGGCTGCTGACCAACCGCATGGCCCCGCCGGCGGTTTTCCTGCTGCCCTATTTCCAGCTTTACTCCACGGTCAACCTGATCGACACCCATATCGCCGTGGCCCTGGCGCATTGCCTCTTCAACGTCCCTCTGGCGGTATGGATCCTTGAAGGGTTCATGTCCGGGATTCCCAAAGAGATCGACGAAACGGCCTTTATCGATGGGTACTCTTTCCCGCGATTTTTTTTCACCCTGTTCATCCCGCTGATCCGTGCGGGTGTGGGCGTAACGGCTTTTTTCTGCTTCATGTTCAGCTGGGTCGAGCTGTTGTTTGCCCGGACGCTGACGGTCACCGAGGCCAAACCGATTGTCGCCACCATGACCCGGACCATCAGCGCCACCGGTCTGGACTGGGGCCTGTTGGCCGCCAATGGGATCCTCACCATCGTTCCGGGCGCCCTGGTCATCTGGTTCGTGCGCAACCATCTGGCCAAGGGGTTCGCCTTGGGTCGCGTCTAAAGGGGGATCCGCATGAATTTCGAATGGATGTATTGGACCGTTCCGACGGCGATTTTCTTTATTACCATTTTCCTGATGATCGCCGGCATGCTTGTCTGGGAGTTGGTGTCGCCGACCGTCGAGCGCCGCGGATTCCTGAAGATCCCAACCACAAGGGGAACGCGGTTTTTTGTCGGTTTGCTGGGCACGGCCTATATCCATCTGGCCTGGCTCGGGCTGACGGATTTCAATTTGTGGTTTGCGCTTCCTATTTCAGCGGTCTGGATATTTATCGTGATGCGCTGGGGATGAAAGCGGTTCAGTGTTCACAGGTTAATGATTAACCGGAGACAGACAACTCTATTTGATAAGACTGGACGTGTCGCAAGCATGACGAAAAGATGGTAACGCAGAACGGAGAACCCTGAACGATGAACACTTAATATACAGGACGTGTCTCTATCGTTCGGCGATTTCAGCCTTCACGCCCGCGATGCCGTCCGACAGCCCAACCCCACCCATGAAGGCGTAAAGGAGGAGACCCATGAAAGTGAAAATGAAAAAGATGATGCTTCTGAGCGTTGCATTGGCGATTATGTTCGCCTTGGCGGCAGCTCCGGCCATGGCGGATATGGCCGCCGCAAAGAAGTGGGTTGATGAGGAGTTCCAGCCCTCAACCCTGTCCAAACAGGAACAGCTCAAGGAAATGGAGTGGTTCATCAAAGCGGCCGCACCGTTTAAAGGCATGAACATCAAGGTCGTCTCTGAAACCATTCCAACGCATGAGTACGAGGCCAAGACCCTGACGAAGGCGTTCGAAGAGATCACCGGCATCAAGGTCTCATTCGACCTGATCCAGGAAGGTGACGTCATTGAAAAACTGCAAACCCAGTGGGCGTCAGGCCAGAACATCTATGACGGCTGGATCAACGATTCCGACCTGATCGGCACCCACGCCCGATATGGCTACGTGGTGCCCCTGTCCGATTTCATGGCCGGCGAAGGCAAGGATGTGACCCTGCCGACCCTGGATGTCGACGACTTCATGGGCAAGTCTTTCACCACCGGACCGGACGGGAAGCTCTACCAGCTGCCGGACCAGCAGTTCGCCAACCTTTACTGGTTCCGTTACGACTGGTTCAAACGGCCGGACTTCCAGAAGCAGTTCAAGGAGATCTACGGCTATGACCTGGGGGTTCCGGTCAACTGGTCGGCTTACGAGGATATCGCCGAGTTTTTCACCGAACATGTCCGCGAAATCGACGGCAAGGCTGTCTTCGGACACAACGACTACGGAAAAAAGGCCCCGGATCTGGGGTGGCGCTTCACCGATGCGTGGCTCTCCATGGCCGGCGCGGGCGACAAGGGCATTCCCAATGGCAAGCCGGTGGATGAATGGGGCATCCGCATGGAAGGATGCCGGCCCGTCGGCGCAACCGTTGCCCGCGGTGGTGCCGCCAATGGTCCGGCTGCCAAGTATGCGCTTCAAAAATACATGGATTGGCTGAGAAAATACGCGCCTCCGGGCAGCCTGGGTATGGATTTTTACACCTATCTGCCATTCCTGGCGAACGGCAGTGTAGCCCAGCAAATCTTCTGGTATACGGCATTCCTTCCCAGCATGGTTGAGCCTGGACCCACGGTAAATGCAGATGGCACCCCCAAATGGCGCATGGCACCCTCTCCCCACGGCCCCTACTGGGAAGAAGGCATGAAGCTGGGTTATCAGGATTGTGGCTCCTGGACGTTCATGAACAGCACGCCGCTCGAGCGCCGCAAGGCGGCCTGGCTGTTTGCCCAGTTCTGCGTGGCCAAGACCACCTCGCTTAAAAAAGCCCATGTGGGGTTGACCCCCATCCGCAACAGCGACATCAATCATGAATCCTTCACCGAACGGGCACCCAAACTGGGCGGTCTGGTGGAGTTCTACCGCAGTCCGGCTCGCGTGGCCTGGACGCCGACCGGTGTCAATGTGCCCGACTATCCGAAACTGGCCCAGCTGTGGTGGCAGAATATCGGCGAGGCGGTTTCCGGTGAAGTGACGGTGGACAAGGCCATGGACAACCTGGCCGAAGAGATGGATAAGGTCATGGAGCGAATTGCCCGTTCCGGAACCCAGGGCGAATGCGGCCCCAAGCTGAACCCGAAAAAAGACGAGGCCTACTGGCTGAACCAGCCCGGATCCCCCAAGGCCAAGCTGGCCAACGAAAAACCCAAAGGGGAAACGGTCGATTATGACAAGCTGATCCAGGCCTGGCGCGAAGGAAAGGTGAAATAACCCAACGCCATACCTGAGACAACACGACCGGGGCCGGCCCGTTTCTGAGCCGGCCCCATCTATTTTAAAAACTCCTGTTCGATTCCCGTATCGGATCTACCGTTAGCCTTTCCGTGATTGGGCAAAAGGGTTGCCATAATCCTGTCAGGCCACTTTCGGCGCCGGGATTACCGTTTGACTTTGGACACGGCCTTGGTTACATACGGCCCAACCAATGAACGATCAGGAAAGGACGATTCATGAACGATGCAGATAAAACCGCTTGTATCTCGCCGGTACGCCTGGGATACAGCAGCCAATTCAAATTTAAATGCCACCCCGGCGTATCGTGCTTCACCATATGCTGCCGGGGCATCAACATCATCCTCACGCCCTACGACATACTCCAGATGAAAAACCGGTTGGGCCTCTCTTCCCGGGAGTTTCTGGCGATCTATACCGAGCCGCACCTGCTGGAAAAGACCGATCTGCCCATGGTCACCCTCAAGCTGCTCGACGACGAGCGCGAATCATGCCCCTTCGTCAAGGACAAGGAGGGATGCATCATCTATAAGGATCGCCCCACCTCCTGCCGCTATTATCCATTGGGCACGGCAACCCTTCAGCACAAGGAGGGTGCCGATGACGAGGGTTTTTTCTTTTTCATCAATGAACCCCACTGCAAGGGCTTCGAGGAAGACGGCAACTGGACGGTGGCCGAATGGCGGGAGGACCAGGGCGTGGACCTGCGGGACGACATCAACCGTGAGTGGACGGATCTGGTGGTGCGCAAACGCTCTTTTCCGCCGAACATCAAGCTGACGGATAAAGCCAAACAGATGTTTTTCATGGTCAGCTACGATATCGATAAATTCAAAGCGTTTGTCTTTGAAAGCTCATTTTTAAAGCGATTCGACGTAGACGACGCCACCGTGGAAAAAATAAAGAAGGATGAAATCGAACTGCTCAAGTTCGGGCTGGAATGGCTCAAGGGCGTGCTTTTCAAGGTGACCGACCCTGAACAGCAGGCGGCCAACTTTACAGACAATCAGTAGCTCGGGTAATACAGCCCCGCCAACAACCGTTCATCGTTGAGCCGCGCATCGATGTCCACGTTGAAGCATTCCGCCAGCGGCGAAAAAAGCTCCGGATTTTTCGATTGGACCGTCTTGGCGATCTTCACCACCACGTCCAGGCCGGCCCGGCTCATTTTCCCAAGCGGCGGGCGGCAGGCTCCTGAAGGCATCCCCAGCAGCTGCATCAGCGTCTTCAAGGCCAGCGGATTTCGTGCCCGGCACACCACGTCGCCGTATGGAGATTTTTCCACGGTTTTCACCGTCACCAGCCCGAACAGCGGCGTAAGGGCCTCGGCCAACGCGGTTGCCTGGTCGATCTCTTTGTGTGCCAACAGGCGAACCAGATCACTCATGCCTCTGGGGACGATATTGGATACCACCGAAATCACGCCTGCCGCGGCAATCCCCGGGTCGGTCATCATTTCTACCGTCATCCCGTCGTCGCCGGATAAAATGGTGAATTCGGATCCGCAGCACTGGCGGGCTCGCCGCATGTTGTCGAGATCGCCCGTGGCCTCCTTCACCGTATTCACGTTGGGATGCGCCTTGAACAGCAGCGCCAAGTCTTCGGGAAGCAACTGGGCACCGGTGCGTCCCGGGATAACATAGGGAATGATGGATAAATCGGGAAAAGCCGCCGCCACCGGCGACAGATATTCTTTTCTGATCTCCATGGAACTGGGGCCGTTGTAGTAAGGGTCCACCAAAAGCACCGCATCGACGCCTGCTTCGGCGGCATGGCGCGTAGCGGACAGGGCCTCTTTGGTGTTGTTGCTGCCTGCCCCGGCGATGCACAGGCATTTGCCTTTGGCGTGTCGTGAAAGGATCTGCACCACCCGGTGGTGTTCTTGCCAGGCCAGGGTAGGGCTTTCACCGGTCGTGCCCACGGCCAAAATGCCGGTGATGCCGTTTTGAATCTGAAAATCGGCGAGGCGGGTGAGCCCCGTTTCATCGACTGCCGCGCCGTCGAAAGGCGTCACCATCGCAGTATAACATCCTGAATTCATGATACCTCCTGAAAATGTCAAGTTGTTTGAAAACACTAAGGAAGTTGGGGTTTTATGTCAAGGGAAAAGCGGCGCCGCCGCGATTATTTTCCTTGACACGGGAAGGCAGCCACGTTACCCAATTTGATTTCAAGAGATAACCATATCGGTGAAGCCACCGGAAAAGGATGAGACCATGCAAAAAGCACCCAATGCGGAAGCGTTCATAGACCAGCAGAAAAATGCCATCGCCTCAAACCCCGACTGCGGCACCTCCCACTACAACCTTGGCGTGGCCCTGCTGGGCCAGGGAAAGATCGAAGAAGCCGAAAAATCATTATTCGCGGCCATCGAATGCAGCCCCGGCCTAGCCGAAGCCTACGTCCAGATTGGCGGCATTTGCCTGAAGCGCGGCGACATAGATGGCTGCCTGGACTGGAACCAACGGGCCGTCAAAGCCAAGCCCGGATTTTCCGAAGGGTGGGGAAACATCGGCTTTGTCCTGCTTCAGCAGGGTAATATTGAAGGCGCCATCAAAGCCCTGGAAAAAGCCACCGTGTTCAATTTCCGGTTTATCCAGGCCTTCGCCACCCTGGCCAACGCTTACCTGATGAACGGCCAGGTCAAAGAGAGCATCGAGACCAACCTGAAGGCACTCGAGCTTTCTCCGGACTTTGCCGTCGCCCACAACAACCTGGCCATCGCCTACCTGGAAGATGGACAGTCGGCGCTTGCCGTGGAACACGCCGACAAGGCGATGAAGCTGGGCTATGATGTGGCTCCCGAAATTTTAAAAGAGCTTGAACCCCACCGCACCTGATCGAATCCGTCGGGCCTCCGGACCGTGACAGCCACAAGTCCGGACGCCCGATTCAATTTAATTTACCCGTTCCGATAGTGTCCGCCCCATGCCGACCGTCTCTTGCTTTCTCTCCACAACCGATCACCCTATTGAAGAGAACCATCATTTGTGGCATCGTCCGCTGCCTGACAATCGGCTATGCGCGCCAAATATAACCGAATCTGTCGATACCGACGCCGTGACTTATGGCCGGTATTTTTCAGCGGTCTCCCACTTTTGCGCGGCCAACGGGTGGGAGCGGATTCTTATCGCCGCCTCCCGCCAATTGGAGCCGCCTGTCGTTGAGCAAGATCTGGATCACATGGCCATCTTTTTAGAAAAGCACGGGGCCTTTTACCACCCGGCCCGGCTCCAGGTGGCGGTCAAGGATCAAATGCTCTCCTTTGTGATCAACCTGGCGGCATCCAACCACGGGCGGACGGCCTTGGCCCGCGAGGTAAAGGCACTGGAACATCTCAACGCGCAGCGGCCCTTTGGCTGGTTTCCCCAGGTTTACAGCTTCGTTTCTGATAGACTGCCCATGTTCCTGGCGGACTGGTTTGACGACTTCCATGAATTTCACCTGACCCGGCGACCCGGCAGCCACGAACCGGCCATCGTCGTCTGGGATGGGGCTGCCGCCCCTTGCCTGCTATCAGAAGCACAGGCAGCCGGTCTCTACCGCAATACTGCCATGATCCTGACCGCCTGCTACGATCCGATCACTTCAAGCCAGATCTTTCCCTGGCATCATGCCGCCGGCGACTTTGTGGTCCGGGTCGAGGCAGAAGGCGTGAAGGTCAGACTGATCACGGTCAGGGATTACGTTCCCATGCCCGGCTGCGCCGATGAACCGGACAACGAACGGTCGCTCTTGGATGCCCTGGTGGTTTTTTTCATCCACCTGTCCCTGCGCATGCGCCTGGACCGCCTTGACGGGGTTGGAGAGATGGCCTGGGCGTCGGCACGCTGCCTGGCGCCAATGGTCGACGGCTTTTTCATGGGGTTGGACCTGACCGCCAGGATGAACGGATTTCCGGCTACCTTTCACGATACGTTCCGCCAATTTTACAACCATTATGATGCTAAGGCCCAGTTGGCCATGGCTCGCCGGGTCTCTGAGACCTTTTTTGATCAAAGGACGGATGAACGCCGTCTCGTCGACCGCCATCTGGCCCGTCACATAAACGGACTTCGCCGGCTGCTGGCGGTTTGACGACAACGGCTGGTGAAACCGTTGTCAAGTGATCCTGCAGCACCGGATAATAGCAACTGTGTACAGTCGCTCAAAACGGCGGCTCGAACACCACATGGAGAGGTTTTAGCGATAAGGCGCACGACATTTTGTATAAACGCCTCAACGCTAACGGCAACGGCGCCTTAACCGCGCGAAACCAGGCTTTTTTATTGACAAGCCCCATGATTAATTTTATATCTGCTCCTTGCAGTTTTAATGATGAAAACCAAGTGATTTCAACAATCCCGACAATATATGAAAAAAAATCGAGAGGAGGTGACCTTGAAACCCCCCGTCGGGGCCGGTTCTTTTTTTATTGGCAGGTTGGTTTAATATCAATTCAAATGGAGGTAAAAGATGGCAAAGCATGCAACCCCTTTGTTGGACCAGCTTGAGTCCGGTCCGTGGCCGAGCTTCGTGTCGGACCTGAAGCAGGAAGCCGCGCACAGGGCCAAGAACCCGAACAACGTCGAATTCCAGGTCGCCCAGGACTGCGTAGAAGACCTTCTGGGTATCTTGGAACTCTCTTTCAAGCACGGCATGACCCACTGGAAACACGGCGGTATCGTGGGTGTTTTCGGTTACGGCGGCGGCGTTATCGGCCGCTACTGCGACCAGCCTGAAAAATTCCCCGGCGTGGCCCACTTCCACACCATGCGCGTCGCCCAGCCCGGCGGCAAGTACTACACCACCGAGTTCCTGAAGAACCTCTGCGACCTGTGGGAGTTCCGTGGCTCAGGCGTCACCAACATGCACGGCTCCACTGGCGACATCGTCTTCATCGGAACCTCCACCCCTCAGCTGGAAGAAATTTTTTACGAACTGACCCATAAATTCAACCAGGACCTGGGCGGCTCCGGCTCCAACCTGAGAACCCCGTCCGACTGTATCGGGTCTTCGCGTTGTGAATACTCCTGTTACGACACCCAGGACCTTTGCTACAACCTGACCCAGGAATACCAGGACGAGCTTCACCGCCCGGCCTTCCCCTACAAATTCAAGTTCAAATTCGACGGGTGCCCCAACTGCTGCGTGGCCTCCATCGCCCGCGCGGATATCTCCTTTATAGGAACTTGGAAAGACGACATCAAGATCGACCAGGAAGTGGTTGCCGGTTATATCGGCGGTGAATTTCCTCCCAACGGCGGCGCCCACAGCGGTCGTGACTGGGGCAAATTCGACATCGAAAAAGAAGTCATCGGCCTTTGCCCCACCCAGTGCATGTGGATGGACGGCGGCAAGCTGAAGATCGATAACAGAGAGTGCACGCGCTGCATGCACTGCATCAACGTCATGCCCAGGGCTCTGCACGTCGGCGATGACCGTGGTTGTTCAATGCTGGTCGGCGCCAAGGCCCCGATCCTCGACGGCGCCCAGATGGGCTCCCTGCTGGTGCCCTTCATCAAAGTCGAAGAGCCCTACGACGAGATCAAGGAAGTCATCGAAGCCATCTGGGATTGGTGGATGGAAGAGGGCAAGAACCGCGAACGTCTCGGTGAACTGATCAAACGTCAGGGATTCCAGAAACTGCTCGAAGCCACCAACATCAAACCGATGGCGCAGCACGTTCAGGAACCGCGCCATAACCCCTACATCTTCTGGAAAGAAGAAGAGGTAGAAGGCGGCTGGAGTCGTGACATCAACGCATTCAGAAAAGACCACCAGAGATAAAAGGGGAGGAATCACAATGGCATTTATTTCTTCAGGATACAATCCCGACAAACCGATGACAGATCGGATCACCGACATCGGTCCGCAAAAATACGATCTTTTTTACCCGCCGGTTATCGCCAAGAACAAGGGCAAATGGCTGTATCACGAAATCATCAAACCGGGCGTTCTGGTACACGTGGCCGCAAGCGGCGACGAGTGCTACACCGTCCGCGTGGGCGGCGCCCGCCTGATGAGCGTGACCCACATCCGCGAGATCTGTGAAATTGCCGACAAGCACTGCGGCGGACACCTGCGTTTCACCACCCGCAACAACATCGAGTTCATGGTGGACGACAAAGCCAAGGTCGAGCCATTGATCAAGGACCTGGAAAGCCGCAAGTTTGACGGCGGCAGCTTCAAGTTCCCCGTGGGCGGCACCGGCGCCGGCGTCACCAATATCGTTCACACCCAGGGTTGGATCCACTGCCACACCCCGGCCACGGATGCCTCCGGTCCGGTCAAGGCCACCATGGACGTGCTCTTTGACGACTTCAAACAGCATCGCCTGCCGGCCCAGCTTCGCGTCTCTTTGGCCTGTTGCCTGAACATGTGCGGCGCCGTGCACTGTTCCGATATCGCTATTCTCGGCTACCACAGAAAGCCTCCGCTCATCGATAACGAATATCTGGACAAGATGTGCGAAATTCCCCTGGCCATCGCGGCCTGCCCCACCGCGGCCATCAAACCGGCCAAGGTGAAAATCGGAGACAAGGAAGTCAAATCCGTGGCCGTGAACAACGACCGCTGCATGTTCTGCGGCAACTGCTACACCATGTGCCCCTCCCTGCCGCTGGCAGACAAGGAAGGCGACGGTATCGTCATCATGGTCGGCGGCAAGGTCTCCAACCGCATTAGCAAGCCCATGTTCTCCAAGGTCGTCGTGGCCTTCCTTCCCAACGAAATGCCCCGCTGGGAGTCCACCACTGCCTGTATTAAAAAGATCGTCGAAGCCTACTCCGCAGGCGCCAACAAGTATGAACGCGTGGGTGACTGGGCCGAGAGAATCGGCTGGGAACGCTTCTTCGACAAATGCGAGCTTGAATTCACCCATCATCTCATCGATGACTTCCGTGATCCCGCCTACTACACCTGGCGCCAGACCACCCAGTTCAAGTTCTAATGTTGTCCACATGAAAGATTCTGTGCAGGGGGAGGCCGCGCGCCCCCCCTGCCTTCTTTAGAAAAGAGGTTACCATGGAATACGAAGAGGCAAAAAAGCTGATCGTAGATGAGTTGACCAAGAAGTTGAAGACCAAGAGCAAGTTCTACTTCAACGACCTGACCAAGATTCTGGACATGAAACCACGCGAGGCCAAAAAAATCGTCAACAAGCTCGTCGAGGAGAGTGTCCTGGAATATTGGTCTTCGGGAAGCACATCAATGTATGGCATGCCCGGCACCGGCAAACAAGCCGCTGCTGAGCACGAAGAAAAAAACAAATAGTATTCCGCGACGGCGTTTCCAACCGATCGGTGATTCGTCGTCATGGGTAAGGTTTTGAATCAGGCGCCATCCAACCACCAACCGCCCCAGCCAACCCCGGGCATCGTTGTCGCCGCCCTGCGGGGAGGGTCGGGAAAAACCATCTTTTCCGTCGGCATCATCGCTGCGTTGCGGAGCCTGGGTAGAGCCATTGCCCCCTTCAAAAAAGGTCCAGATTATATTGATGCCGGCTGGCTGGCCCTTGCGGCCGGCCGGCCCTGCTACAACCTGGACACCTTCCTCATCGACCGGGACACCATTCTCGGATCTTATCACGCGCATACCCAGAACATCGATCTTTCCGTTATCGAAGGCAACCGCGGCCTTTACGACTGCATCAACACCGACGGGGAAACCAGTACAGCCGAGTTGGCCAAGCTGCTGGGCCTGCCGGTGATCCTGTGCATCGATGCCACCAAGACTACCCGCACCATGGCCGCCGTGGTCGCCGGTATCAAAGCCTTCGACCCCGACGTACATATCGGCGGTGTGGTGCTGAACCGGATAGCCGGCAAGCGGCATCAGAGCATCCTCACCCGCAGCATCGAAGAGTACACCGGCATTCCTGTTCTGGGCGCGGTGCCAAAGCTCAAAGAGCAACGTTTTCCCGAACGCCACATGGGGCTGGTGCCTACCCCTGAACACAGCTGGGCGCAACCGGCCATTGATTCGATCCGGCTGGTGGCGGAAAAACATCTGGATCTCGAGCGGATTCAGGGCCTGGCCGCAATGGCGACACCTGCTGAAAGCGGTATGGTGCTGAAAGTGGATGCGACTGACGTCACCTCAAATTCAGGCCGCCCCACCATTGGCATCCTCAGGGATGCGGCTTTTCAGTTCTATTATCCCGAGAACATAGAGGCCCTCGAGGCCGCAGGCGCACGACTGGTGTTTGCCAGCCCGCTGACAGACCGACACCTTCCTACGGTGGACGCCCTTTATATCGGCGGCGGTTTTCCGGAAACCCACGCCCGGGAACTTGAAGCCAATACAACATTCCGAAATGAATTGAAGTCACTTGCCGACAACGGTCTACCAATATACGCCGAATGCGGAGGGCTCATGTACCTGGGCGAACGCCTACAATTTGAGGACGGTGAATTCGAAATGGCCGGCGTGTTGCCGGCGGTGTTCGGCTTTTCCAAACGGCCCCAGGGCCACGGCTACACCATCGTCCGCGTGGAAAAGGCGAATCCGTTCTACGCACCGAGCAGCACCCTGTTGGGCCATGAGTTCCACTACTCAAGTGTCAAAGAATGGAAAGGCAAGCCCGAGAACCTATCCTTTTCCATGCAGCGAGGCAGTGGTTTTATCGACGGAAAGGATGGCGTCTGCATCAACAACGTCCTGGCCACCTACACCCATATCCATGCGTTGGGGACGCCGAATTGGGCGCCTGCGCTGGTGAAACGTGCGCAGTGGTATCGGGAATCACGCTAAACCCGTCTCAATTAAGAGTGGTTTCCTAATCGTGAAACGGCCATCCTATTCAGCCGAGCCGGTTTACTAATCACAGATCACTTTATATTCACCGGAGGCTGTTTTCTTAATACGACAGCCCGGGCTGCCATGCACGTAAAATGAAGTTTCACAATTGGTTTCTACAACTTTTTCACCCTCCGCTTCGAGCGCTTTCAGAATCCTTATAAAGTCAGCGGACAGGTCAGTTCCTGTCATCCGTACGTTAGCCTTTGGAGATGCGATGATTTTAGTAGGTTCCCCCGTTTTTCTATCATAGGCGACGAAAAATAGAGCATCATCTATAGCGGCTCCAATCTCTTCATAAAATTTTTTCTCTGTCTGAATACCGTCTCCCATCGTCATGCCGGCTATGCAAGACAGTACAAAGGGGGCTGCCAGACAAGACAGCATCACGCTGACGAACAACAAACTTTTTTTTCTCATCATTACCTTACCCTCCTGTTTCCAAATGTTATGGGTTAAACGTTCTGTTGCCTCCTTCGGGTTAATGTGAATTTCCCAGTAAGCAAAATTTAGAAGGATAGTGTGATTTTCGCCAGGATCGAGCGTTCCGGTATGATTTCCGGGTTGGACGGATCGGTATCCTGGAATTTAAATCCTTGATCAAAAAGGTTTTTGGCTTCCAGGCTGAAGATCCCATAGCGTTCTGGCAAGCGATAGCCGAGAGCAGCATCCGCAACCCAGAATCGATCGCTGCCCGATTCTGTTGGGAAAAATCTGGGCCAGCCGAAGTCTCCCTCCTGATCGACATAAGTCGCCTTCAATCGCAGAAACAATCCGGATGGATGAAACAAATTGGCACTTATGGGCACTTTGTGTGTTACCAGCGTTGTGAACAGTTCTTCACCCACAAAGGTTCCGTCTCTTTCAAAACGGGAATAACCGTATTCTACTCCCGCAGATATCCAGTTATGCGGGGTCCAAAATAGATAAACACGACAGGACTGTTCATCCCAACCGACCTTGCGAATCTGAAGATCGAAATCCGTATAGCTGATCTCCATATCACGGATGGCGTATTCCAGGCCTGCGAACAGATTCAGCCCCAGTTCCTGATCGATGGCGGCACCGTATCTCCACGCTTCCGTGCGGTTAGCATCATCGTAAAACTGGTTGAAACCTGCGACCTGGGTTGGTTCGATGGTTTGGTCGGCAATCAGGTTGCGCTTGAACGTACGAAAAGCAGCCGCCCGAAAAGTTGTTGCCGGGGTCAACTCCCAAGTCACCCCCAATTTGGGGTTGAACAACTCCTCTGTAACCTTTCCATCGAAAAAATCCATGCTGGTCCCGAGCGTCCAGGTCACATTTTCCGGAAAAAAAATATAAGAATAAACATAAGGTGTGGCGTGATCTAGGCGAGTCTCCGACACGACTGGCTCTGATTCTTCATCATCGATTACCGTGTAGTCAGAGTCGGAATGAAAGTATCCGAACCCACTGATCAGATTGAACCTTTCGGATCGGAACAGGTGCTGGATTTCGGCCATGACGCCTTTCTCCTCCACATCTTCAATTTGGCCAAAGTCCAAATCCCTGCCATCCAGTTGGCTGGCGACAATCGTCCCTATAATATCGTTTCTCGGGTTGGGTGAATATCGCCCTCCGATACGCAAGGACCGCCGATCTGTCTCCTGCCGGCTGTCTTCATAGAAATCGCCGGAAAACCGTAACGGCAGGTCACCTTTTTCCTTATCTGAATAGCGAAATTCTGCAAGCAACGATGCTTTGGGGGTCAAGCTGATTTGGGTAAATGCGTTGTAATAGTTGGATCTACGGTCATTGTTCTCCCGGAACCCGTCGGTTTGGTGGTGGAATTGGCCTAAACTGAGTGAATAGCGATCATACAGACCTGAAACGGCTATTTCGTCGCCCCAGGTCGACTGGCTGCCGACCACACCGCTAGATTGCAGGGCCATGCGGTTGCGCAGAAAAAGCGGACCAAACTCGTTGAATGCCGGTGCTGACGGTTCGGTGCCGTCAAGGATGAAACGATTGGTTTCTGCGAGACTGGGCTGAATCGGCGTGACGTTGAGCGGCTGGAGCATCTGGGACTGGAGCAATTCGCTGACCCGGGCGATCTCATGCCGTGGCAAGGCCGAATAGTTGTCCGCCAGAAAACGGTGGGCCGAATAGTTGGTCGGGTCGGTGTTCACCGACTTCCACCCCTGCACCAAGGCCAGCTGTTGAAAGCCAAGATCGCGGTAAATCTGCCCGATGCCGGCGCTGCGGACGGCCTGGTCTTCGTCCAACAAGAAGCGAGAGCGGTAGACGGCCCGATTGTCGTTCAAGTCAATGGATGTTTGCAGGTCGTGAAGCGCTTCCACCGGGCGGTTAACAGACTGCTTGCGGATCGCGTCGTAAAACCAGGGGGTGGGATCCGCCGGATCCAGCTGTTTGGCCGCAGCCAGCTGCACCGATGCTGGATCATCTCGTTTTTCCTCGAAATAGGCTTTGCCCAGGTAGCTTCTGATCAGGGCATTGCCCGGATCCAGGCAGGCGGCGATCTCAATCTCCCCCCGGCCTTCAGCCAATTGACCGTCACGAATCCTGGCCAGGCCCATTCCTAAGCGAGCCATGGGCGCGGCGGAATCAATGCGGATCGCATTGGCAAAGGCTTGTTTGGCTTGTGCTGTTTTTATCTGGGCCAGGTTGGCAAATCCCAGCACGGTCATCGTATGCGCCAGGTCCGGCCGAAGCTCCGCCGCCCGCTGAGCTGCACTCAGGGCGTGGGTTCGCTCCCCCCGGCCAGGTAAAGCTCCGACAGCCGAGCCCAGGCCAGGGCATTGTCTGGATCCTTTTTCATGGCTGACTGAACACTGAAAAGGGCGCCGTCAAGATCGAAAAAAGCCTGCTGCACATAGGCATTGGCCATGTCAACGCCGCTGCTGACCGGTGATTGAGCCATCGCCTGATCGATCCGTTGGCGCGCCTTTTCTTTATTATTCTGAACCACCGCGGTAACGGCCAGAAGCGCCAGAGCATCGCCCCGCTGCGATTCGGATGACTGTGCCTGTCGTAGATCGATCGTGGCCTCATCCACACGGCCCACGGAAAGCCTCAGCGCGGCCCGATATAACAAAAACCGGGGGTCGTTGACGGTGTCGGGAATCACCTCAAGGGCGCCAAAGGCTTCAAGCAGACGGCCCTTTCGCCACGCGTCGACCGATTGTCGGGCAGCCGCGCACCAATCTTCATCGCACGGAAACTCATCGGATTTAAAATCGATCACGGCCGGATAATAAAGGCTCCACTGAGCGGCATCCCGGGGATGCACCTCGGCCACCTGAACCGGCGGCTGGTTGGCCGCCACGCTCACAGACTGGTCCTTGGTCATGAGGAGGCTGCCCTGAGCGTTAAACACACGCATACGACCCTCGAAAAGCGAAAACATCGTCTTTCCGGCATCCACGCGTGCAACAAACTCAGTCCCCTCCACCGCCCCGTTCACAAAGGGCGTCACCAAATGGAGACTGCGGTGCACCCGGCTGAAAAAGTGCACCGCGCCCGTTATTAATTCGATCAAAAACGGTGCTTCTTTCTCAGCCGCACTGAAAACAAGCGTGGTGTGTTGGTCGACCCGCAGCGTACTCTCATTTTTCAGAACGAATGCCGCGCGGCTGTTCGTACCCACGTTGATCATATCACCGGCATGAAAGCGATCTTCCAAGCGAACCGTCTCCCATTGTTCACTCGCTTTCCTGCGCACCTGAACCTGGCCCTGTATGGATACGACACTGGCAACCCATTCCGTTTCCATTTCTGTTTGACCGACAGCCTGCTGGGGCGTCATTAGCACAACCATGAGGATCCATAACGTCAGTGCCGGTCGGAAACCGACCCCTTGCCCACCACGTTTTATCCATCCCATCATTTTTTTAACCCCGCTAGGTTATTTCTGCCCCATGACCACCGTCCCATCCCAGGTCTCATCCGGAGGGGTCTGTTTGAATGCTTCACATCGTTTTTTGTAAAAAATCGACGGACCATCGGCACGATAGGTGGTCAGCGTTCGTTCAAAGGCGTCAATTGCCTCATCCCAGTGTTTGCTCCGGTAGGCGCGAAGGCCCTCTTCGAAGGAGCTGCAAAGCAGATGTTGCTCCTTGCTGCTATCTTTTGCGTAACCCATCAATTCATGAATCACGACCGCATTGGATTTGCCGAATAACAGAAATTCACCAAGCCCACGGGTCAAAAAGCCGTCCAACAGGTGCAAGACTTGATCAGAGATCAGCGTCTGCGTGCCGAGATGTTTGTTCAGGTTTTCCATGCGCGACGCCGTATTCACAATATCCCCCACCGGACGGTACTCGTAATGATCGACGGCACCAATGCTGCCGATCAGGATGTGTCCCGCATGCATCCCAATTCGGGTCTGAAGTTTAATTTTTTCATTTTCCCGATTGAATGCGTTGATAGCCTGAACGATGCCCAGAGCCGCGTGACATGCGGCCGCCCTCAACGACGCATCCGGTTTCGCTTTTGCCCATATCGCCATCATGGAGTCACCCACCACATCGGAAACGATCCCACCGAAATTTTTAACCGGTACAAAAAGTTTCTCGTAGTAACTGTTCATGAACCGGCTTAAGTCCTTGGGAGCCATCATCTCCGAAAGCGCGGCATATTGCTGGGCATCGGTATACAGGCAAATCCCGTAAACAACCTTGCTGGTAGCATTGATGTCCCCGATGTTTTTTGCCAATTGATCGATAACCGGGTCCGGCAGAAAATAACCGAACGCTTTTCTAATCCCTTCACGCTCCTTGGAGGCAATACTGTAGCGGCAGACGACCGTTCCGAAAAGCGCCAGCGGTGTCAGGATGAACAGGGGAATGAAAACGGGAATCCAGAGAGCCTGGGTGTTGAAAAAAATCATTGCCGCAGATAGATAAAGGGCACCGACGCCGATGACGCTCAGGGTGGCGATGCCCATCGGCAAAGAAAAACAGAGCAGCCCCAGCAACCACCCGAACGAGAAGACAATAAACAGGTGCATGGGCCATTCCAATGGCGCCAGCAGGCGGTCCTCCATCAGATTGGCAAAGGCCGTTGCCGCTATCTCCACACCGCTGATATCGATGCCGTTTTTTTGTGAAAAAACAGTGTTATAGCCATCTTGATGCTGGGGTCGCAGGTTTTCGGACAGTCCCACGAATACGACTTTACCTTTAAATCCCGTTGACGTTTCAATTGCCTTGCCCTTCAGGTTGTCGGGAATGTTTATGGCTTTCAATGCCTTGTGATACGTCAGGGTATGAATGGTTCCGGCCGGACCATAAAAATCCAGATATCTGCTGTTCTCGCCTTGGAACATCCGAATAAGACCGCTCAGCATTCTTCGCTCGATGGGGTCCCGGAGGGGCTTTTCTTTGGAATCAAGCAATTTAAGCATCTCTTGGGCGATCAACGGTTCCCGCTGGAAGATTTCACGGAAGGCGATCAATGCTTCTTCGACCCCGCGCTGGACCGTGATCTCATTCCATTGTGGGCGTATGGCTGGCTCGTGATTGGAATGCACTTTGTCGAAAAGATGGTAAAAAGAACCGTAGTGGCTGGAGGCATAGATGAAAAAAGTGACCACCGGCAGTGTCGGTGCATTTCCAGCACCGGCTTTGAACATCCAGAATTGGCTGAGTTGAACCGGAACCTTGGGCAGGGGAAAGGGGGCCAGGGCCAAGGCTGACAGCGCCAGGGGAGCAATCGGAGGAATCAGGGTTTCAATATTTAGATCCGCAAGATACTTCCCACTCGAATCGGTAATGGGGACTTTATCCTGCCGGATGGACTCGCAAAGAACGACCGTGGCTGCATCGGCAACAGCCGCCCCAAAGGCCTTATCCGCATCGGTGTCGTGGGCTTCGTCAAACAGCATGTCGAATACGATGGCCGCCGCTCCTTGTCGGGAAAGCGTTTGAACCAATTGCGCGTGCAGCGTACGTGGCCATCTCTGCGTTTTTCTGGAAAGATTGAGCGCCTCTGCCGAGTCTCGATCCAGCGAAACAATGAGCACTTCCGAAGGCGGGCGGCGTGCGCCCCGCAGAAAAAAAAGCACCTTGAGCCCGAGATGCTCCTCTAGGTCCAAGGAGAACGGCGGAAAGGACAGGAGGACACAAAGCAAGCCTGTTCCAAAACTGACCCCCATGGTTTTTACGGATCGAGACATCGCCAATGCCTGAGTCTGTTGCGTTTGAATCCGAAACAGGGCAACAACGTCGAGAAAATACTCGTAGAAGACCCATGCCGTCATGAGTCGACAGGAATGTTCACTGCAACATGCGTTTTCGATATCCGGCATCCTTCCATTCGAAGGATGGAACGCTTATCGTTACCTGCGCATTGAATGCAACACCATTGACGCTGGTGCATCGATCATTAAGGCTGTCAACTATCTGAGTTTATAACAATACTATGACTCGTGGGGAGCTTGTGCTTTTTCTCAATCGATCTCAGATAGAAAGGAGTGCGTCCACGTGGAGGAATCGTTGTATAGGCGTGCAGTCGCAATTTTATCGAATCAGAAAGACTGATGCCGCGGTAGGAAAAAGCTTATAAACTAAATTTCTATCACCATCGTCGTTCGCTGTCAATGTTATGCTCGGTTATCGGTTCGCCTGAGACGAAACAGGCACCGGCTTGATGCCATTTAACGTCCCCGCAGATAGACGCATTACTGGTGGTGTACAAAATGAGGGAACCCGGATGCAGGTTTGGTGTCGCCCTTGAAAAAAAGCGGGGCAGTGTCGATGCTTGCGACATTGCCCCGCTTAACCAACCGATAGGAGGAATCAGGAAATTTATTTTTCTTTCGGATGACATTGGGCGCACGTTTGCGGTGCAGCCTTGGTCTTGTTGTCTTTGTTAAATTTCTTGTGGCAGCTAATGCAATTTTCGTGGATGGCTTCGGCGTGGTACTCCATCTCTTTCGCGGCGATCTCCTTCTTGGAAGCCTTTTTTGCCTTCATCTCTTTTTTCAGATCACCGGGCATCTGCCCAGGAATCTTGTGGCACTCCATGCAGCCTTTCACATCATCACCGGCCTTCAGATCGTTCAAGGGCTTGCCCTTGTCGTCGTGGTGGCAATCGCCGCAACCGACTTTGTACTCTTCGTGATGCTTCTTGTGGCTGAACTCCACGAGACCCTTGGTGTGCTCACTGTAGCCCTTGTGTTCCATCTTGATCACGTCCTGGACCGCCGTAGCCGCGTAAATGGAACCCGCAGCAAACATGATGGCCACAATGACTGCTGACAATACAACACCCTTTTTTCTGCACATGACCTCAACTCCCCTCTTGCAAGATTGGTTAAACACCGAAGATCACTCCGCCTGAAATCTCTATCAATCCTTAAGCGCGCTGTCAATGGGAATTAAAACCAATGATTACTTATGTAGTTTCAGATAGTTATTAAATAACCGGGAACCGATCCGGCAGTATTGGTCGAAGTCCGCCATCATCTCCATGCCCGGAATCAGTACTTTGACGACGGGGATATCCAGATCCTTCCGGGTGATATCCACATAAATGGGAACGAATCCGTTGGCTAACATCGTTCGTTCGACTAGCATCAGATCCTGATCCGGTATGCCGGTAGAAAAATCAGGAAGGTTTTCGAATTCAAGCCAGGGTAGATCAGCCGGAACCGGGGTCGAAGGCGGGCCAACGGGATAAGGGTATGGCGTTTCGGTCAGCGCCGACAGCACAGCCCGTTGGCCACTGAGGTTGGCCCCCCCGCCTTTGGCCACGGTACCGTCCCGATGGGTCACAAAACAAGTGCAGCAGGGGATGCCGAAACCCGGGCTGATGTCCTGAAACTGCAGATGAATGCCGCGTGCCCGGTAATCCTCGAGCAGGGCGCTCATCCGGGTATCTTTGGAATAGATCCGGAAGCAGCGGGATGGATGATACGGGTTCACCGCCTCGCTGTCTCTCTCGAGCACCTCATAAACTGCACTGAGCCGTGCCTCGGCCAAGGTATTTCCTGAAGCCAGACCGGTGGAGCCCAACCCTGAAAACAGGGACCGCTCGTCCAGATTGCTGAACAGGTAAACACATTGCACCGGCACCCATATGGGTTCGGTGCCCTCTGCCGTCGACCGCTCCCCTTCCATCCAGTATAACGGTTCGTCCCGGTAAGGCACCTCCAGTCCTAAACCATTGGGGTCCAGAAGCGGGTAACCACTGCCTTCCAGCGTTGACAGGGAACCATGGATTAACGGGTGAGGTCGACGAGTTCCCAGGATTCCGGTATCAGCGACACCGGCAAAGGCAGAACACCGCTCAGCCACCTCCATGAGACAGGACGCCCGGGCAGCTTCCAGTGACAGGCCGCGGCCATAGGATGTCTGGGTGCTGGATAGCGTGTATTTCAGTTTGCCGCTTTTCACCATGTGGTTAAAACGCCATTTGCGGAGCAGGGCATAGCGGCTCAGCGATAATTGATGCCGCATCTCCGACCCCTCGAAGATATCCAGGATGCTCAGCCGAGCCATGGCGTGCGCGATGGTCTCTTCCAGAGGCCACCGGCGCTGACCGGCTGCCGCCATTGCAGGCCGGTTCCGATCGACAATCGCTTTCAGGTGGGCCCCGGCCAGGATTGGCGCATCGCTGCCGTCGAACCCTTCAACAGGCCAGGGAAGACCCGCGGTTGCCGGTGGTGGCAGGGGACGGTGCCGAATGATATTGGCATGAAAAAGCCGTGCCCATTGCCGATGAACCGCCTGGTCGGTCAGCAATGCAGAGCGCAGAAACACCAGCGGTGTGCGGGTGGCCAGACGTTTGATTTCGTCCGGTTTGAATTCTCCCTTGATCCCGGCCAGACGTTCCTCAACCGTAGCGGCTTCCAGCAGAAGTGCCCTAACCGAAGAGTCACTCCCCGTTTTCGATTTCAGAATCGCCAATACCGAGTCCAGGCCCATCTCTAGGATACATCCCATCAAATGGGCATGCATGAAACTGTCGTTGGGGTGCATACGTAGGCATGCAAGCCCCGCCTCAAGCGTCGGCATGTTTTGGGGAACCGCTGCAAAGTATCCGGTGCTGGCCGATGTTTCTTTTAGGTCAAGACGGTAGTGACGCGGCCGTTGGGTCAGGCTCATTGATCGCCGGCGCCATCGGCTTCAGCGGCCGGTTCCGGCACTTCTTTTTTCTTGCCGAAAATCCGGGCGCCGACGATGCTGATCTCATACAGCACCATCAGCGGCAGCGCCATCATGATCTGAGTCACCACGTCAGGCGGGGTTAATATCGCCGCTCCGATAAAAAATAGGAGGATCGCATATTTCCTGTTTTTCTTTAAAAATTCAACGGAAACGATGCCCAGGCGCGCCAGGAAAGTCAACACCAGGGGCAGCTCGAACACCAACCCGAAGGCCAGGAGCAACTTGGCGGAAAAACTCAGATACTCCTTCATGGAGGGCATGGGGCGGATGGTCTCCGTGGCAAACCCCAAAAAGAATTGAAAACCGAATGGAAAGACGATGAAATAGCCGAACAGGGCACCCCCGACAAAGAAAATCGACGAGAGAAAGACGATAGGAATCATCAGCCGCTTTTCCCGATCATAGAGTCCCGGCGCAACGAACATCCAGAACTGATAGATGATCACCGGCGAGGCGACCATGAGCCCAAAAAGAAAAGAAACCTTGAGAAAGGTGAAAAAAGCCTCGGGCAACCCGGTGTAGATCAGGGTTTCCCCCTGTTTCATTACGGAAATCAAGGGATGCGTAAGAATCTGAAACAACTTTTCCTTGAACCCATAAGAGATGGCGAACCCGGTGCCAACGGCGACAAAGCAGGTGATCAGGCGCTTTCGCAGCTCTTCCAGGTGAGCGGTAAAGGGAATTTTGTCTTCCGTATCCTTTTCTTGTTCGGCCACGTTACTTACCCCTTGCGCGCTTCAGAATCCGGTTCGGAATCGGGTGGCGTGCCTGCATCGGAATCCGAAGCATCCGTGTCCCGGCGGTCAAACGCCGCCTTCCGTTTGTCCATGGCGTCGCCGTCACGGTCTTCAGGTTTACCGGCTTCAGGCGATTCCTCCGGCACGGTAGAATGGGCCGGCTGTTCATCCGTCTCGCGGGTGAATCCCTTGGACTCTTTTTGATCCTTCCGGCCGAGGTCGTTAAAGGCGGTTTTCACCTCTTTGAGTTCCGTATCGATCTGCATGCTCTCTTTCAGATCACTGGTCGCCTTTTTAAATTCCCCCAAGGCCTTTCCCAAGGACTTGGCCAGATCCGGCAATTTCTTTGGCCCGATGACGATCAGGGCCACCGCCAGAATCAGGATCATTTCCGGCATTCCGATACCGAACATGAACGTCTCCTTTACTGCGCTTGAAGTGCATCCTTGCTGAAAGTGGCAACACTACTGGTTTTGACAGGGGGTGTCAAGACTGGAGCACGGCGTTATTCCGCGAAATCAGAGGTAAAATCGATACCCGTTGGACCCCGGCTTATGGAATCTCGGGAGCCAACACCAACTGGTAAAACGACCCTCTTTGCTGCATGTGGCCGGCCGCAATCTCCGCGTAGGGACCGTTGCCCCAGAAGATGTCCACCCGTCCCGGTCCCCGGATGGCCCCGCCGGTGTCATGGTTCAGGGCAAAGGCGGAAAAAGCCATCCACCGGTCGATGCGGCCGTTGCCGTCCACCACCGGGATCTGGGTTTGCAGGAAAGCCGGCGCGGCCATGGGAAACACCCGGCGATCAACGGCAACGGATCGTCCCGGCGTCAAGTCCACGCCGATGGCGCCGATCGGGCCGGATGTTTCAGTTTTGAAAAAAACGTAGCTGGGGTTGTGGTTGAGCACCGCGTCGACCTCGGCGGGATGGGCTTGCAGATAGGCCTTGAGGCGCTGCATGGACATCTCCACGGCCGGGATCTTGCCCTGGTCGATGAGCAGCCGGCCGATGCTGCGGTAAGGCTGCCCGTTGGAGCCGTGGTAGTGCACCCGAATAAAGGAGCCATTGGCCAGGTAGATTCGCCCGGAGCCTTGAATCTGTAGAAAAAACAGGTCAATGCGGTCATCCACCCAGGCGATGGGAGGCGCTTTTTGAGCAAAGCCCGTGTCCGCCTCGATAGCCTGCCGACCCGGGTAGGGCACCACGGTATTGCCCTGGAGACGGCCGACGATGCGCTTGCCGTTGAGGTCTTCCGAAAAAGGAGAAAGGTCGATGACCAGAAGATCTCCGGGCATGGCGAACACCGGATAGCGGTAGCGGTCGTCAGGTGTAAGGCTGCCTTTAAGGTGGGGTTCATAGTAGCCGGTGAACAGCACCTGCCCGCTCTCCGGCCCCCCGCTTGATCGATACACCCGGTATCGGTCGGCAATAAAACGGTTGACCGCTGCCGGCCCGGGCCTTGTTTCCACGAAATCGCGCAGTATTTCCAGTGACCGAATCAGATGAAGGGCACTGTAAGTGTCCTCTCCGAAGCGGAAGGTGCGCTCGGCAGGCACACGGTTGAGATATTCCAAGCTTTTGCCGATGCCGTAGAAAAGGTTGTCCAGAAACAGGTCGTCTGAAAAATCGGGATAATCCTGAAAGGCCAGTCGGACCAGCGATGCCGCAGGCTTGGCGGGAGGCTTGGGAAAAAAGGCGCACCCCACAGCCATTAAAACGGTCATGCCAAGGGTGAATCGCTTAACGGCATAAAGGAATCGGGCTGTTTTTTTCATGGCGTGGCGTTTTCCCGGACAAACGTGCCGCTCTTTCCACCGGTTTTTTTGAGCAGGCAGACGTCGGTGATGGTCATGGCTTTGTCGACGGCTTTGCACATGTCGTAAAGGGTTAGCGCCGCCACAGAAACGGCGGTAAGCGCCTCCATTTCAACCCCTGTATGGTCGACAATACGCGCCGTTCCCTCGATGCGGATGGCATGACTGGCAGCATCGGGAAAAAAATCCACCTGAACGTGGGTCAGGTTCAAGGGATGGCACATGGGGATCAGGTCAGCGGTCTTTTTAGCCGCCATCACACCGGCAATGCGGGCCGTTTCCAATACATTGCCCTTGGACACCGTGCCGGCAGCAATCCGCTGGAACGTCTCCGCGGACATATGGACCACGGCCTGTGCCACAGCGGTCCGCTGGGATGTTATTTTTTCGGTCACGTCCACCATGCGCACACGGCCCTTTTCATCGATGTGGGTCAGTTCGGACATGTCTCCCTCCCGGTCGTGCAGAGCACTAAACAAAAAACTCGGTCTTGGCAGTCACCGTGGTTTTAATGGCGTTAAGGGTGTCGGTCAGGGTATCGATGACATTCTCTCGGATGTCCCCGGCCACCACCAGCATCATTACATCATCCCCGATGGAGAGATCTGTGTCGGCGTCAATCTCCACCTGGATATCCACGATGCCCGGCCGAGATCGGTGTTCGGCAAGCACCTTCGTCAGCCGTTCCCGATCCACAGCCACCCGCAGGCCCGTTACTTTACGGCCGTCGCGGGAAGTCGCCCGAACCACGCCGTTGTGGCACAGAATCATGCCGACCCGGTCGTAGGCTGGGTGCATCTTTATCTTCGAAATCAATTGGTCTGCATTCATTTTCCAGCTCTCCCCTCAATGACGCTGCTTATGAAGGGCTTCCGCCCGCACGAGGTCCGCTGGTGTGTTGACATTGAAAAAGGAGACCAGTTCAGGGTCCACCTTCCTCAGGTCAGCCTCGTCAACCGCCTTAACACGCAACCTTCGAAACAAGCCCTGGATCTTCAACAGATCCCGATCCAGCTGCCACGCCATGGCCGGCAGACAGGTTTTATTATACACAGCAAACATCGGCTCGTAGCCTGCCGAGGTGGATGGAATGATGATATCCGCCTTGCGCGTAACCGTGTCCAGCAACAGTTGAATCAACGCGCCCTTGATAAACGGCGTGTCGCAGGCGGCAAAAAACGCGTGTTCATGATCGGCGGCAAACAGGCCCGCATGAAGGCCGTTGAGCGAACTGCGCAACGCATAGTGGTCGGTCACGATCAGGGCATCGACATCCATGTAGGCCGCTGGGTCGTTTGTCACCAGAACGATCTGCTCGAACAACCGGTTATAGACATCCAGGAGGCGATCAACGATCCGCTTCCCGCCGATGCGGATGAAGGCCTTGTTTTGTCCGTCGAACCGTTTGTTCAGTCCGCCGGCGAGAATCACACCGGTGCAGGGTAACGCCATAAAAGGTCTCCGGCAGAAACGAGTTCAGTAGACCGCAGGGTTCTTGAAACGACCCTCTATTTTGCGATTGAACATAGAAAAAAGCCTTTTTAAATGCAAGGATATTCACTTGCCATGGTGTAGACCATGGGTTAGATAATGTCCATCTGATCCTTGACTGCATCCTTACTATGGGATGTCGATCGGCAACCTATCAAACAAGGCAGGTATAACCTATGGGCGTACATCAGCATCGACACGCGGCTCCGTCTTCGGTCGGCGTGGGCATCCTGTCGGTTTCCACCACCCGGGCGATCGAGAACGACGAGAGCGGCCAATGGATTGCCCGCGGGGCTAAAAAAGAGGGGCACGACGTCCGGTTCCACCAGGTGGTCACCGACGACATCACCGCCATCCGCGATGCCACCTTAAGGGCCATCCGCAACCACGGCCTTCAGGCCCTGTTGGTCACCGGCGGCACCGGCATCACGCCCACAGATGTCACCATCGAAGCCATCAAACCCCTTTTTTCCAAGGAGATGCCCGCATTCGGGGCCATCTTCGCCCAGCTCAGCTACGAAGAGATCGATTCCGCTGCCATCCTCTCCCGCGCAGCAGCCGGCGTTATTGGCGGCACCGTGGTCTTCTGCATGCCCGGCAGCAAAAAAGCCTGTCAACTGGCCTGCAAGGCGTTGATTTTTCCCGAACTGGGGCATGTCGTGGCCCATATTAAGTAGCGCCCGCCCACAATCAGGATCTTTACAAGATGAAGAAGATGACTGAGATAGAAGCACCCGAAATTGCACCGCTGACCGTCAAAGACCTTCAGGCAACCGTGGACCGCTGGATCAATACCTACGGCGTGCGTTATTTTGCCGAGATGACCAACCTGGCCGTGCTCATGGAAGAAGTCGGAGAGCTGGCCCGGATCATTTCCCGGACCTACGGGGAGCAGAGCTTCAAGGGAAAAGAGAACCCAACGGATCTTGGCGACGAACTGGCCGACGTACTCTTCGTTCTCGTCTGCATCGCCAACCAAACCGGGGTGGATCTGGAAGCCGCTATTTCCAAAAACCTGCAAAAAAAAACGGTCCGGGATACTCACCGCCATCGCAACAACCCCAAGTTGACGTCTTAAGCTAAAGTCCCTGGTCTGCTGCCATTTCACAGATTGTTTTTCGCTGCCTGGCCGTGAGCGGACAAAAAGGCGAGTTGTCATAGGTTGTGTCTCGGTTTTCCACCACCAGGACCATGGCGTCCGGACTGAGCGAGTGGGTGTGCCAGACCGCTTTTTTGACATTATAGATCGTGTGAGGCGCCATGGGCTGCGCGTGGATCACTGCGATGGAATGGTCACCGCCTTCAGCCACAAACAGGATGCACCGGCCCCGCAGCAGCACGAAGACCTCGTCGGTGGCGTTGTGGCGCTGCATGGCGTCTATGTTTTCCGGCCTCAGGTCGTGGCTGTAATTCAATATGGCCACCCGCCAGGTGCCAAAGTCAACCAACGGGAGGTAACCCGCGTCCGCGTAGATGTGGACGCCGAGCAGGGATTCTGGGATAGACATGACCGACCCCTCTACGCTTTGGGAGGAAGCGTCTGGGCAAAATCACCTGCCTTATGCAGCCAGGCCGTTAACGCATCTTCGATTTCAATGCCTTTCGGTTCGATCATCACCCAGCCTTTCATGGGCCGCCCCGTAATGTCGTGTTCATCGTACGCCATCGCCAACCTCCTGTGCATTAAAAAGGCCCCTGTTAAGGGATGCGGCCAATGACATGTCGCATTTCAACGGCCGGTTGTCCAGGCTCAAGGCAGGCACCGCACCCATGAGGGCGTTAGTGAGCAGAACCATGTCAGCATCCAGAACCGCATCGGAGTGGATCGGGTGATCTTCAATCGAGAACCCCAGCGCACGCAAACGCCGAGAAACCTCGTCCTGCATCACTCCGGGCAGCACGTGGGAAGACCGGGGGTGAGTTACCGTCTTGCCCGACACCACCAGAATACTGGCTGAATTGGTTTCGGAAATCGTGCCGTCCGGGTTGATCACAACCGCCTCGTCGGCACCCTTCTCCCGGGCCCAGGCACCCGCCTGATGGTAGTATAAATAGTTCAGGGTTTTGTGGTCTGCCAGCGGGGACATCCGCCGGTGCGGATAAGTTGCCAGCTTCAATCCGGTTGCCCCCAGGGTCGTCAAGCGGTGGGTGTAGGGCCGGGCGGTCACCAGCAAGGTTCCATTATTTCGGGAGTGGCTTGCATCCCCCCGGGTGGCCAGGATCTTGAGTGCGGCCGACGCATCACCCAATCCGTTTTTCTCCACAACCTGGGTGATGATCGCCTTCCAGGTCAGGTCCGGCGGCACAACGCCAAACAGGGCTGTCCAGGTCCGGTTGAACCGATGCAGGTGGGCCTGCAAGCGACAGGCAGCCCCTTTTTCCACGCGGATCGTCTCGAAAAAGCCGAATCCGTATTGCAGCCCTAAATCGGATACCGGCACGGCCGCCTGTTCCTGGCGGATTAACCGGCCGTCCTGCCAGACCCAGAGATCTGAGCCGGTTTCTTTCGCCGGGCTTTTACCGGCTTGTTTAAACACCGACATCAGCGTCCGCCCCTTGTGAAGGGTCTCTTCATACTCGTCATCGGGATCGGAGTCATGGACAATGCCGCCCCCCACGGAGAATACAAGGCGGTCGCCAATGGTGGTCGCCGTGCGGATGGCGATGGACAGGTCCATGGTGTCGTGAAAGCTGATGTACCCGATGGAGCCGGTGTAGACATGGCGGCGACGGGTTTCCAACTCGTCGATGATCTCCATGGAACGGATCTTGGGACATCCAGTAATGGAGCCTCCGGGAAAGGTGGCCCGGATCAGGTCCGCGGAACCCTTTCCCTCGGCCAGGGTTCCCTCGACGACGGAAACCAGGTGGTAGACGTTCTGGTAGGCTTCCAGGCGCTTGTGCTGGGCCACGACCACCGACCCCCCGGCACACACCTTGCCGATGTCGTTGCGCAGCAGATCCACGATCATGGAGAGCTCGGCATCGTCTTTGGGGCTGCGGACCAGCGCGGACTTCATCTCCCGGTCCTTTTCCGGCGTCTCCCCCCGTGGACGGGTACCTTTGATGGGTCGGGTCTCGACCCGACTGCCGTTGCGAAGCAAAAATCGCTCTGGTGACGTGGAGATGATCTGATGATCGCCGGCATTGACGTATGCGAAAAATGGAGCGGGATTCATCTGGTACAGGGCTTTGAAAAGGCCGTAGCCGTCGCCCTCAAAGCCCATTTCAAATCGCTGGGACAGGTTCACCTGATAGACGTCACCGGCAGCAATGTAGTCCCTGATCCGTTCAACCGACAAGATGTATTCGGATCGTGAGGTGTTTGACGCTAATGATCGCCTGGTTCCTGAGAAGTTGCCGGGCAATCGTGGTGGCAACTTCAAGGCCTGCAAAAAGTCATTCGCCCGCGCTTTTATCGCTCCGGCCTCCTGACCCTGGCCAACCGGTGCATGAATCTGGGTTGTTCCGCTGGCCTTGTCGTGAACCACAATCAGGGACGGGGCAAAAAAGCAGACCTGGGGAAGCCCAAGGTCATCGATGGTGGTTCGAGGCAGGACTTCCAGGCTGTCTTTCAGGTCGTATGCCAGATATCCGAATAGACCGGCGGCAACGGGACCCACTGCGTCGGCAACTGTCAGACGGCAGCGAGCCAGAACGATTTCGAGACAATCCAGCGGCTCTTGCGGCACCACATGGGTCGTCCCGTCAATGACGACCGTCGTTTCCCCAGGCCGCCCGGTGAGCGTGAGCCAAGGGCAGATGCCCAGAATGTGGTAGCGGGCACAGTCCAGGTCCCCGCCACTGAGCAGCACCACGGTACCGGGTTCGTGGGCGAAACGAGCGGCCATCTCCACGAAGGGTTCTTCCAGGTGCAACGTTTCAGTACTTACCCCGGTAATGCGGGGCAAGCCGGTGCACAGGCGTTTCAACAGGCCCTCGATTGGGCGGTCATCCTGATGCCCGTCTGCACCGGTTGAAACGGGGTGGCTTCCCGAGGCCGGTTATCCGTCGCCAGTTCACTTCTCAGCGGTCCCAGCCGCAAAAAGTTTTCAACCAGGGTGAACCCGTGTTCCGTCAGAAAGCTTTCCGGGTGAAACTGCACGCCGTGAAGCGGAAACCGCGGATGGGACAACCCCATGATCGTCTCATCCGCCGTTCGTGCGGTAACCACGAGGTGCCGCGCTAAGGCTGCCTCCGACGGCTGCACCACCAACGAGTGATACCGGGCGACCCTCAAGGGGGAGGGACTTTGTGAAAAAAGGGCCGCCTGATGGTGATAAACCAGGCTGGTTTTGCCGTGCATGGGTGCCGATGATCGAACAGTGCAGCCGCCGAAGACCTCGTTGATGCACTGCATGCCCAGACAAACACCCAATATGGGGGTCGTTCGATAAAACGCCTGGATCAGCGCCTTGGAGATACCGGCGTGGACCGGGTCCCTGGGTCCCGGACTGATCAGCACATAGTCCGGTCGTTCGGCGGCCACCTGGGCCAGGGTAATGCGGTCACTGCGATAAACCTGGATCGCCAGGTCGTAATGCATGAACATCTGCACCAGGTTGTAAGTAAATGAATCGTAGTTGTCGATGACGAGCAGCCTGGCCATCATAGCATCCTCACCAAAAAAAACAGCCCCCCCGCCTTGAGCCTGGGTGGCTGATGCCTGTTGCATAACTCAGTTTTTATGGCGCCCAAGTAGGCGGACGCCTATCAATGTTTTTCAATTCTCAGTAGCGAATATGGCAGGCGCGGTCAAGTAAAATAACACCCGACACCAAATATCTTAATCCACCGGCAACAGCACCGTAAAGGTGGTACCCTTGTCCGGAACGCTCTCAACGCTGATCCGGCCCTTTAACGCCTCCACCAGGCCTTTGACGATGGGCAGGCCCAACCCGGTGCCAGTGATGAAGCGGGTCTTGTCGTTCTTCACTCGGAAAAATCGCTCGAAGATTTTATCCAGGTAGCGCGCTTCGATACCGAAGCCATTGTCCATCACACGGACCCTCAGGTTGATGCCGGCTATATCCGCCTTGACCTTAATTTCACCCCCGTTCTGGGTGTAGTTGATGGCGTTGGTGATCAGGTTGCCGAAGATGCTCTCCAACGCCAACGGGTCGGCCTTGATGGTGGGCAACAGCTCTGCCGGGCGGTCCATAATGAGCGACTGCGCCTTGGTCCTGGCGCGGGTGCCGAGAAAATCAACGATATTGCCGAGCAGATCTTCCAGCTGAACCGGTTTTGGCTCCTGGCAGGTGGTTCCGGATTCAATCCGCGAAAGATCCAGCAGGTCGCCGATAGTTGAAATCAGGCCCTGGGTTTTTTCCTTGGCCCGGGCGAGCAGGTGTTCTTCCGATTCACTGAGCTGCCCCATCAGATCGTTAAGCACCAGCGCCAACTGCTCGTGGATGGTGGAAAGTGGGCTTCTGAGTTCATGGGACACCTTGGCCACAAACTCAGACTTGAGCCGGTCCAGCACCTTCATATTGGTGATGTCGATGACGGTGACCACCGCCCCCAGGCACGCATTTCGCTCGCTCAGCACCGGACGACCGCGGGCCATGAGAAACCGGTCGCCGCCGAAGGAAAATTCGTAGGTGGGGATATCGTCAAAATCCACATGCAGACCGCGGGATATTTCCATAATCAACCGGCACAAGCCCTCGTCAGGGATGTAGCTGGAAATCTGCCCGCCGGTAGCCGTGTCCGCAGCGAGATCCAACAGTCGGCAGCAAGCCGGATTCATCAGCACCACCTGGCCGTCGGTATTGGTCACCACGATCCCGTTGGGAATCGAATCGACGATGGTGTGGATCCTGCTTTTTTCGGTTCCCAGGTCCGCCAGGGTTCTCCGCCGCTCGGCTTCCAGTTTCACCGTGTCCCTCTGAAGCCGGATTTTTTCCCGGGCCCGGTTAACCACGATTCTCAGCTGATCCGGCTCGAAGGGTTTGGGGACAAAATCGTAGGCACCCCGTTTCATGGCCTCGATTGCGGTTTCGATGGTGGCAAAGCCGGTGATGACAATGACCAGTATGTCCCGATCCATGGCCTGTATGCGCTTGAGGACCTCCATGCCGTCAATGCCGGGCATTTTCAGATCCAGCAGAACGATGGCCACATCGGCCCGCTCGATAATGCCCAGCCCTTCTTGACCATTTTTTGCCGTCAGCGCATTGCATCCCATGCGGCTGAGAATCCGCGCCGACCCGTCCCGAATGCCCTTTTCATCGTCTATCACCAAAACGGTTTCGGGATCAGGCGTGCTCTGCATATTCGGCTCCTTTTTCGGTTTCATGGGTGATGGGAAGTTCGATGGTAAAGGTGCTGCCGCGGCCGGGAATGCTTCGGGCGGTAATGCTGCCGCCGTGATTTTCAACAATGCCGTAAACGACGCTCAGCCCTAATCCGGTTCCCTTGCCCTCTTCTTTGGTGGTAAAAAAAGGCTCGAAGATATGCTCCAGGTTCTCGGCGGATATTCCCGGGCCGGTATCGGCAATTTCAATTAATACCCGGTCCTTGGTGGCGGATTCACGGGTGCTGATGGTGATCGTGCCGTTGCCGTCCATGGCCTGGGCCGCATTGATGATGATGTTCATGAACACGTGGCCCAACTGCTGTGTGTCCGCCAACACCAGGGGAACGAAGGGGGCCATTTTCTTTTTCACGGTGATATTGTGAAAAAGGGTCTGGTTCTCGATGAGGAAAAGGGTCCGATCGATCGCTCTGTTTACGTTCAAGGGCTTCATGAACTGGCGTGTCTGCCGGGCAAACTCAAGCAGTTCCTTGACGGTGTCCCGGCAGCGCTGGGCGTCTTTTAAAATCCGAGACAAGTCCTCTTTGGCAGAGTCCTCCAGATCATAGTCTTCCAGCATCAGTTTGGTGTATAGCGTGATCCCGCCCAGCGGGTTGTTCAGCTGGTGCGCCACCCCGGCAGACAATTTTCCCAGGGAAGCCATTTTTTCGGACTGGATCAATTGAAGCTGGGTTTTTTCCAGTTTCTGCTGAATGTGGATGCGCTCTCTCAGATCATGAAAAAAACCAATCGAGCCGGCTTCTTTACCATTTTCATCGTAGATGATGGACGCGTAAAGGCTAATGGGAATTTTCTCTCCGTTATTACCAATCGCTTTGAGGCGATATTTTTTCAGCTTCCCCTTGCCGCCATACGCATCACTTCTCAGGTGCCGCATCACCGTTTTGGCACCGTCACCCTCGTAAATCGCCCTGATGTTCAGATGATCGAGCGCCGCTTCCACACTGTACCCGGTCACCTCTGCGGCGGCATCGTTGAAAATGATGATCTTTCCGGTCATGTCGGCGGCGATGACCCCGTCACAGGCGCTTTGGAGCAGGTTATATAAAAAACTGTTGGCCAGCCGAAGTTCTTCCTCGAGACCCTCCAAGGCCGGAAGTTCAAAGTTGAAAATCGTCATTGCCTCCTGCCCATCCTCGTCCGTGATGGGGTAGGCATACAAGCAGGACCGTTTTTGTTTGCTCAACGAACTTGATGAAAGATCACGCAGGGACGGCTTTCCAGTATCCATCGCTTTTTTGGCCGGGCAGTTGTCGCAAGGTTCGGGGCGACTGTAAAACGCCTCGTGGCAGCATTTTCCCGATGGCGACTCTCCTTCAATGAGGGCGTCAACGCCGGCCGAGGCCAGAATGTTAAAGTCTCTGGAGATAACGACAATTTTTCGTTTGAACGCATCCAGCGCCTTGAGCAGCAGGTTCCGCTCTTTTTCAGTGCGCATTATACCTCCCGGGGGTTGACGTTCCGGCACCACTCGTGGTCGAGCGATTAAAAGACAGTTTCGTGATGTTGTCAACAGCGATGCCGCGAAAAGCGTTGTCCATTCCTTGCAGAGTCGGCAGCTTCCCGGCCGGGGACGGTTCGGCCTGTAACGGCAGTGCTGTACAGCACCGTAAGGAAAAAAATCGATTTGCCGTTCGCTCGCTGTCGCGGTTCACCGCCCATCACCATAGATCCGGCATTCGTATCTTACGGCGAGGGTTGAAGCATCTGGAGGTATGCGTCCCATTCCATGGGAAGCAGTTGTTTCTTCTTGTTGTTGCAGGGCTTGCACGCCGGAACCACATTTCCCTTTGTGCTTTTTCCTCCTCTGGCCACCGGGACGAGGTGATCCATGGTCAGCTCGGCTGCCGGTATCCGACTGCCGCAATAATGGCAGCGACCTTTGGCGCATCTCCGTTTCCACCACTGGGACTGCCTCAACTCCCGGGCTTTTTGTCGCTCTCGCTTAAGATCCTGCTCATCCAGATCATAGGCATATGGATTCATTGCATCTCCTTGGCAGCGGATGATCGGCTAACCGCCATCCCTAAACCGACCAGCCAGTTGTCAATCTCAGCCTGCAGCATCGCATAGAAACGGGCGGACCCCCCCAGACCGGTTCTGCCGAAGAAGTAGTTGATCTCCAGGAAAAGCGGTCGCCGATCGTTTTGTGTGGGCCCTGATCTATCGAAGATAAAATCGAACCCGGCCAGGTTGATTCGAGATTGCCGGCAGAAGCCGCGGGTCAGGGCCTGGGCCTTCTGAATAAGAATTGGATCTGATTCAGTATCGATACGCGCGCCCTTGGCCAGACTGGTACCAAAAACACCGGGGTTGTCCTGAATTCTCCAGTAGGCCTTCTGGGTCTGCCCGATCACGGCAACCCGCAACGTGCGATATGATTCGGTGGCACGGGCCTGCAGGACAAACCCCCGCTGACCGGACTGTTCATAGCGCTGTGCCATTGACAGGGCTCGCGTCAGGTCAGCTTGAGACTGGAGCAGAGAGACCGTGTCCCCTTCCCCCCCCCAATCCAACTTGAAGACAAGGGGAAAACCGGCCTCGGTGATCGCTGAGCCGCACCGTTGGAAGTGCTTCGTATCATCAAAGCCCCAGGTGCGGGGATGGGGGGCCCCAAGGGCCTGAAAAAGTTTGGCCTGACCGGTTTTTCCTGGATATTGAAATCGCGCATCATAGTCGGGAAAGACATGCGGGCAGTTTTGTCTGACCATGCGGTAGAGTGACTTCCGGCAACCCTGGGGCAGAATGACGGCATCGGCGGCAACGATGGCCGCCAGATCTTTTTCATCCGGATCCCTGCCGGCACAAAGAATGTTGCTGTCGGCCTCGAAGCAGGGATGAAAAGATAGAATCATCAGTACCCGAACTTGCGCAATGCTTTGGTGTCCCGGGTCCAGTTTTTCTGAACCCGCACAAAGAGTTTGAGAAAAACCTGGGTGCCAAGCATCTCCTCGATCTCCTGCCTGGCCGCCTCGCCAATCTGCTTGAGCTTGGTCCCCTGTCTGCCGATGACGATGCCCTTTTGAGAGTCCCGTTCCACGTGGATGGTGGCATGAATCCGAATCAGCGCTCCTTTTTTCTCTTCCTTAAAGGAATCGATGGTAACTGCCACGGCGTGCGGAATTTCCTGTCCGGTAAGCCGGATGGCCTTTTCCCGGACCATTTCGGCGGCAATGAAACGCGCCGGCAGGTCCGTCAGGCTCTCGGGAGGAAAAAAAGGCGCCCCGGCGGGAAGGATGGCTTCCATGGCATCCATCAATCGGTCCACCTGTTCGCCGTTTTTGGCGCTGATGGGAACGACGGCGGCAAAAGCAATCAGTCCGGACCAGCGTTCTATCTGGGACAGCAGGGCAGGGCGCTTAACTTGGTCGATTTTGTTGAGGGCCAGCAGCACAGGGAGCCGATGTTGGGAAAGCTTGTCAAGCAACAGCCGCTCCGACGGTCGGTTCGGAGTCTGGGCATCCACCACTAGAAGGACAAGATCCACTTCCGACAGGGTAGACAGGGCCGCCTCGACAATCCGGGTGTTGAGCGGGTTTCTGGCCTGGTGAATACCGGGGGTGTCCAGAAAGACCATCTGGGAACCGGTCCGGTGTACCACACCAAGGATCCGATTGCGGGTCGTCTGGGGCTTTTTGGATGTAATGGATATCTTCTGGCCCAGCAACCGGTTGAGCAGGGTGGACTTTCCCGCATTGGGTGCGCCGAGAATGGCCACAAAGCCGGATCTAAACGCGTGGTTGGGGTCAATTTCGTTCGGGATGTTCATCAAGGACGGCCCTTTCTATAGCCGACCAGACCTCCGGTTTTCCCAGCCGTGTCTTTGCAGAAAAAAGGATCAGGGCGGTTTCGTCCACACCTATGGCGGCGCCGATGGCCTGTCGTTGTTTTTTTTGAGCGGATTTGGATAGCTTGTCCGCCTTGGTCAGCACCAAAATAGGCGTTCTTTGGTAAAGCTTAAGCCAGTCGATGAAGTTTTGTTCCTCGATGCCCGGGATCCTGCGGACGTCCATGATCAGGACGACCGCTTTAAGGGTTTCCCGGCCTTTGAGATAGGTCTCAATCATGGGCCCCCACGTGCGCCTCACCGATTCGGGAACCCTGGCATATCCATATCCGGGCAAGTCCACCAGTGAAACCCGGTCATTGACCGTAAAAAAATTAATCAGCTGTGTCCGACCGGGCGTGGAGCTTGTTTTTACCAGCCGCTTCCTGTTGACCAGGGTGTTGATCAACGAGGATTTTCCAACGTTGGATCGACCGGCGAATGCCGCCTCAGGGAGCAGGGCCTCGGGGTATTGTGACGATTTGACCGCGCTGGTAACAAAGTCTGACGATTTAACGATCATGTCGCTCTCCCCGGCTCATTGACGCGCCTTGAGATACGCCTCCAGGCGGTTCATGCCTTCGGCGATGTTTTCCATGGAGTTGGCGTAGGAGAAGCGCAGGTATCCCTCTCCGTTCTGGCCAAAATCGATGCCGGGCGTCACCCCCACGCAGGCCTTTTCCAGGATGTCGAATGCCAGGGCGTAGGAATCTTCGGAGATGTGCCGGGAGTTGGCAAACACATAGAACGCTCCGGTGGGCGCCACGGTGATGCCCAGCCCCATTTCCCTCAGCCGTCGGATCATGAAGATCCGGCGTTCATTGTAAATGCGCTTCATACGCGTCACGTCATCCCCGGAGTCCTTCAACGCGGCGATTCCCGCCTTCTGAATCATGGCATTGGCCGAAATGAAAAAGTTCTGCTGCACCTTTTGAATGGGGCGGATGAATTCCTTAGGTGCGATGAGGTAGCCCAATCGCAGGCCGGTCATGGCAAATAGTTTGGAAAAACCGTTGAGTACGAACGCCCGGTCCGTGAACTCGAGGATCGAATGCTCTTTTCCTTCATAAACCAACCCGTGGTAGATCTCATCTGAGACGATCCAGGGCGGCATGCCGGCGATGGCTTCCATTCGCGACTTGGAGAGCAGGTTGCCCGTAGGGTTGGAGGGCGAGTTGATCAAGATTGCCCGGGTGCGGTCAGAAAGCTTTTCTTCGATGGCCTCCGGACGATACTGGAATCCGTCTTCCTCGAAGACCGGCACCCTCACCGGCTCTCCTCCGACGAACTTGATGAAGTTGGGATAGCAGGCGTAGTGCGGATCCGATAGAATCACCGGGTCTCCGGGTTCCAGCAGGGCGGCGAAGGTCATGAAAATGGCCGGCGAACTGCCGGAGGTGACCACCACCTGGCCAGGGTCTACAACTACACCATAGGTGTCATGATAATACTCGCAGATCGCTTCGCGCAGCTCAAGCAAGCCCAGGCTGTGGGTGTAGTGCGTGAATCCGTCCGTCAGCGCCTTGCAGGCCGCGGCTTTTACGCATTCCGGCGTGTCGAAATCGGGCTCTCCCACCTCCAGGTGGACAATGTGCCTGCCTTCGCACTCCAGCGCGCAGGCCCGTTCCAGCACATCCATGACGATAAAAGAAGTCATCTCTTCGGTGCGTCGTGATGCCATGGAGACCCTTTCCCCCTTAGTCTTGGCGCCGATCATGTGAAACGGGCGACGCGTTAGATCACCTTGTTGAGCGGATATTCGATGATGCCTTCAGCACCGTTTTTCAGCAGTACGGGGATCAGCTCCCGCACCACGCCGGTGCCGACAACCGTCTCCACCGAAAACCAGTCGGACTGGTAAAGAGACGCCACGGTGGGGGCATTGAGGCTGGGCAGCAGCTTCACGACCTGCGCCAGCTTGTCGTGGGGCACATTCATTTTGATGCCCACCATCTTTTCACCCAGCAGGGCCCCTTTAAGCAGAAGGGCAATTTGTTCAATCTTCTCCCGCTTGGGCGGGTTTTCCCATGCCCGACGATTGGTGATCAGTTGCGTGTTGGTCTGCATGAGCTCGTGGATGATACGCAAGCCGTGGGCCCTGATCGTGCTTCCGGTCTCGGTGACCTCCACCACGGCGTCCGCCAGGCCGGACACCGCCTTGGCTTCCGTGGCACCCCATGAAAACTCGACTTTCACGGAGATGTCACGCGCTTCGAAATAGCGTTTGGTAAAGGCCACCAGTTCAGTGGCAATTTTCTTGCCGTTCAAATCGTCAAGGGATTTGATCGGAGAATCGTAGGGCACGGCCAACACCCATCGGGCCGGCCGGGCACTGACTTTGGAATAGATCAGATCTTCCACCACATGAACATCGGAGCTGTTCTCGGCAATCCAATCCTTGCCGGTGAGACCGGCATCCAATGTGCCGTTTTCCACATAGCGGGACATCTCCTGGGCCCGGCAGATGGTGCATTCGATCGTGTCGTCGTTGATTTCTGGGAAATAGCTGCGGTCGTTGACATTGATGGTCCAACCGGATCGTTTAAAAAGAGCAAAGGTGGCGTTCTGCAGGCTTCCCTTGGGAATGCCCAGCTTCAGGGGTGTCGTCATTCTTTATAAACCTCCCTGGGGTCGAAAACCGGCTGCCCGATGGTCACCAGGGCCCCGCCTTCCTCTCTCTGGTGAAAGCAGCTGGCATATCCGGTGTGGCAGGCTGCCCCCCCCGCTTGCGCCACTTTCAGCAGCACGGTATCGTCGTCGCAGTCGACCCGGATTTCCTTAACATGCTGAATGTGGCCGGAGGTGAGCCCCTTCACCCACAGGGTGTCGCGGGTCCGGCTGTAGTAGGTGGCCCGGCGGGTTTTCAACGTCTCTTCCCAGGCGGCCCGGTTCATAAAGGCCAGCATGAGCACCTCTCCGGTTTTTTCGTCCTGAGCAATCGCCGGTATCAGTCCGCCCATTTTTTCAAAATTCAGCTCGATCATTGGTTTTCACTCCACTGTTGGACGCCGTCATTCGGTGTTCACGTTAAAAAACAACATCGCCCACGGTTTTCAATCATTTATGCAAATCCGCATTATCTAACCACATCACCTGCGGGAGTCAATCCCTTTTTTCCGCAACTGCGGGATAATCTTGCGAAAAATTATTTACTTTGTTAGGGTAATGCGGTTATTACATCCGGGCTCGGTCCAAGGGGTTCGTTGGTGCAGCCGCGGCTGATATCGAAACAAGAACAGGTTTTAAAATTTGCCATGTCCAGAGAAAAAAGCGCTTCTCAGATTCTGAAAAAACGGGCTCGCCACCAACCAGGTGCGATCATTGGCCGGTTGGCCAAGTGGTCGCTGATCATGGCCGTTATTATTATGTTGCTCGGTGCCGCGGCCATGGTGGGCGTCTATTTCTATTTAAGCGACGGCCTGCCCAAAATCACCTCGCTGACGGACTACCACCCGTCCATCATCACCACCGTCTATTCCGACGACAATCGTAAAATTGCCGAATTTTACAAGGAACGGCGCATTGTGGTTCCCCTGTCAAAGATCCCCATCCAGCTCCAGCAGGCCTTCATCGCCGCTGAAGATTCTAGATTTTACAAGCACCAGGGCATCGATTTATTCAGCATCATAAGGGCCTTTATTAAAAATATCGAGGCGGGCGCCATCGTCCAGGGGGGCAGCACCATCACCCAGCAGGTCACCAAATCATTTCTGCTCACCCCCGAGCGCAGTTACGAGCGAAAGATCAAAGAGGCCATTTTAGCCTACAGGATCGACAAGACTTTCACGAAGGAAGAGATCCTTTACCTGTATTTGAACCAGATCTACCTGGGCCATGGCGCCTATGGCGTTGAAGCCGCGGCTGAAAACTACTTCGGCAAATCGGTCAGCGATCTGAGCCTGGCGGAATGTGCCATTCTGGCCGGACTGCCCCAGGCCCCCAGCCGATACTCCCCCTTCCGGTTTCCCGAGCGGGCCAAACAGCGGCAGATCTATGTGTTGAACCGAATGCTGGCAGAAGGGTTCATCAACAACACCGAGGTGACCGAGGCCATCGACGTAAAGATGGACATCAAGCCGCGCCGCAACTGGTACATTGAAGAGGTGCCCATATACACGGAACACATCCGGCGGTACGTGGAAAAAAAATACGGCGAAGACGCCCTTTACACCCAGGGCCTCAAGATTTACGCGGCTGTCAATATCGAAATGCAGCGGGCCGCCCGGCAGGAGGTCGAAAAAGGCCTGCGTGAACTGGACCGCCGGCTTGGATACCGGGGCCCGGAAGCGCATCTGGCACCCGAAGATATTGAAGGCTTCAGCGATGAACGCCAGGTCTTGCTGCAGGAAACCCCGCTCGCCGAAGGGACACCGACCAAAGGGGTGGTCATCGATGTGAATGACAAGGAGGGGACTGCCACCGTTCGCATGGGCGATGCTCGCGGGATCATTTCCATTGAAGATCTGCGCTGGGCGCGCAAACCCGATCCGGACCTGGCTTTTTACCAGGCTCAGGTGAAAAAGGTCAGCCAGGTGCTCAAAACTGGAGACGTCATTCTGGTTCGGGTGGTTAAAAAACAGGATGCCGGTGACCTGTGGGAGGTTTCCCTGGACCAAATCCCCGAAGCCCAAAGCGCTCTGCTGTGCATCGAGGCCGAAACCGGCCTGGTGAAGGTAATGGTTGGCGGGCGCGACTTCATGGAGAGCCAGTTCAACCGGGCCATTCAGTCCCGCCGCCAGCCGGGCTCCGCGTTTAAACCCATCATCTACGCTGCCGCGCTGGATAAGGGGTTTACCGCGGCAACAGAGATCATCGACGCCCCCATTGTCTTCAAAGACGAGGTCAATGACTTCACGTGGAAGCCGAAAAACTACGGCAAAAAGTTTTATGGCCCGACCTTGCTTCGAGAGGCACTCACCAAATCCCGCAACGTCGTTACCATAAAAATACTTCAGGAAATTGGCATCGACTACTGTATCGATTACGCCCGACGGCTGGGCATTGAATCCGACCTGGCCCGGGATCTTTCCATCGCCTTGGGATCCTCCGGGGTGTCGCTGTTAGAGCTGGTCAATGCCTATGCCGTTTTCGCCAACCAGGGCTATCTGGTGGAGCCCGCCTTCATCACCAAAATCGAAGACCGCTTCGGAAATATCCTTGAAGAGATGAATCCGTCAAGGGAGCGGGTCATCGACAAAAGTACCGCTTACATCATGACCAGCCTGCTGGAAAGTGTGGTGCAAGAGGGAACCGGCAAGCGGGTCAAGGCATTGAACCGGCCGGTGGCCGGAAAAACAGGAACGACCAACGACCTTCAGGATGCCTGGTTCGTCGGCTACACGCCACGGTTCATCTCCGGCGTCTGGGTGGGCTACGACAACGGGCGAACGCTTGGCAAGGGGGAGACCGGGTCACGAACCGCCAGTCCGATCTGGCTGGGTTTCATGGACCGGATTTTAAAAGACAAACCGGTCCGAATGTTCCAGGTTCCAGAGGGCGTGGTTTTTGCGAAGATCGATGCGGAAACCGGCCTATTGCCCATCCCCGAATCCCGAAAAACCCTGTTCGAATGTTTTAAAGAGGGCTCCGTTCCTGCCGAATACACGAAAAAGCCGGATACCATCGTAGATGCCGAATCCTTTTTCAAGTCCGACATGTAAGCGTGACCTCGCCGTCGTCTTTTCGCATTCTGCTCTGCCGTGACCTCGCTGTTGATCGTTTTCAACGCACCTTACCGTCCGGCAGGACCGATCAGCAGCCGGGGCCTTGACCGATGAAGCTAAGATCTATTCTGAGGGTGCTTTCTCTGCTGGCCTTTCTCTCCGCCTGCGTTGCCGGCTATCTGTACTATAGCACCTTGAAAGAATACGCCTTTCAGGAGGCCGAACGCAACGCCCTGAACCGGCTGCAGACCACCAAAAAAAATTTGTCTGCCTTTTTTTCCGAAAATATCAAACCCGTAAGGGTTCTGGCGGCAATGCAGCCCTTGGTGGAAGTCCTGGTTCACTCCAACCCGCAGACCCTTAGTGCCGCCAATTCGCTGCTGGATCTGTTCCAAAAAACCTTGGATGTGGAGGTCTGCTACCTCATGGATCTCCGCGGAAATACCCTTGCCTCGTCAAACCGAAACGATCCGGACAGCTTTGTGGGTATGAACTTTTCCTTCCGCCCCTATTTTCAGGACGCCTTGCAGGGGCTTCCGGCCAGTTATCTGGCCCTGGGCACCACCTCGCGAAAACGGGGAGCCTACTACAGTTACCCGGTGTACCGGAAAAATTCCGACACCCCGTTGGGCATTGCCGTCATAAAGGCTTCCATTTTTTTCGTTGAAAAGGAACTGACACCGGAGGAAACCAGTATCCAGCTGGTCGTGGACCCCCAGGGGATGATTTTCATCTCCAGCCGCGCTGAATGGCTATACCAGCTCATGTGGCAGCTGAAGCCAAATGATATCAGGCGATTACGGCAAACCCGGCAGTTCGGTAACGGCCCCTGGCACTGGACGGGACTCAGAAAAAATGGGAACAAGGAAGTCCTCGATGCTTCCGGAAAACCGTATCTGTTTCACCAGATTGCCGTCGACGACTACCCGGGTTGGAAAATTGTCCACCTGTACGACCTCAAAGCCGCATCCAAGCTGGTTTCCGAACCTCTGTTGAAAATCATACAGCCGGTCATCATCATCCTGTGTTTCCTGCTGGGTGCATCTATTTTTTTCCTCTATCGCCAAGCCAGCCTGGAAATCGCCAGACGCCGCACCGTGGAACAGGCGCTCCGACAAAGCGAAGCGCGATACCGCTCCCTATACCACCACACCCCGGCCATGCTGCATTCCATCGACAAAAATGGAAACCTGGTCAGTGTCAGCAACTATTGGTCTGAAGCCCTCGGATACACACGCGAAGAGGTCATCGGCAAAAAGCTCACGGACTATCTTTCCCCGGTTTCCCGAAAATATGCAGAGGAAACGATAATTCCCGCTTTTTTCAAAAAAGGTTTCATCAAAGACGTTCCTTATCAATTTATCAAGAAAAACAAAGCAGTTATCGAGGTTCAACTTTCCGCCATCACCGATCGTGATGAGCAGCGGCAGACCTTTAGATCCCTTGCCGTCTCCATCGATGTCACCGAGCGAAACAAAGCCGAACGAGCGCTTCAGGAAGCCAAGGAGGCGCTCAGCAGCTATTCCAAAGACCTTGAGAGTCAGGTGCGAAAGCGCACACGGGAAATTTTGGGAATTCTTCAGTACACGCCGGCCGTGGTTTATATCAAGGATGCAGACGGCAAATATACCATGGTCAACTCAAAATTCGAAGAGTTGTTCGGCATCCGCTCATCCGATGTTCGGGGGAAAACCGACCAGGACTTTCTCGCCCCTGATATCGCCGAGCAGTTCTTTAAAAATGACGACCGGGTTCTTCGCGAAAAACAGTCGCTCCAGGTGGAAGAAAGCATCACTATCGACGACGATGTGCATGCCTATTTGAGCACCAAGTTCCCCCTTTACGACGGCAACGCTCGGGTGACCGGCGTTTGTGGCATCGCCACAGACATCACCTTACTTAAAAAAGCCCAGGAACGACTGCGGCGGCTCTCGGCCAGCATCATGACCAATCAGGAACAAGAGCGTGCCTATCTGGCCCGCGAGCTTCACGATGAACTGGGACAGGTGCTCACCGCGCTTCGCATGGAAGCGGTCTGGATACGCAATCGCGTACTCAGATCCGATCCGACAGCCTCGGCCCGTGCATTGACAATGTGTGAACTCATCGATACAACCATTGAAGAGGTTCGCGGTCTGGCCATCCGGTTACGACCAGGCGTTCTGGATCATTTGGGGCTGGTGGAGGCGATTGAATGGTATACCGCTGATTTTGAGAAGCGCTATGACATCAGCTGTGTGTTTGAACACGACGGTCCGGAAATCCGTGGCAATATTGCGACGGCCGCCTATCGCATCTCACAGGAAGCGTTGACCAATGTTGCCCGCCACGCATCAGCGAGCCGCGCTAAGGTAACCATGTCGTTCGACAAGGGCAATTTATCGCTCAGCATCAGGGATAACGGCACGGGTTTCGAACCGGAAGCCTTGGGTGATGCCGAGGGTCTGGGCATGGCAAATATGCGGGAGCGTGCCAACCTGGTGGGAGGCTTTTTTGATGTTCAATCCAGACCCGGGGGAGGAACCCGGATCTGCTTCACCGTAGCCCTAACTGAAAGTTGACCTTCATGATCCGGATTCTTCTTGCCGATGACCACAGCATTGTCCGCGCCGGGCTCCGACGAATCGTCGAAGAGAGTGGAGACATTGAAGTGGTGGCCGAAGCATCGGATGGTCGGGAGGCAGTGCTGGCGGTGCGCAAGGAGAAGCCGGATGTGGCGGTGATCGATATTTCCATGCCTATTTTAGACGGGCTGGAGGTAATCACTCAGCTCAAAAGTGAGTTCCCGGAGGTGCCCATCCTCGTGCTGACCATGCACGAAGAACATCAGTACGTGGTTCGGGCGATCGAGACCGGTGCAATGGGTTACATCACCAAACAAAGTGCGCCGGAGCAGTTGGTCAAAGCCATTCGTAAAGTTCATTCCGGATCTTTGTTTTTAACGGACGAGGCCGCAGAGGCACTGGCCCTCAGGGTCGCCAAGGGCTCCAAGGCCCAAAGCCCACTGGACTCCCTCTCCACCCGGGAGCTTCAGGTACTCAGACGCCTTGCCTTGGGCAATACCAACCGAGAGATCGCCTCGGCCTATCATATCAGCATTAAAACGGTGGATACCTATCGGTCCCGTCTGTTGAAGAAATTGAACCTGCGCAACAACGCCGACCTGTCCCGCTTTGCCATCCAGAACCACCTCATCGAAACCTGACGCGCCGGTTTATCTTTTTTGTTTCAGCTCCGTCCGTATCCGACTTCTTGCAAGCACGCCTAACGCCGAGCCAAAAGCCTTATGGCTGCCTGCCGGATTTGAGCATCTTCGTCCGCTAGCAGCCCGCACAGGGTTTCTTTCAGCTGCTCATCGTCGACAGGCTCCGCCGCCGCGAGATTTGCAAGAACCTGACGGCGGACCCGGGGGGCCTCATCCCCCAAGAACTGAAGGTAGCCCTTGAGAATGGTCGTGGAGAAGGGAAGCATGGCCAAGCCGGACAACGCATCCTCACGCAACTCCGGTACAAGGGTTTCCATGCAACCTAAATAAACGGCTTCAACGCGGGGAACCTGTTCTGCAAACCGCCAGAGGTTCAGCAAAATACTTCGCTGCTCCTCCACGGTTCCGGTTTCCAGACAGGCGGTTAACCAATCGAGTACGCGCACATCACCCATCGATGATAGGGCTGCAACCACCGCGTCCTGAACATTCCGATCCGGATCAGACATGTGGACCATGAGCGGTTCAATCGCCGGCCAGTTTCCCTCCCAACCGAGAGCCAGCGCACAGCTGCTTCGAACGGAGGGATTCGGGTGGTCCAGCTTTTCGATCAGCTCGGCTTTCAACGCTGAGGGGTCCTTGCTCAAGGAAGCGGCAAGGCCCAATTGCACGGCTGCCAAGTGGCGGACCTGTTCGTCCTTCGAGGCCTCGATCATCAGGTCGTAAAGCGGCCATAAAACGCGATCTTTTCCGGCGTATCCAAGCAGAGGAAGCATTTTCATTGTCAGCGCCGGGCCGGCGTGGGGCAACGCATCCAACAGGACCGACACGGCAACCGCCGGTTCGGCAAGAAACCCCTCCATGTCCGCCAGATAACCGCGCGCCTTTTCCAATAGCCGCTCCGTTCGGTTCATGGGAAGGAGTCTACCGGTTTTCATGTCATCTCTGCCGTCGGCGTTGCCGATCAGCAAACACCCTGAGGATGGATTTGGCTGCAGAATCGTCATGGCCAAGATATTTCATGCCTGTTTCCTCGACGCTATCGCAAATTTCTTTTGCCCGTTGATCTTTAGGATCAGCAAGAATGACCGGTCTTTCTTTTTTTTTACGGGAATATGTAAATTCTCTCTAAAAAAGGGAAAGTTGTTCCTGGGTTGGCTTTTCAGTTTTCTTTCCGCTTGGGAAGGAAACGCGTTTGTAACGATTGTCAATATCTTCCAAAAACGGGGATACTTGTCGGGGCAGTATATGGCCGTTCACCCGTCTTTGGTCGGCTTTGGTTAAAAACAGGTGTTTTTTCGCCCGGGTCAGGGCCACATAAAAAAGCCGGCGCTCTTCTTCTATGTCTGTCGGCCGGGTGTCTGATCGGTAGGGTATAAAACCATCCTCGCAGCCGGCAAGATTGAACCAGGGCTTCCGCCAAGGGAATTTTTTTCCGGTACGTCCAGGATTTTAGAATTTCTATGCTTGTTTTGGAAACCGATGAATTGAACACCCCCGCGGCGTTTTTAATATCGTCAATGATGCCCACGCCGTGAAGCAACTTGAAAACCGAAATCACCGCTTTTACCCCGGGGTGATCCAGAACGCGCTTCCGGTCGATCAGCTGACAGGGAATTCCTGCTTTTTCCAGGAATTTTAAAAGCACCTTGCCCTGGCTGCGTGTTCTGAACAAGACAGCAAAATCCGCAAAACTCAACTGCCCCTGATTGGTGGCGCCATCCACCACGCCGGAATCCAAAGAAAGAAAGCTGATCCCACCCACCATCTTTTCGATTGTTTTTCCAATGGCAACGGCCTCGGCTTTTTCCGAAGCCAACTGCATCACAGGGATGTGGCCATCGCCCATCATTTCCGAATAAACCGCATGTCGACCGCCGCTTTCAATCAACTCCGAATTTTTGTTGATCACCTGAGCCGAAACATCCAGAATCGTCCGGGTGGATCGATAATTTTTTCTCAAACGAATGGTCTGGGAATCAGGAAAATCATTCATAAACCATTTAAAACAATACATGTCCGAACCCCTAAACCCATATATGGATTGATCTGGGTCACCAATAATTCGAATGTTGGCATGATCCCCGGCAAGCAACCTGACGAGCCGATACTGGCCGGCGTTGATGTCCTGGTATTCGTCGATAAAAATATCGCTGACGGGGCCTGCAAACCGATCACGCAGTTCCGGGTCTTTTTCCAGCAGCGTAACCGTCCGGAAAATCAAATCTTCAAAATCCACAAGGGCTTGAAATCGAAGCAAATGCTCATAGGTGTCATAGCTGCGAACGAAATGAACCAACCGGTCTTTCGGACACAGGCCGTTCAGGGAATCTTCACTGGAGAGCATCTTCTGTTTGGCCGATACAATCCATCCGGTCATGTCATCCACGCTGATTGCCGACCCTTTTTTGAAAAAGCCATTTATGGCCATGGCATCACGAACCAGCACCTTGCGGGTCTCCTCATCTGCGACCGACAGCATGTTATCCGCCATGGAACGCTTCAATATGCGATAACCCAGAGCATGAAACGTGCCCACAAAGGGGAGCGACCGCGAACGACCCAAAAGGGCACGAAGCCTCTCTTTCATCTCCTTTGCTGCTTTATTTGTAAAGGTCACGGCCAGCAGATGGTCGACATCTACGCCGCCTTCAATCAGACAGGCAATTTTCTGGGTCAATGTGCGGGTCTTTCCGGTCCCCGGTCCGGCAACGATCATTAAAGGACCGTCAGGATGATCCAGTGCCGTTTGCTGCTCTTCGCTTAAGCATATGGCCCTTTCAAACGGTTCATCCGGCTTTGGAATCAGTGACCCCATCGAATGAGCGTCAAATTTAAAACGGGTTGAATGCTTATTAACCTCAGCCAATTGAGGATACCCCGTCGCAAACGGCCTTGAATGCTCTCGCTGCAGCGGTTCAAGGCTTTTATCAAAACCAGAAAAAAGGCTCCCTTGCCCAAGCAGTCGCTCCCTTTCACAATTATCAAAAATTTGAACGGTTCCGAAAAGCCCGTCATAGCCCGGAGAAAAAGAAACGCGATTGTCTCGCATTCGAAAAATGGCTTCAGCCAGCAGCGGTACCTCCGCTGATTCGATGGTCTCCCTGTCCAGGTCGTGAAGAATTTTTAATTCATTGCCTAAACGCGACAACAATGCCCGGTAAGTTTGTTTTACTTTTTTAGATTGGGATCCTACCCGGAATATTTCCGCAAGCAAATCATCAAGCGGGATCAGCCGGTAAAAGGGAAACCAGCGATCCGGCCGGTAGCCTTCGGGACGCGTGGCCAGATCTTCCACGCGGTGCAATACCCCCAGTGTCAGCGGTTTGCCGCAAACTGGACAATTACCCTTGTGGGACTGGGTCTGCGCAGGGGTAAAACATACCTCACATTTACGATGGCCGTCCACGTGGTATTTTCCCTCTTCGGGAAAAAATTCAAATGTGCCGGCAAATTGATCATTATCTCCATTTTTCATGGCTGCCCGAATGGCGTAATAGTTCATTTCCGTCTTGAACAGGTTGGCTTCACGACCCAATTTTGAAGGTGAGTGGGCATCTGAATTGGAAATCAGGGTAATATGATCCAGATCCGACACCCGCCAGTTCATAGACGGGTCCGAAGAGAGACCCGTTTCTGCGGCAAAAATATACGGGCTTAAATCTTCGAAACATTCCGTTATGGAATCGAACCCAGATTTCGATCCCAGCATTGAAAACCACGGTGTCCATATATGAGCCGGGACGAGAAACCCATCCCCGGATGTTTCCATGACCATCTCAAGAAGATCACGGGCATCGAGCCCGAGGATCGGTCTTCCGTCAGAATTGAGGTTTCCGATGACATCCAAACGGGTATTGAATCGGCGCACACAGTCTATATCCGGAAAAAAAACAAGGTTGTGATTTTTTCGCGTTTTACCCTTTTTCTTATATATATTGCTGATTTCACAACTCAACATAAACCGCACAGGGGCACGGCAGGACGCCGGCACGAATTCATCGCAGCAACGGGCAATCTCCGATTTCAGACGATAAAGACCCGGTTCCGCCGGTTCCAGTTTTTGATTTATATCTGACATCCACTCAGGATGAGTATAATCTCCGGTTCCAACGACTGTGATGCCCTTTAACTGGGCCCATATGTAAATGTTTTCAATATCGAGATTGCGAGCTGTCGCTCTCGAAAATTTTGAATGAATATGAAGATCGGCGATGAATGGCTCTGAAAATAGACTCACTATATATTTAACCTTTTTAATTTATTATAAAAAATAATATAGTAACAACATATTTGAATATTGGTCACTTTTTGTCAATATCCAACCATGAATTAAGTTTTAATTTATAATGCTGAAATGATTTAATTTTTCTTAATTTTTGGATCTTCTTGACAAACATCCAAAAACAGCTTGAAAAAAACACCTAAAAACGCTATATGTATTTGTTTTTTTATAAAATTACACAACATTCGGTATATAGGACCAATTAATGGGTATTCTTTCATCTACCGTGTCCATCACCCAATATCGCGTCGAAGGAAAACTGTCGGAACCGATTCTGGAAAGTGTCGCCACTGGATTGAATAAAAATGCCGTTGAAGAGATAGACAACGAATCCTCGGATAAGGCTATTGGTTGGACTTGTTTCAACAATCCCTTCAGCACCGATTTTAACCAAATCCCATTTCTCATCGGCACTTATTTGGTTTTTTCCATGCGGATCGATAAAAAGACGATTCCCTCAAAAATCGTTCAAAAACACTATGCGCTTGAAATGACAAAAAGGTTGAAAAATAGTGGGCGGGACTTTTTAAGCAAGACCGAAAAAAAAGAGATAAAGGATCATGTCATACACCTGTTGAATTTGAGAATTCCGGCGACACCAAATATTTATGATCTGATTTGGAACTACGAGTCCAACACGCTCTGTTTTTTCTCCAATTTAAAAGGGGCCAATGAAGAATTGGAAACGCTTTTCACCCGATCTTTTAAATTGAAATTAATACGGTTGTTTCCTTATACCATGGCGGCCTTGAACTCACCATTGTCCGATGTGGAAAAAGATGCCTTATCCCGATTCACCCCAACCCTATTCACGGAGTAATAAAAATTGCCAATGCTGGACGTCGCGATTGCTTATAACCGATATAAATTTATTGGAAATGAGTTTTTAACCTGGTTATGGTTTACCATCGATACCAATCAACAATGCTTTAAAACAGTGGATGAAACCCTTACTTCTTTGTATCTCGGCAATAGAATCGTCCTGGAAAACAGCGTCAACGATGCCAGTGAGATAATTACAATTAAAGGTGATGATGCTGGACTGGAAGAGGGCCTTTTATCTCTTCGAAAAGGTGCTGTGGTCATTGAAATGAACCTTTCCTACAAAACGGAAAATCAAGAGTGGAAATTCACCCTGAAAGGGGAAAGCCTGAGTTTTTCAGGCTTAAAAGTTCCGGAAACCGGTCCTGTTGAAACCCAAGCGGATATTGAAGGGATGGTGCTTGAAAAAGCCTACCTTTACGAAAAGGCGATCGACCTGGTCAATCGGTTATATTATTTTTTTTTACAATTAAGATCCTCTGTGGAATGGAATCAAAAAACGGTTCCAGACATAAAAAAATGGATCGCGGTTTGATCGGCAGGCCTTGTCAACAAGGGTTTATTAAAAATTGGTCAATAATCCATCAGTTATTAACAATTTTATTTATCCTGACAAAAATATCCTTTTTCTAAGAGCCTTTCACCAAATTATTAACAACCAAAATATATTGAAATAAAAATAATTTTAATTAGTTAAAAAGTTATGTGCTATTTGTCAACTCCAACTACGACAATAATATATTTAAAGGAATAATATTATGAAATTCATCATCAACAAATTCCAAATTGTTAATGTGTTGGCAAAAGTGCAAGGGCTGACCGGGCGACGGAGCAATCTGGCAATCACTGAAAATATATTGATTCGGTCTGTCGGCGATGGCATCTTTCTGACAGCTACCGACCTGGAAACCGGATTTGAAGGTTTTTATCCGGCTTCCGTGGAAAGAGAAGGTGCGGTAGCCGTCAGTGCCAAAAAATTATTTGAAATCCTTCGGGAATTTCCTTCGGAGGATATTCTAATTAACGAAGTGGAAAACAGGTGGATAGAGATCGGTAATAATAAGGTTCAGTACCATATTGTAGGAATGAATCCGGATGATTTTCCCGAAACGCCCCATATCACCGAAGTGGATTTTTTTTCAATCGATGCATCCATTTTTGAAAAGATGATTGAAAGGTCCATCATCATCTCAGCAGCCGGTGATGAAAAAAGAGCGCACATCAACGGTGTTTTTGTTGAACGGACCCATGAAGATGTCAATCGACTCCGTTTCGTTTCTACAGATGGCAGTCGTCTAAATGAGGTTCATCATCTCTACGGTTCCCCGGAAGCGTTGCCTGCCGGTGAGGGGGTGCTGGTTCCTAAAAAGGGTTTGAATGAAGTTGCTAAATTTTTAGACATCGAAGGAGAAGTTCAGGTTGGTATAAAGGAAAGCAATTTTATAGTCAAAAAAGAAAAAGAAACGATTATCATCCGTATGCTGGAAGGTGATTTTCCAAAATACGAGGATATTTTGACTAAAGGAGACGTTCATATTATTAAATTGGACAAAATTAAATTTGGAAAAATGCTCAAAAGGATGTCTATTCTGGCAACAGACAATTACAAAGGAGCTGTTTTCACTTTCAATGATAATAAACTGGTGGTGACCGCAACTAATCCAGATTACGGCGAATCCAAGGAAGAAACGGAAATCGAATTTTCCGGAAACCCCATCGAAGCAGCATTTAACCCTAAATTTTTTATGGATACCCTGAGCGTTATCGATGAAGAAAATGTGATTGTAAATATCGTCGATGGCAGCCGTCCCTGTATTGTTGAAGGGAATATGGATAAAACATTTATCGGCGTCATCATGCCGATGAGAATTTAAAAAAATGAGAATTTAAAAAAAATGAACGACAATTACGATGCAGACAGCATAGATGTTTTAGAAGGTCTTGAACCGGTTCGTTTGCGGCCATCCATGTATATTGGGAATGTAGATGTGGCCGGTCTCCATCACCTTGTTTACGAAGTGGTGGACAACAGTATAGACGAGGCCATGGCCGGTTATTGTGAAAATATTAGTGTTACCATCCACACCGACAACAGCATCAGTGTGGAAGACAACGGAAGGGGAATTCCCGTTGACATTCACCGGACGGAAAATGTCCCGGCGCTAGAAGTGGTGCTGACCAAACTTCATGCAGGCGGAAAATTCGATAATGACAGCTATAAGGTTTCCGGCGGACTCCACGGGGTAGGGGTGAGTGTAGTCAATGCCCTGTCCAAGTTTCTTGAAGTTGAAATATACGCAAAGGGGAAAATTTATTACCAGACTTATGAAAGGGGAATAAAAACCAGTGAGTTGAAAGTGATCGGTGAAACCAAAAAAAGAGGAACACGGATTCATTTCGTTCCTGATGACCAGATTTTTAATGTATCCGAATTCAGCTACGATATTTTGTCCCGCCGTTTAAGAGAGCTGGCTTTTCTCAACAAAGGCGTCAATATCATCATCGAAGATGAAAGGTTCGATAAGAGTGATAATTATTGCTATGAAGGCGGTATCGTTTCATTTGTCGAGTATTTGAATAAACGGCACACGGTCCTTCATGAACCGGTTTTTATTGAGGGTTATCGAAACGACGTCAATATCGAGGTCGCCATCCAATATAACGGCACCTATAAAGAAAACATTTTTTCTTTTGCTAATAATATCAACACTGTTGAAGGTGGTTTTCATCTAATCGGCTTCAAGGCCGCGTTGACGCGATCCATAAACCAGTATGCCCTAAATGGCAATCTGCCTAAAAATCTTTCTGCCAAGATCAGCGGTGATGATGTCAGGGAGGGGTTGACGGCAATTATCAGTGTCAGAATAAAGTCTCCTCAGTTTGAGGGGCAAACCAAAACCAAACTTGGCAACAGTGAAGTTAAGGGTTTGGTAGAGTCACTGGTTAATGAAAAACTCAGTGCATTCATGGAAGAAAACCCTGCTGTCTCCCGCAAAATAATGGAAAAGGCAGTGGATGCTGCCAGGGCGAGAGATGCTGCCAAGCGGGCACGGGATATGGCCAGGAATAAAGGCGCACTGATCGATTCTACGCTTCCCGGTAAACTGGCGGAATGCCAGCTTTCCGATCCGGCGCTGCGGGAACTCTTTCTGGTTGAAGGGGATTCAGCCGGTGGATCTGCCAAACAGGGCAGGGATAGAAAATTCCAGGCAATTTTGCCTTTGAAAGGAAAAATATTAAATGTGGAGAAAGCGCGATTTGATAAAATACTGCGCAGCGAAGAAATTAAAAATATCATTACCGCTTTAGGAACCGGTGTAGGGAAAGAAGAATATAACATCGACAAAATTCGTTATCATAAAGTTATAATCATGACGGATGCAGATGTGGATGGATCCCATATTCGAACCCTCCTGCTAACCTTTTTCTATCGTCAGATGCCCGAGTTGGTGGACAAAGGTTACCTTTACATTGCTCAGCCGCCGCTTTTCAAAGTTGGTAAGGGAAAAAGCGAAGCATATATGAAAGATGATGGAGAACTGAATGATTTTATACTGAAAAAAATATGTGAAAAAAAACAAGTTAAAATAGTACCTAATCAAAAAATACTATCAGATCATCATCTTTTCATTTTTCTGTGTGATTTAAGTGAGTACGTTTCAGCCATGGCAAAAATTGAAAACCGAGGATTTGATCCTCTGGTTGTAGAGATGATGATTAAAGCGGATGTTCAGGACAAGGCTTTCCTGCAGGATAGGGACAACATGCTTGTATTAAAAGAAAAAATTGATAATAAAGGATATATTACGCAAGCGTTGTCCTGGAATGAAGAAGATGAAAGTTTCGAATTGATTGTCAGATCAACGGATCAGAACCACTCCCAGCAAATCGTTACCATTGGCAGAAGTTTAATCTATTCATCAGATTATCAAAAATGTTTGCTGTTAAATAAAAAGTTGGAAGCGGATGATAATCCTCCGTTTGAAATATACACCAACGATCGCGACGACGCGCCTGTCGTTATGGAGGATAAACGACGACTTTTGCAATATCTGCTTGAGGATGGTAAAAAAGGTATAAATATTCAAAGATATAAAGGCCTTGGTGAAATGAATCCCGAACAGTTGTGGCAAACCACCATGCATCCGGACAAGCGCAATCTGCTAAAAGTGACTGTGGAAGATGCTGTTGAATCGGATGAGATATTTACGATACTTATGGGTGATGAAGTCGAACCCAGGCGGGATTTCATTCAAAACAATGCATTGGAAGTCAGTATGCTCGATATATGAAAGCTGAAAAAAAGAACCCCTGAAATTCCCTTGGGAAAATCAGGGGTTCTTAAATGGGTGTGCTCCTTTAAATTGCAAATAGTAAATCCAGCATCGGCGTCGGTATCAGGATCCGCTTCAAGAAAAATAAAATCCGCTTCAGGATGGGCGACAGGTCCGTTTATCTGCATCAAAGAGCATGTTCTGATTCTCATACAAACATTGTCTTTGTCAATATTTTTTTTAAAAAATCAGAATTTTTATAGATATATAAGATATTGTAAAAATTGATATAGTTTTTTTAAAGAAGACAATCATATTGCTCAAACAGGGTAATATTTCGATTCTTTTTAGCGACAGCCAAGGTGTAGAATAATGAAAATCCATCGCATCGATGCAAGAGATCTGCCTGATCTGTGGTTTCAAGCAGTCCACGATATTCTTGATGAGGGCAATCGGTTTAAAATAGACCGCGGTTCTTACGCCGGTCAGACACGGCTTGAATACGACTATTTTATAGGTCAGGTTAAATACCCCGGCACCTTGCCATTGATTCCTGATATTCCCCCATCCTGTGGTATACCTAATCCGGTTGAGGAGGCCTATATTTTTGGAGGAGAGGGCTACAAACGATCGTATGTCGAGTATCTGATGACCGGACACAAAGAACCCGGAGAATCCTACACATATGGAGAGCGTTTGACGCATGTGCCTGTTACCGGTGACAAACTTCGCTGGTGGAAAGAGAAAAAGCGAGACATCATCGATGTAAGGGATGTCGATGGAAAAGTCGTGTTTGAAGAAAAAGGATCGGTGTATCTGAATCAGATAGAATGGATTATAGATACCTACAGGCGATTTGGATCCCGGAATAACCAGATGGTACTTCAAGTGGCCCATCCGTCCGATGTAACCCTGCTCGATCCACCCTGTTTGCGATCGATAGATACGCGCATACAGGATGAGACCCTCCATTTTATGGTATATTTCCGATCCTGGGATCTGTGGGGGGGGATGCCGGCCAACTTGGCGGGGATTCAGAATCTAAAAGAATACATGGCCGGTGAAATTGGCGTCAAGGACGGAGAAATGATCGTTGAAAGTAAAGGCCTTCACCTCTACGGGTACGCTGAAGGGTTGGCTAAACTTCGTTGCTTAAAGCAAGTCTGATTGTAAAATTATGATATAACAAAAAATAATTCGCTTTTTTTGCTCCGAAACGGGCATATTCCTTAAAATTCAATGTTTCCCGGGGTTCGGGGAAAGGGAATAACATCCCTGATGTTCGACACGCCGGTAACCAGCATCAACAGCCGCTCAAAACCCAGTCCAAATCCGCTGTGGGGGACGGTCCCGTAGCGCCTTGAGTCCAGATACCACCAGTAGCTCTCCTTGGAAAGCCCAGCCACAGCCATTCGCTTTTCCAGCACATCCAATCGTTCTTCACGCTGACTGCCTCCGATCAATTCACCGATTCTCGGCACAATAATATCCATGGCTCCAACCGTTTCGTCGTCGTCGTTCAGGCGCATATAAAACGGTTTGATGCTTTTGGGATAATCATAAATAATTAACGGTTTTTTGAAATGCTTTTCGGTCAGATAGCGTTCGTGTTCGGATTGAAGATCGGATCCGTACGCCAACGGATACTCAAAGGATGCCTCGGATCCTGTCAAGATATCGATGGCCTCTTTGTAAGGAAGACGGTAAAAATCAGATAATATAATATTTTCGAGTGTTTTCATCAACGTTTTGTCAACGAAACGAGCAAATAAGTCAATGTCTTCGGAACAGTTGTCGATGGTAAAGCCGACAAGATGTTTGATGATGGCTTCACCTAAATCCATGTTCCCGGCAAGGTCGCAAAAAGCCATTTCCGGTTCAATCATCCAAAACTCAGCTACATGACGGCTGGTATTGGAATTTTCAGCTCGGAAAGTGGGACCAAACGTGTAAACATCTCCCAAAGAGAGGGCAAACATTTCAGCGGAGAGTTGGCCGGAAACGGTAAGATTGGATTCCTTGCCAAAAAAATCATTGGCGTAATCTGTTTTTTCGTTTGATGTCATCGACATGGATTGATTCAGTGTCGTTACGCGAAAGAGTTCTCCAGCACCTTCGCAGTCCGATCCAGTAATTACCGGGGTGTGAATATAGCGAAATCCCCGCTCCCTGAAAAATTGATGAACCGCCCAGGACAGTTCGGAACGGATTCTGAAAATAGCCCCATATTTATTGGTCCGTGGCCTTAAATGGGCGATGGATCTCAAATACTCATCCGTATGGCGTTTTTTCTGTAATGGAAACGTCTCGGGCGCCAAACTGATAGTCTCTATTTTTGTCGCCTTGACTTCCCATTTCTGGCCGCCGCCCTGGGAAGAAACGAGGTTGCCCCAAACAGCAACTGCCGATCCGGTGGTCAGTTTTTTAATTTCAATGTAGTCAGGCACGCTTTCATCAACCACGATCTGAATGTTTTTCAGGCAGGAGCCGTCATTGACCTCGAGAAAAGAAAACGTTTTCGAATCGCGTTTCGTTCTCACCCACCCTTTAAGCAGTAATTTTTCAATGGGTGATTCAGTTTTAAGCAGCTCGAGAATTTTTTTTCTATTCATGATCCATTTTCCTTCATGGGTGTGTTTACATAGTAAAGATGACCGTGGCGCTGAACGAGAAGCACCACCGAAGGCTTGTTGCGGTATTTGATGATGGCCGCCTTGAAATCCGCCAGGCTCTCCACCCGCTTTTCATCGATCTGACGGATAATATCTCCGGGTCTCACGCCGGTCTGGTCCAGATAGGAACCCCGACGTATTTCTATGACCAGCACCCCTGTGTTCGTTTTTATGCCATAGGTTAATCGGGTTTGTTCATCCAGGTCGGCTACTGTTATCCCCAGACGTTGACTGGCCAGTTCCAGCGCCCGATCAAGCGGGAAGGCTGCCGTTTTGATGGAAATGCGAGCGATGTTCCCCTTTCTGAGGACTTCAAGCGACAGGGTTTGGTCGGCAGAAACTTCATTCAGCTTTGCCTGATATGCAAGGTTGTCGGTGAGCTTTATACCGTCTATGGAAAGGATGATATCGCTTTCGCGAAGACCTGCCCTTGCCGCCGGGCTTTCCGGTTCCACCGCTGTAACCATGAGTCCGGCATCGCCTGGGATCTCGAGATAGGTGGACAGATTGGAATCAAGGGGCTGAACCGTCATACCTACCCACGCTTGGACGACCTCGCCGAAACTGATCAGATCTGAAATGATTCGTTTGGCGCGGTTTATCGGTATGGCAAATCCAATGCCTTGGGCCTGCGCATAGATTGCCGTGTTGATGCCGATCAACTCTCCGTTGATATTGAGCAGGGGACCGCCGCTGTTTCCCGGGTTGATGGATGCATCGGTTTGAATGAATTTGTGAAAAACCCGTTCTCCGGTTTTGATACTACGATTGACCGAACTGATCACACCGGTAGTCACGGTATTGGAAAAACCAAAGGGATTTCCGATGGCAATTACCGATTCTCCAATCATTAAGTCGTCTGAATGGCCCATTTGGATGGCTGGCAGCTCCTGGTCCGAATGGATCTTGAGCACCGCCAGATCCGAATCCGGATCCATTCCTATTATGGTCGCCTCGAATTCGCGCTGATCGTTCAACGCCACGTTGATCGTGGTTGCCTTTTCGATCACGTGGGTATTGGTCAATACCAAACCGCGTGTGCCATCGATGATGACGCCGGAGCCAAGACTGGTTCGCTTTTCCCTGCGTTCGAGTTCGGGAGAAAAAAAATCCCGGAAGAACTGATCTAACAACGGATCCATGCCATATCCTGAAAAAGGATTGGAATTCTTGCGGATTTCATATTGTGAACTTATATTGACGACTGCCGGGCTTGCTTTTCGAACCGCTTTGACGACATTGTTTTCGCGTGTTTCAATGTCGCAAAAGCCGTTTTGCCAGGTGATAAGAAGAAACATCAAAGATCCCGCACAGTGGCGCATGGCTCTTTTTTTTCTGTCGATTTGGGTAACAGTATTTGTCATTTCAGCGCGTTTCCATAATAATCAGGTTAAGAAATATACCATGAGCGAAACATCCATTCAAGATATCCTGCCGCTGGTCCAGATGCCCAGCCGTTATTTGGGCAGCGAAACCAATCGCATTAAAAAACCCTGGGGAAAGACTCAGTTGCACGTCGCCCTGGCCTTTCCCGATCTCTACGAAATAGCCACATCACACTTCGGCATTCAGATTTTATATGGGATGCTCAACGCCCGGGACGATATCCTGGCGGAGCGGGTCTTCGCGCCGGCAGTGGATATGGAGGCGCAGCTTCGTAAAAACAAGATGCCATTGAGTTCCCTGGAGTCTGAAACACCCTTGAAAAACTTCGATATTCTTGGCTTCAGCCTGCTTTACGAGCTGAACTACACCAACATGGTGAACATGCTCGAGTTAGCAGGCATTCCCTTCTTTGCCGAACAGCGAGGAGGGAAGGATCCTTTTGTTATCGGCGGTGGCCCATGCACCTGCAATCCGGAACCCGTGGCTGATTTTTTTGATGCGCTGGTGGTGGGTGACGGCGAGGCCGTGATTTTGCAGATGACCGATGCATGGAAAGAGTGGCGCCGATCGGACGGTGGTGACAGGCCAGCCCTGCTCCATCGCTGGTCTCAGCTAAAAGGGGTGTATATTCCCTCCTTTTTCGACGTTTCCATGGATGCCGGTGGCACGCAGCGGTTAATGCCCAAAAAATCATCGCACCTCGATGTTGAACGGGCGGTTGTTTCAGACCTGAACGCTGCACCCTTGCCATCGACACCCATCATTCCTTTCGGTAAGCCTGTTCATGATCGGCTGCGTATGGAAATTGCCAGGGGGTGCACCCGAGGCTGCCGATTCTGCCAGGCGGGAATGATCTATCGACCCGTACGCGAACGTCACCCGGAAGCGGTTTTGTCTTCGGTGAGCCAGTTGTTGAAGGAGAGCGGATATGAAGATCTTAGCCTGCTGTCGCTGAGTACCGGGGATTATTCGTGTATCGCACCGCTCATGAAAAAGATTGTGGAATTCGGTGCCAGGGACAGGGTGGCCGTGTCGTTGCCCTCCTTGCGGGCCGGCACGCTCACGCCCGAACTGATGGAGCTGATCCGAAAAGTCAGAAAAACCGGCTTCACCATTGCTCCGGAGGCCGGCAGTCAACGCCTGCGGGACGTGATCAATAAAAATATCACGGAAACAGACATTGTCGAGACCGTTGAAAATGCCTTTTCTCTGGGCTGGAAGTTGATCAAACTCTATTTTATGGTGGGTCTTCCCAGCGAAACGCAGGCCGATATCGAAGCGATTGTGGCCCTCGTGAAACGGTTAAAAGCCATTGCCAAAAAACAGGGAGGAAGTGGAAAAATAAACGTCAGTGTCGCCACATTTGTACCCAAACCGCATACCCCGTTTCAGTGGGAGCCCCAGATCAGTCTCGAAACAGCCCTGGATAAAATTAACTGGCTGAAAGACAAACTTAAACTGCCCGGTGTCCAGGTTAAATGGCAGGACCCCCGGGTCAGTGTGATCGAAGGGGTCTGGGCCAGGGGTGATCGAAGGCTGAACAAGGTGTTGATCAATGCGTGGCGCAGCGGTTGCCGGTTTGATGGGTGGACGGATTTTTTTAATTATGACCGGTGGATGACGGTTTTTGAGGCCAGCGGGGTAGATCCCAAGCATTACACGGATGGAACTTCTGATACCGATCGGCGGTTGCCGTGGGATCATATCAATATTGGCGTGGATCGGTCTTTCTTGATCGAAGAAATGGTCCGGGCGGCAGCCGGAAAGATCACCAACGACTGTCGAACCGGGTCCTGCAGGGGATGCGGCGTCTGCGATTTCGAGTCGATCAAACCGGTTTCTTTTCATGATCAGAAAGGCCTTTTTTCAACGCAGGAACCGGTGCCTGGGCCGCAGCGGTCAGATACAGGCGTCAAGTATGTGGTCAATTTTAAAAAAATGAAATCTTCCCGATTTTTAGGACATCTCGAGATGGTAAAAATTTTTATCAGAAGTTTACGGCGGGAGCGTATTCCAGTGAAATATTCCCAAGGCTTTCATCCCATGCCAAAAGTCTCTTTTGGAGATACGTTACCCATGGGTATGCAAAGCGAAAATGAGCGAATGCTGGTTACGCTGACCGAACCCATCGATCCGGGTGAACTGGTTTCACGGTTGCGCCGACAAATGCCCGACGGTCTGGAAATCACCGACGGTTCTCCGTATATCAATAATAATGCGCTGGAACGGATCGACACACAGCATTATCGGGTCGAACTAAAAGATGGCTTTTTCAGGCAAAAAGATTTAGACTGGTTTTTGGGGCAACAAAGCGTAACTATTGAAAGAAAAAGCAAGAAAGGCAAGCCGGTTGCAGTTGATTTAAAAAAGGTGGTTACCGAAATCAGGCTGTTGGACGACCATCATGTGGTTATGGCCCTTGGAACGGAGAATAACCTGATGGTTAGACCGGGACACGTGATGAAAACGGTCTTTAAATTGAGCGAGCTGCAGATCCTGACCGCGATAATCACCAAAAGAAAAACGAATCATGTCTAAGAAGATCATCATCAACGTGGCGGACCACGAAACCCGAGTCGCTCTCTTGGAAGACGAAACGATTGTTGAACTTTTCATTGAAAGAAAGGGAAGCCGAGACAATACCGGCAACATTTATAAAGGCCGGGTTCAGCGGGTGCTGCCGGGAATGCAGGCGGCCTTTGTAGACATCGGGTTGAACCAGGCCGCCTTTATTTATGTGGATGATGTAATCCGCGATAATTATTCAGATATCGAAGGCCATTTTATATGCAACGATGTTGAGGAAGACGGGTATTCTGGCGATGACCACCAACCGGCCAATATCCCAAAGGAAGAAAAAGAGAACATCGAAGACCTTATTACCGAAGGGCAGGAACTTCTGGTTCAGGTTTCAAAATCCCCCATCGGCACCAAAGGTGCCAGAATCACATCTAATATTTCACTCCCCGGTCGCTTCTTGGTATTGATGCCCACATCCATGCACATAGGCATATCACGGCGGATCGAGGATGAAACTGAGCGGCAACGGCTCAAAACAATTGTGTCCGAGTTATCCAATAACAGTGCGATGGGCTATATCGTAAGAACGGCAGCGGAGGGTGTGCAAAAAGAAAAAGTTGCCTACGAAATGGGGTTTTTGAAAAACCTGTGGTGTAACATTCAAAAAAAATACCAGACTGCCGCCACCCCATCCCTTCTTCATCAGGAGCTGAACCTCAGTCTCAGAGCGGTCAGAGACCTACTGCTTCAGGAGGCGGAAAAACTCGTGATCGACTCGAGAAAGGATTTCGCGTCGGTACTGGCGTTTCTTGACACCTTTAATCCGTCCCTTAAGGAGTCCGTTGAACTGTTTGATGGCAGCGAACCCATTTTCGATGCCTACAACCTGGAAGGCGATATCTCCAGAGCGTTGAAGAGAAAAGTGTGGCTCAAGTCAGGGGGGTATATCGTGATCGAACACACCGAGGCCCTGGTGGCCATCGATGTGAATACGGGTCGATATGTCGGAAAGTACAACCTGGAAGAAACCATTTTAAAAACCAATCTGGAGGCCGTCAAGGAGATCGCCTACCAAGTCAGACTGCGGGATATTGGTGGAATTATCATCATCGATTTTATCGATATGGAAAAAAAGTCGAACCAGGAGAAAGTCTTTTCTGCGCTCAGTGAAGCGTTTACCAAAGACAGAAGCAAGACCCACATTCTTCCCATCTCCGATATGGGTCTTATTCAAATGACACGCAAAAGAACCCGTAAACCCCTTACCCGCCTATTGTGTGACCCGTGTCCCTATTGTGATGGGGAGGGATATATCATATCAATAAAAACGATTTGTTATTCAATCTACCGTGAGATTTTAAGGTATGCCGCAGATATGACCGGGTTCCGACTTACCCTTCGGGTGAATCCGGAAGTTGCCGAGTTTCTTCATGGTGAAGAAAATCATCTGATTCCGGGTCTGGAAAAGAGCATCGGAAAACAAATCATTATATATCCGGATAACCGCTATCACATGGAAGCGTTTGAAATTATTGAGTCTGCTCCTGATTGAACCGATAAAACGGGCCGGCCGGTTTTTCTAAAACCCGGCGGTTGAATCGCGATAGCGAGCGAACGGGGAATCGCGGTTTATCCTTACGGTGCGTCGCAGCACCGACGTTTCAGGCAGAACCTTCCCCGTGGCTTGCCGCGGGGAAGGTTCAATCCCAAACGTCGGTGTCAATACCGGACCTCTTTTTGCGGCTTGACACCGTCGTCTTCATGTGCTTAAGGTACCCGATTCAACTGACGATTACTGGCATGCATTGGCATTACATCACTGGACAAGAAGGAAATTAAACGATGAAACGTACTTACCAACCGAGCAGAATCAAACGCGCCCGAACCCATGGATTCAGAAAAAGAATGTCGACGAAGGCAGGTCGCCGCGTGATTAATCGTCGGCGGGCAAAGGGTAGAAAAAGACTGGCGGCTTAACAGTTCCGTCGATGAAGACTCTTTTTCGGAGGCGCAGCTAAAAAAATCCACGGGAAACAGGTCTATATCGTTGACACGAGTTACATTCACCAAGGCAGATCGAATCAGGACGTCAATCGAATATCGGACGTTGTCAAAAAATGGGAATCGTCATTACAGCGACTATTTTATCATCATTTCCCAAGCAAACCAGGTGTCACGATCTCGCCTTGGCATCACCGTTTCTAAAAAGGTCGGGAAGGCCGTAACGAGAAACAGGATCAAGCGAACCATTCGCGAACATTTTCGATTGAACAGACGATTATTACCGGGCCGGCTCGATATTAACATCATTGCCAGACAATCGTCTGGACGGATAGAGACTGCGGCAATTAGAGACCACCTCGACCGTTGTTTCGAGGAGATCGCCCGAAAAAGCCGAATCGCGGGAAGATGAAAAAACTGGCACTGCTGTCGATTAAGTTGTATCAGCTTTCTGTTTCACCTGTTTTGGGGCCTGCTTGCCGATTTGTTCCGACCTGTTCAGAATACGCTTATCAGGCGATCTCCACCCATGGTGTACGAAGGGGAAGCCTGCTCGCAATAAAGAGGCTTTTGCGGTGCCATCCTTTCAACCCAGGTGGTTTTGATCCGGTTCCGTGAACGCTCTATCCCGTTCGAAAAGTCGCTTTGCTTTAAGCCCGCCTCGATTGCCTTCTGCCAAATGCTTACGCCGTTCAATAACGACTATCAACGTATGGTTCGCGACTGTTGACGCAATTTGGCGTCAAGGAGAAAAAAATGGAACAATTTCGACTGCTGCTAGCCATTGGACTGTCCTTTTTGGTGCTATTCGTCTGGAGCATGTTTTTTGTAGACCGTCAGCCGGTTACGGACCAGCAGGAAACCGTGACAACAAAAACGCGGCCGGAGGATGAGAAGGTCGTGGGCAAGACACCCGCAGCGACGAGCGCGACCATCAGTAAAGAAGATGTCGATGCGATAAACACGGCCCAGATCGTCGAAAAACAAGGCCGGGAAATAACGGTTGAGACCCCGTTCTACACCGTTCGCATTTCCGCCAGGGGCGCGTCCTTTGGTAGCTACATTCTAAATAACTATCGTGAAACCGTCGACAAGAATTCTCCACACAAACAACTGATCCCGCCCTCTTTTAAAGAGGGTGTTATTCGGTCCTCCCTGTTGGGAAACTCGTTGAGCGGCTTGAATGATGCGATATTCTCCATTTCCAACGAAGGAGACAGGCTGGTTGTCAATAATGATAAAAAAGACCTTTTCTTCACCTGGGTGGCTGACGACGGGACCCTTCTCACAAAAACCTATACCTTCGATCCCGAATCATACCTGATCGGTTTGACGGTTGAAATTAAAAATGCATCTGAAAGTGTCCTGAAGGATCAGCTGGTTCTTTCTGTCCGAAAACCCCTTGAAGAGAATAAAGGCTATGGTTTTGTCGGTCCCAGCGCATTGATCAACGATAAACTCGAACAGGTCAAAGCCAAAAAGATAGCAGATCAGGATGAATATAAAGGCAAGATCAAGTGGATCAGTGTTGAAGACCGCTATTTCCTTTCGAGTATCATCCCTGACGCCGAAATCGACGGCAGGATGAAACTGGATGCGGTCGACGGCGTTGTCGTCAATCAGTTGGTCAACCCCATGTTTGAGCTCTCTCCTGGCGAGAAGCAAACGTTCAATTTTTATGTATTTATGGGGCCCAAGAGCATGGACTTACTGGACAGCCTGGGTCACGATCTCGGCAAGGCGCTTAATTTCGGTTTTTTCAATGTCATCGCCAAGCCCTGTCTCTGGTTCATGAACAAAATCCATAGTGTTCTTCCCAACTACGGAATCGCCATTATCCTATTGACCCTTTTCACGAAAATCATCCTGTGGCCCTTGGGCAACAAAAGCTATAAATCAATGAGTGAGATGAAAAAGCTTCAGCCCTTGATGACCGAAATCCGTGAAAAACATAAAGGCGACAAACAAAAAATGAACCAGGAATTGATGGCCTTGTATAAAACCTACAAGGTCAACCCCATGGGCGGGTGTCTACCCATGGTTCTTCAAATACCGGTCTTTTTTGCCCTTTATCGGATGCTCTATCAGGCCATTGAATTGAGGCATGCGCCCTTCTTTTTATGGATTAACGACTTGTCCGCGCCTGACCGGCTTTTTGACTTCGGGTTTTCCATCCCTTTTATGGAACCCCCCTATGGTATTCCGGTACTGACCATTATCATGGGCGCCACCATGTTGCTTCAACAAAAAATGTCGCCCCCTCCAGGAGACCCCACCCAAGCCAAAATGATGATGCTAATGCCCGTGGTTTTCACATTTATTTTTATCAATTTCTCATCAGGACTGGTGCTGTATTGGCTGATAAACAATGTGCTTTCTATCAGCCAACAATACTACGTCCAGAAGAAAACCGCATAAAAAGTGGAGGCAAAAATGGCTAAATCCTATGAATTTCAAGGAAAAAACGTAGACCAGGCGATCGAAAATGCCAGTGATGAGCTTAGTATCCCGCCTGAAAAAATTAAACATGAAGTCCTGGCCTATGGTTCAAGTGGAATTTTCGGACTCGTCGGTGTCAAAAAAGCCAAAATAAAAGTGTTCGTTGAAGAGGATAAGAACAATAGAAATCGGGTAAAACCGGCTAACAAGGAGTCCTCTGCAAACCGGATCGAAAAACCGGCCACTGAAGAAAACACACCTGAATCCGGAGCGCCTCAGAAGTTCGAAGAAGAACTCGTTGCCTCCGGGATTCAGGCGTTGCAAGCAATCATCGATGGGATTACCTTGGGAGCATCGGTCAACGTCGGTCAGAAAAGGGACCGGTTGGTTTTTTCAATTTCAGGTGGAGACAGTGGCGTTCTGATTGGAAAAAGAGGCCAGACGCTTGAAGCCATTCAATACCTTCTGGAAAAAATGATAAATAAAAAAAGCACCAACCGGGTGAGGGTGCTGGTGGATGTTGAAGGCTATCTCGATAAGCGCAAAAGCAATCTCCAACTGATGGCCTCCAGGATGGCTGAAAAGGCAAAGCGAACGAAAAAACCGGTAACCATCGGGCAGATGAACGCGCACGACCGTCGAATCGTTCATATTCACTTGAAGGATGAAAGCGGTGTAAGGACGCAAAGCCTCGGCGAGGGCTACTACCGGAAATTGATGATTTTTCCCAAAAAACAAGCGGGGAGCAGGCGGAAAAACAGCGAGGCAAAGGCATAACTATTTGATATGCTTGTGTTATCAATTAGGTGAGCTATGATCCGTAATACGATTGCCGCCATATCGACGCCCTTGGGGCCCGGTGGAATTGGCGTTGTCAGGATATCAGGCCCTCTTGCCTATACGATAATGAAACGACTTTTTGTTCACAAGAAATCTCGCAGCAATCAAACCGGTCGTTTTTCTGAAGAAGTCCGATTTTCCTCCCATTTTGTTTACTATGGTCATCTCGTTGAACCAGGGCATGAAAACATCATCGATGAAGTCCTGGCAATTTACATGAAGGGACCCAAAAGCTTCACACGTGAAGATGTTGTAGAGTTCCATTCTCATTCCGGCTTTGTGGTCCTGGATCGGATATTACATGCCGTTGTCGACGCCGGCGCTGATTTATCCGGTTCGGGAGAGTTTAGCAAGCGCGCCTTCTTAAGCGGGCGAATCGACCTGACTCAAGCGGAGGCGGTTCTCGACCTTATTAATGCGCCCTGTGAAACCGCTGTTCAAATGGCTAGTCGGCAGATGGCCGGGGGGCTTCGCGAGGTAGTTGAGGTGTTAACGGCCACGATTGTCAAGCTCCAGGCGGCTTGTGAGGCAAACATCGAGTTTTTCGAATCGGACGAGGATGACCGTGCGCGTCTAACCGTTCAGGAGACCCTCAGCAATTCCGTTTTTCCGGAAATAACGGAACTGATAAAGCGGCAAAAAGACACCGCCATTTTTAAAGAAGGGGTGCTTTTGGCCATTGCAGGCGCGCCCAATGTCGGAAAATCGAGCCTGTTAAACCGACTGGTTGAAAGGGAAACCGCCATCGTTTCAGAGGTCCCCGGTACCACCCGAGACATCGTGCGAGATTATATCTCGATTAATGGGGTTCCTGTTGTTGTCTGCGACACCGCAGGTATTCACGACACTCAAGATCCTGTAGAATGTCTAGGCATCAAAAAGGCGCGGGATCATTTTCGTCGGGCTGACATCGTTCTCCTGGTTTTAGAAGCCGCGCGAAAACTCAATGACTTTGAAAAAAAGTTGATCGAAGAACTTAAATATACCAGGATGATCGCAGTCATCAACAAAGCCGACATCGCCGATGACGACGCGGTTGCTGATACGCAGCAGAAAACGACGAGCATCCCCCATATTCAGGTTTCTGCTAAAACCGGATTCGGGGTTTCAGCGCTGAAAGAAATGATTTTCAACGATCTCGTTTTTGGGAAGGACATTGGCCATCATGCGGGCGCTACTCCTAATTTAAGACAAAGGATACTTCTTGAAAGAATAGTTCAAGCACTTCAGCGATGCATTGCCGCCGCTGAAACGGAACAATCCCTTGACGTTATTTCTGGGTTGTTAAATGATATCCTCCATCTTCTTGACGACATTTCGGGGAATCGAACAAAGGAGGATCTTTACGATCATATTTTCAGCCAATTCTGTATTGGCAAATAGTGTTTCACGTGAAACACTCGCTGGGAGGATCGGGCAGATGATACCTGAACTGGAACATGTATTTAAAAAATATGAGGCCTTTGTCGAACAGTTGGACGGTGCCTTTGACCGCGTTCGCCAACAGTATTCAGATTGCGTGAAATGCAAACTGGAGTGCTCGGACTGCTGTCATGCGGTGTTTGACCTTTCTCTGGTGGAGGCGCTATACATTAACGCGCAATTTATAGAAACGGTTGTCGGTGAAAAAAAGTCTGAAATCTTGGAGAACGCCAATAAATCAGACCGGCAAACATACCAGTTGAAGCGCAAGGCGTTCAGGGCGGTGGAGGCCGGAGAAAAAACCGAGGAGCAAGTTCTTTTTGAAATGGCTGCCGAACGGATACGCTGCCCGCTGCTCAACAAAGAAAATCAGTGTGACCTGTATGCGTCCCGCCCGGCAACCTGCCGACTTTATGGAATCCCGACCGCGATTGCCGGACGCGGTCATACCTGTGGCCTTTCCGCCTTTAAGACGGGTGAATCCTACCCCACGGTTAATCTGGATTCGGTGCACGCAAAGCTTCATGAACTGTCTTGTGAAGTCATTGAGGTGTTGAAAACCACACACGTGAAGATGGGTGACGTGTTGATGCCGCTTTCCATGGCCTTGCTGACCGTTTTTGATGAAGCGTATCTCGGTCTGGATGCAGACAAAAATAAGCCCGAAGTTAATCAGGAATAAGGGGGTAGGATGGAGGGTTCTTTTTCCGATTCTGATAGAAAACAGGCTATTTTTGACGCCATGTCTCCCCGTCGACAAAAACATATTCTCAACAAGATCGGCTATGAAAAATGGGATCCGTTTGAAAAACCGAAAGATCCGATTGATATCCGGAGAGACAAAAGTCGACGAACCTCGCAAATGCTAGTGCGCGAGTTTTTGCAGTCACGCCCATTGGATGGGTATTCAAACAGTTACGGACGGGGCGCGCTGGATATGGCGATAGGAATCGTGAATGATGACGACCGTTATCTTGCCATGTATGATTTTGCCTTGTGGCACAAGAACCTATTGGCGGAAGAGGGACTCGAGTAGGGCTCCCGCTTTTAGACGGGCTCGCCGGTACTTTCCTTGGTAACCGTGTGAGGTGATGATCGTGATGGTGGCCTTTGAACCGCGAAAGCGAGCGCATTCCCCGTCGCTTGCGGCAGGGAATGCGAGCGAATTGGAAATCGATCTTCATCCTTACGGTGAAGATTCCCTGCGGCAAGCCGCGGAGAATCTTCAATTGCAGGTTCTTCGATTCATTGCCGATTCACCGTCCAAGGTCACTTTTGGCAGCATACAACGCCATTTCTGCAAAACCAACCCACCTAATTCAAAACAACTCAAACAGCTGGTCGCCGGCCTGATTCAAACCGGCCAGCTGTGCTATACATCCCACTACGGCAATTCCTTTATCGAACTTTCATATGACCAACCCCATGCGGCCTCCGAACATGTGATGATCAAACCGCCGTTTTGTTCATTGAAAGCCAAACCGGGTCAGTGTGTCGTCTCGCTTGGCAGGGGCGCAGCATTCGGTGGGGGTGATCATCCGACTACCCGCCTGGCGATTCAATTGATTGACGCGCTTCTTCATCTGCCACAATGGCAGGCCCGGCGGCATGCCTGCCGGGCAATTGATATCGGGACGGGATCCGGCGTCCTGGCGATTGTCGCCGCAAAAATGGGTGTTGGGTGGGTCTGTGGTATCGACACTGATCCGTGTGCCGTTTTTGAAGCCCGCGACAACGTGCGTTTGAATCAAGAAGAAACGCGCGTCAGAATCCTCAATGAAGATATGCATGGCGTCACCGGTTCATATGACTTGGTTTTTGCAAACCTCAGAATGCCGACATTGTTCGGTCTGTGGTCAGCCTTGGAAAAGAAAATCGCAGAAGACAGCATTCTTGTTTTTTCGGGGTTGAAAACAGAGGAAGTTGCGGCTATTTGCGATTTTTACGCGGAAGCCGGCTTTTTTATTCATCAAAAATGTGCTGAAAAGGGCTGGGCCGCCATATGCTTAGCAAGAGGCCGAATTTTGGACGATGGGCTTGGCCCCATGTTGCCATATTGGCCACTGTGAGAACGTTCGAAAAACGTCCCCTCCGTGCTCCTTGTTTAACCTACTGTAATCAAATAGTTTTTAAACGCAACGGTCTAAAAGATGGGGCCTGGCTTAAAATCGTCCCCGCACATCCCGGTTGTGATAGCCGCCTTCTATGATTTATTCAGAAATGCGGTTCCCAGGTGATATTCTTCGTATTGGGTCGGTCTCGTCTGATAAATCTCCAGCATGGCTTCATAGGTCTTTCGATCTTCACTTTCTTTCCATGCGAGCCAGTCCTCCATGCGTTGCCAGGTAGCAATGACCGCCATGTTTTCCGGAAAGTCTTTTTGCATGAGTGTTTCTCCGGAGATATATCCGGTTTGATCCATGGCGATTGATCGCATCTTGTTGAGCAGTGAAAGAATCTGAGGTGTGTTTTCCTTAACGAATCGGCGCTTGATTATTATTTTGGCAATCATGGCTTCCTCCGTTGGTTAATCGTTGCGAAAAAAGGACGGCAGTCTATCGGGCGACGAGTAGGGACGGGTAAAGATCGTATTGAAAGGGCGCGTTGGATTCGCCGAACCGTTTTCATTGATAACAAAAGAATGGCATAGTCAAAACCAAGTGGTCAAGAGTAAATCTTAGTATGGGAGGTCAGCAAAGAAAAATGCCGGAGAAAAGATTCACTTCTCCGGCATGTTGGCTGAGGCTAAACTAGTCGCTTTAACCGGTGGGGTTTATCCGACATTAAAACTCCACAGAATACCGGCGCAAATTGCGGACCCGATCACACCGGAAGAATTACAAGCCATGGCATGCATCAGCAGGTAGTTGGACGGGTCCTCTTTTTGTCCCATCACATGAACTTCCCTGGCAGACCCGGGTACCGCGGAGACGCCGGCTGCACCTAGCAAGGGGTTGATCTTTTCTTTCGATACAAGATTCATCAATTTACCGAAAAGCACACCGGAAGCCGTGGCGATGCTGAAGGCCACGGCGCCAAGCGCAAAGATGCCGACCGATTTGGTGGTGAGAAAAACATCCGCCTGGGTGCTGGCGCCGACGGTTAATCCTAAAAAGATCGTGGCCGTATCGATGATGGCGTTTCGGGCGGTTTGGGCTAAACGATCGACCACGCCGCTTACCTTCATCAAGTTTCCAAAAAAGAAGGTTCCCAGCAGCGGAATGGACGCCGGGGCCAGAAAGCAGCAGAGAAACAGACCGATCACCGGAAAAATCAACAGCTCCTTTCTCGACACCGGACGCGGATCGGGCATGTGAATCCGGCGTTCGGCCTTCGTCGTCAGCAGTCGCATGATCGGCGGTTGAATAATTGGAATCAAGGCCATGTATGAGTAAGCGGCAATGGCGATGGGGCCGATCAGGTGAGGGGCCAGTTTGGCTGTTAAAAAGATGGATGTCGGGCCGTCTGCGCCACCGATAATTGCAATGGAGGCCGCCTCCTTTGGTAGAAAACCCAAGGCCAGGGCACTGAGCAGGGTGAAGAAAATTCCCATTTGTGCAGCCGCACCGAGCATCATCAATTTCGGTCGAGCCAGCAGCGAAGAAAAGTCGGTCATGGCGCCGAGTCCAAGGAATACAATGGACGGATAGACGCCGGTGGTGACACCGAAATAAAGGTAGTGAAGCACACTGTTCGGTTCATAGATGCCCAGGCCGAAACCTTTAAAAAAAGGAACATTGCCCAACAAAACGCCGAAACCGATGGGCAGCAGCAATAGGGGTTCATATTGTTTGCCGATGGCCAGGTAGACAAAGAGAATTCCAATGCCCCACATTAAAAAGTGCCGGTAATCGGCCAGGTAATACCCGGTATTGGTCAGAAACTGCAGTAAAAGTTCCATTGATTCGGTCCTTAATTTTTATTCGGAAAGGGGTTGCCAGGAAAATCGTCCGTCGCCAACAGAAACCAGTATGCCTGCGTCTCTGAAACGATTAATCGAAAGGTGGGGATGGGGAAGACCGATCTTCTTGGATTTTTGGTGTAGATCGATCAGGTTGAACGCCTCACCCAAATCTTCTGTCAAAGCGATATAGATCGTTGATGCGGCATCAAGGTCCTGCGGAAGTTTATCTGGAACGATCATTTTTGGCTTGGTGGCAATTTCCGATTTTTCGACTGGCGGATGCGCTTTTCCTTCAAAAAGACCGGTAAGGCGGGGAATCATCGATATTAAAAAAGAAAGCACCGCCAAGCCGACAAGAACAATACAGGCACCTGCGCCTGCCATGACCCAACCGTTGGCTTGCTGAATGGCCGCTAACCCGTACATGTTTTCCTCCTGATACTGATGCAGTCAGTCTGTGATATTATAAGGTGTAAATCGCCGGGTGCTGAAAATGGATTCAACTACGATTCTACATAAAAGACCAGAATAATTAAACAATCACACCACCCTGACAAAGTCAATGATAAATCTGCAATAGGGCTATAATTAGAATATTTCTTACACGTATTGGCAAAAACTATTTGTTGATATAAATACTTAACCGAATATGAAATGCTGGTATTGACTAAAAGAAAAGTAATATCGTAGTAATGGGTGACGTATCAAAACCTGCTTGAACAATGTTAATCTATAGGGGAAAGGAAGCTGGAAAATGGAGAGACCGTTAGTTAAGAGGCTGTTGTTTATCTTTATTTTTTTAGTGCTGGCGTTATCCATCTCTTCATGCGGCGATCAGGGCTCCGATAAAAATATCGCTGATAAGTTAAACCAACTTACCGAAAGGGTTAACGAACTATCGAAGCAAGTCGAAAACCTTTCTGAGCAGGTTAATTCATTAATGGAAAAAGAAAAGCCTTTAACTCCAGTGGAAAAGAAAAAAATAAAGGCAGGTTTCGTATATGTGGGGCCTGTTGGCGATTATGGATGGTCGCACGCTCATGATATGGGACGACAATATGCCGAGAAACAGCTTCCCTGGTTGGAGACGACTTACATCGAGTCCGTGGCTGAAGCGGACGCCGAAAGAATTATCGATCGATTTATTCAAGAAGAAAAATGCGACGTGGTTTTCACGACCAGCTTCGGATACATGGATGGCACGATAAAAGCGGGCGTGAAATATCCGGATAAGCATTTCATGCACTGTTCCGGTTTTAAACAGACCAAAAACGTGGGGACTTATTTTGCCGACCTATACCAGACCTATTATTTAAATGGATTGATGGCCGGCGGCTTGACCAAGAGCAATAAAATCGGCTATGTGGCTGCCTTTCCCATTCCGGAGCTGGTTCGCCATATCAATGCCTTCGCATTAGGCATCAAAGCCATCAATCCCAAGGCGGAGGTTCATGTGCGCTGGACGTATGCCTGGTATGGGCCGGACAAGGCCAGGGAGGCGGCAGAGGCGCTGATCGCCGAGGGCTGCGATTCCCTGGCATTTACCGAGGATACGCCGGCTGTAATTGAAGTCGGCCAGGAACATACGGAAAAAGGCAAGCAGATTTATACGTTCAGCCATTACAGCCCCATGCAGCCCTATGGAAAAGACTCGGTGGTCTCCGGGCAGCTGGTGGACTGGGGGGTCATGTACGAAAAGATTCTCAAGGATCTATATGAGGGGTCCTGGACGAGTGACGACCTGTGGTGGCTGGTTGCCGAAAAAGCAGCTATCCTCGGCGGTTCCTTCGAGGATCCGATCAATCCCACGTTCGTAGACGCCTTGAAAGCCATTTCGGTGGACACAAAGGATTTTGGAACGCTATCCGTTTATGACCTGGTCCTCAAGCGTTACGAACAGATGAAAAAAGGCACGGACCAATTCGATCCATACATGGGACCCATTTCAGACAATACCGGAAAGATGAAGGTCAAAGCGGGCGATAAAGCAACCAAGGCGGATCTTCTGAGTATGATGTACTATGTCGACAACGTTGTGGGAAGTATTCCAAAATAAGACGCCTGTTGCGAACGGAAGGGGAGCCGGACACGCGAGCCCGGCTCCCTTTTGTTTTATAGGATGTCGGCCATTATGAAAAAAATTGAATCGCTTGAAATGATAAATATATCCAAGTCATTTCATGGCATTCGTGCAAACGACAACATCAACGTGAAGGTTTCTTCCGGCGAGATTCTGGGCTTGCTGGGCGAAAACGGTGCCGGAAAAACAACCTTGATGAATATCCTCTATGGCATTTATCAGCCAGACGCCGGAGAGATCCGGATCGATGGCCAGCGGATTCTCATCGATTCTCCCAAGGCGTCCATCGACCATGGTATCGGCATGGTTCACCAGCATTTCATGCTGGTGCAGAACCACTCGGTCATCGAAAATATCGCCCTGGGTTATGCGCATGCACCTGGGCTGTTTCCTCAAAAAAAAATACGACAGCGCATTGTCTCCTTCTCCGAAAAATTCAATTTCAACATCGATCCCGAAAAAAAAGTGTGGCAGCTGTCTGCCGGCGAACAACAGCGGGTGGAGATCATCAAAGCCCTGATCAATGGTGCCGGATTGTTGATTCTTGATGAGCCGACCTCTGTTCTCACGCCGCAGGAAACCCGGGATTTTTTTCATGTCCTGGAAAAAATGAGAAAAGATGGGCAGATGATTATTCTCATCAGCCACAAGCTGGATGAAATCAAAAGGCTTTGCGACCGGGTAACCGTTCTGCGAAAAGGTCAGGTGGTCGGGCATGCGGACGCCGGACAGCTGGACAAGCGCTCCCTCGCACGCATGATGATCGGCCGCGACGTGATCTTCTCATTTTCCAGAAAAAAGATGCCGAGAAAAGAGAAGGTCCTGGAGGTCGCGGACGTCAGGGTCGATGGCGACAAGGGCTATCCGGTGGTCAATGGCATCTCCTTTGAGGTATACAGGAACGAGATTTTCGGTATTGCCGGTGTTTCCGGAAACGGCCAGCGCGAGTTGGTCGAAGCCATTACCGGCCTGCGGATGGTGACCCACGGCCAGATTCGGATCAACGATATTGACATCACCAACCAATCCCCCAGAAAAATCCACAACACCGGGGTTTCCCATGTGCCGGAGGAGCGCCTCCGGTTTGGCATCGCACCGAACCTTTTTTTATACGAAAATGCGATCCTGAAGCAGCACCACCAGAAGAAATTTTCACGACGGGCCTTTCTGGCCTACGGTCGAATCAAGGCGCATACCCGCCAGCTGATCAAAGACTTTCAGGTGGCGACGCCGTCCATCAATATTCAGACGAAAAACCTGTCTGGCGGCAACATTCAAAAATTGATTCTCGGTCGTGAGATTGCCGACAAGCCGGACCTGCTGGTGGCTTCCCACCCTACCTACGGCCTGGATGTGGGAGCTACCGAGTATCTGCGCAACCAGCTGCTCAAGCGGCGGGCAGAAGGCGGCGCAGTCCTTCTGGTGTCTGAAGATCTGGATGAACTCTTCGAGCTGTGCGACCGGATTGCCGTTATTTTTCAAGGGCTTTTTATGGGAATTCTGGAATCGGATGATTCCCGGATTGCGAATATCGGGATGATGATGGCCGGGACCAGGGGTCCAAAGGCGGGAGAGGGAGCGGATGCTTCACGTTAAAGTCTCGGACCGCGAGCAAATTTCCGCCCTCGGCACCCTTTTGATCTTGGTTTTGGCGTTGGCCGCCGGAATGGTCGCAATCGGGTTGCTCTTTGTTGTCAGTGGCGTGAACCCGTTTTTTGCGTTCAAGAAAATATTCAGCGGCTCCTTCGGCAGTCTTTACGGTTTCAAGGAGACAATTACCAAAGCCATTCCTCTCATTCTTATCGGCGGTGGGCTTGCCCTGGTGTTCAAAGCGAAGTTTTGGAACATCGGTGCCGAGAGCCAGCTTCTCATGGGAGCCATTTTCGGCACGTGGGTGGGCTTGAACTGGGGGCCGGCGCTTCCCGCTCCGATAATCGTCCCCTTGATGTTTCTGGCCGGGTTTATCGGCGGTGCGCTTTGGGGACTGATTCCGGCCGTCCTCAAGCTCCGGTATTCCATCAACGAGGTGATCTCCACCCTGATGCTCAACTACATTTGTGCTGAATTTCTCACATTGCTGATCGTCGGACCCTGGAAAAGTCAGAAAAAGTTTGGTTTTCCATATACCGACGATCTCCCGGATTCGGCCATTTTATCCCTGCTGCCCGGATCACGAATTCACACGGCCACCCTGCTTTTGGCGGTGGTCGCCGTCGTGGTGGTGACCATTGTCATCTACAAGACCCGTTTTGGGTATGAGGTGCGGGTGATCGGAGAAAATCCAGATGCGGCAAAATACGCAGGCATCGATTTTTCCCGAACGACGATGCTCATCATGGTCATCAGCGGCGGCATGGCCGGTCTGGCCGGTGTGGGTGAAGTGGCGGGTATCCACCATTATTTGAGTTATCCGGACTCCATCTCTTCCGGTTATGGTTTTACGGCGATTATTGTCGCCTGGTTAGCCAAGCTCAATCCGATTTACGTGATCTTTTCAGGCATCTTTTTTGCCGGCATCCTCGTGGGTGGAGACGCGATTCAGATATCGCTCGGATTGCCGGCGGCGACGGTGGCCGTTTTCAACGGAACCCTGCTGATCTTTCTGATCATGGGTGACTTTTTTACGAAGAACAAGGTTCGTATACTGGCAGGGGAAAGGGCCTAACCCATGGAGGAGATCATCATTTCTGTGGTTCAGCGCACGATGGTTGCCGGCACCCCCCTGTTGCTCGGCACCGTCGGTGAGATCATCTCTGAGCGATCCGGCATCCTTAATCTGGGCGTGGAAGGCGTGATGGCTGTGGGTGCGGTGACCGCATTTATCGTCACGCACCATACGGGTAATCCCTGGCTCGGGCTCTGCGCAGCCATTATTGCAGGAATGTTGTTTTCCATTGTCCATGCATTTGCATCGGTGAGCCTTCAATCCAACCAGGTGGTCTCCGGACTGGCGCTGACCATGCTCGGTCTGGGGCTGGCGGGGTTGCTGGGAAAACCCTATGTGGGGAAGCCGCTGGCCATTAAAATCAACGCCATGCCCATCCCCTTCCTGTCGGACATTCCAATCGTGGGGCCGGTGCTTTTCAATCAGAGTCCTTTCTTTTACATGGCCATCCTCCTGGCCATTGGGGTCTGGTTCATGCTTGAGTACACGCTGCTGGGCATTCGCATCCGTTCGGCCGGAGAGAACCCCAAGGCCACGGAAACCCAAGGTGTCAATGTATCGCGGATCCGCTACCTGTCTGTGATCGCCGCCGGCGGTTTTTCGGCCATGGCCGGCGCCCATCTATCCATCTCCTACAGCAAATCATGGATCGAGGGGATGACTGCCGGGCGAGGTTGGATCGTCATCGCCCTGACCATTTTTGCGATGTGGAATCCCATGCGGGCCGTGGTCGGCGCTTTTCTTTTCGGTGGAATTTTCGTACTTCAGTATATGCTCCAGCCCCTGGGGATTTCTCCGAACTTTTTAGCCATGCTGCCTTATCTGGCGACCCTGCTGGTGCTTCTGGTGGGGGGGCTTCGGGACAGCCGTCGCCTCAATGCCCCTGCCATGCTGGCGGAGCCCTACCGCCGGGGAGATCGATAGGACCACTTATTGTATGCCATAGCTGACCAACTTGCGCCGCAGGGTATTGAGACCAATACCCAGCCGTCTGGCGGTTTTGGACTTGTTTTCTCCTGATTGAGCATACGCGTGTAAAATGTGCGCCTTTTCCACCTCCGCAAGCGGTTTAATGCGTGAATCGCCGGTGGTAACATCCTGATCTTCACATGTTTTCAGGGCTGCCGTGATATGCGAGGGAAGGTGGGTTTGCTGGATCGCTTCGCCGCGCGCCAGGTTGACCGCCGACTGGAGAATGGATTTCAACTCCCGGATGTTGCCGGGATAGTGATAGCGCATCAACAGGTCGAGCGCCGTCTTTTCGATAAAGCCCTGTTTGTTCACATCGTAATACTTCTCCAGAAATTTACGGGTCAGCAGAAAAATGTCCTCCTGGCGTTCGCGCAGCGGGGGTAGGTGGAGCCAGCCGCCGCGGATGCGGTAATACAGGTCTTTACGAAAACGCTTCTGGGCCATCATCTGTTCAAGGTTTTCATTGGTCGCCGCGATAAAACGCAGATCCACCTTCTGTCGGTTGCTCGATCCGAGTTTGGAAAACTCACCGTCCTGCAAAACCCGCAGCAGTTTTCCCTGAAGGGATAGCGGCAGGTCTCCGATTTCGTCCAGAAACAAGGTTCCCTTATTCGTGTGCTCCAGGTAGCCGATCCGGCCGTGTTCGGCACCGGTGAACGCACCCTTGGTGTGGCCGAAAAATTCAGCTTCGAACAGGGAACTGGATAGCGAGGACATGTTGATGGGGCTGAATGGATGCTGGGCACGGGGGCTGGCGCCGTGGATGGCGCGCGCCAGAAGTTCCTTGCCGGTGCCGCTTTCGCCGGTGATCAGAACGGGAACAAGGCTGGAGGCATGAAGCTCCGCCTCCTTGAGTATCCGCAGGACTTTTTTGGACTGGGTGACGATGGGGCGGAAGGGCGCTTCGTTTTCGAGCGTCGGCAAATCGTCTCGTTTCTCAAGGTCCAGCAGATCCAGAAGCCGTTTTCGTTCCAGCGTGCGCTTGATGGACAGGGAAAGGTCTTCGGTGGCCACCGGCTTGACCAGATAGTCATAGGCGCCCTTGTTCAGGCATTCCACCGCGATGCGCGCCTCGTTGATGGCCGTCACCATGATGCATTCCGTGGACGGAGAATTGGCCTTTATTTTTTCCAGCAGGGCCATGCCATCCATCTCCGGCATGGTCATGTCGATGAGGGCAAGGTCGAAAGAAAGCCCCTTTTCCACCTCTTCAGCCAGTTTGACTGAATTGTCCTCCAGACGGACCCGTTTAAAGCCAAGATCGGACAGCTTTCTTCCCAGAACCTCCAGGTAATCTCGGTCATCATCTACGACAACGACATGACTGTTCATGGATCATCACCACCCTTATAAATGTGCCAAAATGGCCTATTCCAGATTGGACCATCTCTTGTAAGGAGCTAATTTTTTATAGTATAATAACATTTATAGTCCATTCTGGCATAGTTGTCTACTTTTTTTTGATCCGGAACCGTTTTGGTTGATCTTCCAAAATATATTTTAAACTTATTGATAATATTGCTAAACAGTTCTTTTCAAACGCTGTGCCCATGTTCTGGCACAGGGTTTGCTGTTCCATAATGGGAGAAAAATGGAACAACTTGGCCAGCATCCAATTCAGGAGAGAGCGTTTCCGGAAAGCGGTTGTTGCCTTCCGGCACCAGATACCGATTTGACGCGCCGTTTTTATTAACTGTTACCGCATGTTTTCCGCAGCAACCATAAGGGGGTTGGCTTATGCATTTAAAAAACAAATTCGATGTCGGCAAGTTCACCATTCTTGCGGAGATGCAGCCGCCCAAAGGGGTGAATGTTTCGACGATGGTCAACAGCGCCGTCCGCGTGCAGAACCAGGTGGATGCCTTCCTCGTGCCGGAAATGGGCAACGCCGTGATGCGGATGAGTTCGTTGGGCGGGGCTATGCTGCTTCAGCGCAAGGGCCTGGAATCCATCATGCAGGTGAATTGCCGGGACCGCAACCGAATCGCCCTTCAAGCAGACCTGTTGGCGGCCTATGGGGGCGGCATTATCAATGTTATGGGGGTTTCCGGAGAAGACCCCGGCCTGGGCGATCATCACCAGACCAAAGCGGTCAACGATATCGATCTGATGACGTTGTTCAAGGCCATTTCCGCGCTTCAGGCCGGCAAGGATCTGGCCGGCAACGAACTGGCCGGGGCGCCTTCGTTTCTGGTTGGGGCCACTGTCAATGCCCGGGCCACCGGCGACGAACTTGAAAAAGTACTGTCCAGAATGGCTGAAAAAACCGCGGCCGGGGTTGATTTTTTCATCGCGCCGCCGGTCTTTGACCTCGGGGCCATTGCCCCGTTTCTGGAAAGGGTCGATCTACAAAAAACACGGATTATCCCCACCGTGATGCTGCTGAAATCTGTGGGAATGGCCCGTTACCTGGACCGGCACCTGAACGTGACAATTTCCCAGGACCTGATTAAACGGCTTATGCGGGCCCCGGACAAAGCCGTGGAAAGCCTATCCATCGCCACGAAAACGATTTCGGCGTTGGAAGCGGTCGGTTTTGCAGGCGTCTTGATTTCCGCCATGGGCTGGGAGGACAAGCTGCAGAAACTGCTGGATATGGTCTGATGGGCGGCCGGATCGACGAGAAACCCGTTATCAAAAACACTTTCATGAGGAACGTGTAATGGCAGAAAAAGAGAATACCCAAGGCAAGGATGTCGTCGGTTCCGTACTCGTGGTCGGCGGCGGCATTGCAGGCATACAGGCATCCCTGGATCTGGCGGATTCAGGGTATTATGTTCACATGACCGAGACGAAGTCGGCCATCGGCGGGGTGATGGCCCAGCTGGACAAAACCTTTCCAACCAACGACTGCTCGATGTGCGTCATCTCCCCCAAGCTGGTCGAGTGCGGAAGACACCTGAATATCGACCTGATGACCTTGACGGAAATCGAAGAGGTCACCGGAGAGGTGGGCAATTTCACGGTCAAGCTTCGCCAGAACGCGCGCTACATTGAAATGGACAAATGCACGGCATGCGGCGAATGCGCCAAAGCCTGCCCCATCGACACCCCCAACCTGTTTGACGAAGGCCTTCGGGACCGCAAAGCGGCATTCAAGCTCTACCCCCAGGGGATGCCCAGTGCCTACGCCATCGAAAAGCGCGGCACCGCGCCCTGCAAGGCCACCTGCCCGGCGCATGTGAGCATCCAGGGGTACATCGCATTGATCAATGACGGCCGCTACAAGGAAGCCCTGAAACTATTCAAACAGGATCACCCTTTCCCTGCGGTCTGCGGCCGGGTCTGCCATCACCCCTGTGAAAGCGAATGCACCCGCAACGATGTCGACCAGCCGCTGGCCATCCGCGAGCTTCACCGCTTTCTGGCCGATTTTGAACGGCAGAGCGGCGAGACGTACATCCCGGAAATCACGGCTGAGCCGCGAAACGAGAAGGTGGCCATCATCGGTTCAGGTCCCACCGGTGTCACCGCGGCCTACTACTTGCTCCAGCAGGGATACCAGGTGACCATCTTCGAAAAGCTACCCGAACCCGGCGGCATGATGCGCTACGGCATTCCTGAATACCGTCTGCCGCGGGACATTCTGGCCGGCGAAATCGACGTGGTCCGGCAAATGGGTGCCGAAATCAAATGCGGGGTGGCTTTCGGTTCCGACATTACCCTGGAAAGCCTCAAATCCGACGGGTACAGCGCCTGTTTCATGGCCATCGGGCTGCATGGTGGCCGCAGCCTGGGTGTGGATAATGAAGATGCCGAGGGCGTGCTCCAGGGCGTTAAATTCTTGCGGGATGCATCATTGGGCAAGGATATCGAACTCGGTGAGGACGTTATCGTGGTGGGCGGCGGCAACGTGGCCATCGACGTGGCCTTGACCGCCAAACGGAAAGGCGCCAAGAACGTCACCTTGATCTGCCTTGAAAAGCGCGAAGAGATGCCCGCTTGGGAACACGAAATCGAAGAGGCCTTGGAAAGCGAGATCAATATCGTCAACAGCTTTGGCCCCAAATCCTTTTACATAGACAAAAGCAAGCGCGTGTCAGGCATCGAATTCAAGACCTGCACGGCCGTGTTCGATGAGGACGGTCGCTTCAACCCCGCCTACGACGAGGCGGAGTGCCAGCCCTATTTCGGCGACACCATTATCGTGGCCATCGGCCAGAGCACCAACCTGGACGGCATCAAAGAACAGGGCATCGCCATTTCCCGGCCCGGCGGCCTGGAAGCCGACCCGGTCACTCTGCAGACTCCCATCGACTGGGTTTTCGCCGGCGGCGATGCCTTTTACGGTCCCAAATCGGTGGTCGACGCCGTGGCCTGCGGCAAGGAAGCCGCCGAAAGCATCCACCGCTTTATCAACGGGCTGGATCTCACTGAGGGTCGCCAAAAAGAGTGGGACTTTGTCAAACCCGACGATTTGAGTGGAGAGCCCAACAAAAAGCGGACGACGGTCAGGTGCCTCGATCCCGAGGCCCGGGAGTGCAACTTCCTGGAAGTCTCCTTCGGCTATAGTGAAGAAGAGGCCAAAACCGAAGCCGACCGTTGCCTCAAGTGCGGGCTCTGCTCCGAGTGCTACCAGTGCGTGGACGCCTGCCTGGCCAATGCGGTCAACCACGAGATGGTGGCCGAGTACAAGGAGATCAACGTGGGCGCCATCATCCTGGCCCCCGGGTTCACCCCCTTCGATCCCACCGAACATAAGACCTATTCGTACGCCAGCCATCCCAATGTGATTACCAGCCTGGAAATGGAACGGATCCTCTCCGCATCCGGCCCCTATGCCGGTCACTTGGTTCGGCCGTCGGACCACAAGGAGCCGGACAAGATCGCCTGGTTTCAGTGCGTGGGGTCGCGGGACATCAACTGCAGCGATCACAGCTACTGCTCCTCGGTGTGCTGCATGTACACCAACAAGCAGACGATCATCGCCAAGGAGCACAGCGACAAGCCGCTGGATACCGCTGTTTTCTTCATGGACATGCGGACCCACGGCAAGGAGTTCGAAAAATATTACATGCGCGCCCGTGAAGAAAAAGGGGTGCGCTTCATCCGGTCCAAGGTGCATACCATCGATCCGGTGGAAGACGACAACCTGCGGCTGCGTTATATCACCGAAGAAGGCGAGCTGGTTGAGGAAACCTTCGATATGGTGGTCCTGGCCGTGGGTCTGGCCCCCAACAAGGAATCGGTGGACCTGGCCAAAACGATGGGCATCGATCTCAACGAACACCTGCATGCCGCCACCCGGACCCTCGAACCGGTGAGCTCCAGCCGGCCGGGTATCTTTGTCTGCGGCGCTTTCCAGGAGCCCAAGGATATTCCCCAGTCGGTGATGGAGGCCTCCGCCGCCGCCGCAACGGCTACCCGGCCGCTGGCGAAAGCCAGAGGCACGCTGATTAAAACCAAGGAACTGCCACCGGAGATCGATGTGTCCGGACAGGAACCGCGGATCGGGGTGTTTGTCTGCAACTGCGGCATCAACATCGGTGGCGTGGCCGATGTGCCGGCGGTGAGGGAGTACGCCGCCACCTTACCCCATGTGGTGCATGTGGAGGACAACCTGTTTACCTGCAGCCAGGATACCCAGGACAAGATGAAAGAGGTGATCATCGAACATGGCATTAACCGTGTGGTGGTGGCCTCCTGTTCGCCCCGAACCCACGAGCCCCTGTTCCAGGAGACCATTCGGGACGCCGGTTTGAACAAGTACCTGTTCGAGATGGCCAACATCCGGGATCAGAACACATGGGTGCACATGAACAACCCGGAGCGGGCCACGGCCAAGGCCAAAGACCTGGTCCGCATGGCCGTGGCCAAGGCCGCCTTCATCGAGCCGCTGCACCAGGTCCGGCTTGAAGTCACCCAGAAGGTGCTGGTGGTCGGCGGTGGTGTGGCTGGTATGGAAGCCGCGCTGGGCGTTGCCGACCAGGGACTCCAGGTCTATCTCGTGGAGCGGGGTGATATACTGGGCGGCGTAGCCCACAAACTGCGCTCCACCTGGCAGGGGGAGCCGGTGAAACCTTACCTGGAATCGCTGGTCAACCGGGTGCGCAACCATGAAAAGATTCGGGTGTTGATGAAGACGGAGCCGGTGGAGACCACCGGTATCATGGGCAACTTCACCACCACACTCATGACCTCTGGTGAGTCGCTCACGGAGACGGTGGTGGAGCACGGCGCCACCATCATCGCCACCGGCGGCAAGGAGTACATTCCCAGCGAGTACCTGTACGCTCAGAATCCCAATGTGCTCACCCACTTCGAAATGGATGCAGCCCTGGATGCAGACGACCCCCGGCTGTCCTCCGCCCGGAGCGTGGCCTTCATCCAGTGCGTGGGGTCGCGGACCGTGGAGCGGCCATACTGCAGCCGGCTTTGCTGCACCCACACCGTCAAGAGCGCCCTGACGCTCAAGGAGCGCAACCCGGAGATGGACATCTATGTGCTCTACCGGGATGTTCGCACCTACGGATTCCGCGAAGAGCTTTATAAAAAAGCCAGGGAAAAGGGCATTATCTTCATGCGCTACAACCTGGAAGACAACCTGCCGGAGGTCAAGGAAGCCGACGGTCAGCTGCGTGTAACCGTCAGGGACCATGTGCTCCAGATGCCTGTAGAGCTGAATCCAGACCTGCTCGTGCTGGCGACGGCCGTGCTGCCCAATGAAAACAAGGACCTGTTCGAGCTGTTCAAGGTCCCGATCAATGCCGACGGCTTCCTGGTTGAGGCCCATGCCAAGCTGCGTCCCGTGGACTTCAGCTCCGAGGGCATCTTCATGGCCGGCCTGGCCCACTATCCCAAGGCGCTGGACGAAAGCATCGCCCAGGCGCGTGCATCGGTGTCACGGGTCATGACCATCCTTTCCCGGGATTCGATCATGGTGGGCGGCGTGGTGGCCGAAGTGGATCCGGACAAGTGTGCCGTCTGTGTGACCTGCGTGCGGACCTGCCCGTATCATATTCCCTACATCGGGGAGGAGGGTCATGCCGTTATCGAACCGGCCGAGTGCCATGGCTGCGGCAGTTGCGTCGCCGAATGCCCGGGAAAGGCCATTCAGCTCAAGCATTTTACCGACGAGCAGATCGTTGCCAAGACGGCGGCACTCTTTGAAAAGAAAAAAGGGGAGGCGGCTTAATAAAGTGGAATACGGGCGCCAGAATCACCGGCAGCCTGAGAACTCCGGGCGCCCGAAATTTTTAATACCTTAACATCATCGGAGAGAGATCATGAATGAACCCTTTGAACCCCAGATTCTGGCGTACTGCTGCAAGTACTGTGCGTATGCAGCCGCCGACCTGGCCGGATCCATGCGCTTGAACTATCCAAGCAATGTGAAGGTGATTCAGGTGCCGTGCAGCGGCAGGGTGGACATCCTTCACCTGCTGACCGCCTTCGAAGGAGGGGCGGACGGCGTATACGTGGCCGGGTGACTGGAAGGTGAATGTCATTTCCTGGAAGGAAATCTCAAAACCAGACGGAAAGTCGAATACGTTCAGCGAACCCTTAAAGAGCTGGGCATGGAGCCGGAGCGGGTGCAAATGTACAATCTTTCATCCGCCCAGGGACCCCGCTTTGCCGAAATCGCAACCGAGATGACGGATAAAATCAAGGCGCTGGGACCCAGCCCGGTGAATTCTTAACCACGGCCAGGAGGCGGATTCAACCGTCCTTGGACCCGAAGAGGTGAACCAATGATAATTGCGGATCGAAAATCTCTGGAAGAGATACAGGACATGATCAAGGCCTACAAGAAAATCCTTCTTGTGGGGTGCAAGGGGTGTGTAACCGTCTGTAATGTGGGCGGGGCCAAGGAGGTGGGGATACTGGCGGCCACCCTGAAAATCGCTCGCAAGAAAGACGGCAACCCCATCGAAATAGACGAAAAAACCCTGGAGCGCCAGTGCGATCCTGAGTATGTGGAGCAGATCCGGGACATCTACGACCAGTACGATGCCGTCCTCTCCATGGCTTGCGGCGTCGGCCCCCAGTTTCTCTCCGAAGCCTATCCCGGGCAGAAATTTTTTCCGGCAGTGGACACCAAGTTCTTCGGCGGTGCGGTGCAACACGGCATCTGGGAGGAGCGCTGCGCCGGCTGCGGGACATGCGTGATTCACTATTACGACGGGTTGTGCCCCATCGCCCGCTGTTCGAAAAGCATCCAGCACGGTCCCTGCGGCGGCAGCGCCGACGGCAAATGCGAAATCGCCAAGGATGTGGAGTGCATCTGGGATACCATCGTCAAAAAGAAAATCGAGCAGGGACGGCTCGAGGATCTTCGAATCATTCGGGCGCCAAAAAACTGGACGACGGCAAGGGACGGTGGTCCCCGTAAAAGCATTAGGGAGGAGTTGGTGCAATGAGCGATAACGGTTTGAAATCAGGAAGTAATCTGGAGAAGGTGCTCAAGGCTGGCCACTTTGCCTTTACCGGTGAATGCGGACCGCCCAAGGGTGCCAATGTGGAGCACCTCAAGGAAAAATTCGAGCACCTTCGCGGCGTGGTGGATGCGGTGAATGTCACCGACAACCAGACCGCCGTGGTGCGCATGTCCAGTGCGGCGGCCTCGGCCATCATGGTGGCCAACGGCATCGAACCCAACTTTCAGATGGTCTGCCGGGACAGAAACCGCCTGGCCATGATGGCCGACATACTCGGGGTCTATTCCCTGGGTATTAAAAACATGCTCTGCCTTTCGGGCGACCACCAGAAGTTCGGCAACCACCCGCAGTCCAAGAACGTGTACGACATCGATTCCATGCAGCTCATCGCTTTGGTCAAGAAAATGCGCGACGAAGGCAAATTCCTCAACGAAGATGATATTGATGTACCGCCCAAGATGTTCATCGGCGCGGCGGCCAATCCTTTCGGTGACCCGCATGAATACCGGATCTACCGCCTGGCCAACAAGATCGACGCCGGGGCCGATTTTATCCAGACCCAATGCATCTACAACATGCCCCGGTTCCGGGAATTCATGAAAAAAGCCGTGGACATGGGCCTGACTGAAAAGGCCTATATCCTGGCCGGTGTTACACCCATGAAAAGCGCCCGAATGGCGCAGTACATGGCAAAAATGGTGCCCGGCATGGATGTGCCGGACGAATTGATCGAGCGGTTAACGGGTGCCGGTAAAGGCAAGCAGGCCGAAGAAGGCATCAAGTTCGCCATCGAGCAGATCGAGGAATTCAAGGAGATGAAAGGGGTTGCCGGTGTTCACCTGATGGCCATCGAATGGGAGCACAAAGTCCCCGAAATCGCCGAACGGGCAAAGGTGTTGCCCCGGCCCCAGGTCGATTGACCCGATTTAGCCGGAATTGCGGGGTCGGGAAAGCGTTAATCGCCACCGACATCCCCGGCCCCGCCCGGTCATTTAAATAAGCTCAGGCTGCTGATTTATCAACAATCAGCTTGGTATAAAGGAGAATTCCAATGAGTGACAAAAAACGAATCCTTGTGGTGGACGACGAGCCCGATTTCTGTTCCCTCGTTCAGGGAAACCTGGAAAAGGAAGGCTTTGATGTGGAGGTGGCTTATGATGGCGTGCAAGGGTTGGAGAAAGTCAAAGCCAATCCGCCGGATGCCATCGTTCTGGATGTGATGATGCCGGAAAAAGACGGATACGCGGTGTGCAAGGAGTTAAAAAGCAATCAAAAATATGCCGACATTCCTATTGTGATGCTTACTGCCGTGGCATCCCATGTCTCTTCCACCCGATACTCCCATTATGACGGCATGAGCATGGAAGCCGACGACTATCTTCCCAAACCGGCCTCGGCGGAAGAGATCACTGAAAGCCTGAAGGGGCTGCTGAACATGTAGCCGTGTCTTGGGCGAAACGGGTTGCCGGCAGTGGTTGGTCGTACCGATCGAACCGTCGATTCATCCAGCCACCGCCGGAAGGCCCGCATCCCGTGAACGGGTCACGTCGACCCTAAAGGGGTAGGGTCGACGGTCGTTTGCGGGTTGCTTCCGAATCCAACACACACCGACCCAGATGAACGCGGCGGCCATTTTTTTATCGGGGCGTTGATCGTCAGCAATCGAGACCCAGCCAGATGAATCAGCATTCAGGACTTCTGGACGCGACAGTCGCATTCCAGACAAAGGTATTTTGTATCATCAGCGATCAGCGGGTGTTTAGATCCCGGTCGCCGGCGATTTTTACCACCGTGCTAAGCCGTACCGGCATCAAAGGGGCCTATGTGCCCTTCATGGTCGATGACAGCAATCTCGGCAAAGCGCTGGATAGCCTCCGGGTGCTCAACATTGCCGGAGCCAACATTACCGCGCCATTCAAGGAAAAGGTGCTGCCCTACCTGGATGTGCTTTCCGAGGGAGCCAATATCATCGGCGCCGTGAACACCATTGTCTGCAAGGGGGGACAACTCAAAGGATACAACACCAATGCCATCGGCATCATGGATGCCCTCAACGAGGTGAAATTCGACATTGCCGGAAAAAAGGCCTTGGTGATCGGCACGGGCGGCTCAGCACGCGCCGTGGTTTTCATTCTCAACTGGCTGCGGGCCGCGTCGGTTGTCGTAGCCGGCCGTGACAATCATAAAACCTGCCGTCTGGCCGGTCATTTCAACTGCATGCAGCGGTCGCTGAAGGACCTGGCCGACTTTCCCATCGACGTGGATCTCATTGTCAACGCCACATCCATTTCCAGCCGTGATGACTCCAGCGAGTTGACCGGCGTTGTCGACGGCATAAGGAGCAACGGCTGCCAGCTGGTGTTCGATCTCAATTACGGCCGCCGGGAGAATATCTGGCAAGCCCTGGCGGAAAAGGGCGGCATCCGTTTTTTGGACGGGCTTTCCGCCCTGGCCTACCAGGCCCGTCGGACATTCCTGCTTTGGACCGGTCAAGAGGTCCCGCAGGAAGAATTCTTAAGGGCGCTGGACGAGTGACCGTGGCGCCGTTTTTCGCTCGATCGTATTTGCACGACTTCAGTTTCTGCTGTTTGACGCCTCCCCTCGACCCTCATCGTTTGATTTCACGCTTCAAGTTGATCCCGTATTTTCGCATTCGATTCCAAACGGTTACCCGGTTGATCCCCAACATTCGAGCCGCCTGGCTCTGATTGCCGGCAGCAGAATGAAGGGCCTCGATGAGCTGCTGGCGCTCGGTGTTGCCGGTTGAAACAAATACCGGTTCAACGGTCGACAGGGTCTGCGGAGGATGAACCATCAGCTGGGGTGGTAAATGGTCGATATCGATGGTATCCCTGTCCGCGACGGTAAAGGCATACTCAAGCGCGCTTTTCATCTCTCTGATATTACCCGGCCACCGGTAATCCATGAACCGGTTCAGCGCTTCCCGGGTCAGCCCCCGAATCGGTTTGCCGGTGCGTATTTCCAGCCGGTCGATGAAGGTGTTGACTAACAGAGGGATGTCGTCTTTGCGCCGGCGCAGCGGTGGCAGGTGGATGGGAATCACATTGATGCGAAAGTACAGGTCCTCCCGGAAGCGCTTCTGTTCGATGAGTTCCAACAAATTCCGATTGGTGGCCGTGATGATCCTTACATCCACCGAAACGGAGATGTTCTCTCCCACCCGCTCGAACTGACCGGTCTCCAGCACCCGCAGCAGCTTGATTTGGATGGAAAGGGGGATGTCCCCGATTTCGTCCAGAAACAGGTCTCCTCCGTTGGCGGTTTCGAAGCGACCGTCCCGGTCCCGGAAAGCACCGGTGAAGGAGCCCTTCACATGGCCGAACAGCTCGCTTTCCAGCAAAGATTCGTTGAGGGCCGCGCAGTTGAGTTGAACGTAGGGGCCGCCGTTTCGTTTTCCCCGATCATGGATGGCTTTGGCGACCAACTCTTTACCGGTGCCGCTCTCTCCGAAAATAATAATCGGTGCGTCACTGATCGCCGCCTTTTCGATGATGGCGTAGACCGCCTTCATCTCCTCGCTGTTGCCGATGATCCCTCCGAAACCGCTGTTGTCGTCCAATTGGCGGGAGAGGATTTCAACCTTTCGGTCCAGGCGGTCGATTTCACTCAAATCGGTCAGGGTCTCCACCGCCCCCAGCAACGCACCGCCCTCATCTCGCAGGACTGATGCGTTTTTCAACGCCGGCAAAAAAGTTCCGTCCTTTTTTTTGATGGTGCAGCGGCAGCGGCGCATTTCCGGCTGATCGGGTTCGAACAGCTTGCACCACCCGTCACCATGGTTGTTGATGGCCATTTCGCAGGACTGGCACGCCAACACCGTACACGGTTGGCCGGTCACCTCCTTGGCCGAATACCCGGTCATCTCTTCGAAGGACCGGTTGACCGACAGGATGCGGCCCTTCTTGCTGATGATCAGCAGCGCTTCATTCATGGTGTTGATCACACGCTCCCAATGCCGATTGATATCTTTGATCGCCATGCCTCGGTGCCCCCTCCCCGTTGGATGGTATTGTCTTTCGGTGACCTGCCTACAGTGTTTAAACAGCTGTTTATTTCATTAGCACATGTTTAAATGGTGTTTAAACACTTTTTTGTTCCGTGCGAACGAAAGCCATTTTTTAATAAAAATAACAGGTGGTTATCATAATAAACAATCATGGTCGGGAGCGGCATACTTTTTGATAGTCTATTGATCCGGAAGAAAAGGCGGTGGCAATTCGAACCCAAAGACCAGGGAAATCAAGCACCATGGGCCAGCATCTTCATCTCCATCTTGAGAACCTTCCCTGGCCGGTAAATGTCCTCAAATTCAACCAAGCCGTATATGACATGCAGCCTGGGGACGATATGCTTGCCACGGTCAACGATGCAGATGTTGTCGGAAATCTGCAGCAGCTCCTTTGCAGCCAAACCGAGGTGGTCTTTGACGTGTTTCAAACAAATACGGACTACCGTATTCGGGTAACCAAACGGTGAATCGATTTTAATTCATACGGTTAACCCACCCCGCGGCTTGCTGCGGGGTGGGTTCAATCAAGGAGGGTCTATGGGGTTGAACAGACGCGATTTTTTTAAAGTTGTGACCGCAGCGGGCGCTGCGGTGGCCGGATCCGATGGCACCGCCCATGCCTGGCAATCCAGAGCGCCTTCCGACCCGGTCGGTTGTCTGGTGGATCTGACCCGGTGCATCGGCTGCCGCAAATGCGAGGAAGCCTGCAACCGGGTCAACGCATTGCCGCCACCGGACCGATCCTTCGAAGATCTCACGCTGCTCGATAAAAAGCGTCGTCCGGATGAACGGACCTACACGGTGGTCAATCGTCATGTCTCGGGAGAGATCGATGCGCGCGACCAGCTGGTACCCACCTTCGTCAAGCTGCAGTGCATGCACTGCCAAGACCCGGCGTGCGCCTCCGCCTGTATTGTCGGTGCCTTGACCAAAAAAGACAATGGCACGGTTCACTACGATGTCACCAAATGCATCGGCTGCCGCTATTGCATGGTGGCATGCCCATTTGAGATTCCTGCCTACGAGTACCACGATCCCATTACGCCGCGGGTGATGAAGTGCACCTTCTGTTATGAACGGGTACAGTCGGAAAACAAGCTTCCCGGATGTGCGGAAATCTGTCCGGTTGAGGCCATCACCTTCGGACGCAGAAAAGACCTGATCGACGTGGCTCGGCAGCGCATTAAAAAGAACCCGGGGCGCTACATCGATCATCTGTATGGTGAGAAGGAGGTGGGCGGCACCAGTTGGATGTACCTGTCCGGCGTGCCCTTCGAAAAAATAGGGTTCAACGCCCTGTCGGAAACGCCCATGCCCCGGCTGGCCGAAAGTATCCAACACTCCCTGTTAAGCTACCTGTGGTCCCCCATCGTCCTCTTCGGTATGCTCGGCGGCATCATGTGGGCCTCCAAGGACAAGGGCGATCGGGCCGGCAACGGCAAGGAAGGAGGCAGAAAATGATGCATCATGCATCCCCCATTAAAGCGAAATTCTGGACACCCGGCGTGGTTGTCCTGGCTGTTCTCATGGCGGCCGGTGCGGCAGCCATTGCGGCCCGTTTCATCGGCGGCATCGGCTACGTCTCCAACTTGACCACGGCACGCCCCTGGGGATTGTGGATCGGCGTGGACGTGGCCTCGGGCGTGGCCCTGGCCGCCGGGGGCTTCACCACGGCATTTTTGGCCCACATCATCGGGCGGCATTACTATGAGGCGGTGGTTCGGCCGGCCCTGCTCACCGCCGTACTCGGCTATACATTTGTGGTTTTGGGGCTGCTGGTGGATATCGGCCGTTCCTGGGCCATCTGGAAGCCCTTGCTGTATTGGAATTCCACATCCGTCCTTTTTGAAGTGGCCATGTGCGTCATGTTTTACCTCAACGTGCTGTACATCGAGTTTCTTCCTATCGTGGTGGAGCGGTTCAAGGACCGGGTGAATCTGCCCGGGCCGCTGGCCGCCCTCAATGGTCCGGTTGACGGGCTGCTCAAGCTGGCCGACACCGTCCTGCCTAAGATCATGTGGTTTTTCATCATTGCCGGGGTGGTGCTCTCCTGCATGCACCAGTCCAGTTTAGGGTCGCTGATGCTGATTGCACCCACCAAGCTGCACCCGCTGTGGTACACGCCCATGCTGCCGCTGTTGTTTCTGACCTCGGCCATCGCCGTGGGCTATCCCATGGTGGTGTTCGAAGCGACCCTTGCCACCTCGTCGTTGAAACTGGACGGGGAGATGAACATCCTCACCCCGCTGACCCGCATCACCATTTTTTTGCTGGGACTCTACCTGGCGCTGAAAGTGGGCGACATGGTGGTTCGCGGCACCTATGTGTATTTGCTGGACTTTACTGCCCAGACCAATGCCTTCATCATCGAAGTGCTCTTCGGTGTGATCGTGCCCTGGCTGATGCTGCTGTCGCCGCAACTGCGCCGGTCGCACCAGGCCTTGTTCATTGCCTGCGCGATGATCGTGGGCGGCGTGCTGATCAACCGAATAAACGTGTTTGTCGTGGGATATCGCCCCCCCATCAGCGAAGCCAATTATTTTCCGGCCATCGGCGAGGTGTTGGTCACCGTTGGGCTGATCGCGGCGCTGATGTTCGTCTATCGCTTCATCGTGACCTATTTGCCGGTGCTCAACAAACCGGAACAGGAGGTGTCTGCATGACCAGAACAGGACCGGGTGTGTTTTTGATCGTTACCGCCGCCCTGACCGGGATGCTTTGGTGCAGTCCGGCCCTGGCGGCCAACCCGTCGCCGGATGAAGCCGCGGCACCGGCAACGGTGGTTTGGACCGCGCCCGACCAGGAGGCGGCCAAAAAACGGGCCGGGGAGGTGGTTCCTTTTGTCGAGGCCGTGATGGACGAATGCCGGCTGTGCCGGCAGCAGCGCCTGCGGGATATGGGCTTGAGCGTCATTGATCAGACGGAAAGGTACTTTCTGCTCGACAGCCCGATCATCCGCAAAACCGAGGATCATTACGGGCCGGTGCGCTTCATGCATTCCAAACATGCCGTGGTCACCAAGGACTGCGCCCTGTGCCACCACTACCGGCCCCTGGACGAAGCCGCATCGGAAACCGCCCGCTGCTCGGCCTGCCACCAGGAACCCTTCAACATGGACCACCCCGAGCGGCTGGGCCTGAAGGCGGCCTACCATCAGCAGTGCATGGGGTGCCATCAAGAAATGAACAAGGGCCCCATCGACTGCGCCGGCTGCCACCGTAAAAACGTGCCCGACCACAAGGACCACATTCAGTTGGCGGCCAATCCTGAACCCTCCCAGGTCACCAGCGAATGCCTGCGCTGCCACCAACCCGCCGGCGAGGACATGCTCAAGTCCGCCCACTGGCTGTGGAAAGGGCCTTCCCCATACACCCTGAATCACAGAAAGGAGGTCGAGCTCGGTAAAGCCACCATTGCCACGAACAATTTCTGAATCAGCATCATCAGCAACGAGGCTCGTTGCACCAGTTGTCACGCCGGTTATGGATGGAAAGACGCCAATTTTGATTTTACCGATATGACCAAGATCGACTGCCTGGTGTGCCATGATCGCACCGGCACTTACCAGAAAACCCCAACTGCCGCCGGCATGCCCGATCCCGATGTGGATCTGGTGGCGGTGGCCAAAAGCGTAGGCCGCACATCCCGCAAAACCTGCGGGGATTGTCACTTCAACGGCGGCGGCGGCGAAGCCGTCAAACACGCCGATCTCTCGCGCCAGCTCCTGCACCCCGAGCGTAACTGCGACGTCCACATGGGCGGTTTCGATTTCCAGTGCTCGGAGTGCCACCGCACCCGCAACCACAAGATCGCCGGGCGCAGTTCTTCGGTTCCAGTGGTGGAGGGCAGCATGTCGTGCACCAACTGCCACTCAGAGACACCACACTACGGAGAGCACCTGCTGGACCATCACCTGAACAAGCACAGCGATAACATCGCCTGCACCACCTGTCATGCGCCGGTATACGCCAAGTGCAAACCCACCAAGACCTTCTGGGATTGGTCTACGGCGGGAGACAAGGATCGCAAGCCGAAGAAAGACAAATACGGGATGCCCGACTATGACTGGAAAAAAGGCGACTTTATATGGAAGGAGTCGGCCAAGCCGGAATACGCGTGGTACGGTGGGTTTATGAAGCGGGTGCTTCTGGGAGACCAGCTGGACCTGACCCAGGCGGAGATCAACATCTCCGAACCCGTCGGATCGATCAACGATCCCAACTCTAAAATATCGCCGTTCAAAATCATGAAAGGGGTTCAGGCCGTCGACGCCGAATACAAACACCTGCTCATCCCCCACCTGTTCCCCAGGGACAAGGCGGACAAGACCGCCTACTGGAAGCACCGTGACTGGCAAAAGGCCTTTGTGGACGGCATGAAGGCCGCCGACATGAAATACAGCGGCAAATACGAATGGATTACCACCAATATGTACTGGGGTGTCGAACACGAGGTCATGCCCGCGGACTCGGCGCTCTCCTGCGTGCAGTGTCACGAGAGTCTCAAGGGTGAACGGACCTGCAATCGCTGCCATCAGGATAGCCGAAATGTGGATTTCAAGACCATCGCTCACAGGGGCACCGATTTTTCCTACATGGCCGCCAAGGGTCGTGACGTGAGCCATTTGGTGGGTACCACGGATTACATCGACTTCAAGGCCTTGGGTTACAAAGGCGACCCAATTATCAACGGCGGCCGATTTAAGCGGCTGCCCATGGGCTATAAAGCCGAAAAGTAATCCGGCGGCAACCCGAACCGATTGCCCGGTCATCCTCCCGTCATTCTTCTAGTCTGGGGTGGGTGTCCGGGCAATTTTTGGATTGTCAGCGGATGTCGTTTTGTCGTTTGACATCCGGGTTAAACACGGCTAAAAAAAGAGCATATTCCCATAAAAACCATCAACGAAAGGAGAACCTATGGCAGAAGAGCTGCCGGTCGGGTGTGCCCGACCCACTGGAGGACCCGTTGGAGAGGCGGTCCCGGAGACCGTAAAGGAGACAACCGCACCAATCAAGGAGGAGATGCAAATGATTCATGTGGGCGAAAAAGCGCCGGACTTTGTGGCACCTGGATATCAGAAGGGAAAATTCATTAACGTCAAACTGTCCGACTATCTGGGTAAATGGGTCTTGCTTTGCTTTTACCCCGGCGATTTCACCTTTGTATGAGCGACCGAGATTTCGGCGGTCGCCGAAAAATATCCTGAATTCCAGAAACTGGGCGTGGAACTGCTCTCCATGAGCATCGACAGCATGTTTGTTCACAAGATGTGGGACGACCACGAATTGAGCAAAATGGTCGATGGCGGCGTCCCCTTTCCCATGTTGTCCGATGCCGGCGGCAAAGTGGGGAAATTGTTCGGGGTGTATAACGAGGGTGCCGGTGTGGAAAACCGGGGCCGCTTCATTATCGATCCGGACGGCGTGGTCCAGGGCTACGAGGTGCTGACACCACCGGTGGGCCGCAACGTCCAGGAATCCCTCCGGCAGGTTCAGGCCTTCCAGCTGGTCAGAAAAACCAAAGGCGCCGAGGCGACGCCGTCCGGCTGGCGACCCGGGAAGCTGACCCTCAAACCGGGTCCGGATTTGGTCGGCAATGTCTGGAAAGAGTGGAAGACCAGTATGGCGTTCGACTAATTCGATCGCCTTTCAGGCCACGGGGGGTCCCGACGAGACGGGTTTCTTGGCTCCGTTCACGGATCCCCACGGCCGTTTCGACCGTTCCTGATGAAAATCATAACCAAAAGGAGATAGAAAATGTATTTCAATCAGATCGCCGTTCCTGGATTGGGTTGCCTTTCGTATGTCATCGGCTGCCCGCGTGCCAAGACCATGGTCGTCGTCGATCCGAAACGCGATGTGCAGGACTATCTGACCATCGCCCGGGAAGAAGGGATGCAGATCACCCATGTGATCAATACCCATGTTCACGCCGATCACGTCAGCGGAGACCAGGAACTGCGGCTGGCCACGGGCGCCGATATTTACATCCACGAAAGTGCACCGGTAGAATATCGGCACAAGGATCTTAAAGAAGGCGATGTGTTCGAGCTCGGGGCGGCAAAAATCGAAGTCCTGCACACCCCGGGACACACCCCCAACGCCGTCTCCCTGCTGGTCACCGATAAAGCGCGGTCCGAGGAGCCCCAGATGTTGCTCACCGGGGACCTGCTCTTCGTCGGCGACATCGGTCGGCCTGACCTGCCCGGCGCAGAGATTCTCGACGAGCAGGTCGAGAATCTCTACAACAGCCTGTACGTCAAACTGGCCGACTACCCGGATCACTTGGAGGTTTTCCCTGCCCACGGTGAGGGGTCGCTGTGCGGACGGGGCATGAGCGCCAAGAAAAGTTCGACGCTCGGATACGAACGACGGGCCAACCCCATGCTGCAGTTCGCGTCGTTCGAGGCCTTCAAAAAGGAGGTGATGTCGGCGTTTCCGGTCCGGCCGAAAAGTTTTTCACACATCATCCAGACCAACCTCAACGGGGCGGCCACCCTGGACGCCTGTCCCATTGACAAAAGCCTGACCCCCAAGCAGTTCGAAGAGATGGTTGCCGACGGGGCAACCATCATCGATGCCCGCGATTCAGCCGCTTTCGGCGGCTTTCATATCCCCGGCAGCATCAATATTGGATTCGAAAAACAATTGGCCAACTGGGTCGGCATGGTGGTGGACCCCAAGGCGGAGCTCCTGTTGGTCGTAGATGACCGCGAGGATTACGATCGCATGGTCACCGAATTGCATCGCATCGGGTACGATTTGATTTTTGGCTATCTTTCCGGCGGGATCATGGCCTGGTTGATGAGTGGCCGACCCGTGGACCAGCTGGAGCAGATATCTCCCCATCAGCTGGCCGCACGGTTGGAAGAGAGCAATGTCCGCATCATCGATGTGCGCACGCCGGCCGAATGGAGCGCCAGCCGGATCAATTGGGCGGAGCATCTGCCCTTGTCCGACATTCTCGCCGACCAATTGCCCAATGCGCAAAAGGATGAAGAACTGGTGCTGCAGTGCGGCAGCGGTTACCGGTCCAACATCGCCGCCAGCATCCTGCGCCAGGCGGGGTACACGCATGTCAAATCACTGGCCGGCGGTGTCTTCGCCTGGTCCAATGCGGGCTATCCCCTGGTGCCTGCCTGAAATGCACGGCGGGTCTTCCTCCCGAGTCAATTGACGCTCGCTGCACGACCTCACCTGCCGTGCCAAGCGGGAAGATGAGCAGGTGAGGTGCATCCAGTCGGTCGGTATCAAATCGACGCGGTCAGCGCCTTGATGATTTCATAAAGATCGGTTGGCCCAATACCCTTGTCGGCGGCGATTTGTTTGAGCGACTTGTCGGCTGAAGCGGCAATGTCCTGCGCACTCAGATCGCGGAGGATCTGTTTGAGGTTCAGGTTGTAGCGGGCGCAAAAATCGGCCAGCAGGAGATTGCCTGTTCCAGGCGGTGGGGATTCGGGAAGGCTCCCAACGCCGGCAGCTTCCTCAGCCGTTTCTTTCAGCGCCGCCTGAATGGTCTGGTAAAGTTGCTGGGGGGGAACCCCGTAGCGTTTGGCCAGTGCCGCCAGCGTAACCTGATCGTCTTGGGTGGCGTAGCCGGCCAATTCGAGCAGGTTCATGCTTTTGGCAAGATCCAGGTTCAGTTTCTGGGTGAACGTCTTCAGCGATGACAGTTCGGCGTGACCGTAGGGGGGCTCGCCGTATTTCACAGCCGCCCCGTCTTTGATTTTCTCACTTAGTGAAATTACCCAGCTAAATGGCGGTATCATAAAATAGGTGCCCAAGGCAGCAACGACCGTGACGATCAGTGCGACGTTGAAATCAGGGGTGAAGACCTTCATATGGCGCGTTCTGTCTTTAAGGTATGAGGTGATTGCTTTCCAGTTGTAGTAGATGTGAAAAGAAAGGGCGGCAAGGAAAACAAAACCCATATTGATATGAATGTTGCCCCAATCGGACTTGGATAAGCCCCACAGCCGCCAGTCCGCCCAGTAGGCCACCCGCCCCTGCGGTACGATGTACAGAATCACACTCGTCAAGAGCATCAGAAGAAATGAGAGTCCGGCCGTCAAGGAAGTTATTTTACGTATTTTCATTTTGGTTCAATTGCCTTTTGTAAAGTTCGTTTTTCCAGTTCAATCGCTATGCCGATAAGGTAGCGTCGCGTCGCGCCATCGATAGTGAGCGCCGCTAACGGCAATGGTTACATTGACCCCTCCCCGTTGCAAGCCGCGTGGAATGTTCGGTCTGAAACGGCAGTGCTGCGAAGCACCGAAAGGATGTAATTCTATTTTCAGTTCGCTCGCTACCCCGCCGCAAGCGGATAGAAATGCGCTCGCTATCGCGGTAAACCACGGCAGATGAAGGGGAATCGGTGGTGGTTCATGATCGGGGTGGTTTGGATGTCTTGCATTCGTTGAGCAGGTCCTGCATCTTTTGGTAGTCAATGGCATTTTGTATGGCCACACCGCCTTGCTCGGCAACGGCCATGGCGAAGTTTATATCGGCGCTGGAGAAAAAACGGACTTCAGCCGTGAGCAGTCTCAGCATGCCGATGGGTTCCCCCTGCACCGAAATGGGTACGGCAAGGATGCTGCCGACCCCTTCGCTTGCTGCCTCCTTGTGATAGAGCGTATGGATGTCGGTAGTGGCGTCCGGAATGACCACCGGTTCACCCTTAAGGATAAAATAGGTAGCCATTTCATCGTCCAACGGCCCCCGCTCCAGGTAGTTCCTGGTCAATCCATAGGCGGCCTTGAGTTCCAGCTTCCCTTTTGTCGATTCGATGAGGCGGATGGTGCACGCTTTCAGATTCATGACTTCAGGCAGCCGGGTAACAATCAGGTCGAGAATCGTGTTCAATTGCCGGGTTTCCCCGATGACCCGGCCGATTTCACAGACAGCCTTGAAGTAGCTCAACTGCCGCCGCTGCTCGTCATAGATGCGTGCATTTTCGATGGCGATGCCGCAGTGCTCTGCCAGGGCGGCGACGAATTCGATCTCCAAGGGTGTGAATTCTCGCCGGGTGCGGGTGAGCAACCGAAGGATTCCGTTGATTTTTCCGCGAATGGGAATGGGGGCCACCAATATGCTCTGGATGCCTTCCTGGCGGGCGGCATCAGGATAATCAATGCGGGAATCGTTGGCTGCATCGGAAATGGGGATCGGTGTTCCCTCCAAGGCCGAGAGAACACTTTCTTCTGCATCGATGGGCCCACGGTTCAAATAGGTCTCGCTCAACCCCGAGGCAGCTGCCAATACCAGTTTCTGACCTGAAGGATCCAGCAGGCGGATGGTTGCTGCGTCCACTTGTACCACTTGCGGGATTTTGGTGACGATAAGATCGAAGACTTCCTTAGGGTCTAAAGAGGCGGTTATTCCTTTGGTAATTTCAAGCAAAAGTCGGAGATATTCACTTTGTTGGTGCATGGTTCTGTCAGCTCCTTGAATGATGCGCGTTTGGTGTTTAATTTTGTGCAGGCGATGAACGAACCTCTCGGAGACGAATCCGGAAAGATACCCACACCTTTAAGACATGCAAAAAAAGTTCCACCTGAAATGATGCTGAAATTAGTTTGCCTGGGTTTTTAATCCGCGGGACACTGTCGTGCAGTTAGCGTATAATACGCTTTGTTTTGAAACGTTGTAAAGGCTTTGATGATGGCGTGATCCTAGACCGGTTATGGCCGAGTCGTTTCAAAGGTGCATCGTTGTTGTTGCACTCGACATGCTTTTATAGCGATTCAGCCAGTCGGCGCTGTCTCCGAAAATTTTGTTTGAACGCTAACTGAAAACAATTAAAATGCTTATGAAAAATCAATAAGCAAAATATAGTTTGATTAGCGGTATAATCTTGTCATAGTTTCAAATACATGTTCGAATGAAAACCAAAAACCAAAACCCGTTGCCACCTACCCAATCGATGCTTCTTTCCAAGCGCCAGGCACAGATTGCTGAAATCGTTTCCAAGGCCCTTTTAGATCACCAACGGCTGAGGATTCTTACCAACAACCTCAACATCGCCATGCTGGCCCGCATCAGCTCCACCTTCGAGGTGACCGTGGCCGGCGGGCGGCTGCGCAACGAAGATAGGGACGCCATGGGCGCCGGTATGGAGGCTTTGTTTCTGGAAACTTTTGAGTCCCAGCTGATCGTCTGCAAAGGAGATCTTTCGCCATGAGCCGCATCGATATCCGTGAACTGGCCAAGCAATGGGATGCGATCATTGCGGTTGACCAGGTTTCCTTTACGGTTGCCGAAGGCAGCCTGACGGTGCTGCTGGGTCCATCCGGCTGCGGCAAGTCCACCATCCTGCGCCTCATTGCCGGCCTGGAAAATATTTCCGCGGGATCCATCGCCATCGGCGGAACCGACGTGACTCACATGGACCCGGCCAAGCGCGGTGTCTCCATGGTTTTTCAGTCCTATGCCCTGTTCCCCCATCTCAGTGTCCGCGAAAACATCCTTTTTGGACTGAAAGTGCGCAAAATTTCCCCGTCTGAACGGGGTTCCAGGCTCCAGGAAGCTGCACGCATGGTCGGCCTCGAAGAGCTGTTGAACCGCAAGCCGGCCCAGCTTTCCGGCGGACAGCGGCAGCGGGTGGCGCTGGCACGCTCCATTGTGTCGCGGCGGCAGGTCTGTCTCATGGATGAACCGCTGTCCAACCTGGATGCCAAGCTCCGGGCGGAAATGCGTGACGAGATCCGATCCCTGCAGCAGAAGCTGGGCCTTACCATGGTATATGTTACCCACGATCAGGTGGAGGCCATGACCATGGCCGACCAGGTGGTGCTGTTAAAAAAAGGACGGGTTGAACAGATCGGACGTCCCCACGAACTATACGAGCGTCCCCAAACGACCTTTGCCGCCCAATTTATGGGGTCGCCGCCCATGAACCTGTTGAAACTTGATATGATTGAAGAGCGATCCGCATTGGCCGTTGCCTGCGGCGGCATCCTTCCGGCGGATCGGTTGACCGACGGGTACATCGGGGTGCGGCCCGAACATGTTCAGGTGGGTTCAAGCGGCCTGCCGGTGCGCGTTTCCGCGACCGATTACCTGGGTGCGGAAACCGTTTTGCGATTAGCCCATGGCGGGCAGACCCTGTTTGGCAAGATCGATGGCCACCGCCGATATACTCCCGGTGAACAGCTGCATGTCAGTTGGTCTGAAGCGGCGGTTCACCGATTTGGTGCCGATGGCATCCGTATCGAAGACCCACAACGGGTGTCATCGTGAACCGCCATCGCAAGTGTCTTCCCCGCGGCGTGCCGCGGGGAGGGTTGAATGCGTGGACCTGAAAATGGTGACCTTGTCCGCCTTCCGGCGGGCAGCCAATCGAACCTTTCGAAAAAGAGGAGGAGCATTATGTTTAAAGGAATCAAATGGTTTGGCATTGGGATAATGACGACGGCGTTGTTGATGGCGGCTGTTACGGCGGGTTCAGCCACGGAGCTGACCATGTATTATCCAGTGGCCGTTGGTGGTCCCCTGACCACGGTCGTTGACGGCATCGTGGACGATTTCATGAAGGAGAACCCGGATATCACGGTTAAGGCCATCTATGCGGGAAACTATAATGATGCGCGCATTAAAGCATTGGCCGCCTTGAAGAGCGGTCAGCCGGCCCAGCTGTCGGTGATGTTTTCCATCGACATCTACGAGTTGATCGAACAGGACGCGATCGTTGCCTTCGATGATGTGGTGGAGACCGACGAAGAAAAGGCCTGGCTGGATTCGTTCTACCCCACCCTCATGGAAAACGGGCGCACTGCGGGAAAGACCTGGGGCATTCCTTTCCAGCGTTCCACCATCGTCATGTACTATAACAAAGACGCATTTCGTGCCGCGGGACTGGACCCGGAAGTGCCGCCGGCAACCTGGGATGAACTGGTCGCCATGGGCAAGAAACTGACCAAACCCGACGGTTCCCAGTGGGGCGTCATGATTCCCTCCACGGGATATCCTTACTGGATGTTCGGCGCCCTGGCCATGCAGAACGGCCAGGTGCTGATGAACAGCAATGGCGACACCACCTATTTCGATGACCCGGCAGTGGTCGGGGCGCTGCAGTTCTGGAAAGACCTGGGAGAGAAGCACCGGATTATGCCCCAGGGAACCATTGAGTGGGGAACCCTGCGACAGAATTTCCTCGAAGGTAAAACTGCCATCATGTGGCACTCCACCGGCAACCTGACGGCAGTTAAGGACAACGCCAAGTTCGACTTCGGCGTGGCCATGCTGCCGGCCAGCAAGCGCCGGGGCACCCCCACCGGCGGCGGTAATTTCTACATTTTCAAAAAAACGAACCCGGCGGAACGCAAGGCGGCCATGCGGCTTATCAAATTCATGACCAACCCGGAAAACGCAGCCGAATGGTCCATGAAGACCGGCTACATGGGCGTCAGCCCGGCAGCTTACGAAACGCAGAAGCTGAAGGATTATGTGAAGGGATTTCCCTATGCCGCCGTGGCGCGTGATCAGCTCCAGTATGCCACCGCCGAGCTGTCCACCTACCAGACCGGCCGTGTGCGAAAAGGGCTCGATGATGCCATCCAGGCGGTCCTGACCGGATCGAAGACACCGGAGGCGGCACTCAAGGAAGCTCAGGTGCAGGCAGACCAGTTATTGAAGCAATACCGGTAACAATAAAGCAAAACCGCAGCGAGCGGACAGACGACCGCTTTCCCGTGGCTCGCTGCGGTTCTTTACCTCCAGAAAAGTTAATGCGAACAACCGCTTCGAGAAATGTCCATGGCTGGCTCCTGTTGATGCCGGCCGCGATTCTGCTGATCGCCTTCACCCACTATCCGACGGTGGCGACGGTGATCGACAGTCTTTTTTCCAAGGCAACGGCGATTCGGCCCTCCCGCTTTGTGGGGCTGCTGAATTACCAGCGCATGCTGGACGACCCCATTTTCTGGAAAGTGCTGGCCAACAACGCCTGGTTCGCCCTGGGTACCATCCCCACCTCCATCGCCTTGGCCATCCTCATGGCGCTTTTTGTGAACCGTTCCATTCCGGGTCGATCGCTGGTGCGCATGGCCTATTTTACACCTACCGTCTTGCCGATGATCGCCGTGGCCAACATTTGGTTGTTCTTTTATACGCCGGAGATCGGGTTGATCGATCAGATTGCATCCTGGTTAGGCTTTTCCGGGCACAACTGGTTGGGGGATCCGAACACGGTGCTGCCGGCCATCATGGTCATGACGGTCTGGAAAGAGGCCGGTTTTTTCATGATTTTCTATCTGGCGGCCATGCAGAACATCCCGCCGGAGCTCGAGGAGGCGTCCCAACTGGAAGGGGCCACGCGATGGTATTACTTTCGCCGGGTGATGTTTCCCTTGCTCATGCCCACAACCCTGTTCGTCCTGGTCAATGCGGTGCTTAATTCGTTCAAACTGGTGGATCATTTGTTCGTGCTCACCAAAGGCGGGCCGGACAATGCCAGCAACCTGCTGCTATATTACATCTTTGAAACCGCCTTTTCATATTTTGAAACCCATTTTGCCGCCGCGCTGACGGTGGTGCTGCTGGTTCTGTTATCCGTCATGGCGCTGCTGCAGTTTTTTTTATTGGACAAACGGGTGCATTACCGATGAAACGGTCAAGATCCATTTCCGAAGTGTTTCAATCATTGTTGGAGACCGGCGCCGCGTGGCTGCTGGCGGTGCTGTGGATTTCGCCCCTGGTATACGCCTTCTGGGCGGCCTTTCATCCCGGTGAATATGCAGTCAATTTTAATCTGTTGGCGCCGTTGACGCTGGACAACTTCCGTGAAGCGCTTTCCCAGGCGCCGTTCCCACGCTACGCCCTGAACACATTCATTCTGGTCAGCACGATTCTGGTTGCCCAATTAATATTGTGCACCCTGGCCGCCTATGCCTTCGCCCGCTATCAGTTCCGCGGCCATCAAATCGCCTTTGCCCTGGTGCTGGTCCAGCTGATGATCACCCCGGAAATTCTGATTGTCGAAAACTACAGCACGCTGGCACGGTTCGGCCTGGTGGACACGATTCTTGGCATCGGGCTGCCTTACATGGCCAGCGCCTTCGGCATTTTTCTCCTGCGACAGGCCTTCAAATCAACCCCCAAGGAACTGGAAGAGGCCGCCCGGCTGGAAGGCTGTGGAAGCTTGGGTGTCTTGTGGCGGGTATATGTGCCCCTGGCCCGTCCCACCTATTTGGCTTACGCGTTGGTCTCCATCAGCCACCACTGGAACAATTTTCTCTGGCCTCTCATCGTGACCAATTCGGTGGAGACCCGTCCGCTGACAGTTGGCCTGGGAATTTTCGGTGCGCCCGAATCCGGCGTGAACTGGTCCATTGTTTCCGCGGCCACCCTGCTCTCGGTGGCCCCGCTGCTCATCGCCTTTCTGCTTTTTCAGCGGCAGTTTGTTCAGTCGTTCATGTATGCGGGTATCAAATAGCACCTATGTCCCAACGGAAGATATCGCTTTGGTTACATTGGGAAAAGCCTTCAAATCCGTGTGGGGCAGAAACAGGGCTGAGGTGAATTCATCCATGTAGCGGGGGTTGCTGGAAAAGTCGACATAGGTCATGTTGTTGCAGATTGTCCGGGCTTCCTGGCGATATGTGGTGGACAACAGTGCCATGTAGGCACCCACGATGGAACTGTTGCCCATGTAAGCGAATTTGCTGCGGTCGATGTCGGGCAGCAGGCCGATGGTCACGGCCTTTTCGATGTTGAGATACTGGCCGAACCTGCCGGTGATGATCATGCGGTCCACCATGGAAAAATCCATGCCCGCGTGTCCCAGCAGGGTGGTGAAGCCGGCATAGACGGCGCCCTTGCTGTAGATGAGGTTTTTCAGGTCCGATTCGGTGAAGACGATATCTTCGTTCACGGGTGTTTCATCGGCAACGGTCAGCACGTAAGCTAATTCATCGCCCTGTTTGCGGACCCGGTCGTTGCCCAGTTCCCTGGCAAACCGGCCGCTGCGGTCGATGATGCCGGTTTTCAACATCTCGGCAATCAGATCGATCATTCCCGACCCGCAGATCCCTCGGGGAGGGGCATCGCCGACCGTTGACAGGGTCGGCACCAGCGTCTGCGGATCGATGGTCACCTTTTCGATGGCCCCTTCCTCGGCCCGCATGCCCCAGCGGATGCCCCCGCCCTCGAAGGCCGGTCCGGCGCTGCAGGCGGCAGTCATCAGCCACTCCTTGTTGCCTAAAACAATCTCGCCGTTGGTGCCGACGTCGATGAACAGGGTCAACAGATCTTCCCGGTGAAACCCGGTATACAGGATCCCGGAAACGATATCGCCGCCCACATAACTGGCCGGTCCGGGCATGATGAACACGGCCGCCATGGGATTGGCTTTCAGGCCGATCTCTCCGGCTTTGAGAATGGGGAAATCCGACACCGTGGGAATGTAGGGATCCCTGCGGAGATAGCGGGGTTCGATCTGCAGCAGCAGGTGAGCCATGGTGGTGTTGCCGGAGACGACCACGTTGCGGATCGTTTCCCTCCGGTTGCCGGCGCTGTCTCTGCTTCACCCGCAACGACCACCAGCTTGCATTTTCCGCAGGCGCCTTTCCCGTTGCATGAGGCGTTGACATGGATCTCCGCGGCCTGGGACGCCTCCAGCAGTGTGCTGCCGGCGGGTACGGAAACCGTCTGCCCGTCGGGCAGAAAGGTGACCATATGGGTTGCCGCGGCCGCGGCCTGTCTGTCTTCGGCCTCCCAACCTTCCTTGCGTTTGCTCATGAACCAGATGGGGCAGGCGGATCGGTGTTTACAATAGATCTTTGGGTCTCTGCATTCCAGGCACGCCTCACATAAGTAGATTTGATGCTTCATGCAGATGTAGGGGGTCTCACGATCCGGATGATTGATACACGTTCCCATGCAGATGATCTCCTAAATGTCGCAAAAATGACTTGTCGATATCAGGTTAGCCGACCAATCGTTGCAGTGCCTTGGCGAGGGTCTCGTTATTTTGAAGCCCGATAAAGCGGTTCATCTCCATGCCGTCCTTGTAAATGATGATCGTGGGGATGCTCTGAATGCCCAACTTAAAGGCGATCTCCCGGTTTTCATCAATGTTCAGCATGGCCACGTTGGCTGCTCCGCGATAGATTTTTTTGAGCGCATTGATGATGGGTTCCTGGGCACGGCATGGCTTGCACCAAGGCGCATTGAAATCGACCAATGTTACGCCCTTTGAAATAGAAAGGTCAAAATTTTTTTCAAATGACCGATTTGTGGCCATTGCCTTTCTCCTGGGAACGTCAATTGATGACGGGCGGCGGCCATGGTGGCCGCCGCCCTGTTTTGACTACATTACGAGATCAACCACCGAAGTCGCCGCCGCCCAGTCCCCGCATGGCTTCTTCAGTTGTTACGCGAAGCGTAGAGATTGACTTGTTAAACGCTGCCCGCTCAGCCTGGATATCGTCTATGCCGGTTTCCGGTGTGCAGTTTTCGCGGATCTGATCGATTCGGTCGTCCATTTCCGTGATGAGGATGTGCAAGTCTTCGATGTTGGGCAGAATTTTTTCTTTTTCGCCACCGGGCAGGGAGTCCATTTTACGAGCGATATCGTAAACGATGGCTTTCCAGCCGGTGAGTTCCATTTCCATAGTTTTGCAGCAGTTTTTTGCCTTCATGACGAGGTCCTCCGTTTTTAGGGTTTGCGTGCTTGTCCGGGATGGTTCGGACTGAACTCGTTTAAACAAACAATCGGTTCTGCTCGAATTCGGTCATAAAGAAACGAGACGGTTTTGAGGCCTCAATTCAACAACTACTATTAGTTATTATCAACTTTTGTGCCACAACGGCGAAGCGATAGAAAAAAAGAGAATAATAATAAAACATATTTAAAACGATTAGTTATTAAATTACTTGCTGAACGGTCAAGTTCCTTGAAAGTCAAACATGAGTAGAAAAACTAAATCGGCACCGTTACTTCAAGGCAGGTATGCATAGGGTTAACGTTAGGTAACGGTTGTCGGGTGATGGCTGTGCCGGGATGCATTTTTTCAACCATGTGCGTGAACGCCCGTGGCAGGCTTTTGGGAAAGCGGGCAGCGTTACGGTTCAACATCGTCCGGGGAGGGGCACTTCAAACGCATGAAGAAAAACAAAACGGAGACAACAAGAAGGGATGTGATGGTAAAAACGGCTCATTTGGTCAGAGCAGTTTTTGTTGCAAAAACATAAATATTATCAGATGGTTTTGCCGCCAGCTCGGGATGGGTCGCATATTGGTAGTCCATGAGATCGTCCATGGTCGCACCCATTTGAATGGCAAAAGAGATAAAGTCCACATTGTGGGCCGAGCAGTTTCCTTTCCGCAACACACTGCCGCCGACCATTTTTCGATTATTCCGGTTAAACACCAGTTTGGTGCGAATGGTGTCCACCTGGTTCATCATCGGATATTTGTTCAAGACTTCGGAATATCCGGTGACGACATCGATGCCGGCATCCCTTGCCATTTTTTCGGTCAATCCGGCGGATCCCAGACTCCACGCATATACCGCCGTGACATTGGCGTTGATGACGCCGGGGAAGGCTTTCTTTTTCCCAAGAATGTTGTGGGCAACCGTTTTTGCCATGAAGACCGCGTTGGTACCGAACTCACCGCGGGTGGGTTGACCGGTGACCAATGACGTTTTTTCCGCGCAGTCCCCGCAGGCATATACATCCTTTGCATCGGTATGCATTTGTTTATCCACGCAGATCCCCAATCGGCTGGTTTTTATTCCTGCCTGGGCGGCCAGTTCGGTGTTGGGTGCAACACCCACCGAGAGGACCACAAAATCCGCCGCCAACGACTCCCCGGAACCAAGCCTTACGACCACCTGGTCGTTAGACGGGTGGACGAATTCCACCACTTTTTGATTGGTCAAGAGGCGGACGCCCTTTTCCACCAGCTCATCGGCTACCCGTCCGACAAATTCCGGCTCAGTCGTGGCCATAAGAATGGTCGGCAGCATTTCTACGACGGTTACATCGAGCCCCATTTGCTTGAGAGCGACGGCGACTTCAATGCCGATATATCCCCCACCGACAACGACGGCGCGCTTGCCGGTTGAGGCCAGTTGCCGAAGCAGGGACAGGTCATTAATGGATCGTACGGCGGATATGTTTTTCCCCTTTACGCCGGGAATTGGCGGTATGACCGGACGGGATCCGGTGGACAGAACCAGATCATCATACGGGTATCGATCGCCCGCTGCCGTAGAAACCGCCTTGTTGATGGTATCGATCCTTGCGACGCGGTCGATCACCAGCGCTGCACCATAATCCGTTACCAGCGCATTGGGTAACCGTTCGTCCGTATCTTTTGGCTCATCCAGAGCCAACGCCAGCGATGGCGGTCCTCAGCCGCCGGCGTTATAGAAAATACGCAGGGGGCTGATTGCATTGTCCTGAAAATATTCTGAGAGTTTGGCCGTCGCTGATTCGGTTACATGAAGCATCGGGGTTTTCTCCTTTAAATGAATCCTCAATTTTTCCATGGAACCGTGGGTTCCCATGATGATAAGATCGACGTTGCCTTTCTGCGACGTGGCTACAATCTGCTTGACCGGAAACGCTTGTTTAAATTAAATCCTCGTGTCCTAACGCATACCGGGGTATTATCAATATTCATGCCACGGTGATACGATTGGTTGGATTTTATAAATTATGTAGAAAAACGATTGGTTAAAAAAATGTAGGGCGATACGTGAGGGCAGGGTCGAAAATCGAGGCAATTTTTATCGTTACTTTTCTTTAAGCCGATCGAAGGTAACGCAACGGTAACGGTAATTTTGTCCAACGATGTTGTCGGTGCACACCCGTTGATCGTCTGGTTTCAAATCCTGGGAGGCGGTCCATTGGCCACGAGGCCAGGGGAAAACGCGGCTACATTTTCTTGAGCAATTGGTTGGCGGCGGTGAGCAAAGGATCCCACACGGGACCAAAAGGGGGCGCGTAGGAAAGATCGGTTTCAGAAAAGGTCTTGACCGACATCTGGCTGTGCAAAGCAACCGCGGCAGCGTTGATGCGATGGGCAGCACCCTCGCATCCCACCATTTGAGCGCCCAGCAGCCGCCCACTTTTTTTGTCACCAATCAGATTCACCCAAATCGTTGCTGCCCCGGGGTGGGCGTGGGCACGGGATCGTGTTTGAATCGTGACGTCCGCCGGCTCGAATCCGTAGCGGATTGATTCTTCAAGTGACAGTCCGGTACGGGCCACTTCCAGGTTGAAAACCTTGAATACGGCCGTGCCGGCAACTCCCTCGAGCCGTGTCGCTTTGCCGCAGACATTGTCCGCCACGCTCCACCCGGCCCGGTTGGCACGCAGCGCCAGCGGAATCCAGGTCTTTTGTCCCGTAACCACGTGATAGGCGTCCGCACAATCACCCGCCGCATAAACCGCCCCGTTGGAGGTCTGCAATTTGTGGTTTACGGCGATCGCGCTGCCGACCCCCGTCTCAATTCCGGCATCGGCGGCCAGTTCGCTGTTCGGTTCGATGCCAACGGCGACCAGCACCATATCCGCCGCCAGGGTCCGGTCGTCGCAGACAACGCCGAGACGGGCGTCGGTTTTTTCAATCTTCGTGATCTCACAGCCGAGGTGCAACCGGATCTGGTTGGCGTCCAGCTCCCGCTTGACTTTCGCGGCCAGTTCGCGCGGCATCCAGGGCAAAAGATCGGGGCCGGGCTTTACCATGTCGACCTCGATGCCTCTTGCTCGAAGCGCTTCAGCCATTTCCAGCCCGACATATCCCATGCCGATGATCACTGCTTTTTTGACGTCGTTGTCTTTGATATGGTTTTTGATGCGTCTGCCATCGGCAAGGCTTTTCAACGCCACCACACCGGGTTGATCAACTCCGGGCAGATCCGGAATAATCGGTCGCCCACCCGTGGCGATCAACAATCGATCATAAAAAAAGCGGAACGACTCTCGGTTATCTATGGTACCGGTGACCGTGCAATTTTTTGTGTCGATGGCTTCGGCACGGTAGCCGGTAAACAGATCGATCCCCTGCTTTTTACGAAAGACGTCGGCTGACCTGACCACGAGGTCATCGATGTCACGATCGGAATCCGCAATGTTGTAAGGCATGCCGCAGGCGCTGTAGGAGACGTCTTCGGTTTTTTCCAAGACGATGACCTCCATCTCCGGCATGGTTCTTTTGGCCCGGCTGGCGGCACTCATGCCGGCGGCATCTCCTCCGATGATCACGAATTTCATAATTCACCATTGGTTGACACCAGAATTTCCGGCGGTTGGATTAGGTTTCGTTTGACGGTGCACATCTGCGCCGCACGGATCAAGGCCTTCTTATACTTTTGCGGAAAATCGGGCGGCAATTTTACATCGATGGCTATTTTTTCCATCAAATGGGAGGTTTCGTTTCTTTCAAAATGAAGAGTCATTGATATATCGTCGATAGGGATGTTTCTGCTTTCGCAGAAATAAACGATGTATACCCCGGCACACGTGCCGATGGATGCAAGAAACAGGTCATAGGGTTCGGGTGCGGAGTCATTGCCACCTTCGCTTTTCGGTTGATCCGTTTTTACGGTGAACCCTTTGTAGGTTGAGTTCACCCGTTTGCCGCCCGGAAAATTGATCACCATCTCCATTTACGCATCTCCATTTTATTGTCGCTTTTAACATTAATCGCGGGTTCAGCCCATTCGCAGCCCAAGTATTAATTCCTAATGCAGGCCGGGTCAAGATGGCCATCAAGGGGACAAAGGCCAGCAACAGTGGCCCATTGCATCGGATCGTGTTATAATACCGACGAGTTGCCCGTCTTCCACCACCGGCAATCGCCCGATGGCGTGTTTTACCATCAGTTGTGCCGCTTCCGCCGGGTTTTTCCACGGCGCGCCGTGAATCCCACGATTTCGGAGGGTGCGGAAAGCCGATGCCATGGTCGTATCCGGCGTCAGCGTAAAGACGGAGGCGGTCATTATATCCCGAATCTGTCCTGAGCCGGCACGCTTTCTGCTGATCAGTATGCGAATCCAGGCGGCCAGGACGCCGGGGTTGATTGATGATCATCAAGAGATGTCAATCCGTGTCCGAATGCGTCTCTCCATAGGGAATTTTTTCGCCCGGTTTCCAGGTTGAAAAGTCTTTATCGATCACCACATCCTCACGCTGTACCTTTCGTTTAACCCAGACAATGCGGGTGTCGCATTCCTCCACTTTTTTACCTAACCGGGCCATTCTCATCTCCAATACACGTTCAGCGGTTTTCCGGGTTTTGTGCACGGAAAGCACTCTTTTTTGAGGTTTGTCCAATTCGTGGGTGTCATAGATCAATGCAAACATGTGGCACCTCCTCGGTTTTGGGTTTGTACAGAAGTTAGTGCATTTATAGTGCCGTTTTTGTTAATACAGGCAGTGAAACATTTGGGCCATCCAGAAAGCCGATTGAGCATCGTGATTTCTCGCCTTGGACATTGGATTTTCTTTGCCAAACACGAATATGCTTGACCAAACACGAAAGCTGTTCCTAAAAGGTAACGAATAGTAACGTTTTGTAACGCAGGACAAGTGTTGAAAGAGAGCCTCTCATGACCGACAAGATCCATGAAATCTGGAATGTGTGTTTCGTCAACCGGATCATCGATTCGATGGCCGACGGCGTGTTCACCATGGATGCCGGTGGGCGAATTTCTTCCTGGAACCCCTCCATGGAACGGATCAGCGGGTATTCGGCCAAGGAGGCGCTGGGGAAAACCTGCCAATTGCTCGAGTGCAGCCGCTGTTTTGGCAAAAGCTGCCCGGCCAACATTGAAAAATGCCGGATCGTGGAAAAAGGGCAGTCGGAAGCCAAGGAGTGCCATGTGCGGCATAAGGATGGCCATGATGTCTCGGTGATCAAAAATGCCAGCGTCGTTAAAAACGAGGATGGCGAGGTCATCGGCATCGTCGAGACGGTTACCGACATGACCGAACTGATGCGGGCGCGAAAAAAGGCTGAAGCTGCGGTGTTTCGGTTGGGAGAGATCCACCGCATGGACAACATCATCGGCAAAAGCCGGGCCATGCAAAAGGTCTTCGAGGCGATCCGTGCGGCCGCCGGCAGCGAGGCGACCATCCTGATTCAAGGGGATAGCGGTACCGGCAAAGAACTGGTTGCCGGTGCGATCCATTTCAACAGTGACCGCCGGGAAGGCCCCCTGGTCGCGGTTAACTGCAGCGCCCTGTCCGAAAACCTGCTGGAAAGCGAACTCTTCGGCCACGTCAAGGGTTCTTTTACCGGCGCCAATCGGGATCGCATGGGACGCTTTGAAGAAGCCTCCGGCGGGTCGATCTTCCTAGACGAAATCGGTGAACTGAGCCCCTATATTCAGGTGAAGCTCCTGCGGGTGCTGCAGGAAAGAGAGGTCGAACGAGTGGGCGATTCGCGGAGACATAAGATCGACATCCGGATTATTACGGCCACACACAAGGATTTATATGCCCGGGTGCGGGAAGGGCTCTTCAGGGAGGATTTGTACTACCGATTGAAAGTGTTCCCCATCCGCCTGCCTCCATTGCGCGAACGCAGGGAGGACATTCCGATTCTCGCCGACCATTTCATTAAACGCATGAATAAAAAAACGGGCAAGCCGATCACGGGCCTTTCAACGGCGGCCATGCGAGTATTCATGGAGCATCCATGGCCGGGAAACGTCCGTGAACTGGAGAATGCCATCGAACATGCTTTTGTATTATGCCATCGAAAAGAGATTGAGACCTTTGATCTTCCCGTTGAAATTCGGCAACCGGACCCTGCGGGAATCTGCTACGAGGTCCCACACGGAAAGATTCAGCCGCGCAAGAAACTAACCCAAGCGGCGTTGATAGCACTTCTGGAGGAGTGCGACTGGAACAAAGCAGAGGTGGGGCGGCGAGTTGGTTTGAGCCGGACAGCCATATGGAAGTATATGAAAAAGTGGGATATCCCTCTTCAGCCTGAAGAATAGCCTTGGCTTTGCGCCACACCCGCAACAGATACCGTGAATGCCTTCGTCATTAACCTTCCTTTTCGGATTCTATGAAACAAGCCACAGCGCGCGATCCGTTATCCTCTGGGTTATAGACCGGGAAACCTTTTTAAACGTTATTCGACCACCCACACCGTGCAGTCGCGCGCATGGTTGACGATCTTGCTGGAGACGCTGCCGAAGAGGAACTCTTCGCTTCGTGAAATCCCCTGCCTGCCAACCACGATGGTGCTGCAATTCATTTGCCTGCGTTCCACCAGAATGCACTCTGCCAAGGAAGGGCAGAAGCGCAGCGTGGAATGCACCGATACATCCTCCGGCTCAAAGCCCTGACCGATCAGAAATTCCCGATAGTTCTTGAGCATGGCATCAACCTTCAACTGGTGCTCACCGAGCCATTTGTCTTTTTCAGCAGAGGCGGGAAAGTAATCTTCTTCGGGTTGACTAATGACGTGCAGGATTGACACCTTAAAACCTTGCACCCCTGCAAGCATTTGACCCACATAGGATACCGCCCGGCGTGCATTTTCCGACTCGTCCACCGCAATCAGGATCTTTTTGTTAAAAACCGCCTCATTCTTGATCATTTTTTGACGCCTCCGGTTTTGGCAACCTTGCTGGTTGATGTCTGATATGCCTCCAAATCATCCAACAACTGCACCGTATTTTCATAAAACCAATTGGCACCCTTGGAAAAGTGCATCAGAATCCGGTTGAGGGATTCGGGAATGTAAGGGAAAATCTTTTTAAGATTGGCCACGCGATGGTTAAACACGATATTTAAGTCTTCATCTGCAAGCGTCTCAAGAGCAGGGTTGCCCTGTTGCTTCAGTTCCGACAGCAACACATCTCCCATACCCACCAAAAACACCAATACATTGCCCAAGCCAAAAAGATCGTAGCCGTATACATTTTCCCGGTGACGGTAATTAAAGTCAAAATCGATCCATCGGTACCGCCCGCTATGGCGGTCTATCAGAATATGATCGCGCCGGATATCTCCGTGTTTTTCGCCATGTTCGTGAAGAAAACGGATCGCCCCGATGCATTCGATAAAGTTGTTTAAAATGACAGGCAAACGTTCGTAAAAGACCAGCTTGAGGATTTTCAGGTCTCCGGTTCTCAGATCAATGGCGCGCTTGACCCAAAATTTGACATCGTCATCTATTCCAAACCGTCCTTCTTTGGCGTTATGGCGAATAAGATAGGGGTGACCGTTTAGAAAAACCACATCTCCATATTCCACCCGGAAGAAATCCGTGGTGTCTGTATGGATTTGAAAAGGCTGGGCGCCATGGGACGGAGGCAACCACCGGGAAGTCATTTGTCGGAGGTCTTCTTGAGATGGGAGCGCTGTCATTTCGGCGTTACCTTGCGCTGTTCGTTGACCCTTTTTCCACGAAACAGGAAGTTCTGAGTGATCAATCCTGCCGACCTGGCAAGCCCCTAATGATTGACCCGTCAGGTGGGACAGGACGTGCTGCCGATAGTGGATTGATTCGTCCCCCGGGCGATCCATGCAAAAAACCGCCTCAGCAGCCCGGTTTTAACAGGTCGTTTTCGAACCAGTTCTTTTGGAGCGGTGTCAGGAAGGGTATGATTCTCACAATTGATTTTGTTTTTACCTAAGGGCGCCATTCACGATTTTCCTTTCATAAAAAAATGGCAGCACAAAGAATGCCAATTCAGGATCGAAAAGGGTGCGTCCGTCCTAAAACATCACCGTTACAGGGGAATCTCCGTTAAGGGCACGTTTCGTTTGTCTGTATACTTTGGAATGATACCGCCGACCAGGGGTTCATACATGCGGTATTCGGTTGCTTCACCCGTGATGGCGTCGATTTCATTCTGGATCGCCGTCCGTTCGTTGCTGTGAAGCCACGTTTTCCATTCTTCGACGGATCGCCACGTACTTCTGACCAGATATTCGTCTTCACCGGTAGGGTTGATGCATTTTAGCGTTTCACCTGAGATATAACCTGGTTGGGCCAGGGCGAGGGAGCGTAAACGGACGACCAGTGGGGCTAGTACAGCTTCTTTTTCCTTGATAAACCGTCGTCTGATCAACACTTGTATCGCCATTGGTACTCCTTTCTATTTATTCTGGGATGACCGTGGGGTACCGGGTTGACGGTGAATTAATTGCGAAATCCCGTCAGGCCGGCACCCCGGAAGCGTTGTTATTCGGACCCTTCCTTTTCCAGCTCGGCGATTCTTCGCTGGACGGATTCAAGGGATTGGCGCATGGCGGCGGCATCGGCCCGGAGCATCTCCATTTCATCGGTTTTGCTTGCCGGGTACCCGGAGCCATAGGCCTGCTGAGAAGGAACTCGGCCTTGGGCCGGCCCAAGGCCGTAACCACGGCCCCTACCGTATCCGCGTCTGAATCCCATTCCTCTACCATAGCCATAACCGCTGCCGTAAGCAGGCTGGTTAATTGCGGCACCTGCACGCCCGCAGATTCCCCGGCGACCGCCTGTCATGGAACCGGCCCCCTTAGGCCCGCTTCTGTCTAATCCTGGCATGATACGTTCCTCCGTATTTTGGTGTTTGTTCAACGGTTTTGACCGCCACCGCGACCGCGTCCCGAGCCACCGCCCTGTCCGCGACCGCCACCTCGACCTTTACCCTGGCCGGCACCGCGACCGCTGCGTTTTTCTTCCTGACCTTGCGGTGGGACCGGCTGGCCGTTTTGGCCGCTCTGGCCGCAGGGACCCTGTCCTCTGCCTGATTGTCGACCCTTTCCGTCAGGGCCTTTTCCATCTCCTTGGGGCATTCTCTTCACCTCCCTTCTTGTCCATCGTTATTCGTTATGCGATTATTCTAAATCTTATTGACACTACTCCCGACCCCGTCGGCACCGGCGCCGTCGTCCACCGCCGCGCATGGCATAGTTCCCACCGTCGATTTTCAGGGCCTTACCGGTAACCAACGCTTCACCGATGATACCGCGGGCCGTGTAAAGAATCCTGCCGTAGGTCTGGCGAGACACCTGCATCAGGTTGGCGGCCGATTCCTGGTCCAGCCGCTCGAAATCGCTCAATCGTATCGCTTCCAGCTCTTCGACAGTCAGCATGACTTCCCCGGTGATCGGCATACCCTGCGGGACAAAGGCGGCGATGGTTGGATATCCGGATACGAATCTGGGCTTTTTGGGTCTCGGCATGCTGTCATCTCTATATAATGGTCATTTGACTATAATTTAATTCAACTTAGAGATGATGTCAAGCAAGTTTTCAGTCATTTGACTAAAACATATCTTCCCGGATTTGCCCGGGGCGATTTCATATCAGGTTATGCATAATTGGCTTGAAAGCGGAGTGGCGTTAAGCATCGGCAATCATTGGGTTGAAAAAGCCCCGCGTCACCGGGTTCGGTATGATGGGTATCTTGACGATTACTGCAATTATAGTCCCAATGCCAGAAGCGTTCCTCCCACACCAAGCCCGAATACAAGATTGAAGGCCTTTATCATAAGGGAATCTTTAAGGCTGTACGAGAGCATTGGCAGCATACCCTTGCAAGCCTTTACCGTGCAGCTTTTCGGCTTGCTCGGTAAGCAGCATTTTAAACCGGTCCAGGGTCACCGGATAGGGGATGATGGGAATACCCATCCAGTCGGAATATTCCAAAAAGTCTTCCGGGTGTTCGGACACATACGTGTCCAGGTAACCGATGCCATCCAAAACAACGGCGCCGCCAGAATGCCTGGGGAAGTTTTCGTTGGCCAGCCCCTTGTCCCACCCCTTGAACACCTTGTGTCGAAACTTGATCCAGCCGGGAGTCATCCACCAGGCCTTTTCTCCACCGGCTACTTCGGCGGCAATCCGTTCCCGTTCGACTTCACTGGCGAGCATGTCCATGCAGTGGGTGGCCCGGATCCGAGCCACACCGGCCCCCTGCTCAGTGATGATCTGCTGCATGGTGCGGGTCGGTTCGTCGGCATTGACGTAGCAGAACTTGCCGCCGTAGACCACTAATACCTTTCCCGCTTTTTTCCTGGCTTTGGTAATCCGATCAAGCAGTTGACGTCCCAGTTCATGAATGTCTTCGTGCAGTCCCGGTGTCGTGAAAAACAAATGTTCCGTATTCAGAAACCCTTCGGCTCTGAGATGGTTCAGTTCGAGGCTCAGGGTGCCGCAGGAAACGATCGCAATGTCTGCAAAAGATATGTCCGTCATGTAAAACCTCCTAGTACTTTAGGGCCAGCGCATAGCCGGCATGAACGGCCGTGTAGATGTCCAGGACCTTTTCAGCATCTCCGATCACCTCAACGGCTGTCGCCGCTTGTTCAATGGCCGGTTCCGGCCCGGGCGCGGAGAGCATTCCCGAAGCCAAAATGACCGTCTCAAATGGTTCCAAGGCCACGGTTTCGCCATCCTTTTCCACCACCACCCTGTTGCTTTCGAACGCCTTGACCGTCGTGTGGGGCATCAGGGCCACGTTGTTCATTTGGTCGATGTGCATCAGGGTCAGCTTCTTGGTGATCATCTCCATCATGCTGCCGATGGGATCCGTGCGTTTGGTGGCGGTCACATCCAGGCCCTCCGCACCGAGTTTCTCCGCGATTTCAAGCCCGGTCCGGCCGGCGCCGATCACCAGGACTCGCGGCCCCTTGACCGGTTTAGCGCCACTGAAGTATTCCAGGGACGTCATGGTGTACTGGCTGTCGAGCCCCTGGATCTCAGGAATTTTCTGATGTGCCCCGGTAGCCCATACCAGCAGATCCGGCCGGATGTCAGCGACCAGGTCCCTGTCCACGGCTTTTCCGGTCAGCACGACCTCGGCATTGGCGATTGCGCTGCATGCCAGATTGTCCAGGCTGTCTTGCATCTTCTGTTTACCCGGTGCCTGCCACGCCAGGTTGAACTGCCCGCCGAGCTGCTTTTCCTTTTCGGCCAATGTGACCCGGTGCCCGCGTTTGGAAAGGTACAGGGCGGCGCTCATCCCGGCCGGCCCGCCGCCGGCTACCAGGACGTTCATGGGGTTAGGCGAGCTTTCCAAGGCCGGCTGCCCGATCTCCGGATTGACGTTGCAACCGATGGGCTCTCCATTTTTGACACGGTGCAGGCATCCCTGCAGGCAGTACCCGCATGCCTTCACCTCATCGGGTTTCCCGGATTGCCACTTCTCGATCAGGTCGGGATCGGCAATCAGGGGGCGGCCCAATGCGACCAGGTCGGCCAGACCTTCATCGATTACCTGGATCGCGCGGTCCAAGCGACCCATCCGGCCGGCCGCAATCAAGGGCAGATCGGTTTGCGCGTGGACCCAGGCCAGTGCATCCATCTGGGGTTTTTCCGGTAAACGGGCATGATGGAAATACCATGGCGGACTGAAGCATGCCGACCCCATTCCCACGTGAACGGCAATGATTCCGGTCGCAGCCGCCAATTTCAGCAGGGGCGCCAGATCCTCCGGCGGCATACCGAACGCCGGCGACATTTCACTGCCGGAAATACGTAGCATGCAGGGCAGGTCGGGAGCGCCTGCTTTTACAGCCGCCAGCACCTCCTGGGCGAACAGCAAGCGGTTTTGGCCGTAACGGTCCTTTCGCCGGTTAATTTTCCGGTTGAGAAACTGCGACACCAGGTATCCGTGGCCGCCCTGGACTTCGATCGCGTCGAACCCGGCGGCCAACGCTTTTTGCGCTGCCGAGCGATAGCCGTCCACAATCGCGCCGATTTCTTTTTCGGTGAGCACTTCGGATGGCGCGCCGGTGGTCGGACAGGTCATAGCTGATGGCGCTTTGGGACTGACGACGGTTGCCTTGGGGTTGGCCGCCGCACCGGCGTGGTTGAGATGCAGGCACGCCAGCCGGTTTTCTGAATGGATCGCAGCCACAATTTTTTTAAGCTCGTCGGCACTTTCCGGAAGATGGACGCACAGTTGTTTGGGGTGTTCCTTGCCCTCCGCCGTGACCGCCACCGGTTCAATGATCAGCAGCCCCGGCCCATTTTGGGCAATTTGTCGATAATACGTCAGATGTCGATCGGTCACATTGCCCTTGGGCGTGCCGTAGGCCGTTTTGATCGGTGGGAAGATAAACCGGTTTGAGAGGGTCAAATTCCCCAAGGCCATCGTTTCAAACAATCTTTGCATGGTCTGTCTCCTTATCGTCGGCCATCGGTGCTTCCGACTTTTCCAGGATTGCTTCGATTGAACCCTCCCCGCGGCAAGCCGTGGGGAGGGTTCACCGGAAGGATAAAAAAAAGCGATTTCCAGTTCGCTCGCTAACCCCGCCCCAAGCGGCGGGGAATGCGCTCGCTATCGCGGTTCACGAAATCATCAAATTTGTTCAATTTGATTAGATCAATTTTAATGCCATACTAGACCGATGAGGCGTTTTAGGGATATGAACCGACGGCAAGCCGCCGGAAGTCGGCATCAGGGGGCAGAGATTAGCCGGTGAACGGGCAGCGTCATCAACGTTACATTTGCGCAGAGATAACGCAAGGTAACGTTACTTAACGGTTTTGGGTTGGTGTGTTTAAGGCAGGGGGATATGGCAGCTTGGGGTATGGTTCTGTGTCTCTCTGCTTCCAAAATCCTCACCCCAAGCTGCCATTATAGATGGGCATCAGTTGACGATGAACGGCGCCGGCATCGCGTCACCCGCAAGGGCCTTTTTAATCGCATCTTCGAGAACACCCTGGGAAACCATTCCCGTTATGGAATTAATGGCTTTGCCTCCCTGAAAGATCATCAGCGTGGGGATGGCCTTGATGCCATATCGTTCTGCGACGGCTGTATTGCTGTCGACATCGCATTTAGTGAAAATCATTTGATTATTGTAAGTTTCCGCCAGAGACGCAAATGCTGGTGCCATGGCTTTGCAGGGGCCGCACCAGGGGGCCCAGAAGTCTACGATGACGGGTTTGGCCTGCTGAAGCACCTGCTGGTCGAACTGATTGTTTTCGATTTCGCTGACAAACTCGGACATGGATCGATTCCTCCTTAATGGTGTTTGTTTGATTCTGACGGTGTTGATTTGCTCCAGAACGAATTGATTTTCTCCCCTCATAGTTCAAACTTTATGCCAAAAAGGGAAGCCCCGACACGATGGGCATGCATGTCATCGTGCCGGGGCTCCAGGAGGTGAGAGTAAGGTTGAGTGAATCAAAATGGAGGTATTGATTGCTTACTCTGCCGTAGAACAAAGCAAACATTGTGCCAGCGTTTGCCTTGATTGGTTCAGTCACCGGTGAAGCTTGTATTTTTTTATCTGGTTCCACACGCTGGTCCGGGAAATACCCAGCAAGCGGGCGGCTTCGGATTGGTTGCCATTCGCCTGTTTCAGGGCTTCGATCAACCGCCGCCGCTTGACGTCGTCCAGGCTTTCGTTGGGCGGGTTCTGAACTTCGCTGCAGGTTGGCGGGGTCGCGCTGATCTGCGGTGGCAGGTGGTCGGCTTCGATCATGCCGCCGGGACAGCTGACAAAGGCAAATTCAAACGCGCTTTTCAACTCCCGGGCGTTTCCCGGCCAGGAGTAGGCCATCAGATAATCCATGGCTGCTTTAGAGATGCCGTTCAGCTTTTTTTCACTTTTCAGCAGGGTTCGGTTGAAAAATGATCGCGCCAACATCGGAATGTCCTCGATGCGCTCCCGCAGCGGCGGAATGTGAATGGGGATGACGTTGATCCGGTAATAAAAATCTTCACGGAATGCTCCGTTGGCGATCAGGTCCGGCAGGTGGCGGTTCGTCGCCGAGATAATTCGGACGTCGACCGTGATGGACCGGTTGTCACCCACCCGTTCCACCACCTTTTCTTCCAGTACACGCAATAGTTTGACCTGGGTAGACAGCGGCAGGTCACCGATTTCATCCAGGAAGATGTCGCCGCAGTTGGCTGCTTCGAAACGGCCTTCGCGGCTTTTGTGAGCGCCGGTGTAGGCGCCTTTCACATGGCCGAACAACTCGCTTTCCAGCAGGGATTCGTTCAAGGCGGCGCAATTGACCTTCACGTATGGTCGGCTGCCGCGGGCGCCGGCGTCATGGATGGCCCTGGCCACCATCTCCTTGCCCGTACCACTTTCACCATAAACGATGACCGGGGCATCGGATTGGGCGGCGTTGGTGATCAGCTCAAACACCTGTTGCATGGGTGCACTGTTGCCGATCATACCGTAAAATCGGTCCTCGGCATCCAGCTCCCGGCGGTAGCTTTCGATCTGCGTCTCTTTGGCCACCAGGTCGGTGATGTCGGTCATGGTCTCCACGGCGCCTGTCACCACGCCGCTTTTGTCTTTTAGTACCGAGGCATTCTTGAGGATGTGAACGATTCGCCCGTCTTTGCGGGTGATGCTGCATTTCTGTTTCCTAAGGTGGCCTTTTCTAAACATGACGCACCAGTGGCAACCCTCTTCCTGTCGCGCGATTTCGCAGGACGTGCAGTTGAGCGTGGTGCATCGTTTCCCCACAATCTCGTGCCGGCCATATCCGGTGATCTCCTCGAATGCCCGGTTTACAGAGATGACAATGCCTTCCGGATTTACGACCATGACGCCGTCCTGGATCGTATCCACAACGGATTTCCAGTAATAGTTCAGGTCAAGACTGTTCATAATAAGGACATCCGTTCAATTCGTTAACAGTTTGCATGTTCAGAAAGTTAACACATGAACAGCCCCTTGCCAACGCATAAAAACGGTCAAGGTCTGTTTGCCTTGAAAAAAACCACCCGAATTATTTCTATCACTTTGATATAATTCTTTTTTTAGTTTTTTTGACCCAGTCCTGTAAATGATGGCATTCGCCTTGCTCTAAGGAAACACATCATCAAATTGGTATAAACCCTTTTTCTGAAACAAAAGAGCCACGCATGTTAACGTTTGATCTTCGCGATACCCTGCTTCCATTCTCCCTGCTGCAGATCACCAATTTGTTCAGAGAAATGAAACCAGGTGAAGAGATGCAGATATTTGCAGGTGTCAGCCACATCGATGCCACCATTTTAAGAGACGTCATGCTGATACTGCCGCAAACGGATTATGATCTGATCGCCAAAGAGAACCTGGACGGTGAGGATCCGGTCACACGGTTGAGGCTGAGAAAAAAGGAACCATTAACCACAAATCAACAAAAGGGAGACCATCATGTCAGAAATTGATCTGAGTAAACTGGACGTGTCAAGTACCGTGGATGCAAGGGGAAGTGCCTGTCCCGGTCCGTTGCTGGAGGCCAAAAAGGGCATCGGCAAGGTAAAGGTCGGCGAAGTGCTTGAAATCTATTCCAATGACTCCGGCACCCGCACGGACATACCGGCCTGGTCGAAAAAGGTCGGCCACGAGTATCTGGGCGTCCTTGCAGCTGATGGCTACGACAAACACTTTGTCAAAAGAAACAAATAGGCGCAGGTATGACGGTTGCTAATCAAAAAAGAGTGAATCAGGAAAAAATACTGATTCTGGCCACCGAAAGTTGTGCCTATCCGGGTGCGGATTCCGTGGGGCAAGCCCATTCGAGCTACCCCACGAACACCTATATTCTCAGGGTGCGGGCACCGGTTCTTTTCCCCGAACAGTTTTACATCGATTGTTTTAGAAAAGGAATTAGCGGCATTATCATCATGTCCTGCGGCGAAGAGTGCCCCTACGACGGGGCGTATAAGGCTCTCGCGCAACGCGTGGACCGGGTTTACAAGATAATGAAAGATGAAGCGTTGGACATTCGACGATTGCGCCTGACCGCTATCTGTACGGTTTGCAACCGGGCCTTTCTAAATGAGGTTAATCTGATGAACGACCTGGTCAGTGAACTGGGACCACCCGTCGGAAACAAGAAACAAATAGGCAATAATCAAGTATATGCGGGTTAGGAGGAATTAATGGACCCCACCCGAGTTCTATCGTTTGACGCACTGGTTGTCGGCGGCGGCATCGCGGGCCTGCAATCGGCCCTGGATTTGGCGGATCAGGGGTTTCAGGTGGCGATCGTGGACAAGGATGCATCCATCGGTGGGAAAATGATCCGCTTGTCCAAGGTGTTTCCAACGCTCGATTGTGCCAGCTGCATCACCACACCCAAGATGGCCGCCGCGGCGCATCATGACAACATCTCTTTGTTTACCTATTGTGAAATCGCATCCCTGGACCGTCAAACGGACGTGATAACGGCGGCCGTCACCCAGCGACCCCGCTATGTCGATGCGCAAAAATGCATCGGTTGCAGGCAGTGTGAATACAACTGCCCGGTTTACGTGGCGGATGAAGAGCAGGGCGGTTTTTCCGCCACAAAAGCCATCTCCATTCCCTTTTCCAACGCCATACCGCAAACGGCGGTGTTGGATGTTGAAAACTGCATGCTTTGCGGCAAGTGCGCCAAGGTGTGTCCGACGGATGCTGTCGACTATTTCCAGCAGCCCGAGACGTTTGTCATCCAGGCCAAAACGGCAATACTGGCCACCGGCTTTGAAATCACACCGCTTGAAAACAAGCAGCAATACGGCAACGGAAACATACCCAATGTGATCACGGCCCTGCAAATGGAGCGACTGCTTGCCCCGCATGGTCCCTATAACCGTTTGTTGCGACCGTCGGATGGCATGGAACCGGATTCCATTGCATACATTCAGTGTGCCGGCTCACGGGACAAGAGCATGGGTATTTCGTATTGCTCACGGGTCTGCTGCATGTATGCCATCAAGCAGGCCATGCTCCTCTCCGGGTCGCTGCCCCTGGCGGATATTACCATTTACTACATGGATATCCGCGCTTTTGGGAAAGGATACGAGCAGTTCTATCAGAATGCCAAGGCCATGGGCATCGACTTTGTCAAAGGCAAAGTTGCCTCCATCGCTCAAGGTGAGAACGGTTCAGTCGCCCTGCGTTATGAAGCCCAGAACGGCGAGGGGGTTACCACGGCGGATCACGACCTGGTGGTACTCTCATTGGGGATGATTCCCGGATGGAACCCGCGGGGCGTTTGTCCGGTCTCGGCGGATTCGGATCAATTCATTAAAACCATACAGCCCAAGCTGGCCCCCACGCTCACCGATATGGAGGGGGTTTTCGTCGCTGGCGCGGCGGCCGGACCCAAGGATATTGTCGATACCATCACCGAGTCGGGTGCGGCGGCCATGGAAGCGGCCAAGTACATGGAGCGGATGACTCAATCCCGAAAAGCGGTGGCCTAGTCATTTAGGAGATTCAGGAATGACCGACGAGAAGAAAAACAGCGACAACCTTACGGATCGGGGAAAAGTAGGCGTCTACATCTGCTACTGCGGTGGAAATATATCGGACCACGTCGATGTGGAGGCGGTTCGTGACCAGGTGGAAAAACTTCCCGGTGTTTCTGTGGCGCGGACCAACATGTTCATGTGCTCGGACCCGGGCCAGGAGTTGATCATGGAGGACCTGAAAAACGGAACCGTCAATCGGGTCGTGGTGGCCTCCTGCGCACCTAGTCTCCATGAAACCACATTTCGCAACACCCTGATCCGTGCCGGGATGAATCCCTATATTTACGACCATGCCAACATTCGCGAGCATGTCAGCTGGGTCCATCACGGGCAAGCGGCTACTGACAAGGCCACCCGTCTGGTTTCGGCAGCCGCTGCCAAGGCCGAGCAGCTTATACCCCTGGAACCGATTCGTGTTGATGCCAAGCCCCACGCGACGGTTATCGGCGGCGGCATCGCCGGTCTTCGCGCGGCAAAGGACCTTGCCGATCGGGGGATTGCAGTCACCCTGATCGAGAAATCACCGTTTATTGGCGGTCAGTTGGCCCGCCTCGATCGGATTGCCCCCACCGGGGACCATGCCGCCGATTTGGTGAAGGATCTCGCCGGACGGGTGCTGGCCGATGCCAAAATTACCGTTCACACCTGTGCGGCCGTTGAATCCTTCGAGGGCTATGTCGGGAGTTTTAAGCTCGGCGTCAAAAGGCAAGCGCCGAAATTTCCGAACGGAAACGATAAAAGCAAGGAGGGCAGACTGGACGGGGTCAACCCGGGAGACTATGTGCCTTTTTCCGGTGTCTACCCGAATCCGGTTCCTGCACAAGCCGAAGCCTTCACCATCGAGACCGGCGTCATTGTGCTGGCCACCGGGTTTAAGTCCTATGTCCCGCGTCGCGGAGAGTATGGTTACAGGGATTTTAAGGAAGTCATCACCCTGACCGACTTGATCCAGATTCTGGCCGAAACACCCGGAGCGGGAGACCGGTTGAAAATCAACGGCCGACCCATCAGAAGCATTGCCATGATTCACTGCGTCGGCAGCCGCCACATTCCCGGGATTCACCCTGAAGACGAGTCCGGAAATTTGAACGAGTACTGTTCCCGGACCTGCTGTTCGGCGACGCTCAATGCGGCCACGATGGTCCGGCAAACCTATCCCGGCACCAGCGTCTACGAGTTCTACCGGGATATCCGGACCTATGGCCGTGGTCAGGAAGAACTATACAACGATGCCGCCAAAAACAAGGTTGTCTTTTTGCGATATGAAGCGGAAGACCCACCCCAGGTGGTTGAAAACACGGATGATGGTGACTATCCGCTGCGAGTCAACGTCAATGACACCCTGACCTTCGGCGAAGAAGTCAACGTGCCGGCGGACTTGGTGGTGCTGGCCACGGGCATGGAACCCACTGGCATCTCCGATTTGGTGAACATGATGAAACTACCGGTGGGCACGGATCGCTTTCTTCTGGAGGTCCATCCGAAGCTGCGCCCGGTCGAATTGCCCCAGGCCGGCATCTTGCTCGCGGGTACCTGCCAGGCCCCCATGGATGTCGGCGAGGCCTGCAACGGTGCAAGCGCGGCGGCGGTCAAGGCGGCAGCGCTGCTGGGCCGAGGCTATGTGGAACTGGATCCGTTCGTTGCCGAAGTCGATACGGCCAAATGCAATGGAACCGGGTCGTGTGTGGATGCCTGTCTGGCGGAAGGCGCCCTGCGCATGGTGGAGACGGAGGTGGATGGAAAGATGGTGCCGCGCGCCGAAGTGACTCCGGCGCTGTGTACGGGATGCGGCGCCTGCGTGGCGGTGTGCCCGCGAAACGCCATCGACATCAGCGGCTGGACCCTTAAACAGTATGAGGCCATGGTCGACCGGATCGTCGCCGACGTGGCGGCCTGACCCCTAACCCATATGACGTGAAACCAGGCAACACCATAAAAAAGAGGCGAGGCAATGCATCAACCTGAGCCGGACAACCCAGCCAAAAAAGCAGCCATGAAAACGCTTCGTGAAGAACGGAAAACCATGATCAAAGCAGCTTCAACTAAAATGAAGCGTCAGAAAAAGGCCATTGACGCCATTTTGGAGCAACTTAAAAATGGGGCGCAAACGGTTCCCACCATTGCCGAGGCAACGGGCGCCTCAACGGCGGAAACACTCTGGTACATGGCAGCCCTTAAAAAATATGGCCAAATCAAGGAAGCCGAAAAAGACGGCGGTTACTTTAAGTACCAACTGGCCAAGTGAAGACACGATCGCCCCTGGGAGGAAAAAATGGCCCTGGTAAACCCGGAATTTGCAATAGAACTCACTAAACATGGGAATGATACGGCGCTTGAATGTTTCAACTGCGGCACCTGCGCGGCGATCTGCCCGCTTATTGACGAACACTTTCCACGCCGGATGATTCGCTATATCCAGCTCGGCGCCAAGGATCGAATTCTTGAAAATGCCCAGGACCTCTGGCGCTGCCTGCACTGCGGGCTGTGCACCCAGACCTGCCCGCGGGGAGCAGATCCCGGAGAAGTCATTTTAGGCTTAAAACGATTTGTGGTTGCCGACTGGAGGAGGTCTTAAATGTACGACCCCAAGGATATTATCAATCTGATTGCCGATAACGTGAGAAAAACAAAAAATCCGTTCGGCGTTCCCAAGTTCGCGATCAATAACTGGTGGAAAAAAGCCAGTGTCCCCCAAAAGGGAGATGCCCTGCTGTTTACCGGGTTGATGTACCAGTTCGTTCCCTACATCGAAAAATCCACGTCCTATCTGACCCGCTTTGAGGATACGCCGTGGGCCAACTATCTCAAGTACGGCAAATATGTTCCCAAACTGCTGTCCGGATTGGGCCTGGCGGCGATCACCCCCGGTCGAGAAAAAAAGAAATTTAACGGCATCCTGATGGATATTGCCGAAATCTTGACCAAGTCCAAGGTGGATTTTTATTACGACCCCAATCTGGATGATTACAGCGGCGTCCTGCTGTATGATCTTGGCGACCAGGATAGCTTTGTGCAGCACGCCAGGTACGTGGCCGCCAAGTTGAAACGAAACGGAATTAAAAAACTGATTACCGTGGATCCCCATACCACCTATGCCTTGAAAATACTTTTTCCCAAATATACGGGAGAAAGCTTCGAGGTTCACACCTATTTCGAATTGTTGAAGCTAACGTCGAAAAACGGCCACAAAAAGATTGCCTTACATGACCCCTGCTTTTACGGGCGATACCTGGAGTTGTCTGACGTGCCGGTCAACGTGCTTGCCAGCGTGGATATTGAATGCGCACCCATCAGAAACTCGGGGCTTTTCACCAACTGCTGCGGGGGGCCGGCCGAATCAATATCGCCCAAGCTTTCCAAAGCGGTGGGAGAGCGGCGCATTGCCGAACTGGACAAATCCGACGATCCCATTGTCGCCATGTGCCCCATCTGTTTAGGCAATCTGAGAAATGCGGGCGCCGATGTGGAAGATCTGTCGACGGTGCTTGCCCGTCAGGCACAATAGCAAGCGTCCGTCCAGAAATAGTATTGAACCCTCCCCGCGGCAAACCGCGGGGAGGGTTCACCGTAAGGATAAAAAAATCGATTTTCAGTTCGCTCGATAGCCCTGCCGCAAGCGGCGGGTTAACTCTCGCTATCGCGGTTCAACTTACTAACCAAGGAGTTTCAACATGACTGAAAAACAAGAAAAAATTCTTTATGTGTGCACTTGCGGAAAAGATCGATCCGAGACCGCCCATATGCCTTTTGTGTTGGCCAATGCAGCCCTGGCGATGGATATCCAAGCAACCATCGTGCTCAATGGGGACGGTGTTACCATCGCTAAAAAAAACTATGCCGAAACCATGCCGCCCGGAGGTGGGTTTCCCCCCATGAAAGACCTGCTCGTCAGCTTTATGGAGCAGGGTGGAAAGATGTGGGTTTGCGGCCCCTGTATCAAAACACGTGGAATCGACGAATCGGAACTTATTGACGGGGCCACAATCACCGCCGCAGGAGCTGTAAATGTGGAAGCCCTCGAAGCGGATGCGGTGTTCGTATTCTAAAGCCTGGTTCATGCGCGTCGATGTATCCAATTGGCGGCTTTAGAGCCGTTCGCAACAGGTAAAAATAGAAAAGCATAAGTGAGGCGTCGTTATGGAACTGGCAAAACCCAAATTCCCACCCCACCGAGTAACCGATCTGATCACTTTCAAAGACAGCGACGCTTCGGTCGCAGCCAGGGTGTCGTTTGAAATTCTGCCAGTCGATTTCGCCCACCGCGACAACCCCTTTCAGGCCTATATCTTCCTCAGCCGTTATGCGGGAGATATCGATGGGCGGGAATACGCGTTCAGGAAATGTTATGCGCGAGGCTGTCCCAACAACCTGTGCCCGCATGTTTCTCAGGCGGTCATGATTGCTAACCGATATTTGCAGCGGGACTATCGCCGCCTGGAAGACTGCGGTATTCCAATCCAGAAGCGCTTGTTCAGCTTGCCGGACATGCTGCTCAAATTCGATAGCGCCCGTCAGGCGTATGGGTCGGTGATGGCCATTCACGATTACATCAATCTGGCCCGCGAAGGCAATGACGTGTCGGTGCAAATAAAACTGGAATACGTGCCGGCGGTGGAGCATTTTGCAGGCCACAAAAACGCACAAATATTTTTAATGGGCGATTTTGAAATCACCTGCCTGGGCAACACCTGCCATATCGAACGCTGTCTGGCCTGCTATCCCGAAAAGGGAGAAGAAGAAAAATCGGAATCGATGGACATCGCCAATCAACGCTTGAAGCTGCTTTATGAGGAGTTTGAACGCGCATCCGTGAAATGCGAGCAACGGTTTTTTCAATAAGAGGAGAACATTTATGCACGCCACCATACAAAAGCCGATTCAAGAAATTGTCAGCTATATCAAACCCGGAGAAAAAGTGTTCGTTGTTGGCTGCAACAACTGCGCCTGGAAATGTCACTCTGGCGGTGAAGATGAAACCGAAAAGATGGCCGAACGGCTGGCCAAAAAAGGCGTCGACGTCGTAGGCTATACGGTTCCCGGCCCCCAGGGAATGTCCCTGTGCAAGCTGGACCACACCCGCAAAGTCCTTCGGGAAGATTATGCTGATCCGGTCGCCGCGGCCGACAGTTTTCTGGTTCTGGGCTGCGGACAGGGGGTTCACACGGTCATCGACGCCACCGATGGCGGCATGGTTCATCCGGGCTGCGACACCATTTTCGGTGGTGAAACCGTCTCCGAATCGGACATCGAAGAGTACTGCTCCCTGTGTGGCGACTGCGTGATCGAATTCACCGGCGGGCTGTGCCCCATGACCCTTTGCTCCAAACAGCTCTTGAACGGCCCCTGCGGAGGTGCCGAAAAGGGTATGTGCGAGGTGGATAAAGAACGGCCCTGCGGGTGGGTCTTAATCTATGAACGGCTCAAGAAGCTGGGACGGCTGGAGCTACTGGATCCGTATCAAAAACCCAAAAATCACGCCCGCTGGAGCCGTCCCCGGACCCTGAAAGTCAGCGCAACCGAAGCCACCTTTTACTCACAGGCCGGTAGGGTCACGGTCAGTAACCAAGACTAATCACCTTCGGAAAAAAGGAATAATGCCATGAAATTGACCACCCTTTTCGATAAAGGCGAATTTGTTGTCACTGGCGAGGTGGGCCCGATCAAAGGCGCCGTGAACCGAGACAAAAACATCGATCCGCTTTGCACCCAGGAGGCCAAATATCTGCAGGGCTGGGTTCATGCCGTCAATGTGACCGACAACCAGTCTGCCGTGATGCGCCTGGGATCGCTGGCTGCCAGCGTCGGCTTAAAACAAAAAGGTGTCGAGCCGGTCTATCAGCTCACCTGCCGGGACCGTAACCGCATCGCCTTGCAGAGCGATCTGCTCACCGCTTATTCATTAGGTATCGACAATGTGCTGCTGCTCACCGGCGATCACATCCAGCTCGGCGACCACAAGGAAGCCAAGCCGGTTTTCGATCTGGATTCGGTTCAGCTTATCGATATGGCCATGGGGCTGCGCCACGGTCATGACATCACCGGCAACGCCATCGAAAATCCACCGGACATGGCCTATGGCGCCGTGGTCAACCCCAATTTCGAACCGCTGGACCTCCAATTGATGAAAATGAAAAAGAAAGTCGATGCCGGCGCCGAATTTTTCCAAACCCAGGCGGTCTACGATCGCAAGATTTTTGAGACCTTCATTAACAAGGCGTCAAAATTGAACGTTCCCATCCAGGTGGGGCTGGTGGTGCTCAAATCCCCGCAGATGGGGAAATTCATGAATACCAATGTCTCCGGGATCGAGGTCCCACAGGCCTGGATCGATGAAATCGGCAGCGTGGAAAAGGAAGACCGCAAAATGAAAGCGGCTGAAATGATGGGACGATTCCTGGCAGAGATCAAACACATGGTTCAGGGGGTTCATCTGATGCCGTTGGGCTGGGCCGACATCGTTCCAAAAATATTGCAAACGGCGCGGATTGCAGTTTAATTGGTTTGCAGAGGCGCATCTACTTTTGGGGCAGAAGGCTGTTAAAGAATAAATCCAAATTCATCCTTTGCCCCGGGAAATGAAATAATAGGTCAGCCCGGCCACCAGCATGGAGGGAATCGACCCGCCGACCGGATATTGCATCACAGCGATAATTTCGAAGGTAACAAATCCAGCCGCCCAGGCCACCGCTGCGACGATATTGACGCCTTTGAAATACCAGTACGGTCCGCCGACGGTGTCGATGGCCTCGATCTCCAATTTGCCTTTGCGCATCAGGAAATAGTCGGTGAGAACCACGCCAAACAGCGGCATGAACATGGCACCGATAAAAAGCAGAAAGTTTTCATACTGTTCCATGGGAAAGACCAAGGCCACCACGATGGACAGGATCCCTGCCACCCACATGACAGTGTTGGCCTTGATCTTCTGGGAAATGTTCATCATGGAGCAGGTGGCCGAATAGATATCCGGAAAATCGGAGGTAATCGTGGAAAACACCACCATGACCAGTGCCGGTACCGCGAACCCGATTTTTCCCATGGTCTGAAGGATCAGTGCGCCCGGATCTGTCTCGCCGGTGACCAGGGTGGCCATCAGCCCCAGCAGGTACATCCAGGAAGACACGATAAAATAGCCTACCCAGGTGTTCCAAAACGCCGGCCCGCTTTTCCTGGCAAAGCGGGAGTAGTCCGCCACCAGAGGCATCCAGGATATGGGCATGGCGATCACCAGGTCGAGGCCGATCATAAACGGCATCTGGTCGGCGCTGGTTGCCGTCACCTCGCTGCCAAACTCACCAAAGGCGACCCCGCTCATCAGGACAATCACCAGCAGCAGGGCGATCACCGCTGTCGTTTGCAGTATTTTCCAGATCGATTTACCGGTTCCCAGGGCCCATAGCAAGGTCCCTATGCCGATAAGCACGATCCAGAACTGGCTGGAAGCCAGAATCCCACCGAATGGCGCGCCCAGCATGGCACCGGCCCGGCCGCCGATGATCAGCATGATGGATGCCCAGCCGATCAGCTGGATGATGTTCAAGACCGCCGGCAGGTTGGAACCACGGATGCCGAAAGCGGGCCGAACCGAAACCATGGAGATGATGCCGTACTGCGAGCCGATGACCCCCCCCAGGGCCATCAAGGTGTTGCCGATCACGTGGCCCAGGATGATGGCCCAACAGCCGGCCCAAAAGCCCAGGGGAGCTAAAAAACCGCCGGCCCAGATTTCGGCCAGAGAAATTGCCACCCCTGCCCACAGGAGAAAATAATCGATGCCGTTTAGATTTCTTTCCGAGGCGGCAACCGGCTTGATATCCATCCTTAATATTTTTTTATCAGATCGTGGATAAAGGGCAGCAGCCGGTCCCGTATGTCTGGCCGGTCCAAGGAAAATGCCAGGTTGGCCATTTGAAATCCGGCCTTGTTGCCGCAATCGAAGCGGGTGCCCTGGTAACGGTAGCCATAGATATTTTGGGTTTTGAGCAACCGGGCCATGGCATCGGTGATCTGGATTTCACCGCCGGCGCCCTTCTCTTTGCCTTGAAGGATGGTGAAAATTTCCGGCGTCAGGATGTATCGGCCGATGATGGCCAGGTTGGAGGGGGCCTTTTCCGGTTTCGGTTTTTCCACCAAACCGCGAATTTTCGTGATGCTGTTGACCACCGGGTCTGCATCCAGGATGCCGTACTTGCTGGTGTCCTTCGGATCCACTTCGACGACAGAGACGATTGAGGATTGCAGCTCGTCAAACTTCTCCATCATCTGTTTCAGCACCGGTCTTTCAGATTTGATCAAGTCGTCGGCCAGCAGAACCGCAAAGGGTTCGTTGCCCACGATGTTCCGGGCGCACCATATGGCATGGCCCAGTCCCAGAGGCTGGTTCTGGCGGGTGTAGATAATGGAACCGGATTCGGGGATCAGAGCGTGAACCATTTTCAACTGGGCGTCCTTGCCCCGGGCCATGAGCATGTGCTCCAGTTCACAGGAGTGGTCGAAATGGTTCTCGATGGCGTTTTTCCCGGCGCCGGTGACAAAGATAATCTCCTTGATGCCGGAGGCATAGGCCTCTTCCACGGCATACTGGATCAGGGGCTTGTCCACGATGGGAAGCATTTCTTTGGCCATGGCCTTGGTGGCCGGCAGAAAACGGGTGCCCAGACCGGCCACGGGGAAAACGGCTTTTCTGACTTTCATGAAACCTCCGCGGTTAAAATTGATTACCGTTGGGATATTGTATTTGGTTTTTGGGTATTGTGATTTACTTACTACCCCTTAGACTGGTTCCACCCAGCCCGAAGGGTCTTCAATGGTGCCGTACTGGATCTCCTGAAGGGTCTGGAAAAACTTGTGGGCCATCGGGCCGACCTGTCCGTCGGCGACGGTTATCACCTTGTCCTCGTATTTCAGTTCACCGACTGGAGAGATCACGGCCGCCGTGCCGGAACCGAAGATTTCCTTCAACTGGCCCGATGCGTGGGCGTCGATCACGTCGTCGATGCTGATTTTTCTTTCGGATACCGTCATTCCCCAGGATCGTCCCAGTTCGAGCACCGAATCGCGGGTGATGCCGGGCAGGATGCTTCCCGAGAGCATGGGTGTGATCAGTTCGTCGCCGATGACGAAAAAAATGTTCATGGCGCCGACCTCTTCCACATACTTCTGCTCAACGCCGTCCAGCCACAGCACCTGGGTGTAGCCGGCCCTGTGGGCCTTGTCGCCGGCAAGCAGGCTGGCCGCATAGTTGCCCAGGGTCTTGGTGTCGCCCACGCCGCCGCGCACCGCCCGCACATGCTCTTTGGTGACCATGATCTTCACCGGGTTGAACCCTTCGGCGTAATAGGCCCCCACCGGGCTGAGAATAATGAAGAACCGGTAGGTAAAAGACGCCCTGACGCCCAGGAAGGGGTCGGTGGCGATGATGGTCGGCCGGATGTAGAGCGAGGTTCCCGGAGCGCTGGGTATCCAGTCCTTTTCGACGGTGAGCAGCTGCTTGAGGGCCTCTAACGCAAAGGCTTCGTCGATTTCGGGAATGCATAGCTTGCGGTTGGACGCATTGAGGCGCTTGAAGTTTTCCCGGGGGCGAAACAGTTGAACGCCCCCTTGTTGGTTGCGGTAGGCCTTCATGCCTTCGAAGACCCCTTGACCATAGTGGAGGACCATGGTGGATGGTGCCATCACCAGGGGAGCGTAGGGCTCGATGCGCGGATTGTGCCATCCTTTTTCCACGCTGTAGTCCATGTTGAACATGTGATCGGTGAAGATCGTGCCGAACCCCAGCTTGTTTTCATCCGGTTTGGCTTTGAGTTGTTCGGCTTTGGTGATGGTCACTTGCATGATGGGTCCTCCTCGGTGAATAAGACGGTCTCGGTCCGGCTTCCGGATCAAGGAAACTAAAATAAATTAAAACAGTTCAGGAAAAAACGGGCAGACAAACGATTCTGTATTAGGTACACTTATTTTGTTCGTGAGTCAACGATCACCAGCACAACAAATGGCTTGAATTTCCAGCTATTGCCCACGGGTACGAGCAGGTCAGGACAATCAATAAATGGACTGGGTGGTGCCGGCATCGAACAGGTGCAGATGATTCAGGTTCATACTCATACGCAATTGCTGGCCGGCGTGAAAGATTCTGCGGCCCTCGCTCTTGACGATAAATGTGATGCCTTTAAAATTCATGTGCATGTGGGTTTCACCGCCGAGGGGCTCGACCACTTCTACCGTGCCTTCCAGCTTCCATTCCTCAGGATCGTCGCCGCTGCCGTTGTCCACGGTAAAATCCTCGGTGCGCAGACCCATGATCACATCCATCTCTTCCCGGATGTCCATGTCTGCTTTCTTGGGGATGGGCACGCTAAACTCATCATTCAGGCGGATCGTCAGGGCCTCGTTGGCCTTGACGATGCGGGCGGGAACCAGATTCATGGGCGGGCTGCCGATAAAGCCGGCGACGAAGGTGTTGGCCGGGTTCTGAAACAGTTCGATTGGCTGACCCACCTGTTCGATGTTCCCATTTCTCATTACCACGATGCGGTCGGCCAGGGTCATGGCTTCCACCTGGTCGTGGGTGACGTAGATGGCCGTAGACTGGACTTTCTGGTGCAACCGTTTGATTTCAACACGCATCTGGGTTCGCAGCTTGGCGTCCAGGTTGGAAAGGGGCTCATCGAAGAGAAATACAGACGGTTTGCGCACGATGGCGCGCCCCATGGCCACCCGCTGCCGCTGCCCGCCGGAGAGTTCGTGGGGTTTGCGATGCAGCAGCGCTTCCAGGCCGAGGATAGCGGCCGCTTCGTTGACCCGTTCGAGAATCTCCGCCTTGGGGGTTTTGCTCAGCTTCAATCCGAAGCTCATGTTGCCAAAGACGTTCATGTGCGGGTAAAGCGCATAATTCTGGAACACCATGGCCACGTCTCGGTCTTTGGGGGCCACGTCGTTGACGATACGGTCTCCGATGCTGACCGTTCCCGATGTGATTTTCTCCAGCCCGGCGACCATGCGCAGGACAGTCGATTTGCCGCATCCGGAAGGGCCAACCAGCACCACGAATTCCTTATTCGTGATGTCTAGGCTGATGCCGTGGACCACTTCAGTTTTGCCAAATTTTTTTACGATGTCTTTGATACCAACCTGTGCCATGGTGCCCCTGTTCTGAATGGTTAGTTGTGTGGTGAAAAATGAGCACGCTTTTCCGGTTCAAGTCAAGCACTCTTTGCACGGATACCGGTATTTTCTAAGATCTTTGGTGCCGTTCATCAATCTATCGACCTTTTAATAAATGCTTGACTCGTGGGAGTGAACCCATTACTCTTAATTCATCTCGGGGGGAGCAGTCTTCTTTTCTATCTATTTTCAAACCGTTACAACCAATTGGGAGGAGCGTGCAGCCATGATGAAAAAACTCATGATGTTGATGGTCTTGGTGATTCTGGCGGTATTCGCCGCCGATCAGGTTTTTGCGAAACCCATTGAAATCCAGTGGTGGCACGCCATGCGCGGTCCTCGGGGTGAAACCCTGAAAAAAATCGTGGATGCCTTCAACGCATCCCAGAGCGATTACATGGTGGTGGAAACCAATAAGGGTGATTACGACGAAACGGTCAACGCCGGCGTGGCCGCTTACCGCGCCAAAAAGCATCCCCACATTCTGCAGTCCTTTGAAGTGGGCACCCTCACCATGATGCTCTCCGGTGCCATCTACCCGGTCTATAAGCTCATGGCCGACCAAGGCTACAAAGTGGATTGGTCAGGCTACCTGCAGCCGGTGCTCTCCTATTACGTGGACGAAGAAAACAACTTGCTCTCCATGCCGTTCAATTCGTCCACCCCGGTCATGTACTACAACGTCGACCTGTTCAAAAAGGCGGGCATCGACATGCCGTCCAAGACCGAACCGCTGACCTGGGACCAGATGGGCGAGATCACCGCCAAACTTGTGGCCGCCGGGGCCAAGAAAGGAATGGTCACCACATGGCAGTCATGGATCCAGGTGGAAAACTACAGCGCCATCCATGACCTGCCCTTTGCCTCCAAGGCCAACGGTTACGAGGGCCTGGACTGTGAACTGAAGATAAACAACCCCCAGGTGGTCAATCATCTCACCCGCCTCAAATCCTGGATGGCGGATGGTCGTTTTTCCTACGAAGGTCAGAAATACCAGGGCGGCCAGGCGGCCTTTGTCGGCGGGGATGCGGCTATCATGATGGAGTCTATCAGCGGCATCGGCAATGTCAGTAAAAATGCCAAGTTTGCCTGGGATCTGGCCCCTCTGCCCGTGGAAGCCAGCATGAAAACGCCCCAGAACAGCATCATCGGCGGCGCCTCCCTGTGGGTGATGAAGGGCCATCCCAAGACAGACTATAAAGGCGTGGCCGCATTCATGGACTTTCTGGCCCAGACCGACATGCAGGAACTGTGGCACATGGAAACCGGCTATCTGCCCATCACCCTCAAAGCCTATGAAGCGCTGAAAGAAAAAGGGTACTTTAAGGAAAATCCCTACCAGGAAGTCGGTATCAACCAGATGACCCGCCGGAACCCCACCGAGAACTCCCGGGGGCTTCGACTGGGTTACTTCGTCCAGATCCGCAACATCATCAACGAAGAGATGGAATTGATTTGGAACGGCAGCAAAACTCCCCAGCAGGCCATGGATGACGCCGTTTCCAGAAGCAACGAGAAGCTGCGAGAATTTGAGAAAACCTATAAATAGCGCAACTTCCGGGTTTCGACGGTAGCCGTAGGAGCGGCATCTTGCCACGATTTAGTCCCATCTGTCGCGGCTGGAAGCCGCTCCCACGCGAAACCCGATTGTTGAAAAACGTTATTGCTGTGACCCTGACCCGAAGCGCAGCCGGCGAAATTAAGTCGAAATCCCCATGATTAAACGATCCCATTTCACTTCGCGAACCCTTGCCTATCTGCTGATTACCCCGCAGATCCTGGTCACCCTGACCTTTTTTTACTGGCCGGCCGTCCAGGGGCTGCTCCAGTCCTTCATGCTCAGCGACCCCTTCGGCCAACGTAGCCGCTTCGTCTGGTTTTACAATTTTATCAACATCTTTACCGACCCCTTGTACCTTAAATCCATCGGGATTACCATCTTCTTCAGCCTGGCCACCGCCGTCACCAGCATCGCTTTCGGACTGTTTATGGCCTCGCTGGCAAACCGGGCCCTGCGGGCCAAGGCCCTGATCCGGACCATGCTGATCTGGCCCTATGCCGTGGCGCCGGCCATTTCGGGAATCCTTTGGCTTTTTTTGCTGCACCCGTCGTTTGGCGTGTTGGCCTATTTTCTCCAGAATAAGATGGGCATCGACTGGAACCCGGTGCTCAGCGGCACCGACGCTTTGATCATGGTGGTGATGGCCAGCGCCTGGAAAGAGATCAGCTACAACTTCGTTTTTTTCATGGCCGGGCTGCAGGCGGTTCCCCATTCGCTCATCGAAGCAGCGGCCATGGACGGCGCCGGGCCGTTCAGGCGCTTCTGGACGATTACCTTCCCGCTGCTTTCGCCGACCTTTTTTTTCCTGATGGTCATGAATATCATCTACGCGTTTTTCGAGACTTTCGGGGTGATCCATACGGTTACCCAGGGCGGACCCGGCGGTGCAACCAACACCCTGGTGTACAAAGTATACCAGGACGGCTTTATCGGTCTGAACCTGGGATCCTCGGCGGCGCAGTCCGTGGTGCTCATGATCCTGATCGTTACCATCACCGTGCTCCAGTTCCGCTTCGTGGAGCGCAAAGTTCACTATACGGTGTAATCGATTGCCATGGTTGAACGAACCCCCATACTCGACGCCCTGACCTATGGCTTTTTGATGCTGGGTATCTGCATCGTGGGATTTCCGATTTTCTATACCCTGGTAGCGGCATCGTTGCCTTTAGAGGAGGTCGCCAAGGTGCCCATGCCCCTTGTTCCCGGTGACCAGTTCTGGGTCAACGTCAACACGGCCTGGGAGAAGGGCAATCTGGGGCGGCAGCTGATGAATTCGTTCATCATGGCCTCGGGCATCACCATCGGTAAGATCGTCGTTTCCATGCTGGGCGCCTTTTCGATTGTCTATTTCGACTACCGCTTCCGCAAGGTGGCCTTTGCCGCGGTCTTTTGCACCTTGATGCTGCCGGTGGAGGTTCGCATCCTGCCCACCTACGAGATTGCGGCCAACATTTTCGGCCCTCTGCAGTGGCTCATCGACACCCTTCATCTCAACAGCCTAGTTCAATGGTGGACGGGCAGCAATTTCGAAATCGCACTGGATTGGAGCCTGCTGGACAGCTACACGGGCCTGATTCTTCCCCTGGTGGCCTCGGCCACCTGCACCTTCCTGTTCCGGCAGTTTTTCCTCACCGTCCCCGAAGAGCTGTGCGAGGCAGCCAAGCTGGACGGCGCCTCGGCCATGATGTTTTTCCGCAAGATCCTGCTGCCTCTGTCCGTGACCAATATCGCCGCCTTGGTGGTCATCGAGTTTGTCTATGGCTGGAACCAGTACCTCTGGCCGCTGCTGATCACCACCAATCCGGACATGACCACCGCGGTGATCGGCCTTAAACACCTGATCCCCCAGGTGGACGACGTGCCTTACTGGAACGTCGCCATGGCCGGCTCGCTGCTGGTGATGCTGCCGCCCATCCTGGTGGTGCTGATGATGCAGCGCTGGTTTGTCAAAGGGTTGGTGGAGCGGGAAAAGTAAACGGCTAAAAGCAATTAAGGGATTGAGAATTCTGGAATTAAGGAATTGAGGGCATCCTACCTATTAAATGCGGTCTGCATCCCTGAATTCCGTAATTTACAAATTTTCATTGTCGTCATCGATCCATAATAACCTTCACCAATTCGGCGAACCCGAGCCCCCCCTCGGATCGGGTCACCCAGGTCGGCGGTGCTGCCAGCTGCGCCTCGAAGGTCCGGACATTGGCGACGCCCACGGAGTGTGGGAAAAAGCCGAACATGGGGGAATCGTTGGGCGAGTCACCGCAGAAGAGAACCTGGTCCCGCACCGCATCCATGTCTACGTTAAACACTTCCCCGAACAGCAATCGGGACATGGACAGCTTGTCGTAATCGCCGAACCACCCGTTCACATGGATGGAACTGATTTTGGCGGTGGCGCCGGCCGCTTCGAAAATTGCCTTGATGGCCTGTGCCGACGACATGGGCAGGGGTGGCACATCTTCGCAGAAATCGATAGCCAGATCCGCTTCACGATAGGCCTGATCGGCAGCCACGGCGCAGCCGGGTACGCCGGCCAACACCTTCGCCCGGATGGCGTCGAGCCTGGCTCGATCGACGCGTCTTTCTTCCTCTGACTTCCAGTAGCGTCGAATCATCTTTTTCTCGTGGCCATCGTAGCGAAAATAGAATGCGCCGTTTTCCCCCACCAGTCCGTCCACCGGCCACATGCGTGCGATGTGGTCGCACCAGCCAGCCGGGCGGCCAGTAATGGGTATCACCCGGATGCCAGCCCGTTGAAGGTTTTCCATGGCGGCGAATACCACGGCAGGCAGCCGGCCTTTTAGCGTGAGGGTGTCGTCAATGTCGGTGAGCACATAACGGATCTGCCTCCGTTCATCGATGGGAAAGGTTTCTATCGGTTCCATAGCCATGGGCCTGTGGTCATTCATCGTTGGTGTCCCGTTTGAATCTCGAATGCCGGTATCGGTGGTGGCTTACCGGGGACGGTTCGCAGCAACGATCCGGGTTTGTGTCAGGAAATGCCTCCTTGCCATTGAATTCAGCCGCCTGATGCGTTATTTTCGATGGGGCTGACGGCTACCGGATGACTGAATGCCCGGTTTTCATCGGTGGGTATCTTGCACCTGACCTGAAGGCGACGCAGAGATAACATATAGATGAGTATCCATAACTTTCCAACACCTTTGTTTATTGCCCATCGCGGTATCAGCGCCCGTTATCCGGAGAACACCCTTGCCGCGTTCAACGGTGCCATCGATGCCGGCGCCCATATGATCGAACTGGACGTGTGTCTGTCCAGGGATCGCCACCTCGTGGTGATCCACGACGAAACCGTGGACCGGACCACCAACGGAACCGGTGCGGTTAAGGCGCTTACCCTGGATCAACTGGGCCGATTGGACGCCGGCAGCTGGTTCGCCCCGCGGTTCAACACGGAGCGGCTGCCCACCCTGGCCCAGGTGTTGGATGCGGCAAAAGGGCACCTGCTGGTGAACATCGAAATCAAACCTGAAGCCTTTGAGGAAGACGGGCCGGCAGATGCCGTGGAGCGGCAGGTATTGAACCTGGTGCTCGAGAAAAAAATGCTCGAAGAGGTTCTGGTGTCCAGCTTTGAATGGCTGATGCTGGAGAACCTCCGGAAACTGGAGCCGGGAATCGCTTTGGGCCTGCTTGCCGAAGCTCCCGCGGATGAGCGCCTGCGCCGCTGGTGCCAGCGGATCAATGCCTTCTCGTGGCACCCGGACTTCCGGGTACTGACCCGACAGCAGGTGGACAGCCTTCACGCCCTGGGTGCGCGGGTGTTTCCCTATGCGGTGGATGGCCGGATAGATTCGCTCGGGATGCTGGCCATGGGTGTGGACGGGTTGATCGTCGACGACCCCCGGCAGATGACAGCCCAGTAAAACTAAGCGGGAAAAACCCGAATAAATCGTAGCGAAGGTAAAGGAGAAACTCGATGGCACGTCCCGTGCTGTTGGACGTTGACAATCAGGTTGCGGTGATCACGCTCAATCGTCCCGAGCGGCGGAATGCCATCAACCAGCAGCTGCTCATCCGCCTTTACGACGCACTGGATGCGGTGACCGTTCGAGATGATGTCCGGGTGATCATCCTCACCGGCAACGGACCTTCGTTCTGCGCCGGTCTGGACCTGGGCGCCATTGGAAAAGAGAACCTTTTCGACCCCCGGGGAGACGGCAGCGACCTGCCGGATCTGATGCGCGCTTGCAAAAAACCCATCATCGCTGCGGTCAACGGACACGCCATCACCGGCGGCTTCGAGCTGGCGTTGAATTGCGATTTTATCATCGCAGCTGAAAATGCGCAGTTCTCAGATACCCACGCCCGGGTGGGCATCCATCCGGGCTGGGGTATGACTCAGTTACTTCAGCAGACCGTGGGTCAGCGCAGGGCCAAGCAGCTCTCTTTTGCCTGCCAGCCCATATACGCCCACACGGCATTGGCATGGGGGCTGGTCAACGAGGTGCTGCCCCGGGAGCATCTGCTGGACCGTGCGAAAACCATTGCGGCTCAGATCGTTAAGGCCGATCCCCAGCTTCTGGGTGTCATTAAAACGCTAATCGAGAACCGCAACCGCGGCCCACTGGAGCAGGCCTTCGATAAAGAGAGAAGCGGCTTCAAGCAATTTCTCCGGGATCAGATCAGTAAATTCAAGCCCTCGTAAGCCTGCTTCCAAAAGTGAGCCCGACGGTGAGTCTGGTCGAAATGGGGCGTTTTTGAAACTGGCTCTCGGGAAAGGAATCGTGCCATGGGACGCTACCTGTTGCTGGACATCGGTGCCGGTACCCTGGACATGCTCTGCTATGACACCGACCATGATCTTCACTACAAAGCGGTGGTTCGATCGCCGGTGCGGGTGTTGGCGGATGTGATCCGGCAGACCCGTGGGAATCTGGTGGTCACCGGCTGTGAGATGGGCGGCGGCCCGGTCTCACAGGCCCTGATCGACCGCGCAAAAACAGCCGACGTGCGGATGTCGGAGCCCGCCGCCGCCACCATCCATCACGACGTGCAGCGGGTGACCGCCCATGGCATTCGTGTGGTGGACGCCGCAGAAGCGGAGGATTTGAAGAGCAATTCCCGATTTCATCACATCCGCACCGGGGACCTTCAGCTTGACCGCCTGAAGCGCCTCGTCCAGAGCTTCGGTGTCCCCTTTGAATTCGATGCCGTGGCGGTCTGCGCACAGGATCATGGGGCGGCACCGCCCGGGGTTTCTCACCTGGATTTCAGGCATCGGATGTTCACGGCGGCACTGGCGCAACACCCGGTTCCCGAGACCCTGCTTTACCGTTCCGACCAGGTGCCGGCGGAGATGAACCGGTTGTCGGCCATCGCCAATGATGCAACGTCCCTGACCACCGATCGGGTCTACGTGATGGATTCCGGCATGGCCGCCATCCTCGGTGCCTCCATGGACGTGCTGGCAGCCAAGAAAAAGAGAATTCTCGTCCTGGACATCGCCACCTCCCACACCGTGGGCGCGGCCGTGGAAGGTGGCATGCTGTGCGGGTTTTTTGAGTATCATACCACCGACATCACCGCTGCGCGGCTGGACCGGTTGCTCAGGGACCTGGCCGACGGCAAGCTCTCCCACCGCCGGATTTTAGATCAGGGCGGACACGGCGCTTACAGCCGCCGAGCCTTCGGCTACGACGGCGTCGAGCTGATTCTGGCCACCGGCCCCCGGCGGCGATTGGCTCTGGAATCAAAACTGCCCATCACCTTCGGCGCTCCCTGGGGAGACAACATGATGACCGGAACAGTGGGCCTGATGGAGGCCGTGAGGCGGCGGGAAGGGCTGCCACCGATCAACTACCTGTAACGGTTTTTTCAACGGACATGCGGTTTAGGTGAAGCCACAAACGATCTTGACTTGATTTCCGGTCCGCCCGAGGAGAGCCCCCATGCCTGACGAAACACGCCAAACAGCCATCGATGCCCACATCCAGAAGGATGCCTTTGCCCGTTTTCTGGGCGCCTCCGTGACGATCGTGGCGCCGGGGCACAGTCGGGTCGCGCTGACCGTCACCGAGCAGATGACCAACTTTCACGGAATCACCCATGGCGGCCTGGTGTTCGCCTTAGGGGACCTGGCTTTCGCCGCCGCCAGCAATTCCCGTGGACAGGTGGCCGTTGCCCTGAATGTGAACATCTGTTTTCTCAACCCGTCCAAGGCAGGTGATCGTTTGGTGGCCGAAGCCAGGGAGTGCCATCTGGGTGGCCGGACGGGGCTTTACGAAATCACGGTGGTCGAGGAAAAAACCGGTACCCTGATTGCCCGCAGCCAGGATCTGGTCTATCGCAAGAAGCAGTGGTTCGTGACACCGGAAGCGTAAACACCACCCTTTCCAGGATGGGTTAAAGTATTTGTGAGATGTACACGAAGGCGACATCCCTGCTCTCGGGTGTCTCAAGAAAGCGCATGATGCCTTCGGCGGTTTCCGGTCGCGGATGACCGATGCCGATGGCGCTGCCGTGCTTATGGGCACGATGTCGAAGCCTTTTCATCTGCCGGATGACCGATGAAACATCCTGCTGATTGTCCAGAAACAAATCCCTCCGTTTGGACGATACCCCCATTTGCCGGGCACATGTGTAAGCCGTGGAATGCCCGCTGGTCAGGCTGTCCACAAAAAACAGGCCGCGGTTTTTGACCACGTCCAGGGCCTGCCCCATCTTTTTGGGCTGCTGAGTGTATCTGGATCCCATGTGGTTGTTGACGCCGACCACATGGGGCAGTGTGGCAATGTTTTCGGCCACCACCTGGTGAATGCACTCCGGGCGGTCATCCACAAAAATGGCTCCGGGGCCCGGGTCCACGTCGGTGCTGAACGGTTCCATGGGTTGGTGGAGCATGATTTCGTGGCCTCGGGCATGCAGGGCCATGGCAGACTCGACGGACCAGCATACTCGGGGAAGAACAGAAAAGGTAATCGGTATATCTGCTTCGAGAAATAGTTCGGCCCGCCTGAGATTGAACCCGATGTCGTCGATGATCAGGGCGATGCGGGAAGGGTGGGTGACGGGGGAAAAAATTTCTGCTGAAGCCGGGATGCGGGAACCTAACAAGCCGCCCATGAGAAATGCTGCGCTTTTAGTCAGAAAGGAGCGTCGATCCATCCGAAGTTGCGCGTTTCTCCGGCCTGCTGCCAGATGACCCACCCTTCTGGTGGGGTGCCTTTTTGCCTTTTTTAAAATCGTTGAACCGCGATAGCGAGTGCATTCCCCACCGCTTGTCGGAGCAAAGCAGAGCTACCGGGTACCGGTGCCGCGGGGAGGGTTCAATCGATCTTGCGTCTTGGTCCTTGCCTCCTTTATACATTTGGTTGCGTTTTGGATCAACCCTTAACACTATATATGGGTTTATTGTGGATTTTTGATGACGCCGTTAGGGGCGTGCGTCCTTTCGGTCAACGTGCATGGTTCCACGCTTGCCGTCCATTGCGAATGAGATGATGAGTGGTCCGGCCATGAACGAGAAAGTCCTTGCACCGTTGAGCTGTTGGAGAAAACGCTGCTCAATGATACGGCAAATGCGTCGATCAATCAGGCCACAAATCCGCCGTTGGCGCATATATTCTGGCCGGTGATCCAGCCGGCGTCCTCAACGACCAGCAGGGCCACGGCATCGGCGATATCGGCCGGCGTGCCGATGCGACCCAGGGCCGCGGCCTGGGCGAACCCCTCGATCTGCTCCTTGGTCTTGCCTTTTCTGAACAGCTCCGTATCGGTGGGTCCGGGGGAGATGGCATTGACCGTGATGCCCCTGGGACCCAGTTCTTTGGCCAATACCCGGGTGATCTGATCCACGGCGCCTTTTGTGGCGGCATATGGGCCGTATTCGGCCATCAGTACCCGGGTCACCGATGATGAGATGTTGACGATGCGTCCGCCGTCGGCCATCCGTTTGGCGGCCATCTGGCAGGCAAAGAAAACCCCTTTGACATTGGCGGCAAAAATATCGTCGAATTCCGCCTCGCTCACTGAGGATATCGGTTTGAACAGGCGGATACCGGCGTTGTTGACGAGAATATCCAACCTGCCGAAATCGTTGAGGGTCCGGTCAAAAAGCAGTTGTATGTCTCTGACCTGTCGCATATCCGCTTGCACTGCAACGGCCTTTCCGCCGGCTTTTTCAATATCCGACACCGTTACGGCCGCCGCTTTTTCATCGCTGACATAATTGACGGCCACTGATGCCTTCATGGCGCCCAGCTTCATGGCGATAGCCCTGCCGATACCTCGGGAGGCTCCGGTGACAATGGCGGTTTTTCCATGCAGTTCATCGGTCATGATGGTCTCCTGTTTCGAAGATAAGAAGGGGTGCAACCATCAGGCGTTGGCCTGGGCCACCTCCTCTTTGGAAAAGCTTTTGGGTACGCCTTCGTACGGGGTGCGTTTTTTGAATACCATCGTCTTGGGATCACGCATGGATTTCAGAATGTCGATGCTCTCCTTATAGCCTTTGTTGATCCGACACAATTCCAGCGCCATGCCGACCACCTGGGCGACCGCCTGCACGAAATTGACGTCATTGAGTCCAAACTCCCAGGGCTGAGCCGTATAGACCCGCAGGCATCCGATGATGCGTTCACCGATGATGATCGGCACCGACAATATGGATGCGATGCCCTCTTTCAAGGCCGCTTCAGGGTATTGAAGCCGTGGGTCGTCGTTGACGTCATAAATGGCCACCGGATTTCCATCTTCGATCGACGACGAGATCGAGCGAATGGCGCTGACCGGTCCCTTGTCCAGGTATTCCCGGCTGAGCCCATAGCTGCCGGCAAGTGAAAGCACATCGCTTTTTTTATCGAACAAAAACAGGGTGCAGCCCTTGACTTTCAATGCATTGGTGACCCCTTCAACCGATATCAGGACAATTTCTTCCGGGTCCCGGATCATCGAGATGGACCGAGTGATGCGGATCAGGCTTTCATAGGTGATGACAGGTTTTTCCATGGTGGCCTCCTTTGGCAAAAAGGGTTGATTCATGCCGGCCATCGGTATTAGGCACAGCGATAAAAAAAGCAACCAGGAAGGGCTTGAGCAAATGTCGCCTAACGTTGGGTGATCGGGTCAACAGGTCAAAAGAAGCAAAACGTCGCTGAGAGGATTCTGTGGGCGCGCAGGCACGATGTGTTTCCAAGCAGGTGCTGACGGCCGAATACTCAGAGGGCTGGTAGTTAAACTATCCCACAGGTTGGCAGCCTTGGCAAGCGATAATCCGCGTTGGTATCTTGCCATCTCCGATATCTTCGTCTACAAGAAGGGACCCACGCTCCCTTCTTTGCCGCCACCTCGATTGTCAGCCCATCAGGGACTGCCACGGAGCAGAAGCCGGCAACAGCCGCCAACGGTGGCACCATGGAGACAAAAGGAGGACGTCATGATCTACGGTAATCGGGATGTCGGCATCAACTATATCCGTACGCGCAACAACCACACCTGCTATGGAATGGGCATCGGTATCATGGTGCTGGACGATGCCTACCCGGGATTCCCGGGGGACGTGCGCAATGCCAGTGCCTTTCCTTACCCGGTGCAGTACGAGATTGCCGAGGGCGTGGACAACCACACCCTGGTGTGGGAGCCCGACAAAACGCCATGCCTGGAGCCCATCCTGCGTGCCGCCGCCCGTCTCGAACGCATGGGCTGCCGGGCGATCGCTGCGGAATGCGGGTACTTTGCCTATTTTCAAAAAGATGTGGCCCGGCATGTAGACATACCGGTGTTCATGTCCAGCCTGCTCCAGGTGCCCTTTATCCAGCAGGTCATCGGGCCGCAAAAAGCCGTGGGCATCGTCTGCGCCCAGAAACGGTTTTTGACCGATGACCACCTTGAAAACGTAGGCATCGACCTGAACAGCCGGTTTATCGTCGCCGGTGCCCAGGACGAGTACGGCTGCCGCGAATTTGACAACCTGTGGGATCATGAAAAACGGCCGGACGTACCCGCCATCTTCTACGACAAGGCCGAATCGGACATGATCCGGACGTGTACCGACTTTTGCAACGCCCACCCGCACATCGGGGCCTTGATGCTCGAGTGTACAGGCATGCAGCCCTTTGCCCGGGCCGTGCAGCGGGCGACGGACCTCCCGGTTTTCAGCTGGGGCACACTTCTCGATTACGCCTATTCCATCGTGGTGCACCGGGACTACTATGGCCACGTGTAGCGGCAAGGCCATTTTGCTGCAATGAAAGCCTCGCCTATCAGCCTGCCTTTGACATTCTGTCGATGACCCGTCCCAAGCGCCGGATGGCCGGCGTGGCCTCGTCGGACCAGTTGGCCGCGTTCAGGCGAATGAAGTTGCCGTACCGGTCGCCGGTGGAAAAAAGATGGCCGGGCGTAATGGCGATGCCTTCATTGAGCGCGGTTCGGTAAAGCACCAACGCATCGATGGGTTCGGGCAATTCAATCCACAGCAGATAACCGCCGGCAGGATCGGTGACGCGGATATCCGATGGAAAAAATCGGATCACCGCCCGTCTCAATTCGGCCACACGGTCCTGGTAGACCCGGCGAATCCGTCGCAGGTGCTTGCGGTAGCCCCCTTCGGCCATGAATTCGGCTACCGTCACCTGGGGCAGAGTGGCCGTGGCCAGGCTGGTGCTGTATTTCAGCCATGCCACCGTGGATCGATATCGTCCGGGGGCTGCCCAGCCCACCCTGAGTCCCGGTGACAGCGTCTTGGAAAACGAGGCACACCACAGGACCAAACCTTGGGTATCGAATGCCTTGGCGGACAGCGGCCGTTTGGCGGAAAAGTGAATGTCCCCGAAGATATCGTTTTCAATCAAGGGGATGTCATGGGTTGCCAGCAGCCTGACCAGGGATTTCTTGCGCTCGTCCGGAATACAGCTTCCCAGGGGATTGTTGAAGTTGGAAATGACTAGGCAGGCCTGCACGGAGTTGTTTTCCAGGGCAAAGCCCAAGGCCTCCAGGCTGATGCCGTCTCTGGGGTGAGTGGGTATTTCCAGGGCCTTGAGGCCCAGATTCTCCATATATTGAAACACGTCGAAACAGATGGGCGACTCCACGGCAACGGTGTCGCCGGGGCGGCAGACGGCCTGCAGGCAGCTGGAGACGGCTTCGCCGCAGCCTGACGTGATGATGATTTCGTCGGCGTCCAGGGTGCAGCCGGCGACCACCGCATGCCGGACGATCTGCTGGCGAAGGGGTTTGTTGCCGGGAGGCGCCATATACAGACCGGCCCGATCCCCCATGCGGCGGGCCGCAGAGGCCATGATCCGGTTCAACTGACGGGTGGCGGTGAGCTCCTGGGCTGGGTGGGCGGCGCCCAGCTGGGTCAACTTCGGGTTAAGGGTGTCCCGCAGGACGATCATGGTAATCAGCTCGCGCATACCGACCGTGCTAGGGTCCGGCTCTGGATCGGAGAGCGCCGGTTCGAGGGGCGCGCTGGGCAGCTGGTTGCTGACATAAAACCCCGATCTTGGCCGGGGGACCAGTAGGCCGCGCGCCTCCAACAGGTAGTAAGCCTTGAGAATCGTTGTGATGCTGACCTTCCACTGCTGGCTCAATTTGCGCACCGACGGTGCCGCCGCTCCCGGGCCGAAAGCCCCCTCTTCGATCAGGCGGGTCAACTGGTCGGCGACCTGTTGATATTTCGGTGTTTTACCCATGCGCGCGCCCTCGATTGAAGGATTTCATGGTTTAAATCAGTACAATTGTGTTCCTTCACAACCAGTACAGATGCAAAAATATCATAACTGTACTCATAACAAAACATTATTTTTGTGGCTGTTATTCTTTTTTTTAAAATTGTATTCATGGTGTCAGGGTAACGCAGGGAGCCTCAGCATGAATGGTCTGGTTCAGCAGTGTTGCTGATCGCACCGGCTGATTGGGTAAACCGCTTTAACGATCCTGCCACGGTGAAGTGCAGGGTGAGGAGGCAGCAATGAATCATCAACTTCTGGATACCGGCAGCGTAACGGGAGCCCAAAAGCGTTTTTTTCTTTCGAACCTGAGCACACCGGACACAATTGTCGATCTAGCCGCCGGGCAGGGCTGGGGGTTAAAGGGAAAACGCAGGCAACAAACGCTGGTTTGCCTCCAGGGACGTGTGTGGGTCACCCAGGAATGCGATATCCGTGACTACGTGCTCGAGGAGGGCGATGCGTTTCTCGTCACGCTGCCGGGGCTGGTGCTGGTCAGGGCCCTCACACCGGCACGCATCGGCTACGCCGAAAGCATGATGAAGGAGCCTTTTAAGGGGCGTTTCAGCCAAACGGTTTTTAACTAAAGTTGTTGGTGGTCATCGCCGGCATCGGGCTCTTTTTTTTCGATACGCTTTCGTTGCGCGGTACCATGGGCATTCTGGTGGGCATGGTCGGGTCGGTCTCTTGGGCCGGCGCCATGATTTTTCTGCGAAAATCCCGTCATGGTTCCACCGCCTGGCCCATCACCCTGGGCAATTTCATGGCCGCAGGCCTGTGCCTGCCGTTCATGTTCCGGCAGGGGTACCCTCGTCAATGGACTGGCTTGGCCTGGCGGGCCTGGGCGTCATTTCACTGGGGGCCGGCTACGCGGTTTTTGCCTATGCCATCAAGCGGGTCCGGGCGCTTGAGGCGGTGCTGATACCGTCCATCGAGCCCTTGATCAATCCCCTGTGGTTCTTTCTGGCCACCGGCGAAGCACCTGGCCTATGGGCCTTTACCGGTGGCACCCTGGTGCTGGCTGCGGTGACGGTTCGCGGTATGGTCACGGCATACCGCGGTCGGACCCTATCCCGCCCCGTCAAACCGGTGCCGCTGGTCTGCACCACGGGGTAGCCGAATGTTGTAAAACCTGCCCCTTCTCCAGCATCCGACCATCGACCCGACTCCATTGTTAAATTTATAGTAACAAAGTTGTCATAATAGAAACATTGGCATGGTTGTGTTTTTAGTAACATTTTGTTTAGTAAATTGAAATACTTGATAAAAAAATCTGGCATACGGCTTGCTCTATCCGATTGACAAGGCCGCCGCTAACTGGTCTCCGGACACTGCCACAAAATAACGATTGTGCTCGCATTGAAAGAAAAAGGCGCGTTATTGTTGATTCCATTCGACAGGTGAAGGAAGAACAAGAGGTCGTTCGACCGGCACTGAATATGGTGAATAAAAAAGGAGGTTGTCATGACCATTGAATCTGTTAAACTGAAAGGCGATGCATTTCACCTGGCGAATTCTGTCGACTATTCTGACGATTCCGTCGTCAGTAAAACCCTGCTGAAAAAGACTACCGGAAACATCACCCTTTTCGCGTTCGACGCCGGCCAGGGCCTCAGCGAACACACGGCCCCTTTCGATGCGGTGGTCTATATTCTCGACGGCCAGGCCCGGATCACCATTGGCGGCCAGCCCTGCAACGTGGGCGAAGGCGAAATGCTGATCATGCCAGCCAACATATCCCATGCACTGCATGCGGAAAAGCGTTTTAAAATGCTGCTGGTGATAATCCAGGGCGAATAAGCGCTGCCAGTCTATTGAAAAAATTGACATTTTTCAGCCACCCCCGTGAGTTGAGACGCTCGCCGGGCTAATCAGAAAAGACAAGGAGGGACGCTATGTTTTGTTATCAATGTGAACAGACCGCCAAAGGAACCGGCTGTACCATCCAGGGTGTTTGCGGCAAACAGCCCGAGGTAGCCGCGCTGCAGGACCTGCTGCTTTACTCGCTCATGGGTTTGTCCCAGGTGGCGGTGGCGGGTCGCCAAGCCGGTGTCTCCGACGGGGAGGTCAACATTTTCACCGTCAAGGCCGCATTCTCCACCCTGACCAATGTGGACTTCGATCCGGACCGTTTCGTGGACCTGATCAACCAGGCGGTCAACCGGCGGGAAGGTTTGAAGGCCAAGGTTCAAGCGGCCGGCGGCAATGGCGACTGGGCAACCGGCGCCGCCACCTTCCAGCCGAAAGGAACCCTGGACGGCTTGTTGGCCCAGGCTGAGCAGGTGGGGTTGAAATCCTATCCGGGTGACAATCCTGATGTTCTGTCACTGAAGCACACCGTGCTGTTCGGCATCAAGGGGGTCAGCGCCTATGCGGATCACGCGCTAGTTCTCGGGCAGGAAGACGAAAGCGTTTACGCTTTCGTTCACGAAGGATTGGCCGCCATTCAACGCGACGACATGGGCGTTGACGACTGGGTGGCCATGGCCCTGCGTTGCGGCGAAGCGGCCTACAAGGCCATGGAACGGCTGGACGCTGGCAATACGGAAACCTACGGCCATCCGGTACCCACCCGGGTGCCACTGGGTTACAAGAAGGGTAAGGCGATTCTGGTTTCCGGGCACGACTTGAAAGACCTGGAAGAACTGCTCAAGCAGACCCAAGGAACGGGTATCAACATATACACCCACGGGGAGATGCTTTCCACCCACGGCTATCCCAAGTTGAAGGCCTACCCCCATTTTTACGGCCAGTTCGGCACGGCCTGGCAGAAGCAGACCAAGGAGTTCGCCGAGTTTCCCGGAGCCATTCTGATGACCACCAACTGCATCCAGCGGCCCAAGAATGACTACAAGGCCAACCTCTTCACCAGTGGCATGGTGGGCTGGCCGGATATTCCCCACATTTCCGACCTGAACTTCAAGCCGGTCATCGACCGGGCGTTGGCGCTTCCAGGGTTTACGGAAGATCATGTAGATCAAGAGGTTACGGTGGGCTTTGCCCGCAATGCCGTTCTCGGCGTGGCCGACAAGGTCATCGAGGCGGTCAAGGCCGGCAATATCCGGCACTTTTTCCTGGTGGCCGGCTGTGACGGTGCCAAACCGGGTCGCAACTACTACACCGAATTCGTGGAAAAAGTCCCCCGGGACTGCATTATTTTGACCCTGGCCTGCGGCAAATACCGCTTTTTCGACATGGATCTCGGTGACATCGGAGGCATTCCCCGGCTGCTGGACGCGGGCCAATGCAACGACGCCTATTCGGCCGTGCAGATCGCCACGGCCCTGTCCAAGGCGTTCAATGTAGGGGTTAATGAACTACCCCTGTCTCTGATTATCTCCTGGTATGAACAAAAAGCGGTGTGCGTGCTGCTTGCCCTGCTTCATTTAGGTATCAAGGGCATCCGCCTGGGGCCGTCGCTACCGGCCTTCATCACACCCAATGTCCTGGACACCCTGGTGAAGAATTTCGACATCAAGCCCATCGCCACGGCCGACGAGGACTTAAAAGCCATCCTGGGATAATCGATTCCGGATTGACCGAAAAAAAAGGGGCTGCCCGCAACGATTGCAGGAGCCCCTTTTACCATTGGGGAAACAGTCAGCAGATGTCCCTAAAATGGAATATCGTCCTCTTTATCATTCTGGTAGGGCTGCTGGGGGTACCCCTGATCCTGGGGGGAGCCGCCACCGCCACCGCCACCGCCGCCGCCTGCTGCCGACCGCGGTCCACCGCCGCCGCCCTCGCGGCTTCCGAGCATCTGCATGGTGCCGCTGAAGCCATCAATCACCACTTCGGTGGTATAGCGGTCCTGTCCGTCCTGGCCCTGCCATTTGCGGGTTTGCAGTTTGCCTTCAATGTAGACCTGCCGCCCTTTGGACAGATACTCCCCGCAGATTTCGGCTAATTTGCCGAACACGACCACCCGATGCCACTCGGTTTTTTCGCGCTTTTCTCCGCTGTTTTTATCTTTCCAGGATTCAGACGTTGCAATGGAAAAATTGGCTATCGGTCTGCCGTCGGCGGTATACCTGATCTCCGGATCCTGACCCAAATTACCCACCAAAATGACTTTGTTAATTCCACCCGCCATAAGTTACCTTCCTTTCATTCATGGGCGCCGGATTGCAGCCCGTTGGTTTTTGTCATCGATGTTTCGTCAACCACGCAACCACTCTTCCAGCCATCGGTTTTCTGGCGTGGATGGCCGCGTGGGGACACACCTCCAGGCAACAGTAGCAGCGGATGCACGTGTCGGTGTTAAAGCTTATCCCCCGGTCCGTGTAGGAGATGGCTTGGGCAGGACAATACTTCCAGCACTCACCGCACAGTTTGCAAGACTGGTTGTCCGCCACGGGCTGTTGAATGAAGAATTTGCGCATGAACCGACCCAGAAAGTCCGGTCCCATGGTGATCGAGCCCAGTTCCGGGATTTGAAAGTCGTCAAGGATGTTCAGGTCTCCGTTGATATGAACGCTGCCGTCATACATCCCCAGTGCCCTGGCATTCCGCTGGGTTTCCAGGGTGTCGGGATTCAGACCCACCTGAAGGCAGACCACGTGATCCACGGCGTGGGCGTTTTTACCGCCCATCAGCAACCCCAATTCGCGGGGGGTGCCGCTTTTGCCCGGGCCCTGGCCTTCCATGGCCAGGATACCGTCAATAATGGTATAGGCTGGACCCACGGCTTCGAAGATACTCACGATCAGACGCCCGAACATCTGCCGATCTACGCCTGTGCGCATGTGCCATTCGGGTTTTTTCAGGCCCACAATGCAGCCGAATATGTTTTTTACCCCTAAGGTCAGCATCATCTGGGTGTGGGTCTTGAGTTTGGCCAGGTTGATCACCACATCGGCTTCCATGGCATCTTTGGCAATATCGATACGGCCGAAAGGTTCACCCACGTCTACCGCAATGGTTTTTTCAAAAGGTGTGGCCGTTACGTCGAGGTTTTTGAGCATTTCCTCGTAGCCGCCCTTTTTCAACAGTTTGGAAAAACTGCCCATGGCCGGACTGTCCGATATCTGCACGCGGGCCCCTTTTTCCAATGCGAATTCGGCGGCCGCCTTGACGATCAGCGGGTGGGTGGTCACCGCTTTGTCAGGCGCTGCCGGGGCGAGAAAATTGGGTTTGATCAATACCCGGGTGCCGGACTGGATGGTCGGCCCCTCAGCGGACCCCAGCATCTCAAAAACGATGGGCCGAAGCACCTCGTAGTTGTACGTCGCTTGTCGGATATGGACGGTGGACATGCCTGTGGTGCTCTCTGGAAAACAGCGTAATCACGCTAATAATCGATTATTTACAAGCGATGGGGCGCCTGATAAAATGCGCTCATCAGGGCAACTTAGTATTGATGCACCGGTTAATCAAGTCCTTTCCCCGTCCAGGGAGCGCCCCAACTGATGACTGATTCATCCACCGTTACAACTAAACCGGATCCTTGCGACGACCGCGCATTTAACAAGCGGGTCCGCCGCCATGTTGCCGGCCGCATCCGGACGTACTATGCCGTGACAGCCCCGGGTGTCGAAGACTTCTGCCGACAGGAGCTGATCGGTCTGGGCCTTGATGGCAGCGGCCTGTCTGTGGATGCCGGCGGCGTGACCTTTGCCGGACGGCTGGTGGACTGTCAGCGGGCCAACCTGCATCTGCGTACGGCCACGCGTGTTCTGATGCGCATCGGGGGGTTCAGCGCGACCAACCTGCGCCGGCTGGAGAAAAAAGCCGGTGATATCGCCTGGGAACTGTTTCTTCCGGCGGGACACCTGCCCGATGTGAAGGTGAGCAGCCACCGTTCGCGGCTCTACCACACGGCGGCCATTGCCCGGAGCATTCGGGGCAGCATGATACGCCGGTTGAATGGAACTGGCAGACCGCCGGCCCCCGTTTTCCCCCAGACCCTTTTTGTGCGTGCGGTGGAAGACCGGTTTACGCTCTCCCTGGACAGCAGCGGCGAGCCGCTCTATAAACGCGGCCTGAAAGCGGGCCCGGCCCGGGCGCCCATTCGGGAAACCCTGGCGGCCGCCCTGCTCCTGGCCGCCGGCTATGACCCCCGACGACCGCTGGTGGACCCCTTGTGCGGGTCCGGGACCTTTTCCCTGGAAGCGGCCATGATGGCCAAACAGATGGCACCGGGCATGAAGCGGGAGTATGCCTTCATGGGTTGGCCCGCTTTTCGTGAAGACCAGTGGGCGTTTTTAAAGCGGGAGGCCGAATCGCACATGACGGTTTTGGATCAGCCGCTGATATTTGCTTCGGATATCGACGGGGATGCCTGTGAAAGGCTGGCGGGAATGATCGTCGGCAACGGGTTGTCGGATGCCGTCCAGGTGGCCCAGAAGGATGTGTTTCAGTGTGAGGCCAACCAGTATGGCGGCGGTCCGGGGCTGGTGACGATCAATCCGCCCTATGGCATCCGCATCGGTTCGGTCAACCAGGCGGTCATTCTGTTCAACCGAATTTGTCGGCACCTGGTGCAGCGGTTCAACGGATGGGAGGTTGCCCTGATCGCCCCCAAACGGGATCTGGCTCGTCAACTGCCGTTTGCCGCTAAGCGGCTGTCGCTAATTCATGGCGGGCTTAAGCGGACGCTGATCGTGGGAACCATCCAGTAGTGCCCATCCACAAAAGGCCTCCTTTGGCAAAATGGTCGCCTATCAGTATGGCTTGAAATTGAATGTCTGGCCTCCGATGGCCGCCTCGAGCATCAGACCACCCTTGGCATGGATGAAAGTGGCCATTCCCTTGTAGTAATTGCTGCTGGCCTGTTTGCCGGTTGACGGCCCGGCGCTTGCTCCGGCGGTTGAACCCAAGGATCCGGCGCTGGCCTGGGCACCGACGGTGATTGCCACAGCCGACGCATTGACGTCAAAGTTGAAGGCCCCCTTGGTAAATTCAACGTAAGCGCGTTGGTCCTCGAAAAAAATAATTTCGCTGAAGGCCTGCCCACCCAGTTGAAACCCGACCGTCATTTTGCTCAGTTCTGCAGTACCGGTGGCTATGCCGCCGCGGTAAACTTTCCCTTTTCCATAAGTTGCACCAAAGATGAACCCACCTTTGCCCACCATGGGAAAAACGGCATAGCCATAAGACGAGTCAAAAAACGGTTGCACCGCAGGAGATTGTTTAAACAAAGCGATGGTGTCGACGTGGCTGTCTGCAAGAGCGGTTGAATAAGCGGCAAGCAACATCACCAACATGACCGACAGGGAAATCAATCGAAATCGTTTCATATAGGCTCCTTTTTTATTTTAGTTTTGCTGAAACGGTCCTCAGCGAATTTTGTTTTCCCGACTGTTGATGCACACTCAAGCTTTCTTTTGCAGTTTGGCCCAGGCGTCACGAAGGGTGACCGTGCGGTTGAACACCAGCGTGCCGGACTTCGAATCCTTCGCGTCTACGCAAAAGTAGCCCATGCGCTCGAATTGGCAGAAGTAATCCGGGCCGGCATCGGCCAGGCAGGGTTCAAGCTTGCAGCCGCGCAGCACTTCCAATGCCTCTGGGTTGAGGAAATCCTTGTAGGTCTTGCCTTCTTCCTTTTCGTCCGGGTTTGCCTTGCTGAAGAGGCGGTCGTAAAGCCGCACTTCGGCGTCCACGGCGTGGGCCGCCGATACCCAGTGCAGGGTGGCCTTGACCTTGCGGCCGTCCGGGGCGTCGCCGCCGCGGGTGGCCGGATCGTAAGTGCAGCGCAATTCGACGACCTCGCCGGAGTTCTCGTCCTTGATCACATCGGTGCAGGTCACGAAGAAGGCATAGCGCAGCCGCACCTCACGGCCCGGCCCCAAGCGGAAAAATTTCCTGGGCGGGTTTTCCATGAAATCGTCCTGCTCGATGTAAGATTTCGCGGGAAAATGGGACCTTGCGCACACCGGCATCCGGATCTTCGGGATTGTTGACCGCCTCTAGTTCGTCAACCTGCCCTTCGGGATAATTGTCGATGACCACCTTCAGGGGCCGCAGTACCCCCATGACCCGGGGCGCCCGTTTGTTGAGGTCTTCACGGATGCTGTACTCCAGCAAGGGCCACGTCCACCACGCTGTCGCGCTTGGCAAGGCCGATGCGGTCGCAGAAGTTGCGGATGGATTCGGGGGTGTAGCCGCGACGCCGCAGGCCGCAGATGGTGGGCATGCGCGGATCGTCCCACCCGCTTACATGGCCCTCGTCCACCAGCTGGATCAGTTTGCGTTTGCTCAGCACCGTGTAGCTCAGGTTCAGCCGGGCAAACTCGATCTGTTGGGGGTGGCAGGGGGCGTCCACATGGTCCAGCACCCAGTCGTACAGGGGGCGGTTGTTTTCAAACTCCAGGGTGCACAGGCTGTGGGTGATGCCTTCGATGCTGTCAGACAGGCAGTGGGTGAAGTCGTACATGGGATAGATGCACCAGGTGTCGCCGGTGCGGTGGTGGCTGGTCTTGCGGATCCGGTACAACGTCGGGTCACGCATGATCAGGTTGGGGTGGGCCATGTCGATCTTGGCGCGCAGGACCCGGGCGCCGTCTTCGAATTCGCCTTCGCGCATACGCTGGAACAGGTCCAGGTTCTCTTCCACGCCGCGACTGCGCCAGGGGCTGTCCTTGCCCGGTTCGGTGAGGGAGCCGCGGTGCTGCCGGATTTCGTCGGCATTCAGATCGTCCACGTAGGCGTTGCCGGTCCGGATGAGCTGAACGGCAAAATCGTAGAGCTGTTCGAAATAATCCGAGGCATAGTGCAGGCGGTCACCCCAGTCGAATCCCAGCCAGCGAACGTCCGCCATAATGGCGTCCACATACTCCACATCCTCTTTGGTGGGGTTGGTGTCGTCGAAGCGCAGGTTGCAGGTGCCGTTGTAGTTCTTGGCTGCCCCGAAGTTCAGGCAGATGGATTTGGCGTGGCCGATGTGAAGGTAGCCGTTGGGTTCCGGGGGAAACCGGGTGGCCAGTCGGCCATCGTTTTTGTTGGCTTTCAGATCCGCTTCGATGATGGTGGTGATAAAGTTGGATCCGGGAGTGGGTTCGTTTTCCGTCATCTTATTTTCCTAAAGCTTTCCCCGGCAGAAAAAAGCTGCCTGAAATGGTTGTCGTTTTGCGGCCCTTGATGCGCCATGCGCATGCCGAACGACAATGACTATTGCAAAAAGCATAGGGGGTGTCAAACTGAGCCTGATGCCAATCGCCAGGTTTCAGCCAATACCCGTTTCTGACTCGCATTTCAATCCTTGAAATACGGAATGTCTGCTCTTGCTTCTTATAATTGCAGTTGCTCTTTTATGTTGATAACATACGGTCTCCACGAAAAACTGTTTACTGAACCAACAGTATTGGACGATCGTTGCTAAATATTTTCAACACCACCCATGATCAGTTTGTCGATGCCTTTCGCTGGCAATACGGCAAGGGAACCCACATCAGCACGCCGGTGTACCGCCGTGTGATGAAAACCGGGAAAACGGCCTTTCACGAGTTAGCCGCCTTTGCCGAATTGTCTGACCTGGCCGGTCAATTGGAAACCGACCTGGCGTTGTCAACGGGCCGGCTGGTCAAGCGGGTATCAGACGGTAATGTCGTTAAAGTTGTTACCCGGCTGGCGGATGATCTGGATGTCGAGTCGGTGGTCATTCCCATGTTCCGGCGCCACACCCTGTGTGTTTCCAGCCAGGTGGGGTGCCGCATGGGATGCCGCTTCTGCCGGACCGGCAAAATGGGGCTGTTGCGCAGCCTCACCGCGGCGGAAATCATCGGCCAGGTGTTTGCCGCCCGTTACCAGTTGGGCTTTGATATTCGAAACGTGGTTTTCATGGGCATGGGTGAACCGCTGGACAATCTCGACAACGTGATTCAGGCCATTCGGGTGCTGACGGATCAGCGGGGATTGGACGTTACCCGGCGCCATATCACCGTTTCCACCGTTGGTCTGACCGCTGGCATCGACCGTCTCGCTCGGATAGATGGTTCGCCCGTGAACCTGGCTGTCTCCCTCAATGCGCCAACCGATAACATCCGTTCCCGCCTCATGCCCATCAACAGGTCCATCCCCATGGCCGCGTTGCAAGCGTCGCTGCTCCGATACCCGCTGGCCAGAAAATCCGCATTGTTTATGGAGTATGTACTGATTCAAGGCATCAATGACCGGCAGGAACATGCCAGGGCCCTGGCGCGTTACCTGGCGCCCATGACGGTCAAGCTGAACCTGATTCCCTACAACCCGGCGCCCGGCTGTGAATGGCAACCCCCGTCAAAAGAGGCTTACAGAAGGTTCCATGCCTGGCTGGTGGCGGAAAACGTGTTCGTTCGGAGGCGCAGTGAAAGAGGGGGCCGCATCATGGCCGCCTGCGGTCAGTTGGGCGGGAAGAACAAAGGCTTGATTCTTCAAAAGCGATGAAAATTTTTTCATGTTTTATCTTTTTCTAAGAAGTTCTCACCATAATTTTTCTGTAATAAAACACCGTCCCGAATCCTGCTTAAAGATGTTTAAATAACGCCTAATTATTTGAAATAGCGGCGAATTGAATTATTACCAAAAATTCTCACGGTGGCCTCACCAGCCTTGGCACTCCCATTGCTAATACCCTTCTTGCTTGCTCGAAAATCGTTGATCGTCGAAAGCTATTGTCATTGTTATGCAGCAGAAGCGTGAATCGTGAAGAAAACAGCAGCATTGTTTATCTTGATTTGTATTTTAGTGGTTTTTCCCTTACTCAATTCCGGAGCGTTTGCCGATTTTATCGGTGCGGGTTCGTTTCCAAAGACTTTGCTGTCCGAACCGCTGAACATGTTCCTCTTCGGGTCCGGTCTCATGGCCTTTGGCACCAGTCTGAGAAAAATTTAAATGAAGATGGTATCCATGCCCTTGAATTGATCAAAAAAGAACTTATCTTTGTTCTGAATAGACAGGAAACGCCATTGTCCTGACGATCTTAACACCCTCCGATACAAAAAGGGGAAATCATGAACCAACCCATGATTTCCCCTTATTTTTTACGTTGATCGATACATGGCCTACCCGGCATGCATGACCGGCCGCCAAATGAGTCGAAACAATCGCCTCCATAAAGGCCTGGACACGCGCAATCGTTTACGGTGACGGTCAGGCCAGCGCCTCCTGAAAAGGCGTTAGCCCCACCCGCTCCAACATTTTTCCTAAACGTTCGCCCTTTTTGGCATTTTCCTTGTAATATTGAACGGTTTTGTCGACGGCAGCCAGGACCTGCCTGTCATCCAGCCCGGAAACCAGTTCCTGGGCGATGCGCGGTTCGGCGCCCACATTGCCGCCGATGACTATCTGCCAGCCATCCTTGAGTCCGATCAAACCGATATCCCGTACCCAGGATTCGGAGCAACTCAGGTGGCAGCCGGACACGGCCATCTTGAATTTACCGGGCAGTTCCACGCTGTGATATTTTTTGTCCAGCGTCATGCCCATGCCCAGGGCGTCCTGTTTGCCCAGGCGGCAATAGGTGGTTCCCGGGCAGGCCCGCACGCTGCGCACGCACAGCCCCACTGCGGCGCCCTTATCCAGCTGCAGTTCGTTCCAGGCGGCATCGATGTGCTCCTCCTTCAACCCCACCAGGACCACCCGGGCGGCCCCGGTGATCTTGATCGCTTGCGCATCGTATTTTTCGGCCACATCGGCAATGGTTCGCAGCAGCTGCGGGGTGACCAATCCGCAGGGGATGTGAGGGGCGATGGCATAGGTCTCTTTGTCGCGCTGCAAAATGGCGCCTTTTTCTCCCAGTTTTAGCATCTTTACCTCCTTGTAGGGCAGCGGAATTGTTAAACGCTCAACCCATGCTGGGGCTGGCGGGCAATTTAAAAAATTATTCAGAGGGATTGCTTTTGTCAAATGGTGTTCTTTTTATCGACCGTCGCACGATGACGGCAAACCACACCGCAAGCGCCATTCCATACGGGAAAGCGCGTGTGAATGCAATCCACATGTCGCAACGGTGCTATCCACAGCCGAAACGGCGACCTTCTCATCGGCGCCTAACAATTGCCTGCTATACTCGCCGAAACCGTTCTTGGGAAACACCGACGGGTCTTCCTTAACCGGCATGGGCAACCCAGCCGGGCGTGTGCTGAACTTTTTCAGGTTTCGTATTGACGCCACGGCGGCCCGGGAATACTATAAAAAATAGTTCGATGCGTCTTTCTCAATATCATTTCTATTTTTATGATCCCCCGATCTGGTTCGGCGTTGAACCGTGCAGCACGAAGCGTTGGAACGGGTCAATTCTGCGTTATGAACATTGCATGTCAACAGGAGGAGAAAAAAATGAAAAAAGCAGCCGTTGTGTGTTTTTCCGTATTGCTGATCCTCGCATTTTCCCTGTCGTGCCAGGCCGAAACCCTCGAATTGCTCACCTGGGAAGGGTATGCCCCCAAGGAACTGATGGACAAGTTCGAAAAGGAAACCGGAATCACGGTCAAGACGACCTATTCAAACAACGAGGAGATGATTGCCAAGCTTCGCGCCACCCGCGGCGCGGGTTTCGATCTGGCCCAGCCCAGCCAGGACCGGATATCGTCGGTACAGGCCAAGTACAAACTCTACCAGCCGATCGATTTTGCGAAGGTGGACGCCGCCCAGATCGTTACCTCCATGCTGGAGGCGGTGAAGAAAAACACCATGGTCGGCGATAAAAGCTATGCCGTTCCCCATGTTTTCGGCACCTCCGGGCTGATCGTAAACCGGAAATATGCGCCCGATGCGTCAGATTACAAGGACCTGCTCAACCCCGCCTACAGCGGCAGGGTCAGCTATCGGCTCAAACGCCCCACGCTGATCGGCATCGCCTTTTCCATGCAGCAGGATCCCTTTGTGCTTTACGCCAATCCGACAAGCTATGAGAAGCTGATGGAACGGGTCGGCGAAAAGCTGATCGAGGGCAAGGGGCTGGTAAAAAATTACTGGACCAACGGGGACGCCCTGCTGCAGTCCATGCGTTCGGGAGAGGTCTTCGTGGCCATGGCCTGGGACAACGGCGGATGGAAAATGCATGCCGAAAATCCGGACATCGATTTCGTGGCCCCCAAAAGCGGCGCCCTGGGCTGGATCGACACCTTCACCATTCCGGCCAAGGCCAAGAACGTCGAGGCGGCCTACAAATGGATCAACTTCATGATGAAGCCGGAAAATGCGGCGGTGTTCACCAACCAGGAAAAATACGGCACCGCATCCGCCGGGGCCATCGAGTATTACGATGCCGAGGTCAAAGCCAATTTCCAGCGTTCTTTCTCCAAGGCCGATATCGACAACATCAAATGGTATCCACCGGTTCCGGCCAAGCTGGAATCCATTGAAGGGTTGATTCTAGACAAGGTCAAGGCCGCCAACTAGTATCCATCCAGAACTGGCATCTTGGGGCCCGGCTCTGTGTTCTCGTGTTATTGAGCACGTAGTGAAGCTTTAGCGCTATCCTCGACGTAGCGCGGCTACGCCTGCGGTTTCAATAACCCTGTGGCCTTGATCTGAGCCCCAACCTACCATTTCTTGACGGACACTGAATATTAACGAAATGCGATTGATATGGCCTTAGACCTGTCCGTTGAATCGGTAACCAAAACGTTCGGCGATTTTACCGCCGTGAACGAGGTCTCCTTTGCGGTGGAGCAGGGACGGTTTTTTTCCATTTTAGGCCCGTCGGGCTGCGGGAAAACCACCCTGCTGAGAATGATCGCCGGTTTTATCGAACCGACCGGGGGACGGATTCTTATTCGCGGCAGCGACATGGCGAACCTGCCGCCCAACCGCCGGCCGGTGAACCTGATCTTTCAGCACCTGGCCCTGTTTCCGATGATGAACGTGGCGCAGAATATCGCTTTCGGCCTTCAGCGGCGCAGGGAGAAAAAGCCGGATGTCGACAGAAAGGTGGCGGACATCCTGGAGCGGGTGGGACTGCCGGGGTTCGGCAGCAATAAGATCGACCAGCTTTCCGGCGGGCAGAAACAGCGGGTGGCCATTGCCCGCTGTCTGGTGCTGGATCCGGCTGTGCTGCTGCTGGACGAACCCTTAGGGGCCCTGGATCTGAAGCTTCGCGAACAGATGAAAGTGGAACTGAAGAAGCTGCAGGCCCAGGTGGGAACGACCTTCATCTACATCACTCACGACCAGTCGGAGGCGCTGGTCATGTCCGACCATGTGGCCGTGATGAACAAGGGCCGGTTCGAACAGGTGGACACCCCCCGCATGCTCTACGCCCATCCGAAGACGCCCTTCGTGGCTAAGTTCGTGGGAGACAACAACGCCTGGAACGGAACCGTGGCCGATCAGCGGGATGATTTGTGCACGATCAAGACCGCCGACGGCCAGACCTTTTCCGCCGGCGCTGCACCGGATCTGAAACCGGGTACCGCAGTATCGTTTTTTATCCGTCCCGAGGCCATCATCATCGCCCCGGAATCCGGTCTGGACGATTTCAACCGGCTGGCCGTGACCATCCGGTCAATCCTTTTCGACGGGGCCAACAGCCGGCTGCTGGCCACGCCGGTGGACGGCGACGCGGAACTGATGATCGCCCTTCCCCAGAACCGACAATACGATCACCTCGCTGCCGGTGACCGTGTCGACATTGGCTGGAGCGCCCGCTCTGCCAGCTGCTTCAGGGTATCATGAACGCCGCCCGGTCCCGCATCACGCTGCCTTTCCTGATCTTCGTCACGCCTGTGCTCATGTGGCTGTTTCTGCTTATCGTCCTGCCCCACATCGACCTGCTGCTGATGTCCTTCCGGATCGAAGACGATGCCGGAGCCATGGTGTGGAGCCTGGTCAACTACCTGAATTTTTTCGACGAGCCGATCTACTGGCGCACGTTCACGCGCACCGCCGTCTACGCCATCCTGACCACCGTGATCACCTTTGCCGTGTCCCTGCCGGTGGCGTTTTACATCACCAAGGTGGTCTCGCCGCGCTTCAGCGGTTTTCTCAGCCTGCTGCTGCTCATGCCCTTTTGGGTCAGCGAATTGGTGCGGGTTTACGGGTGGATGATCCTGCTCCGCGAAAGCGGCGTCATCAACCACTTCCTGCTTAAAGCCGGGCTGCTGCAGCGACCCGTGGAAATGCTTTACAACGACATCACCATGGTCATGGGCCTGGTTTACACCTCCATGCTCTTTATGGTGGTGCCGTTGATATCGGTGCTGGAAAGTCTGGACGACAGCCTCATCGAGGCGGCCTATGATCTGGGGGGGAATGTTTTTTCGATTGTCACGCGGATCATCATTCCCCATGCCATGCCGGGCATCGTGTCCGGTGGAATCGTGGTCTTCATGCTCACTTTGGGCAACTACCTCACCCCCAACCTGATCGGCGGCAAGAACTCGCTGTGGTTCACCGAGCAGATCTACAACCAGTTTATCGCCAGCTTCAACTGGAACCAGGGCGCGGCCTTCGGCTTCCTGCTGCTGAGCCTCTCTTCCGCGATAGTCTGGATCGGGCTCAAACTCACCCGCCAGAAACTCAGCCAGGTGGTTCGATGATCCGCTCGCTGCCCAACACCCGATCCTACACCCTGGGCTTTAAGCTTTACGTCGCCCTGTTTTTCGTGTTCCTTTTCGCCCCCCTGTTCATCACCTGCGTGCTGGCCTTCAACGACTCGCAGTTTCCGGCGCTTCCCTGGAAAGGGTTCACCCTCGAGTGGTTCACCGCGGATCTGCCGGAGCGGGTGGGCATCTTTCACGACTCGCTCAATCTTGCCGCTATCGGGGTGAGCTTCAAGGTCGCCTTCTGGGTGTCGATCTTTTCGACCCTTGCCGGCACCTGCGGTGCTTTTCTCTTCGAGCAGGAGAATTTTCGCTTCAAGCAGGCGCTTTATTTTCTCATGCTGGCCCCTCTGGTGGTCCCCGGCGTGATCCTGGGCATCTCCCTCCTCCTGTTTGCCAACACCCTGGGGATGTTCTTCGAAAACACCTTCAATCTGGATGTGCCCCTTTTCCGACCGGGATTCTGGTTGGTGGTACTGGGCCAGTTTTCTTTCATATCGACCCTGGTGACGCTGGTGGTGTCGGCCCGGCTTAAAAAATTTGACCACAGCCTTGAAGAGGCGGCCCTGAACCTTGGTGCTACCCGGCTGCAAGTGATCTGGCACATCACGCTCAAGTTCCTTCGTCCCGCCATCATCGGTGCCTTTGCTGTGGCCTTTCTGATGTCTTTCGAGAACTTCAACACCACCCTTTTTCTGGTGGGGTCTCAATCCACCCTGCCGATCACCCTCTATCTTCAGGTGCGCGACGGCTCCACGCCCGTCATCAATGCTGTCTCATTTCTGCTCATCGTGGGCACCTCCTTGCTGGCTGTGATCAACCTGACCTTCAGCCGCAAAAAGGAATAGATCTATCCTTCTTCCGGGCCAGGGATATGATCCGTGCATGGGACACCGGATTGGCAGAGGCCGCAGGCGAAGGTGCTGATGCCATAGGTCTTCCGAATGAAGGCGTTCATCTTGACGTTGGTGTACTGCTTGCACCGTGTTTTGTCATGGCCGGCTTTGCTGATGGCCTTTACCGGGCATCGGGCCATGCAACTGCCACAGGTGCCATGGGAATAGAAAAGGCAGTAGGCGTGACGATCCTTATATGGCCGCGGGCTTGGAACGATGGACACCCGCGCGACCACCGAACCCGTCCGCATGGCTTTTCCGACCGGGGTGATCAGTCCGTCGCACAAGCCGAAAGTGCCGAGCCCTGCCGCATATGCCGCATGTCGTTCGGACCAGTTGGAGCATGGCGCGTAGGGTCCCTGGCTCGATTTGCTCCAAAATGGCGCCAACACCGGGGCCACCGCCTGGATGCCGGCTTCGGCCAATTTTACGACTACATGCCGGCGCAGCGCCTCGTTGAAGTGTTCGCCATGATGTCTGACGTAAACCCATCGCTCGGACGGCCGCTTCGCCTCGACGGACTGGTCGTTGCGGGTGTGCGCTGTAGCGGGGAGCACCCAGCTGATCACCGTCAACGCGCCGGGCAAAACTGGCGCCGATTCCGGAAACGCCCGGTTAAAAATGTCGATGGGCCGGAGATAAAAATCGCCGATGTGTGACACGTAATCGTCGTACAAAGGATCGCTGCCGGTGGAAAAGCCGACCAACGGCGGATCAAAAGCCTTTTCGCCGGTAGGCGTGTTGAGGGTGTTTTCACGCGATGACGCCACGAAATCACCGATCATGGCCGTTATCCAGGCTCCCCAGTCGGTTTGCATGGGCTTTCCTCCGTTTTTCCGATTCACCACATCCCGTGCAGGCGACGCGCAAGCCGAATAGTTCAGGATGCACGTTGACGGTGCGGGGCCGTCTCATCCAATATGAATGACAATCTTGCCGCGGGTGTGTTTGGTTTCCTGCTGAACATGGGCTTCCCGGATTTTTTCCAACGGGTACACGCTGTGGACGACCGGTCTGAGAACGTCGGTCTCGACCCATCGGCGGATCTGCTCCAGGTCTTCCCGGAGAGACTTGACCAGCACCACTTTGGCTTTGCGACGAAAGAAAAACCGAGTCAGAACGGAGCTGAGAAAAACATGCGGCCGGATCACGGTGGAGACCCACACGCCGCGGTCGCTCAGGATCGGTTTGACAGACCAGAAGGGCTGGTTGCCAAAGACATCGAAGAAGATATCGAATCGCTGCCCGGGGGCGGCGATATTCCCGTGGCGGTAGTCGATGCAGTGGTCGGCGCCTAAATCCGCCAGGTAGTCGTGGTGCGGCGTGCTGCTGATGGCCGTTACCCTGGCGCCCATTATTTTAGCGATTTGAACGGCCATGCTGCCGACGCCGCCGGAGGCCCCGTTGATGCAGACCCGCATTCCCGTTGCGATGCCGGCTCGGTCGCGCAGGGCCTGCAGTGCCGTCAGCGAGACCAGGGGCAGCGCCGCTGCTTCGTCGAAAGACACCCTTTCCGGCTTTTTGCAGAACCGGCCAGTTCTGACGGCCAGATATTCGGCACAGGCGCCTCCCTGCCAGCCGTCCAGCATGCCATAGACCGCTTCACCTACCGGCGTATCCGTGACTGCTGCGCCGACTTCGGCCACTTCTCCGGCAAAGTCGAAACCGGTTAGGATGGGGAAAACGCTGCCGGTAAAGCGCTTGAAGCGACCCTTGCGAATGAAGGTGTCTTTGGGATTGATGGCCGCTGCACGCACATGCACGAGTACTTCGTCCGCCTGCGGCCGGGGGACAGGCAGGTTGTGAACGGTCATTACTTCTGGCGGTCCAAAGCCGGTTATCACGGCGGCTCTCATGGTGATCGACGGTTCCTTTGTTGGCCATGTTCACGGATTTCAAGGCGGAATCACCGCAATCGTGAACACCAATCCGATTGTTGAGGTGGCTTCCGGTATGATAGCCGTTGGCCGGAAGAAAAAAGATAGGATCACTTTAGCGTTTCTTTTTAAATTTGGAAAGGACCTGACTATGGAATATTGGAAACTCAAATATCTGAAACCCCCGGCACACGCCGCCGGGCCATTGGCTATCTAAAAGCCCTGCGCCGGTTTCTCGACGAGCAATTGCCCAAGCGCACCGCCCAGGGCACCCTGGTCCTGGGTACCTGGAACATCCGCAACTTTGACAATAACCGCTTTGGCAACGGGCCCCGTCTCGAAGAGACCTTTTTATACATCGCCGAGGTGATCTCCCGTTTCGATGCCATCGCCGTCCAGGTGATGTGCCGCGACCTGCGACCGCTGGATCGGTTGATGTCGATCCTTGGGGATGACTACCGGTATATCCTCACCGACGTCACAGAAGGCAGTTCGGGCAACGAAGAGCGTCTGGGATTTATCTACCACCGCGACAAGGTCTCCTTCCAGGGCATTGCCGGAGAGATTGTGCTACCCGAGAAGCTGCTGATCAGCGACGTGACCCATAAACTTCAATTCGCCAGAACGCCCTTCGCCAGTGCCTTTCAAAGCGGGTGGCTGCGGTTCATGCTTGCCACGGTGCACATCTACTACGGCAACGCCTCAAAAAAGTCTGATGCTTACCGGCGCCGGGTCAAGGAGATCGAGTCCGTGAGACGGATTTCGATCTCTATGACAGCGACGTGGATGCCACGCTGGCGGCCAAACGCGCGGCCATGGATGCAGAACAACAGGCGTGGGCGGCTAAAAAACTGTCCAAGACACGCACGAGAAAACTGGCGTCCCTGGCGGATAAGATCGCCGGCACCCGACAACTCCGTGCCGACAGAAACCTTCACGAAGCCTACTATCTCGACGAGTGGCGCACATTCCAACTGAGTGACCACCTGCCGCTTTGGGTGGAATTGGATGTGGATTTTACCGAGGATTACCTGAACAACCTGTGAGCGTTGGGGCATCCTCTCATTTTCCGTAACCGCTCAGCACCGAGCGCAGCGCGAGCAGTATGCTTTTCAAATTAATTTCATTATGCTGCCCGGTTCTTTTTCCGCTTGGCTCGTTTCACCAGCATCAGCGCGTAAACGAGCAGGTTAACCGTCAGTATGGTCACCCCGAAAGCGATCTGCATCCCCCTCGTCAGACCGGCCGGGTAGACCAGCGGCATGACATAGTGGTCGATAAATCCGCCGTCGTATCCGGTTTGACCTGCCAATTGCCGAAAATGCATTTCCAGGGGCGTCAACGGGCAGATCCACCCGCCAAACGCGATCAGCACACCCCACAATGCGCAGGGAAGGTGCAGGAAAGCGACTTTTCGCCATTTGACGACGAGGATTCCACCCAGGGCGACGAACAGGATGAATCCCAGGTGGACGAGCACAATAATATCTGCGGCAAGGTCTGCAACCATGAGGGTTCAGCGGTTTGATTGACGCCTACTGTTTTTCAGATGCCTTATTGATATCGATGATTTTCGTGTTGCCGGCATAATCCTTGGTTTCGTAACGGGTGACGCCTTGCAATTTGTTGGTGATGTCGCGCATGCGCTCAATTTGATCGGTGAGTTTGTCGATATAAGCATGCGCTTCATGGCCCTCCAGTTTCATGGCCATCAGCTCGGTGTAGCCCGAGATGGCCTGCAGGGGCTGGTTGAGTTCGTGACAGACAGCACCGGCAATCTCCAACACCCCTTCCAGCTTCTCCTTTTGCATGCGGTTCTGGGCCGCACGGTTTTTTTCGGTCAGGTCCGAAAGGATGGCCACCCTGCCGCTGAGAGTGCCCTGGCGATCCACTACCGGGGCCAGGCTGAAAAGGAAATCCCGGCGTTGCCCGTCGGTACACTGCACCGGGGCCTCGAAGGTGTGAATGCCTGCTTTGTCGATCATCTTGTATTCTTCGCGCTGATAGGCGGCGGCCAAATCGGCCGGGATCTGATCGGGCATCTCCATGGGGCGTTTCCCGATGATGCGGTCCCGGGTCAGACCCAGGATCTGTTTGGCGAAAACCTTATTGCATCCCTGGTAAACCCCTTCTGCGTCCTTGAAATAGATGGGGTTGGGGATGGTGTTCATCAAGGTGTCCATCAACAGAAGGAAGCTGCGCAATTTCTCCTCGGTCTGCTCCCATTGGGCCTGGTTCTGCGTGTAGGTTTCTTCCTTGGCGTGCGTTTGTTGATTGATTTCCAGAAGGGATTGTTTAAGCGTCTGCATCTTCAGGCCCTGGCGCCGGTATCGATGAATTCCCCATGCACCCAGACCTGCTATCAGAAGAATCAAAAACCAAATTGTGATGCCCATGGATGGGTTCTCCATTTGTCAGATAAATAAAGCCGCTTGACCATCATTATTTGCATCGACAGGGTGATGTCCTGGCTTCTCCCGGCAGCAGTCTGCCTGCCGGGATGTTTTGGGGTCGGCAAAGCCACCTTGAGTTGGTTCCTGGTTGTCTCCGTCAAGACCACGGGCATTGATCAGCGACTGAGCACAATGCGATAATGGGCCTTGCCGCTTCTTAACCTGGCGATCGCCGCATTGAGGTCATCGAAACTGAATGTCTCGATTACCGGCTTGATGTTGTGCCGAATGGCAAATTCAAGCATCCTGGCCATGGTTGCAGGGCTGCCAACCGGTGAGCCGGATACCGACCGTTGACCCATGATCAGCGAAAACACACCGATATCCAGCGGATCTAACGTTGCACCGACAAAATGTAAACGGCCGCGGGGCTTCAGTGTGCCGAGGTACAGATTCCAGTCCAGCTTGACGTTGACCGTGGAGACAATCAGGTCAAATCGACCGACCGCCGTCTCGATCGCTTTCTTATCGCGGGAGTTCAGCGTATGATGGGCCCCCAGGCCCAAGGCTTCTTTTCTTTTGTCTGCGCTGGAGGTAAATGCCGTCACTTCGCATCCCCATGCATTGAGGAACTGCAGCGCCAGATGGCCCAGACCGCCGATGCCGATCACCGCCACCTTGTCTGTGGGTTTGACATCAAACTGGACCAGCGGATTGAAAACGGTGATTCCCCCGCAAAACAGGGGGCCGGCGGATTCCAGGTCGATACCATCCGGGATGGGAATCACACTGTTGGCGGCTGCACGCACCTTGTCGGCAAAGCCGCCATGATGGCCGATGATGGTCGCCTGTGACGTGGCGCACAGGTTCTGATCGCCCGCGTGACAGGCCGCACAGTTATTGCAGTAGCCGGCATGCCAGCCCAGCCCCACGGGTTGACCGACCGTCAGGTGGTTGGCATTTTCCCCGACGTTGGCAATTGTCCCGACGACTTCGTGACCTGGAACAACGGGGTATTGGGCATTGCCCCATTCATTGTCGATGACGCTGAGGTCACTGTGGCAGATGCCACAGTAGTGAACATCTATTTCTACCTCGCTGCGTTTCAGTTCACCCGGATCATAGGCGAAGGGTTCGAGTTTTCCTTTGGGTTCAGATGCGGCATAGGCGTTTATCATGATTGATCTCCTTATATCAGTGCTTTGTTATTAGCGTTTTATGTGTGGCTACGGTTGATCTATAATTTCATCTGGTGCCAGGTTCGAGTTGGATTGCTCCGATTGCACTCACGACGAATGAATAAAGAATAACAATCATCAGGGAACATGCAATTCCGGCCCGCGGCACTTGCAGAGGGGATCAGGGTCAAATTCAACGGAGGGGATCAGGGTAGTTTTTGATTGGGCTCGCGCTAATCGGGCTTTTATGACTATTTGTATTTCTCCTGTTTCATATGGTTAGCGATGCGATTTGTGGACGGACACTATAACGTATCTCAAAAATAAGGATCAGGGTTCGAGGCAAGGCTTGCAGCGACGAAAAACGCGGAGCATACAAGTAGTATGTGAGCATTTTTTGGCGTTGCCTAACGCCGCCGTGGACGCTTAGACTATTTTTGAGATGGGTTCTAACCCTACAACGTTACTTATGAATATTTAGATTTGAAATTTTTAACCAAGGTCTGCCATACTACGCAACAACCCTTTAAAAAAGGAGGCAGGCCATGCTACCCGTCACGCGGTGCGACGAACACCTTTACCCGGTTCCCAAATTCGATCTTGGCAAAGGCGATATTAAAGACTTTATTTATGAACTCAAAGGATTTCACGAACAGTTCTACGATTGCTTTCAGCGCAGTGAATCCAGAGAGCACTTTCTAAAATACATGGCCGGTCAATTCAGCCCGCTTGAGCGTAAATCCATCGAGCCCATCGCACTGGCCGTGAAAGATGGCAATGTCAGGGCGATGCAACGTTTCGTCAGCGATGCGCCATGGGACGACGATAACATTTTAACCAAGTATCGTAGTTTTGTTAACGATGACCTTGGCAGTCCTGACGGCGCCTTGATCTTCGACGAAAGCAGCTTTGTCAAAAAAGGCCAGGACTCTATCGGCGTTGCCAAGCAATACTGCGGAACCATCGGAAAAGTCGAGAACTGCCAGGTTGGCGTCTTCGCCGCCTACGTATCGGAAAACGGATATGCAATGGTCGACAAGCGACTGTTCATTCCCGAAAAATGGTTCGCCGACGATTACGCCGAGCGCCGGATAAAAGTGCAATCTGCCTGAAGACACGGTTTTCCGGACCAAACCCCAACTGGCTGTTGAGATGCTCAACGCGGTCAATCAAGAAAACGTCCTGCCTTTCAAGTATGTGCTTGCCGATTCCATATACGGGATCAGCCCTGATTTTATCGCCGCGGTTGAGTCCTTGCCGGACAAAACCTACCTCGTATCGGTTCCCAAAGATACACGATGCTGGCTGAAACGACCGATGACCATTACCCGATCGTATCGCTGGGGTGGAAAAACCCGGACCAAGACGCTTTTGGTCGATCCTGACAGCAAACCGTTGACCGTGGAAGAACTGGCCCAGAACGTCAACGATTATTTTTGGTATCGTCGACAGGTGTCCGAAGGCACCAAAGGACCCATCGTTTATGAGTTTACCCGTCGCCGGGTCATCCTGTCCGCTGAAGGGCTTCCTCAGAAAACCGTCTGGTTGCTAATCCGACGTAGCCTTGGCGATGATCCGCAATACAGTTATTTCATCAGCAATGCGTCATCGAGCACGAGGCTGAAAACACTCGTATGGCTCAGCGGCCTGCGTTGGGCAATCGAGCAGTGTTTTGAGGAGGCCAAAACCGAGTTGGGCATGGATCACTACGAGGTGCGCAAGTTTCCTGGATGGCAGCACCACATGTTAACGTGCATGCTGGCCCATTTTTTCCTCTGGCACCTGAAAATCAGGATGGGAAAAAAAAGCACCATCTATTACGCTGTCGCAGCTTAAGATCCTTCTCAAACTCATTTTGCCAATGAAACGGCACACGTTTGAAAGCCTGCTCGAACAGGTCGCTTGGATACAGGCCCGGAATCATCGCGCCTACCTGTCACATCGAAAAAGGCACATGCGTGAAATTTTCAAAGAGCATTAAGTAACGTTGTAGGTCTAATAGATTGCCTCTACTATCGCCCGGCCCAGTTCACGCGTGCCGGCATGTCCACCCATGTCACGCGTCAGGCTCCCAGCCTCTCGAAGGATGGTTTCAATAGCTTCCATCAACGTGTCGTGTATCATGGGATAGCCCAGGTGCTGCATCATCATCGCTCCGGCCCAGACTGTACCGATGGGGTTGGCGATGCCCCGGCCGGCAATATCGGGGGCGGAGCCGTGCACCGGTTCGAACATCGACGGGAAGATCCTTTCGGGGTTGACGTTTGCCGAGGGAGCGATAGCGATCGTACCGGCGCAGGCGGGTCCCAGATCGGACAAAATATCGCCAAACAGATTGGAGCCGACCACGACATCGAAATACTCGGGCATCCTCACGAAATTGGCAGTCAGGATATCGATATGGTATTGGTCGACGGTGACCCCGGGATAGGACTTGGCGATTTGTTTTAAACGGCTGTCCCAGTAGGGCATAGAGTGAAAGATCCCATTGGATTTGGTGGCTGAGGTCAGGTGCCGGGCAGGCCGGCGTTGGGCAAGCTCGAATGCGTATCTGAGAATACGGTCGGTGCCTCGCCGCGTAAACAGGCTGACCTGGGAGACGACCTCGTGCTCGGTGCCTTCATACTGAATGCCGCCCACGGAAGAGTATTCGCCTTCGACATTTTCCCGTACCACATAAAAATCGATGTCACCGGGTTTCTTGCCCGCCAGCGGGCAGGGGACCCCATCGAAAAGCCGCACCGGGCGTAGGTTCACGTACTGGTCGAAAGCGCGTCGGATGGGTATCAGAAGCCCCCAGAGGGAGATGTGGTCCGGTACGCCGGGAAAGCCGACCGCGCCGAGGTAGATGGCGTCGAACTGCCGCAGCTGTTCGATGCCGTCTTCGGGCATCATGCGCCCCGTTTTATGGTAGGTCTCACAGGACCACTCGAATTCGGTCCACTCGAATTGGATGCCATGCTTGTTTCCGGCCGCTTCCAGGGCGCGGATACCTTCGGGAATGACTTCTTTGCCGATGCCATCTCCCGGAATAACCGCAATCTTTATGGGATTCATGCTTGAAACCCCCTGGCTTTTTGTTCATAATGGTATGCGCCGAGCAATTCTCGATTTCCATTCTATTTTCACAACGGGTCTGGCGGCAAAAGAGGGCGCTGAAATGTCGGAGCAAATAAACGCTACACGATTTTCCCTTCGGTTTCAAGGCAAGGGAGCGTCCATTTTACATTCGGCCAAGGCATCCCTATTTTAAAGGTCAAGGGAAATTTTCGGGATTGAACCCTCCCCGAGGGCTCGATAAGCGGGATCTCTGCTTCGCTCCTACAAGCAAACACTTGTTGATTTTAATTTAAGCCCGAAAATTGACTCACCAACATCTGCACTTCGAATGTTATACAGAAAGGAAAAAACCATGGGAGAAATCATCCATCAGTCGCACATCACGATCACCCGCGAGAAAGGACCCACCCGCATCGCCCACATCCGGGGATTCGACAAACCGGTTTACTATGGCGTGCACGGAGGAATTAAGAAATTTTACAAGGTCGATCCGGAAGAGGAACACGCCGCCACCCTGGACCATCTTGTGGGTGCGGTGGGCGGGTGAATGATGGGCACATTGGCCACGGTGCTGGCCAAAAAAAAGATCCGTACTTTTCAGGACCGCTACATGGCGACTGTCACCGGGGATATCGAGGATGTCAACGGCGTCTTGAAAATCGTACGCATTAACGTTCACTATAATTTAAAGCTACCGGCAGATAAGCGCGCGGATGCCGAGGAGGCATTCAACAATTACATTACGCTATGCCCGGCCGCCCAGAGCGTGGTCGAGGCGATCACGATTACGCATGCGCTTGAGATGGCGGACGACGCCTGATATGCCCAGGCCGGTGTTCGAATTTACATAATGATAGCAAAGCCATTTCAATGGTATCAATATCTACGCAAAAGTGTAGGCACCTTACAATAATCAAGCAACAGCAATTGATTTTCTCAATCATAAGTTTTCGAAACAATTCCAACCACCAGATGTTGGATTGTGGCAGGATAAATCATTTTTTGATACCTATCTTTTTCATTCTTGAATCAAAGGTGGATCTATTAATTCCTGCGCTTCTGGCAGCCCGAGTTACCACCCAGTTATTTTCTTGGAGAAGGTATTTGACATACGCCTTCTCCAATTCCGCCCATGTGTAGTCCGAAAAATCAATATTGACCTTCTCTTTAGCAAATTTGCGCTCGGGAACCATTGAATTCGAAAAGGCAGGAGGGTTTTCGGTTGCCGCCGCTTTTTCCGTTTCCTTTTGCTTAAAATGATCAGGTATGTCGGTGACACCAACAATGCTACCTTCAATGGTGCTGAGAATGTATTTGACGAAATTTTCGAGTTCTCGAATATTACCCTGCCACTGATAACGTTGCAAATAGGTCAATGCGTCTCCCGAAATTCGTTTCTGTGGAATTCCCAGTTCGATGGATGCTTTTCTGATGAAATAATTCAGAAGAAGGGGGATGTCATTTTTTCTTTTTCTCAATGGCGGCAGATGCAACGGAAGGACATTGAGGCGGTAATATAAGTCTTCCCTGAATGTCTTTTTTTTAACCGCTTCGACCAAGTCTTTATTCGTGGCTGAAATGACCCGCACGTTGATCTTGCGGATTACAGATTCACCCAGAGGTTTAATCTCATTATTTTGGACAACTCTTAGTATGCGTGCCTGCAGTGGTAACGACATATCGCCGATTTCATCCAAAAACACTGTACCGCCGTTGGCTGCCATTAGAAGGCCGGTCTTGTTTTCCGTGGCTCCGGTAAAGGCGCCTTTTTTATAGCCGAACAATTCACTTTCCAGCAGCGTTTCCGGGATGGCGCTGCAGTTTTGCACCACAAACGGCTTTTCTTTTCGCGAACTGAGATTATGCAACGCCATGGCAACAAGATCTTTGCCGGTCCCGCTTTCGCCTGTGATCAAAACCGGGAAGTTTGTCCGGGCGTAGTCGCGAACCTTTTTCATCGCTTTCATGAAAGATGTGCTTTGGCCGATGATTTGGATCTTGTTTCGGATCTCGTCGAGGGTTTGTTCTAGTTCTCGGGCTCTATTAATCTGACTGGTATGCTGCAGTGCGTTGTTTAAGGCAATTGCGCCAATATCAATGATGCCTTTGAGGCGTTTCAGGTATTGTTCATCAAGATTCAAGCGACTGCCGCCCGCATTCGTATCAACAATCTGGACGACGCCATAAACATCTCCGCTCCCCAATATCAATGGAAAGGCCAGAATCAGGGCGCTCTTCAACTGCATCTCTTTTTCAAATTCTTGACAATGGCGTGGGTCTTTTCCACCTTCTGCGACGGTCATTTCGCCGTGCTCCATGACCCAGCCGACGATACTTTTTTCTTTAGCACTTATCGCGGCGCCTTTGATGATATCGATTTTCGATGGCCCACCCAAAGATTCAACACACACATAGTGACCCTCTTGTTTGATCCATAATGAACCACGTTCGACATTTTGCAATTCTAATAGTAATTGCAGGAATCGCTTCCTCAATTTATCTGGATTTAGATCTTCAAAGAGGATCTTGTAGAAGCTGTGGTCAAATTCATTCATAATCCAAAAATAAACCGCCCATAATAAGATTTTCCGGGACCAGAAACGTAATCATCGTTAAACTGAACCGCGATGGCGAGCGCATTTCCCGCCGATTGTCGGAGCGAAGCAGAGATCCCGCCCATCGGGGACGCGTGGAGGATTCAATCAGTATTGATGTTAATGGCATCGATGATGCGATGTCAATATTTAATGATTGTAATATAATACCATAACTTCTGAGATGTCGACCGCGATTTCAGGCGTACGCGGCCCATGACTAAGCGGTGGGGGATCTTGGAAGCGTGTCCTTACCAATGAGAGCGAAAGTCCAATCCAATCTGACATGTTGAACCGTGATAGCGAGCGCATTCCCCGCGGCTTGCCGCGGGGAGGGTTCAATCATCCTTTCATTGGAAGGACGCGTGAAAGACAATCATTTTTTAGGAACGGTCCCTTCAGATTTCAATGTCGGCATTATCCACGCGCATTGATAGCGTCGCTTCTATTTAGGAACGGACTTGCCTTGAGCTTTTATAATCAGAGGATTTTTTCCTCCAATTCGGATTTGCCAGAGTAGATAGTAAACGGGAGCTAGGCTTAAATGTGTAGTCGAGTATGTGTGCAGTTTTTTGATTGTAAGGGCAACCCCGTACAAGCTTATTATACCAACCATAGAGTGTTTTGGGATACATGGTCTCCTCCTTTCAGAATTCTTGGATCTAACTCTCAAGCTGCAGATCCTACATCATTATTTTAAGAGCGAAAGCATTGGTTGGTTATGCTCGAATTAATATTGGGCTGCGCTTAGTGTTGGTTTATGCAACGTTTTCAAGGGAGCGCGTAAGGAGAGGGCTTGGCACTTCATGCGTGGGGCATTCAGATTTCAATGTCATTGTGAATTAGGGATTTCTAATCTCTTCGGGCATCCAATATGGGTTCTTCGTATCTTCTTTCGCGGTCCCATATTGTATATTGAATGCGTTCCGGTTTTTCATCATGCGCCAATTGAAATAATCGAGATCATCCAATTCTTCCCAAACATCAAGTGGGAACGACGCTTTGATCATTTTAGCATCATCGATGCCGATTGGAATTGTTTGGTTTTTCACACCAATATCAGGATCAAGGCCGGCAGTGAGGGTATGTTCCCAGGCATCCATCTCTTCCCAGATGTCAAGCGGAAAAAAATCGGCTGCGATGGTTGGGACAGGGATGCTTAAAAATACCAGGGTTGCCAGGACGGCCACTGTTTTTGATTTAAAATCTGTTGTTTTCATCGTTTCCTCCTCTCTCATTTGGGCTCAAGCGATCAGCCATTGAACGGACTGGGCTTTGCCAACCAACTGAGCAGAAGGTGTGCCAATGCGTGATGATATCATAACCATTTATTATCACATTGGAAATTTGAATGGCGGGGACGCGATCAATTCTTGAGTTTGTGAATGATAGCGAAAAAAGATTACATTTAGGAAATATCGTGATTTGTGCCGATAAATCGTGAATCGCTTTTTCAGAACAGACTATGATGGAAAAGATTCGATATAGGCATTATTTTAGCACCGGTGCCGCGGGGAGGGTCTAAACAGAGGGGGGTCTGCTGAGGAGTATCCAAGGACCTTGGATCTGTGCAATCAGGGTGGCGCTTTCCGACATGGTGGCCGGCGGGCACTTTCCAGATGCCGCCAGCAAAATTAGAAAAGGCTTTATTGATCCGGACCTGGATTTGGTTTGACAGACTCCAATGGTTTGTCAAAGCACCCGTTGACATATGGTATCACAACCCTTCAGAATCCCTATTTACCGTTGATGAGTTGGAGTTATCAGGAAAATCCTCCACCACTTATCATCTGTGATATCAATTTCAAAGCCAACATATTTTAGGAAAAGGTTAACTACCAGGTATTGTGGTCTGCAGTTTTTTTATCGGGGCGGTCTTTAATAGCTATCGCAGGTTTGCAGAATCGTGAAGAATGGTTTTGCTATCTGTTATCCTGTGTCGGGATCGATTTGCAGAAAACGCCTTTGCCGTTATTCCCGGATGGATTGGTTTGTGTGCAACTTAAAATTAACCTGAATGATCTTAAATATTTATAATGTTTTTTATAATTTATCTTCAAAATTTTCTTCCTTTTCGCGGCTGATGGGATATGACACTCCAAAAGAGGCTTTAACTGTTCCGTCCCCATTCAAGATTGGAACAGCCATCGTTTTCAAGCCTCTTCCGGCAGTCCGAGATAGACCGTTGCTGGATGCGCGGAGACGACAACAACCGCTGGCTATTTGCTACCATGGGGTTAACGATCCAAAAGCATCAACTTCAAGCATTCAAGCAAAGTCGATCTACCTGGAATATCAAAGAACTGGTAATGTGATAAATTCCCGACTCCTGAAATATCTAAATCCAAATTTTTCTGCTGGACTCTAATAATTTTGCATTCCTTTTCTTTTTGCCGGACAAAAGTATTCCATACACACTGATAAATACAATTACGAGAGTTACAACTTGATAGCTTTTGATAGGCTCATGTAAAAATATTATTGCCAAAATAACTGTTACTGCTGGCCATGGCGTTATAATTGAACTTGCTACAGAGACATCAACATGCTTGACAGCATAAAACCAGATTATAAGTTCAAGATAGTAAACAAACCCCATAGCCACCGCATACATTTGAAAACTATGGTTCCTCACTAAGTTGGCCACTATATTTAGGTCATTTGTTGATGCTGATATTAAAAAGATCACTATTGCTGAGACTAACACTCTGAAAAAAGTTACTTGAGCTGGTGTGATTGGGGTTTTGTCTAAGACTTCTTTGATTATAACATGTGCCACGCTCCATATGAACGGAACGGTTAAAGCAAAGATAAACCAATATGACAGTCCCTTAATTTGCCAAGTCCCATTAGTACCGAGATGATATAAGCCAACTATTAACAAAAATGTGAATAGTAATTCTGCTTTGCTTTTTTGTCTTTTTAGAAATATCGTTTCCCATAAAATCGCAAAAAGAGGGTAAGCCTGGATAGCAATCGAGGCACTGACAGTTCCTGCCTTTTCCATCGAAAGCACATATAAAAAAGTTGAGATACCAAACATTGCACCAGTTGCAAGTATTATCAAAACAGTTTTTTTCTTTAGCCCACTAGACAAGTTAGCATTAAAAATCCCACGATTCGAAGACTTATAATCAATAAGTAATACTGGTGTTGAGAATATAAGTTGCCAGAGAGACAGATAGAGTGCAAAGTTTAACGCACTTATTTCCATAGGCCTACTATTTGAAACAACAGGCATTATCCCAAGGAGCAGTAATGAAACAAATGATAGGGTAACCCCCGCTTTAATATTGCTTTTTACCATGATAACTTTTGACTAATTTTAACATATCATTGATATTCAATTGACATCTCATTTATGTCCAGTATAAGAATGTTATATAGGCGTCTTTTTAACATCCTTAATCGGGAAGAAATTAGCCAATTGCATTCAAACATTGAATTTGTTGGTTTACTCTTAGAACAAAAAGAGCAGGACTACAGATACATTGAGATAAGATCCAGTTTAGTCAAATTACAGATGCCATCATCCGATGCTGTCAGGTAAAGCAAATCTTGCTTTACACTATCGTCAAGCCGTCTTCGTCTTTTTATATGATATTTGTTTGTCTGAACGAATTCTTGATTCATTCAATCATAATCGATTTTGAGGGTGTAGAGTGGGTCTTCATGTAGCATCCAATATCTATCCTGCAATTTCTGTGTAACTGTGCCGGGTGTGCCGGAACTGATCTCTCGCCCATCAATTTTTGTAACCGGCATGATACCTCCAGCGGTACTGGTGACAAACACTTCATCGGCAGTACGGACCTCGTCAGTTGAAAGACTGCACTGCATTACTTCGTAACCATACTCGGTCGATATCTCAATCGCAGTCCTGCGCGTGATACCTTCGAGCACGCCATGCGCTGGTGTAGTTATTGTGCTGCCCTTTACCGCGAAAATATTAAAGCCGGGACCTTCGACAAGGTTTCCTCGTGTATCAACGACAACGGTAGTTTCACCTCCGCGATCATAGGCTTCAAACAGGCCCATAACCATGTCGAGCCAGTGATAGTTCTTCACGGTAGGATCAACTGATTCTGGAGGTATTCGTTGTGAATGGCTGACAATGAGGTGCAATCCTTCTTTCTGTTTTTCGGGATTCGCGATCCAGACAAACGGAATTGCGAAGGCATATAAATGATTTGTACATTCGCGTGGATCGCGTGATCCTGGTTTTGGTAATCCTCTTGTGCATATCATTTCGACATAGGCTTCGCGTAGGCCACTCGCTCTGACGCAGTCGATCAGGATGGACTTCAAATCACTGCGGTTGTGTGGAACAGACATTCGCAGTTTTTCCATACCGGACAAGAACCGCTCAATGTGATCATGGAGTCTAAAAAACTTTCCATTCCAGACATGTGCGACATCGTAGGTTGCATCCGAATGGAGGAACCCCCAGTCAAGGATCGAGATTTTCGCTTCGGCAATGGGTACAAATTGTCCATCGATGTAGGCAGCACCGTTTGAAAAATCCTGCATATTTATCCTCCTTAAATATTCGATACATCGTGTCACACAATAGAGATATTAAGTATAAGGAGAAGGTCAAATACGCAAGATACCATGGGGCGTTTCCTTAAACTCTCGGTTTAGGGAAGCCGAAAGCGCTATCCCCAATACTTTTCGGGTATCGGCGGGATCGATAATACCATCATCCCACAGTTCCGACGTGGAGTGGTAGGCGCCACTTTTTTCCAAGTAATCTTGTTTAATTCCCTCAGATATCTGCTGCACTTCTTCATCCGACAATTTTTTTCCTTGGCGTTCCAAAGATCTAATACGTAATTGGGAAAGGGTCTTAGCCGCTTGTTCCATGCCCATGACTGAAATTTGGGAATTCGGCCATGAGAACAAGAACCGTGCATCGAAAGCACGTCCACACATGGCATAATTGCCTGCCCCGAAACTGCCGTTCGTCATCATTGTAAGCTTTGGCACATCCAAATTGGATTGCACCATCAACATCTTGGCGCCATTTTTCGTAATACCCCCATGTTCATATTCCTTTCCCACCATGAATCCAGTAATATTTTGTAGAAAGATAATCGGAACCCGGTCTCGATTGCATATCTGCATGAACTGAGTGCATTTATTGGCACTGTCGGAAAACAGGACGCCATTGTTGCCGATGATCCCCACTTTCCACCCGTAAAGATAGGCAAATCCGCAAATGGCCGTAGCACCGTATTGGGGCTTGAATTCGTGAAAACGGCTGCCATCCACCATTCGTGCTATCACTTCAATCATGTTGAATTGTTTTTTAATATCATCCGGAATGATACCGTATAGCTCCTGCGGGTCATAATAGGGCTCCTCATTTTCACGACGTTCAACCGCAGCCTTGGCCGGCCGGGGGAATGTACCAACGATTTCACGTACCAATTCAATGCCTTCCTGCTCGTTATCAACGGCGTAGTCTGCGGTACCGCTGACGGTGCTGTGAACATCCGCACCGCCCAGTTCATCGGCCGATACGTCTTCTCCGGTAGCGGCCTTTACTAAAGGCGGCCCGCCTAAAAACACGCCACCGGCGCCACGCACCATGATTGAATAATCGCACAGGGTTGGTACATAGGCGCCACCAGCGGTGCTGTGACCAAGTACCAGTGCGACCTGCTTGACGCCTTGTGCACTCAGCACGCACTGGTTGCGAAAGAGACGGCCGGCCATGTATCTGTCAGCAAAAAGGTCCGACTGAAATGGTAAAAATGCTCCGGCCGCATCTACGAGATGAACCATGGGCAAATGATTCTCGACTGCGATATCGGTCGTGCGGACCATTTTTTTCACGGTGAGCGGGAACCAAGCCCCTCCTTTGATAGAGCTGTCGCTGGCCATCACCAGCACCTCGCGTCCGTTCACGATGCCGATTCCGGAAACGAGCCCAGCACCGGGGACATTACCGTCGTATGCCTTATTGGCAGCCAGGGGTGAAAGTTCCAAAAATGGGGTACCTTTATCCAAAAGCAGATCGACGCGTTCATGCACCAGCAATTTGTTTTGCTTTCTCAGGCGTTCCACATCCCTTGCAGGTCGTTCGTGACGCGCCTTTCGCTGACACTCGTGCAGCGTTGCCATAAGGTGACGATTATGCCGTTCGTAGGATCGGTAGGTTGGTGACAGGGGATCGATGGCGGATTTAATACGGCGCATAATACTATTCCTCCTGCGGGCTCAAGGTCACCAGGATAGCGCCCTTTTCGAAAGGCTCACCCGGTGCAAAATGAATCTTACCCACTTTGCCATTCATGGGAGCCTGGATTGCTGTCAGAATTTTCATACTCTCGATGGTCATCATGGACTGGCCCTTGAGGATGGGCTCACCTTCAGTTACATGAATGTCAACAACCACACCGGGCATGGGGGCTCTCGCCTTTTTGCTGCCTCTTTTTACCGATAGACTGGCTTGTTCGACCGGATTTACAATTCTCAATTCAAATGTTTGCCCAAATGTCCGGATATATGCCATTTCCCCTTTAACTTTTATATTTACCCGGGTGCGACGTTCACCCAGTTGTATGATGTGATCGCCTGAATCCGTGACAGCCAAAACGGCGGGCTGGGGTTCATCATCATTGATCTGAACCAGATGTTTGGAGAAACGTCTGTAAACGGTGACGTCATCGTATTCGTCTAACAGCTCGATGCGACGATGCATGTCAATTCCTCCAATTCCCAATGCTGGCGTATGGCTCCATCGCATCGAATTCAGGGTTCATAAACTCGCGACTGCTAAGGGCAGCAGTGGCCAGTAGCAGGTTTCGTTGCTCCTTTGTCAATGCCGGAGGGTTCAGATCGTCTCTGTATTGAGTGATAAAGCCGGTATGGATCCGGCCGGCGGCAAAAGCAGGATGGGAGATAATCCTGGCGAGGAAATCAACGTTGGTAGTGATGCCCAGTATCAGGGTGTCGGCGATTGCCTTGCAGGCCCGCTCGATGGCTTCATTTCGTGTTTTACCGTGAATGATCAATTTGGCCAGCATGGGATCGAAAGCTGACGTCACTTTCATTCCTTCGATAAACCCATCATCCACCCTCACATTGCTACCGACCGGTATGGAATAAGAGAGCAACTGCCCGGTAGTGGGCAAAAAATCATTCTGCGGGTCTTCGGCATAAATTCGCAACTCAATGGCATGCCCGCTCGTTTGGACTTGATGCTGATTGAAAGGCAAAGGTTCGCCCTGCGCCACGCGGATCTGCATTTCAACCAGATCGATACCCGTCACCATTTCGGTCACCGGATGTTCCACCTGGATCCGGGTATTCATTTCCAGAAAGAAGAAGTCACCGTCAGGCGCCAAAAGGAATTCAACGGTGCCTGCATTGTGATAACCGGCTCGGATAGCGATTTCGACGGCCTTGGCGCAGATGCGCTCACGCAAATCGGCTTCCAACCGTGGTGCAGGGCTTTCTTCGATAATCTTTTGAAATCGTCTTTGAATGGAGCACTCCCGCTCACCCAGGTGAACAACATTTCCGAACTCATCGGCCAGCACCTGCACCTCGATATGGCGTGGTTTCTCCTCATAGCGTTCTGCATATACCGTGTCATCTCCGAAGGCACGCAGGGCAGCCGTCTTGGCAACTTGGATTGCCGGTTCGAGATCGACAAGATCCCGCACAATCTGCATTCCCTTTCCACCCCCGCCAGCAGCCGCTTTGATCAGCAGCGGAAAGCCGATTTTTCTGGCTTGTTCGGCAAAATGATCGCCAGTGCTTATCTCGGCCACCGAGGGCGCCAGAGGAAAATTGTTGTCCATACAAAAAGAACGCGCCTTGACCTTGTTTCCCATCAATTCGAGGTTTTCCGGAGAAGGACCGATAAATTTAATTCCCTCGTGCTCCAGTTGTCTGGCGAATTCGGGGTTTTCCGCCAGAAAACCGAATCCGGGATGAACGGCATCGGCATCGGTTGCTTTGCAAGCAGCGATGATCTGATCCATGTCCAGATAGGCGGCTACAGGCGTGGGGCCATCTATTTCCACAATCTCGGACGCCCCTGCAACAGCAGGCGAACCCGCATCTGCCGCGTGGTAGACGATCACCGAGGCAATGCCCATGCGATCCAGCGTTCGCAAAATCCTGCTGGCGATCTCTCCACGATTGGCGACCATCACTTTCTTGATCTTATTCATGAATCATCCATTTTATGAAACGAAGGTTGGCAATGATTTTTATTAAAAATTTTCAACGCGGCACCCTTTCTCCCGGTGCTGGTGGATCCTGCGGAATGCCGGCAAATGCCTGTGCCATCGCAAGCCATTGTTTTACATGATCCCCCTCGCATTGAAGACAAGTATCCGCTATGTTACGCCTTTGTGTCACCACTAGACAGAATTCTTCCGCGCTGCCACGAACAATCTCCGATGCATCCGGTTCACCCCACATCCAGGGTTCCCCTGACGGCCCGGTCAGTTCTACACGGGGCTTGATCGAGGGGGGAGACAGGTTCCTGATTTTAAAACTCCAGGAAAACGTGGTAACCCCGATATGGGCAACATGGCGCAGCCGATCGGTATTTTTTCTTTTCAGTCGGAGGGTGTCACAGACATCCTGGGTATGTGCCCATGTCTCCATGAGACGTGCGGTAGCAAAAGACCGAGCACTCATACCCGGTCCATACCAGATGATACGATCCTTGGGGTTCATCTGTCTCAGTTTTTCCAATAAGTCCGCTCGCGTCTTTCGCCAGAGGGATATCAGCTCATCAGGGTGCGCTGTTCCCAATAATGGGTTGGTCTTAGGCGGCCAATCCCCATCTGATAACAGAATTTGCATTACTTGTTGGGCACAATGATTGAAACGCTCGGGATTTTCAATGGCAAGCAGCGCCTCACGGTCGAAAAAAGCAATATGAGCGACCTGGTCAAAAATGGTCCATTGGTAAAATGGGGTTTGAAGATACCATTTTCCACTATTCAAATCGGAGACTGCGTCATCAAGCTCTTGATACTGCGCTTCCAGGTCTGTACAGATCTTTTCCATAAGGACAGGCAATCCAAAACTTTTTCGTTAAAACCACTAAGACAAAAGCCGTTTCAACATCGTTGTGATAAAGTCGGCTCATTTTTTCAATTAACCCATCTGAAACAGTTACAACGCTTTGAGTTTGTTTTTGAGGATTTTTCCAGTTTTGGTCATGGGCATCTCTTCGAGGAATTGAATGGCCCGAGGATAAGCATGCGCCTCGAGTTTTCCCTTAACATGGTTGCGAATGCTTTCCTCCAGTAACTCGTCAGGCGTGAATCCCGCTTTGGGAACAATAAAGGCCTTGACGATCTGCCCTCTTACCGGGTCCGGCACGCCCAGCACACAGACCAGGGCCACGGCCTCATGTTTCATGAGACATTCTTCGATCTCTCCCGGACCAATGCGGTAGCCACCGCTTTCGATTAGATCGTCGGCTCTGCCGGTAAACCAGAAGTAACCGTTCTCATCCTTCCGACCGAGGTCTCCGGTTTTCATCCACTGACCTGAAAATTTTTCAGCGGTTCCTTCCGGGTTGTTCCAATAATTAAGGAACATAACCGGGTCAGGTCGCCTTACACAGATCTCTCCCACTTCATTGGTGGCGGCAATCTCACCCGCAGGATTGAGGATTTCCACATGATGTCCGGGAACTGCCTTTCCGATTGCTCCCTGAACAATAGGCATCACCTGGCAACAAAAACCGATCACTAAATCGCACTCGGTTTGGCCATATTGCTCATTGAGGTCTACGCCTAGCTCCTGCCTGCTCCACTGGTATAACTCCGCTCCCAGGGTTTCACCACCGGCGGTAACCGATCGTAGATGAATTTTGTACCGATCTTTAACATTCTTTACGCTGTTCATCATGATTCTCAGGACCGTGGGCACGACCATGAGATTGCGCACCGCATATTTTTCCATCATGTAGAAAGCTTTTTCAGGATCGAACTTTGGAGGCCTGAAAGCCAGCACAGGCACACCGTGGTGCAGGGTGGGGAACAGCGCATCGTAGGATCCTCCGATATACGCCCAATCCAATGGCGTATACATCAGGTCCCCATCTTGAGGAAAGAGGTTGTGGTAAAATTCAAACCCCGGCATGATTCCAAGAAGCAGCCGATGGGCATGCAGCGTCCCTTTTGGCTGTCCTGTGGTGCCTGAGGTGTATATGATCAAAGCCGGATCATCGGGCCGGGTGACAACCGGATCGAAATCGTCCTTTCCATCCGACAGACTTTCCCAGAAATCAATTATTCCCTCGCCTGCGTCATCTCCAACGACCAGGATCAGCTTCAATTCAGGTAGCCGATCTCGAATCTCCATGATTTTTGTCAGATTGTCGCTGTTCGTGATCACCACCTTGGCAGCACTGTCCTGAAGCCGATACTCGATGGCCATGGGCCCAAATAGCGTCAACAAGGGCAAGGCGATACAACCCAGCTTATACACGGCAATGTGGGAAATCAGCGTTTCCGGACATTGTGGGAGTAAAATCCCTATACGGTCGCCTTTTTTGGTTCCATTGGCCCTCAAGGCGTTCGCCAACTTGTTTGACAGGGCCTTGAGGTCCTGAAAAGAAAACCGTTGCTCTTTCTCATCCGGGCCGACGTATATAAGGGCCAATCGCTTACTGCCGTTGGCCCATTTATCGCAGACGTCCACACCGATATTGTAGGTTTCAGGAATCTTCCACCTGAAATTTTGGCAGACTTCTTCGTATGTTTGGCCTTTAAGCATCGATATCACCTCATCGGGACCTCTATTCAACTTTTCCCGCTTGCATGGTTTTCAATTTTTTTTCCACCAGGGCCTGCTGCTCATTTGAATTAATGCAGGTCAGCAGATGAGATGCCTCCAGTTCCAATATCTGTTCGAAACTTGCATTGAGGCCCTGGTCGATGGCAATGCGCGACAATTTAACCGCCAATGGCGAACGCTTGTTTATGGACCGGCACATCTCCATCGCCTGATCAAGGAGTTCCTCAGCAGCCACCACCTGGTTTACCAGCCCGATATCAATCGCTTCACGGGCGTCCACGAATCGGCCGGTGAGAATCAACTCCTTGGCTTTTCCAAGACCGACGATCTGGGTGATCAGTTTGGTTCCGGCCGTAGTGACCGTGAGCCCTACGCCGGTTTCTGGGAAACCGAGCGTGGCATCTTCGGCCGCGATCCGTATGTCACAACTCAATGCGAACTCCAGGCCACCGCCGACAGCATATCCATTAATTGCAGCAATCAAGGGTTTACCCAGTCCGAGGATAACCCGCTGAACATCCTGCAACGCATCCACTTCTATCGTCCACTGTTTAAAAGTTTTACCCAAGGATGTCTCCTTAAGATCTTCACCCGCGCAAAACGCTCTGCCGGCTCCGGTCAATATCACCGATTGAACGTCGGGATCTTTCTGAGCGTTTTGCAGCTGCTGGATAAAGCCTTTCAAGAGAGCTTCATTGATGGCATTGAGGCGGTGTGGTCGATTAAATGTGATGATCCCCACATTTTCTCTTTTTTTATAAGTTACGGCATTTTCTTCCAATGAACGGTTCCTTTCTATTTTCGCCTATTTTAAGAAAATATTTACCAAAACCAATGCAAATTCGGGAACATAAGTGACTGCCAGGATTACGGGCACCGCTCCGAAAATCATAAAGTAAGAGGCCGGTTTCACATATTCGTTCAACGGTAGATTTCCGCCTATCAAACCTGCCAGATAAAGCATGGGCGCACAAGGTGGGGTAATGTTTCCCAAGGACAAATTGGTGACGGAAATGGCTGCAAAATGAATCGGATCAATTCCTACCGACGTTGCAATGGGAAGCAAAATGGCAGCGGACAGAATGTTTCCGGATATATCGTCTACCAGCATGCCCATCAATAGGAGGATGACGTTGAGCATCAGCAGAACAAGCCACTTGTTGGTCGTAAAACTAAAGATGAATTCCGTAAGCTGCTGCGGGACCTGATAGGTCACCATGATTCTGCTCACCATAAGGATGAAAAACAGCAGGATCATCACCACACCGGATGTAACCATGGAGTTTTTGATATTTTTCGTCATCCCTTTGAGGGTCATCTTCTTATATATGAAAAAACCCACAAATACCGCATAAAGCGCTGACATTCCGGCCGCCTCGGTAGGAGTAAAAACACCACCGTAGATCCCCCCCAGGACAAGAACCGGCATGAAGAGCGCGAATCCGGCATGCCTCGTGGAACGCCCAATCTCTCCTATCGCCTGCGGGAGGGCGAGCTTCGGGGCTACCTTTAATGATTTCATGCGCCGACTCATGATCAAGTTGATGATGCAATAGGCCGTCATCATTAAAATACCCGGTATCAGCGTGCTTAAAAATGCGGCAAGGATTGATATCTGAGCCGTCATGGCAAAAACAATCATGGGAATGCTCGGTGGAATGAGCAAGGCAAGCATGGAAGAGGCGGCCACCAGTCCTGTGGAATAGCCACGTGAGTACCCTTGATCTACCATTTCCGGTATCATCACCGAGCCGATGGCAGCAATAGCAGCGGAGGCCGATCCTGAGATGGCGCCAAAGATGGTACACGACACCACACACACCATTCCCAATCCCCCCTTGATCCGTCCCAGAAAAGACATGGTAAACGCGATGAGCCGCCTGGATATATCGGCATCTCGCATCAGTCCGCCAGCCATGATGAAAAGAGGAAGTGCAAGCAGTGTATAGGATTCCAGATTGCGAAAGGCCGCCGGTATGGCAAACCGTGGGTCAAGCCCGGTGATCGCCAGAATGATAAATCCACCCAAACCGAATGAAAAACCCACCGGGACTCCCAATAGCATGATCACAACGACCAGAGCCATTACGGCGACGACAACTGTCATGATGTACCTCCCGGAGTGGCCTTCAGTCCGTTAATGGCTGCGCTTGAATATTTGATCACATTGACAATACTATAGATGGTCATAAAAAAAGCGCCGAAGAGCATGCTGCCAACACTGTATATTCGCGGCCACCACAAACCGGTTGTCCTTTCTCCGGTTCCGTATAGCCATATGCTGTATGTGGCGGAGTGATACAGAAACAGAAAACAGACCAGAAGGCTTAGAATCCAAGCAAAAGCCTTAATTATCGACCTGGAACGATCTGTTGAAAAAATCCGCCCGGCCACGTCGCCTTGTACATGGGAGTCCCACTTTGTTCCAAAAATTGCACCCAGAAAGTACACCCACACGGCGATCAATCGTGAGAATTCTTCCAAACCGAAAAGGGGGACCTTAAAAATATAGCGCAGGATAACCTGCAATACGACAGTCAGTGCAACCATTACACCGCCGATAATTATCAGTGCAGAAGCACCCTTATCTAAAAAAGTGTCGGTGGTGGTAAAAAATCGCTTAATCGTCTTCAATGACATGATGGGTTCCAATCTTTATCCGAAAATGAGGGTCGGTATTCCCCGACCCTCTGGATTTAAACCCTAAAAGCAGATTACCCATTTTCCTCGCTGGTATCCATTATTCCGGAATTTTGGTAGCGTGCGCCTTTACTTTTTCCATTAACACGGACCCTAAAAGCTCTTCCTGGATGACCGGCCACGCTTTGGCGCGAACAATTTTTGCACCCGTTTGCCACTCCTGATCATTCACCTCGTAAACCTTGACACCCGCATCAATCAGTTTTTGCTTGAAATCATTTTCATCTTTTTCAGCGGCAAGCGCCTGGTCACTCATGACCTTGTCTGCGGCACCGCTAAGTATCGCCTTGTCTTCATCGGAAAGTGAATCCCAGAGCTTTTTGTTCATCGTTAAAAACCAATATTCGAAGCAGTCGCGGGTCGCCACCCAGTAGGAAAGCGCATCGCGCATAACATACGCCTCAACGGCTGGGCATGCGGAGCGAGCATCGACGATGCCGGTCTGAAGCGCGGTAAATGTTTCAGAATAAGCGATAGGCGTTGAAATGAAACCCAACGTGGGTATATAGACTTCAAAGATTCGGATTGGCGGTACCCGCATTTTTATTCCGGAATAGTCTTCGGGCACCTTGGCAACCTTCTTAACGCGTTTGGTATAGGCCATCCCGTCCCAGGCATTCAAATAAATGCCCAAGACTTTGAGACCGATCTGGGAATAGAGGTCATCAAAAATGGGGGTGAGCCACCCCTTGGAGCCGATTGCAGCGCGTGCTTCGTCCCACGTGGAGAAGAGATAAGGCATGAACATCAGGTTGGTTCTTGGGTCATAGGAAGTGGAACCGGCGTTGAGCCCGATTTCCAGCGTGCCCATTCGATTGGCTTCGATTTGCTCCATCCAGTCGCCTAAAGCGCCTGATGGAAAGTAGGTCAGGTTGATCTTGCCTCCAGATTTTTCACCGACAATTTCGGCGAACTGCTTACAACGTGCTGAAGCGGGATGGTCCTCGGCGATTCCCTGGCTAATTTTCCATTTGTAGGATTTACACTGGCCCTCGCTTGCCATTAAGGATAAAACGAACATACACCCCAAAATGGATACAATAGCGATCGTTTTTTTATACCCCAACAGTTTTGCCATGTTTCTCTCCTTATGCTTCTTGTGGTTGGTTATGAATATCAATTATCCTCCTGCGCTCACCTCCTCTCAGGGTTTTCCCTCTTGGAATTGCCAATTTTCAGGATTTTGCTAATCCCTTCAGTATAAAAACTGAATAGATATCAGCGACATCCTCTTTAGAAAGGCGTCCTGACTTGTTGAACCAGGTGCAGACAGCCGTGCACATCGACAGAATGGCGTAGGAAATGACTTTTATATCCAAATCGACAAAAATACCTTCAGCTACACCTTCTTCAAGCACACGTTGGATCTTCTTTTCATAATCATCGCGCATATGAATGATTTCTTTGTAATTTCTTGCTGTTAATCCCCTAAGCTCACTATCGGCAATGATCGCCTCCTTCTGCCGTTTAATGTGAAAAATGATATGGCAGTATATGGCCGCCTGCATTCGTTCTCTTGCGCCCGCTGCCGCATCCAACCGGGTTCGCAGAGCATCCTGCAGGTCATTCATGGTTGTTCTGAAAATATCCAACAGGATCTCTTCCTTCGTGGAGTAGTGATGATAAATGCTGGACTTTCGAATTCCTGTGGCCTTGGCGATGGTACTCATGCTGGTGGCAAAGTAGCCTTTTTTATAAAAAAGATTAATCGCCGACTTTTTAATTTTATCTTTCATAATTTAGTAAAATTCATAATATTTATAGGAGGGTTATGGAGCTTTGGCCTACCGGTCGGTCGGTCGTTTAATTATCATAGCCAGATTGGTGGTTGCGTGTCAATAAGATTTTTTTAATCTTTGAAGAGTCAGTAAATAATAAATGGGGTTCATACTCTCGTAAAATATTAAAGCGGGAGACTATGGAAGGCTCAAGTGACAGTCAATATTTTCCTATTTTGTTTCAGTAGGTTAGTAAACTATAAATAAATTTTTGATTTGAGAATATTTTGGGAAGCGTGATCGATATTTAACTTTTTTAACGGTTGTAAATAGATGGTCGTTTTGTATGTAATCTGCAGTTTTTTTACTGGTCAAATTTTTGGTATAGCTTGCCATTATGTCGCCAAGCAATTGGATCGTAGAACAATCCCAAGCACCATTACATATTGGGGCGGCTGAATTTTCAGGTCATTGCAGATTACATTGGGAAAAAGAATCTATCACAGAAATGTGGCGACCTGAGATGTATTGAGATAAGCTGTAGCCTGACTAAACCACAGATACCATAATCTGTGGCCGTCAGGTCAAGAAAATCTTGAGATGAAATAGGGTCAAACGATATTCATCTTTTGACAATTTATCCGCTGGATATCATTGTCTTGCCTTGGGCGCTGCCTCCGAAGCCTGACAGACTGCAGAGATACGTGGCCTCATTATTCTTGACCAAACCCTTTACCCTCATCTATAACTTTTCGAATCAACTGAGATAGTTCAGAAATGTTGAACGGCTTTTGGATAAATGCGTTACATCCCCTTCGCATGATATCAGTCGCTTTGCCTTTGAGAGAATACCCGCTGGACAATATTATTGGCATTTTTGGATGAATCTCACGGATAACGTCAAAAGTCTTGCCACCATCCATCCCCGGCATAATTAGATCCAGAATGACAAGATCAATTTTGTCACCTTTTTCAGATACCGCACCAACAGCATGTTCTCCACCTTTGGCGACAATGACATCATAACCCAATTTTTCCAACATCGGTTTACCCACATCAATCATGATGTCTTCATCGTCAACCAGGAGAATCGTGCCCGATCCACGGATGATCATATCATTGACATGCGCTTCCACATGGGCTGTTTTTTCCGATACTGGCAGATAGACGCTAATCGTCGTCCCATGGCCGAGATCGCTATGAACTATGATTACACCGCCATGGTTTTTTATGATGCCATAGGCTGACGCCAAACCTAATCCAGTTCCCAGGTATTTATCTTTAGTCGTAAAAAATGGATCAAAGACCTGCTGGCAGGTTTCCTTGTTCATCCCGACCCCGGTGTCTTTTACAGAAATTTTGACATATCGACCAGGTATGGCAGCATACGGTTTACAAAAGGCATCGTTTAAATTCAGGATCGATGTTTCCAGATAAATTTCGCCGCCGTCCGGCATGGCTTGTATGGAATTGACGAAAATGTTTAAAAACACCTGCTCAATCTGTCGCTTATCAGCTTCGACAACCAGTGACGAAGGAAATAGTTTGCTGTGGATCTGAATATCCTTGCGGGTACGACCGAAAATGGCCGCGCTGGAAAGCAATAGTTCGTTGATGTCTATTGGTTTGACCTCGTATTTACCTCCGCGGGCCAACCCTAACAGTTGCCTGGTAAGATTGCTGGCGCTGACTATTTGTTCCTCAATGGCTTGAATATGCTCTTGCTGGGGATGGGAAGGGCCCAACTCCAACGTCATCAACGATGCTCTGCCTTGGATACCCATCATCAGGTTGTTGAAATTGTGAGCAATCCCGCCTGCAAGCGTTCCTATCGCTTCCATTTTTTGTGCTTGCTGAAGTTGTTGTTCCAGTCGCGACCGTTCGGTTATGTCCTCATAAATAACCAACTGATCTTGGTTTTTTATATTTAATGGTTTAAAATTGATCTCTTTTTGCGATCCGTCCTTGCAGGTCACAGTATAAACATGTGGCCGGGATCGTCCGGTTTGAGGTTGCCGCTGAACATCAGACCATGCTTTCATCACCTTTTGGCGGTAGAGGTCATCTGGATAAGCTTTGTTGAACCATTCTATTCCTGTAGTGACATCGTCTATCGTGTACCCAAACATCTCCACAAATCGTGGGTTCAGATACTTGTATCGACCATTTTCCCCAATCAGGGATATCCCGAGCGGGGATTGCTCCACCAGCATCCGGAACTTCTCTTCACTCTCACGTAGCGCCTTCTCTGCCCGTCTTCGGTTCTCAACCATATCGTTTGCCGATTCAGCAAGTTGGGCAAAGTCATAGAAATAAATTGCATTTCTTTCAATTTTGATGGCATCCGAAGACGCCTTTTTGAAAAAATCTTTAAACAATTTTATGTTGTGATGGATTCGATCCGATAGCAGTTTTACAATCAGGAAGATGAAAATAAGAAGCGCAAAAAGGATCAACGTCGTATTTCGAATATTTGTTCTGATTCTTCCTTCGAGTTCCGACTGCTTTAACGCGAGTGCAGTGTCAATTTCATCCACATACAAGCCGGCGCCAATATACCATTGCCATTCAGGTACGCCAACCGCGTAGCTGATTTTAGGGGCATGTTTTTTACCTTCGAATCTCGGAAGCACATATTCAACGAAACCGCCTCCTTCTTTGGCCGATTTTATGAGTTCCTGGACGATTTTAACACCGTTTATATCTATGATGTCATATACGTTTCTACCGGTTTCAGGGCCAGATAGAACCAACCCGTCCCATTTTCCGGCAAACACGTAACCATCCTTTTCAAACTTGATGTTTGAAATCCATTTCAGGCATTCTTCCTGAATATCTTTCTCAACATAATCGAGATACTCCCCCGAACCGATTACCCAACCTATGGGTTTGAACAATTTTACAAATGCGACTCTTGGGAAAAAACCTTGCTGGTTGGGTTTGGGCCAGGTATATTTGTAGAACCCTTCGCCATCTTCCCTGATGACGGCAAGCATATCTGAAACAACGAACTCGCCTTCCCCCCCTCTGACTTCCAGCATGTTCGTGCCTTCCATTTCAGGCCTGATTTCGAATAACGTTTCAACACCCTCCATCGTAAAGGCAAAATAATATCCGCGGCCGTTATTGTACCTCAAGGACCTGAGTGCCTGTTTGATAAGCGCCTCAATTTCTTCAGTGCTTTTTGTGTCCTTTTCTTTCAAATAAATATTCTCTATGATGGCATAGGCCTCTTCAACTCTGCCTTTTATGGAATCTTGCAACCGTTTCTCAGTTTGAGATTTCATGAAATTTACAAAATTTAGTGCCTGATTAACCTCACGTTTTAATGTTACCTTCTGGCTCTCCAGATAGGACGCACGCAGTGAGCTTGCCTCTTTTTCAAACATAGACCATTCGGATGTAACCCAAAGATAGCCGAGAGAAAATATGGATATGATGCCTACGAGAGCCATATGGATTAAAAAGATTCGACTGATGCTTAATTTGAGAGGATTCATCCTATTGCCTAATGAGTGAGTCAACTCATGCATAGAATGGATTCGTTGCAGGGGTCAAGGGACAATAAAAATGGGATTGCGTCTATTCATACCCGATTGCTTCGGTCAATCCCTGCCTACTGGAAGCTTTGTTGGTTCGGATTGCTTGCTGCCTGGTCTACGATTTACGACGTAGATTCCGATGCATACCATTGCCAGGGCAATCAGCAACCGATAAGTGATGTGCTCATCGAGAAGGATAATACCCTCCAGGACGCCAAAAAGCGGCGTAAGAAATAAAAATGCACTCAACTTGGATGCCGGGTAGTTTCTGATCAGCCAGAACCAGGCGAGATAGGTGATGAAGGCGACCCAAATGATCTGGTAAGCGATGCAACCCAGTATGAGCGGCGTCGCATGGGTGATTTCAGTTTGTCCCAGAAGTGCCGCTCCGAACGGCAGCACGACTGCGGATACGACAAGCTGGTAGAGCAATACACGGCTTGCCCGGATTCTGGACAAAGGACTGGCTTTTACCATGATGGTTGCAGCCGCCCAGAAGACGCCTGCCAGCAGCAGCATCGTATCACCAATCAGCATTAACGATTGCGGTTTGCCGATGGATTCGCTGAAAGCGATCACAATTCCCAAGAAAGCGCAACATAGACCGGCAAGCTGCGCTCTTCCCAAGGATTCTCCGGGCACAAACCAATGAGCTCCCATGGCTGTAAAAAATGGCATGGTATACAGGAAGATGACGGACCTCGATGTGCTGGTAAATTCCAAGCCCCAGTATATCAGCAAAAATTCGATGGAAAAGAACAGGCCGACGGCCATCCCCCACCAGAAGGTGCCGTCATTGATGTCCATTTTTTCCCTGCGTGCCACCATCCACAGATACAACAAGATCGCGGCACCAATGGATCGAATGCCTCCCTGCAGCGCAGGGGCAATGCTTTGGACGGCGACCTTGATTGAAATCTGTTGAAGTCCCCAACTGGCGCAGAGGATGGTCAACAGGACAATGGCCTTGATATCAACTTTTACTGGTTCAGCGGTCATGATTAACTTGTCAACCTTGATGAGGACATTCGTGAAACTGGGTATCACCAATGGGCCGGGTACGTTTGCCAATCACCATCCGGTAGCTGCCCGGATATCTGTCGCCCGTTAAAAACCAGATTGTTTGTCAGCATTCACCGAGCTTTATCGTGCAAGGTTTCAATGCGGAGCCTTTGATACAATTATTCTGGAAATAATAACAGACGTAAAAACCATGCTTCTCAATCATTGCAGAACGTCGAGTCCACGTCCCTCTCGCTGGCCCAGGGTAGGCGCCTGTTTTGACATGCATTTAACACGCAGGCCATCCACGCTTTTATCGAAAAGCCTTCTCTGATGCGACGCCTGTCTTTCGGCTGCCTCGTCCCGATCCTTCTCGCCCAAGGGGTGTGGGTTCGACAATCTGTGCCCAAAATAGCAGAAGCCAAAGGGCCCCGCGAAGGGGTCGCCGGAAGTGGCAGGTCTATAAGGATTCTGGTTACCGGCGATTCTTCGGCAGCCGGTGTCGGCGCACCGGTTCAAGCCCAGGCATTGGTGGGTTGCCTGTTGTCGCGGCTATCGGTCGACTTTACGGTGCATTGGAAATTGATCGCAAATACGGGATGGTCGACCCTTGACCTGCGCAGTTTTCTGCATACGGTTCAAAAAACCAGCTATGATATCGTCCTTACGGCCACGGGTGTGAACGATATCACGTCTTGCCAATCCACGGCCGCCTGTCTGCTCGAGCAAATCAAATTGGTGAAATTGCTCCGCGAGAAATTTGTCGCTGGTCATGTCCTGATATCAGGTTTGCCCCCTGTTCACCGGTTTCCATCGCTCCCGGAGCCGTTAAGAGGGTACATTGGGGATCGGGCGAAACGATTGGACAACGCCATCCATTCCTGGTCCCGCGATCAACCGGATTGCGATCACATTCGACTTGATTTTCCTGTCAGTACTGAGAATATGGCGCCGGATGGTTTTCATCCCGGTCCCGGGATTTATGCGCTTTGGGCCGATGCCGCCGCAGTATTCATCAGGGCGCGCTGGAATTGATTCGCCTTTTAACAGCATCCCTGTAGACGGATAACGTACGTTCAAAAATATGGGTCCAGGTATAGTGGGATGCAATTTTTTCTGCCTGGGGATCATCAACATCCGGAGATTTTTTTACCGCCGCCATCATGTTGAGAATCCTTTGGCATAACGCCTTTTCCAAACGGGCCTCGTCTTTTTGATAAGGCCGGTCAATGGTTTCAAGGGGCGGCAGTTGAATCAGATCGATTGTCTCTCTGTTCGCTTCCCCGAAGATCTCATTGAAACCAGACAGTTCGGTCGTGATGATCCGGCATCCGGAGGCCAGGCCCTCAAAGAGCACGAGGGGTAGACCTTCAAAAAATGAAGGCAGCACCTGGACATGGGCTTTTTTCATCAGCTCCGATAATCGACGGTGGGTCACATAACCATGGTTGGTAACCTTTCGGCCCAATTTTTTCGCGAGGTCAATGCAGTGATCATACTCCTGTCCATTGCCGCTTCCCGCCATGTGCAGATGCCAGTCCTGATGCTTGATCTTCATCAGGGCGTTTAGCAGCCAGGGAACGCCCTTGCTCCGATTATATTTGCCGGCGTAGAGGATATGAACGGTTCCGGCAGGGGATTTCGGGCTCCGGGTAAACATCGTTTGATCGTATCCGCCGCCGACAACGACAATTTGATTTAACGGGATGCCATACAGACGATGGATATCCCTTTTCTGATCGGTTGTCAGCGCAATGATCTTGTCCAGGCGCCGGCAATAGCGTTTTACGAAACGTCTCAAATGCTGGCAGTTATTGTATTGTCTCAGTTCCGTGCCATGGCAGGTTGTCACGACTGGCAGGGTCGGAAACCGTTTTTTTACCAGGGCAGAAACTAAAAAAAGGTGATTCGTGTGAATGATATTCGGATTAAACTGGTTGACTGCATCTTCAAGCACATGGGTGAACGCCGACTTATAGGATGTCAGACGCCTGCCTTTCAGATCTTTGAACAGAGAGCTTTTATATGGCATCACATCCGACATACCGGTAACTGGGAAATTGAGTGCCTCCGATTCAAAAAAAACGCAGGTGCCTTCGGTTTGAGGCCGATCCTTTAAGGATGGAATCGTCCCAGCTGGGACACCGGCTACCCGGTAATTTGAAAACCCGTGTTTGCGAGATTCTCTGATCATCGCCTCAAGATAGATCCCGCTCCCGGTCATTTCCGGCCGCTGTCCGATCACATGCAGTATTCTTAAATGGTTCATAGGTGTGTGAGACTCATTCACTATCTTTTAACCGCCGATATGCCAGCCGCCAGGTTTCGGACAGCCTGGCACGCCGTGTCGGCCACTGGAAGCCAAAATGACCGCATAAACGGCAAAATGCAGACATCTGGTCCGACAACGTGTCGGAGTCATCCGGCAGTTTTTTCCTGCCCAGATGGTAACCAAAGATCCGGTCAATCCCACCGGCCACGGCGCACATGTAATACCCTGAAGGCGTTAATCCCAATCCACACTCTTTTATGATGCGGCAGCCGCAGGCGTAGTCAGAAAATCGGTTAACACGCGTGTCGACAGGTGCCACATTAAACGGTTTAAACAGATTGACGCGCGAAGACTTCAGCGTACTTTTTAGCGTGATCGCGTCAGGCAGTTGCCCCAGCACCTGATGAACCTGATTCCCGAAGAAATTGGTTCCCAGCACCAGCCTTACAGAAGGATTATGGGTCTTCTGATAGCTGATCAACAGGTCGATGATGTCAAAAATGCGACTGTGAAGGGTGGGCTCTCCGCCCAGAATTCGGATACGTTTCCAGGCGATATTTTTTTCAATGCTCTGCTTGATGAAGGCCGCTGTATTGGCGACAGGCATTTCAATATTACTCGGGGCCTGCGTGCATGAACGGTTGCAGTTGATGCATTTCAAGTTGCACTTGTAGGTGATGTCGATCTCCGCATAATCGCGGCTTGGCAGAAACTGCCTGCCGAACCGGTTAGCGACAAACGATTGGGCACGAATAAACTGGTAAGCATCCAACAACAGCCGCTTTAAAGTGATATTGCGATGGCGGTGGGGCGTTTTCAATGGCTGCGTTCCTCAGTACGGACACATCCGCTTCACTTTTTGTGGATCCAGCGCAAACCAGGGCCAATCGATGACCCCCTGTGGATTCAACAGGTCGACCAGGCCGGGATCGCGCATGTCATTCCAGACGAATTTGTCGTAGACAAGATCCGGGGACGGGTGCCCAAGCGTGACGTGCAGATGCGGCAGGATTTTTGCTTTCGATCGGCTGGTGTCGGCGATGGTGGCGACGATATCCCCTCGCTTAAGGAAAACACCGGGTTTTATGTGATCCAGTGGTCTCGTGTGTGCATAAATCGAGATCAACATGCCGATGTCAGGTTGGGCCTGTTTGTGTTCAATCACCACGGCCTGACCCAGATAGTCGGTAAAAACGGATCTGATCACGCCGTCGTGCATCACCGGAATGCGGGTTTCGTGATCGAGGCGACGCACCCGCCCGGAACCATCCGTGTACAGGCAAAAGTCGATACCCTCATGGGGGAAATCACGCCGACCCCAGTCACCCCACCACTTGTCGGGTGAGTGAAAGCGCATGCCTGGACAGAAAAGCCAACTATGGAATTCGCCCGGATCGAGACCGTTTGCCTCGATGAGCATTTCGGTGAAGCGGGTCTTTTTAAGGCTCACGATTTTATCATGCAAGAAACGTCTGATCATTTCGGTCCCACTCTATTGGGCCAATCTTCTATCCGGGAGAAGGTCTACCACACTACACTCAAGGGGGCATTGATTTCGATCTCTGCTTTGATTGCCATGAAATTTCCTTCGAGTCAGGTTGCCCGGTAACTAAATTTTACCGGAATAGTTGCCCTTCATCCCCGTGGGAATCGCATCCGCGGTTACGAACATGGTGTTCATGGTTGATCTGACATATATTAACGTAAAAATAGTAGCTGACCAGGTAACCAGAAAAATGCCCCACCAAATCCCGGAAAGACCCATTCCCAGTTGGCTTGCGAGCACATAGAATACAATTGACGGTGCAACAATCTGACGATAAAGCCCTATCCAAATAGCGTACGAAGGCCGCTTCAACCCTTGCAGGGCCGCCACAGCAACAAACAGGATGATGTAGGCCCAGTAGATGAAGGCGGAAATCTTTAAATAAAAGGCACCGATTTTCAGCACGGCTTGATCGTCGGTGAATATCTTCATGATTAAATGGGGGAAAACAAAAACGATGATCATGCTCACCGTCGTGATGAGAATGCCGTACAGCAGTGCTTTGCGATACACCTCCCGGCAGCGCTGATAAAGTGCGGCACCGTTGTTTTGGCCAATCAAGGTCAAGGTTGCAGTTGTGAGTCCCATAATGGGTAACATGGCGATCTGGTCTACCCGGGTAGCGATACCATAAGCAGCAACAGCCGTCTGTCCGTATTTACTGAGAAACCAGGTGATAATAAAAATGCCAATGGCAATGCTCATGGTATTCAAGCTGGCCGGAAAGCCTTGCTTGGCAATTTCCCAATAAAAGTGGCGACGTGGAACGAACATTGACCAACATTCCCGACAAATCAAACCGGTCCGGATAACGCGCGCGCCCATAAACAAGGCGCTGAATAGTTGAATTAAGATCGTCGCCCAGGCCACCCCGGGAAGTCCCAGGGCCGGCATTCCCAACCCGCCGTAGATAAACCAGGGATCAAAAACCAAATTGAGGAAAAAACCGATAATTAACACATTGCGAAATGTTTTGGTGTCACCCTGGGCGGTTAGAATTGCATTCAGAACAAAGGTCAGAGAAAAGAACACGAGACCACAAATGATGATGTTGATATAGGACAACGAGATGGCCAGGTATGTTCCGCTGGCCCCTAAAAACCTGAATAGATAAGGTGCTGCAAAAAGACCGATCAGCGTCAGCGCCATAGACAGCAGGAAGGTGAAGGACACGGATTGAATTGCATAGAGTTGCGCTTTCTTTTCATCACCTGCACCCAGTGTGTTGGCGATCAAAGCCGTTGCACCTGTGCTGATGCCAAATCCAATGGCCAGAATGACAAAAAATACTGGGAATGATAATGACAACGCAGCAATGGCTTCGGTGGATATCAGACCGCTGAAATAGGTGTCCACCACATTATACATGGTATTGAAAAACATGCCGATACTGGCGGGGATAGCCAATTGGGCGATCAACCCGGGAATCGGTTTGGTTATCAATCCATTGTCTGTATCCATAGATATTGAACCATGTATAGCGTTAGGAGCGGTGTTTCGCTACTAGCGTGCAGCTCGACAAGCCGCTTTTGGACACCATTAGAGAGGTAAGATCACTGAGACACGCCATTTTTGGCCATAGGTCCGAATCTTTTTAATGCCGCGACGAATATAGCATAAATACCAACAAACAGCGGAACGCATACCAGCAGCCAGGCGACCACGGCGTAAAGGATCGTTTCAAAAAAGAAAGCCATGGTGCCCCAGAAATTCTGCTGGAAAAGTGTGCTTAGCTCCTGAAACGAAAGCGGAGGCAGATCCACCTGGAAGATGAATGCGCCAAGACTCATAAACGGGATCAACAAGAAAATCTGCAGTGGGTATACCAGATAGTTGAACAGCTGAATAGCAGGCAGGTTCAGTCGCAGCATGATGGCGATGGCTGCACAGATCAGGGTCGTCGCGCCCAGAATTGGTAATATTCCAATTACGGCGCCAAACGCGATGCTCAGAGATAGCTTTTCAGGCGAGATGCCTTGCTTGAGCAAATTCAGGATCGGTTTGCCGATTTTATCATGAAAGAGTCGTTTTATCATTCCCACACCATCGGGCCCTTAACGTGTTCGACACTCAATAACCTGACTTTCCCGTGTTTACCATAAGCACCAATCACGATAAGTGAAAGCTGCATGTCTTAGACACAGATGGTTAAGGCGCATCATTCATCACGATGTTTTGAATTCGTATCGATGTTCGCTAAATCCGTATCCTGGTTTTCATCCGTAGCTACCGGAATCAAAATTTCATTCCGCCGCAAAAACCAAGGGGTAAATGGCGGATTGTAACGGGCCCATGTTGGATCACCGACAGTCGTCAGCTCATTTTCGCGAATCCACGCCTCAAGTTTCAATTTGTAATCGAGATAGCCTTTCTGACTCCAAAACCCGGTGTAGCGCACGACGGCCATCCGGCGACCTGGCACCTGGCGCAACGTTACCCTATGATTTTCTGGAATCGGAAGCGTTTCAAGTGTGTATGAGGCTGGCATCATGAAACTTACGGCCCATTTATCGCCTGCTGGCTGCTGGCCGACAGGCGCCGTCATCTTGATTTTCTCTGGGTTTGCCTGTTGAGAAACGGGCGCCGTCATCTCAACGTTTTGACGCGATCGGTTGTCGCCTGAGATGTAGCCAAAAAGTGTTTTAAATGCCATACTTCCTGCCTCCTCGAGGCTTCCTTCCACGACGGTTTCGGCAACAATGTGAGGTGCGTAATCGCGGATTTCAAAAGGGTTGGTTTTCCTGATTACCTTATAGTTGGCTTCTTCGATCGCCATTACATGCAATGCTCCTGTAAATACCCATACGAATGCGAGTATAAAGCCGGCAGTACGATTCATAAAAGCGTCTCCAGTGCCTGAAGATGGGTTAGAGGTCTCTCATAAATTCAAATGACAACGCCCACATCTATAAAAATCGACATTTAAAGCGACAAAGCAATGATAAGAGAAGTGGGGATGGTGGGTAGTCGAATACTATCAATTTATGATGGATCACTTATGAAACAATCTGACATTGATTTTTACCGCCAGGTGTTGGAGGACTTGACCGATGCCGCAGTAAGCCCTGATCCTTGGCAACCGCCCTAAAACGAACTTAATCATCGGCTACCGGGTTGGGCCAGTTTTCAGTATGGCCCGCTCTTGCTCAAGCCGTCGGGCGACCTGCCCGGGTGGATGCGTTCTTCGGGAGAGCAGGCGGTATGCGACCGGCACGATAAACAGGGTAAACAGGGTGGCCGACAGCACACCGGCCAGAACGACCACGCCGATCACCATGCGGGTCTCGGCCCCGGCACCCGATGAAAGAATCAGGGGGATCGCGCCGGCAGCAGTGGTGATGCCGGTCATCACGATCGGACGCAGCCGGACTTCACTAGCCTTTAGGATGGCGTGATCAAACGACTTGTGCCGCTCCCGGAGTTGGTTGGCGAACTCGACGATGAGAATGCCGTTTTTCGCCGCCAGGCCGACCAGCATGACCAAGCCGATTTGGCTGTACAGATTCAGGGTGCTTCCGGTCAGGTAAAGTCCCAGCAAACCACCTGCAATCGCCAGTGGCACCGTCAGCATGATCACGAGCGGATTAAGATAGCTTTCAAACTGCGCAGCCAGCACCAGGAATACCACCAGGATCCCCAGCAGGAAGACAAATATAATCGACTGGGTCGAGTATTTGTAATCCTGGGACTGCCCCTTGTAATCGATGATCACGTTTTCCGGCAGATAGTCTTTGACCAGCCCTTCCATGTAGGCCAGCGCATCGCCCAGGGCCAGGCCGTCGGCAAGGTTGGCCTCAAGGGTGATGGCCCTGACGCGATTGTAGCGGTTCAGGGTGGTTGAATCGGCGAATTCCTCCAGCTTGACCAGATTGGACAGCGGAATCAAGTCCTTGCTGCGCGATGAACGCACATAGATGTTCTGTAAATCGGTAGGCGTACGCTGACGCTCGCGGTCGCCTTCCAGAATGACGTCATATTCTTCACCGTCATCGATATAGGTTGTCACCCGCCGGGAGCCCAGCATCGTCTCCAGGGTGCGGCCGACATTACCGATGGTCACTCCCAGTTCGGCCGCGCGATCATAGTCGATGTTCACCTGCAGTTGGGGTTTGGTTTCCTTGTAATCCCAGTCGATCCCGACCAGTCCCGGATTGTCGGCCTCGATCCGATCCAGCAGCGTGTCGCGCCATTGGGTCAGCTCCTGGTAGGTTCCGCCGCCGATGACGAACTGGAGCGGTTTTTGAATGGATGCACCGAAGCCCTGGCGCATGACGGGGAAGGCGCGCACCCCCGGAAGTTCTGACAGTTTGGCGCGCACCTCGTCCATGATGGCCCATGCGGATCGCCGCTGTTCCCAGTCGTTGAGAACGAAAATCACGATGCCGGTGTTGAAGTTCTCATAATTCGAAAACGTCCGCGGCGTGCGGACCAGCAGCCGGGTCGCCTCTTTGCTTTCGACATAGGGCATCAGCCGCCGCTCGATTTCATTCATGTACTCCTCCATGTAGGCATAGGAGGCGCCTTCAGGCCCGTTGACGATGACAAAAAAAGCACCGCGGTCTTCCTTGGGTGCATATTCCGTGGGTATGTGCCCAAACAACCACACCATTACAGCGATCAGCGCCACAAAAAGGCACACCACCAGCAGAGGACGTTTCATGGTGCGGCTGAGTAAACGACGGTATCGTTTGCGCGTGTATCCGAAAAATCGGTCCATAAAGGTGTGTCTGTCACGCTGGCCGGTTTTACGTCTAAGGATTTTGGATGCCAGCATGGGAGAGAGGCTCAAAGCGACGATGCTGGAAAAGCAGACCGCCGCCGCCATAGTGATGGCAAACTCTGAAAACAGGCGCCCCACATCCCCCTGCAGAAAGGCGATGGGCACGAACACCGCGACCAGCACCATGGACGTGGCGATAACCGCGAAACCGACCTGGCGGGTGCCTGCGTAGGCGGCGACCAGGGGGGATTCGCCTTTTTCCGTCATGCGTCGGTAGATATTTTCCAGGACCACAATCGCATCGTCCACGACCAGCCCGATCGCCAGGACCAGCGCCAGCAGCGTGAGTAGATTGACGGAGAATCCAAGCATATTCAAAACGATAAAACTGGCGATAATGGAAACCGGAACCGTCACGGCCGGTACGATCGTCGCCCGAATGCTGCCAAGAAACAGATAGATCACCAAAATGACCAGGCCGATGGCAATCAGCAGGGTCTTGTAGACTTCCTTGATGGCCCCTTCGACAAATACGGATGTGTCGTAGCTCTGCTTGATTTCCATCCCCTCGGGCAGGGTGGGGTTGAGGCGCAGCATTGCCGCTTTGGCGCCGCGGGCCACATCGATCGTATTGGCGGTCGATTGTTTGATGATGCCCATGCCCACCATGGCCACGCCATTGCCTCGAAAAAACGTCCGATTCTCTTCGGTGCCGCGCTCTACTCGGGCAATATCACCCAGACGAACCAGGTGGCCGTCGGTGCCGCGGGCCAACACCAGGCGACTGAAATCCTCCGCCGTTCGAAACGTACGCTTGACCCGCACCGTAAAGCTGCGCGCCCGGGACTCGATGCTTCCTGCAGGCAGCTCCAGGTTTTCTGCCCGCAGGGCGGTTTCGACATCGCTGACCACAATCCCCCGCGCCGCCATGGCACTGCGGTCGATCCAGATCCGCATGGCATAGTTCTGACCGCCGCCGATTCTCACCCGCGCGACTCCGTCCAGAACCGAAAACCGGTCAACCAGATACCGATCGGCATAATCCGTCAAAGCCGGCACGGTCATGCGATCGCTGACCAGGTTCAACCACATGATCACATCGTTATTGGAATCGACTTTCTGGATTTCCGGCGGATCGGCCTCGTCAGGCAAATCCCCCAGGATCGCCGAGACCCGGTCCCGAACATCGTTGACCGCCCCGTCGACATCCCGTCCGGTATCAAATTCAATCGTAACTGTAGAAAGCCCGTCCTCGCTGGTCGAGGCGATGAACTGAATGCCTTCGACACCGGCAATACGCTCTTCGATGAGTTCGGTGATGCGTGTCTCCACCACATTGGCGGACGCCCCGGGATAGAGGGTCTCGATGGTTACCACGGGGGGGTCGATGTCCGGGTATTCACGCAGGGGCAGCCGGCTGAAGGAGACCAGGCCGAAGACGATCAACAGCAGCGAGATCACGGCGGCGAACACCGGCCGCTTGACGGAAACATCGGAGAGGATCATTGGCCCGCGCCTTTCTGTTCACGACTCAACAGTCGGGCCAGGGGTTCATCGCCGCTGTTCACAGCGATGACGGTTACCGGCTGTCCCGGTCTGGCGCGCAAGGTCCCGTCAACGACTACGAACTCACCGGGTTCTAGACCGTCGAGAATTTCGACTTCTCCCGGTCGGCGGCCGCCGGTGGTCACTTGGCGACGCTGGGCGAGCGTGGGTTGGCCGGATCGGTCCACGACCAGCACGTGGTTTTCTCGCCCGGAGGGAATCAGCGCCTCCTCGGGAATCACCAACACGTCCCGTGGATTTTTCAGCAACGTGACCTGCATCAACAGACCCGGTTTCAGCAGACGTTCCGGATTGGGTAGCATCGCCCTGACAACGATCGCACGGGTGACCGGATCGATTCGGCTGTTGATGCTGGCAACGGTGCCCTCGAATTGGCGCGCGGCGAAGGCAGGCGATGTGGCTACGATTGGCAATCCGGTTTTAAGGCTCGCCAGGTGAATCGAGGGTACCGTGAAATCGAGCTTCATGAGGCCGTCGTCGTCAAGGGTGGTGACGAGGTCTCCCGGCTCGATAAGTGCGCCTACGCTGATATTGCGCAAGCCGACAATCCCAGCAAACGGTGCGATGACCAGGCGGTCCTGCAGTTTTGATTCGATTGCCCGGAGTCGGGCCTTGGCGGTTTGGTACTCCCGCCGTCGTTGGTCGAGCAGTGATATGGATGCCGCTCCCCGCTTGACCAGGGGCCGCAGCCGATCATACTGTTTCTTGGCTTCGGCAACGGTCGAGCGCTCTTCTTCGATCAGGGCATGCTCCTCTTCGCTAGTCATTTCGATCAGGATACTGCCGGCTTCTACGCGCTGACCGTCTTCGAAATGAACGCTGGTCACGGTTTCGGAAACGGTTGCGGTCAGTTCAACGGTTTCGTTGGCGCGAAGCGTTCCGAGGGCCTCCACACGGTCGACGAAGCGATCGGTGGCTACAGCTTTGACGATAACGGGCACCACCTGCTGGGCGCTTGCCTGACCAACCCCAAGCATCCCAATAACCACCACTAGTACCATCCATAGCGGGGCTTTCAAATATGTTTTATGGTTCATCATATCGTACCTCCACCTGAGGCTGCGTTAACTCGTCCACCCAGTGCGCGGTGGAGCTGGATGCGAAAGCCAAGCAGCGCTCGCTCCTGTCGCACGATGATGCGCTCGATCCGCTGCAGCTCCTTGAGCGCATCCAGGACCGGCAGAAAATCCGTCAGGCCGTTGGTGTATCGATCTCTGGTCTCATCGACGGTGCGTGCCAGAAAACGACGGCGACGCTCCAGTCGGTCCAGAAACTCTCGCTGTTTGCGCTCCTGGTAAAGCGTGTTTTCAACATCTTCGATCGCCTGCAGATAGGCCTGGGAAAATACTGCCAACCGTTCGACATACAGGGCACGGCTGCGCTCGACTTGCGCCTTTCGGGCGCCCCAATCTATCAGTGGCTGAACAATTGATCCGATTAGTATTCCTGCGGGTCCGGTGAAGTCTGAACCGTCTCCGTAAAAAAGAGACCCATCCAGCGTGATCCGCGGCAGGCGTTCGGCAATGGCCTGCCCAATTTCGGCATCGGCTGCGATGAGTTCGTACTTAAAGGCTCTCAGGTCCGGACGGTTGAGCAACAGGTCCGAGGGGACACCGATAAACGGCAGGTCTCCAATGGCAATGAACCTATCGTTGCTGTTCACGCGATCTTCCGCGTCCGGTGCCTGCCCGATCAACACATCCAAGCGGTTTTCCGAAATCCTCAGCAATGCTTCGGTGGGGGGCACCAGACTCTCTGTTTCGGCCAATTGGCTGCTTTGCTGCAGCACATCCACCGAGGCCGTCAGCCCCGCTTCAAAACGAAGCTCGGTCAGTTCCAGCAAGTCCCGGTCAACGTCAATCTGTTGTTCGAGCAGGGCCAGTGCGCTGCGCTGCTCGACCGCATCAAAGTAGGCCTCGGTGACTTCAGCGGACAGACTGAGCCGGATTGCTTGCAGATCTTCCAAGCGTGCGGTTCGTTCACTGTCACGGGCCAGGGCGGCGGATCCCAACCGATTGAACACATCCACTTCCCAGGCCAATGCGCCGCCGACCCGATCCAAACGATTGCGCGTATCACCGTCGGCCCAATCTCTCAGGACGTTGGCCTCGATGTCAATCTGCGGCATGCGCGCCGCCTTGGCTTGGCTGGTGAGTGCATCGGCCTGATCGAGCCTGGCCAAGCCCCGCATAATGTCAAAGTTGCTGTTCAGGGCGTTGTAGATGAGTGCATCCAGCTTGGCATCCTTAAACGACGCCCACCAATGATGATCGGCCGGGTATGAAGTCGTCGGTGCGATGCTGTAAGCGACGCCTCCATTCTGCAATGGTTCCGGAGATGGGTTGATGGTATGGGATTGACAACCGGAGAGCAGGAGGCTGCCCATAAAAATCAGCGTGACAAATCGATGCGTGCCGCTGTTTTGAAGGGTACGCCCGGCCTTAAATCGTCTTTTAGTTGAAGTCATATTACCACCATCAGTTGCCCATGGCGGCTTGAATTCGCAAGTACTCGCCCAAATTGTCCATCGTCACCAACCCAACGAGTTTCCCGTTGTGCATCACCGGCAGCGTGTGGCAATCGCATTCGCTGAGCTTGGCAAAGGCAGACTCCAACCTCTCCAGGTAATCAACCGTGGCGTAGTTTCTCTGAATGGCCGATGCGACGGAGGGATAGTTTTCCTGATCGGTGAGCGCTTCTAAAAGATCGGTTTGCGTCAGGAGGCCTTCCAGACTGCCATCCCTGACGACCGGGAAATCCCTTTGGGATCCGGTCAAGGTCAATTCGACAGCGCGTTTCAAGCTGTCATTGACGTCGAGCTGCTTGAAATCACTGATCATGGCTTGCTGAACCGTAATGCCACCCACGGCGGATTTCATTTGGGCCATGCTCGCTTCCTGGGCTGCGCCGATCCATACAAACAAAGCGATGAACAACAGAAACGGGTTGTAGAACAACCCGATAAAGCCGAAAAGGACCGCAATTCCCTGACCAATGGATGCCGCGATCTGGGTCGCACGGGCGTACTTTTTGCGGGTGGCCAGCAAGGCGCGCAGCACACGGCCGCCGTCCATGGGAAAAGCCGGTATCATGTTGAAAACGACCATGAAGACATTGACTGCCAAAATCCGCTCCAAAAATGGTCCGGTAGTGATTGTCACGGTCTGCAGCGGTTCCAGCGATGCAGTGGCCATCAGCCAGGCGAACAGGGCGGCAGCAATGACGACGTTCACGGCAGGGCCGGCAAGGGCGACCCACAATTCCTGGATTGGATGGGTCGGCAGTTTTTCCAAGCGTGCCACACCGCCGATCGGCAGCAGAATGATATCACGCGTCTTGATGCCGTATCGCCTGGCCATCAGCGCATGACCAAATTCGTGAAGAACGACACACGTGAAAACCGCCAGGATAAAAAAAACCCCGGCCACTGCGGCGGTTAGGCTTTGTCCCTGACGCCAGTGGACCAGTGCTACCCAGCTGAGAAGCAAAATGAAGGTAAAATGCATGAATACATCGATGCCGGCGAAGCGGCCTACCTTGAATGACCATTTCATTGTTTGTATCCTCCACTTTCACCTTTCCAATCGTCATTGTCTGCAGATAGTGGGATCAAAATACATCGTTAAACTAATCAGCCGTTAACCATGCTAGCAATGTGAGCCAGTTGATCGTATGGCGATAGGTCAAACCTACCAATTTGTTGGGTGCGATCTATGGCTCGGCAGGAAATGACGCGACGAGACGCGTATGTTTTCAGCAGTAATCACCGCTTTGGGTAAGGGCGTCCCTGCAAATGAACATGTTGACCCGCGCATATTCGGCATTAGCTTTCTTGAACCGACCGCAATATGCGATCGATACCAACGCCTGACGCAACACCAACCGGGGACCATTAAATGGCGGCGTTGACGATCATTGCGCCGGGTCAGAAAAAAATAAGAGCCATGGAGGAAATTGATGAAAAATAAATTTTTTATCTTAGTCGTCGGTATGATTGCCACTGCATTATTGACAGCATGCGCAGCCAACCAGGGCAGCGTCATCGTCGATAAAGAAAGTGTTTTTCCAGGCACCCAGGTGTCAAAGAAGGGCGAGAATTTGCCATTAACCGGCACTGCCATCGAAATCGGACAGCCCATGCCGGAAACCGAACTGGTTGACATGAAAACAATGAAGGGCATCGATCTGAATGATTATCGCGGCAGCGTCCTTTTCCTGAGTATCGTGCCTTCGATTGATACCGCGGTCTGCGAAGCCCAAACCCATTATTTGGGGGAGGAAGGTGACGCATTGCCCGCAGCGATCAAACGGATCACCATCAGTCGGGATACACCCTTTGCCCAGGCACGGTTTGCAAAAGAAGCCAAGCTTGAGAATATTCACTATTTGTCCGATTACAAAGAGGGGGCGTTTGGGCGGTCGACCGGATTGCTGATCGACGGCCCACGGCTGCTCGCAAGATCAGTCGTGCTGGTCGATAAGCAAGGCCTTGTCCGCTACATCCAGGTGGTGCCCGATATCACGCATTTACCGGACATGGAGAAAGCCTTTGACAAGGCCAGAGAACTTGAGAAGCTTCCTTGATGTCGACAGCATAGAGAATACTTATGGGCAGAGCGGTTTCGCGTCTACTCATCCCACGCCGTTCCATAATCCCACGTATCCTTTATAATTTCCACAATCAGCGACGTCTCTACCGAATTGACGCCGTCGATCTGGCTGATCCGTTCAAAAATGAGTGTTTTGAATTCTGACAGGGAGCCGGCAATAAATTCGATATCGATGTCGTTGCCCCCTGTGGTCAGTGCCACATAATTCAAGGTGTCAATCTCTTTCAGAGCCTGGAGAATCGCATCTTTTTTCTTCAGGTCGATGCTGAGTTTGATGTTTCCGATAATCTCGAAGCCGAGCCGGATCGGGTTGCTGACAGCGATCACCTTGATGACGTTCTCACCGATCAACCTTTTCATTCGGCTCCTGGCAGTGGTTTCCGAAATGCCGAGTTCCTTGGCGATGCTGACGATGGGCATGCGTCCGTCTTTTTGAAGCAGGGAAACCATCTTCCGATCGACGCGGTCCAGCTTTTGAACCCCTGAGGCAGTTGCTTTCACGTCTGGTACCCCCTGTTTATTGATTTTATTGGGTCATAAAAACGAATTCAATCAAAATATTTTAATAAAATAGCGTTAATCGTTAATTTTGTCAAAATAATTGTTGCAATAAATTTTCCGATCCTTTATGTGGAGGCTGGGAGCGGTATCGGTCCCGGTCGACAGCGGCGCATCCGCGCCCGGCAATCAACGCAATCTGATGGTAATCGAAACCATTTAAAACCGATAAGCTGTCCGGCGGGATCTGCACCCGAAGTCGGATTGCGTTGACGCCCAATTCAGCTGTAAAGGAGAACGCATGAAACGCATCATCGTGATCGGGGTAGGCGCTCAGGGAAGCACCATTGCCAAACGGATGAATGAACATCCCGGGGTGTCTGAAATCATCTGCGCGGATTATGACCGCAAAGCCGCAGAAGCGCTGAGCGGCTCCCTGAGCAAGGCCAGGGCCCTTCAACTGGATGCCAGTGACGTCAACAACGTCATTCAGGCGGCCAAGGGGTGTGACCTGATTGTCAACGGCCTGCCGCTGGATTTCAACCTGCTGGTCATGGAAGCGGCCCTGGCGGTGAATGCCTCCTACTTTGACATGGCAGGCCCCATGGAAGATATCGGTTTCGTGGAGAGCTACAAGCTGCTCTTTTCCGAATGGCATGAAAAATTCAAGGCCAAGGGGCTCACCGCACTCGTCGGCGCCGGTTCATCGCCCGGTCTGGCTAACATTATGGCCAGAGAAGCCGTCGAGAAAATGGATCGCTGTGAAACCATCAGTATTTTTGTTTTTGAGAATGTTCTCACCAAGCGGTTTACTCCTTTCTGGTGGTCACCGGAAGTGGCCTTCTGGGATATGGCCTACAAGACCTTCCGCTTCGAAAATGGAAAACATGTCCTGGACAAACCTTTCAGCCGTCCCATCCGGATGAGACTCAGAGGTATCGATCGGGACGTGCGCATGGTGGACCACGAACACGATGAGCCGGTCACCATGGGCCTTTTGGCTGACAAGGTGCTCAAGGGCGTTAAGAATGTGGATTTCAAGTACGGCGGCTTTGGCGTGAAGCTCTCCGAACTGTTTTACCGAATGGGTCTGCTTTCGGACCAGCCGGTGGATGTCAACGGCACGAAAATCGTTCCCATGGACCTGATCCTCAAGCTATGTCCGCCGGCGCCCAAATATCCGGATGAACTCAAAGCCATCATCAATGACGGGGTCGTGGCCGAGGAAGGGGCCTTCCTGGTCCGTGTGGAAGGCCATAAGGATGAAAATCCAATACAGATAGATAGTTATGCCATGGGGCCGGGACTGGTGGAAGCCTTTGAAACCTCAGGCCTCAGCCATGAAGCCTATCTGACCGGCCAGTGTGCGTCGGTCTTCGTTAAGATGATGGTGGATGATGCCTTTACCGAAAAAGGGGTCTTCGTTCCTGAACAACTCGAGGCGGATGCCCGCGAATACTGCTTCCAGAACCTTGCCGAACTGGGGGTGACCATCGATGAAACCCTGCAGCAAAAAAGCGTTTACTCCCGCGATTCTCGTAAAAGCAAAGCCAACCGTCCGGTCATCAATGCCGACCGGCCCGCGGCAGTAGACCGGACACCGTCGTTTGCCTGAAGACCACGCGAAACGAATTGTCCAGGGTTGTGAAAGCCATTTTAACCCTTGTTTAAAGGAGGTCCGATGAAGTTTGTGCGCGTCGATATGTCGGCAAAAACGGTGGTGGACCAAGCCGTGCCGGAGGCCTACCGGGGGATCGGGGGGCGGGCATTGACATCATCATACATCAACGACCACGTTCCTGCCACCTGTGATCCGCTGGGGCCCGAAAACGTTTTGATCTTCGCACCGGGCTATTTCAGCGGCACGCCGCTGGTTAATACCAGCCGTCTCTCTGTGGGCGCCAAAAGCCCCCTGACCGGCGGCATCAAGGAAAGCAATGTGGGGGGAACCGTCGCGGCGTCGCTGGCCAGTCTCGGCATCACGGCCCTCGTCGTCGAGGGGCAGGCCACGGCCATCGAATGCTGGGTCCTTCGCATCGATGCGGATGGCAAGGCAACGCTATTGGACGCCATGGATCACAAAGGTTCCAGGACCTACGCGTTGGTGGAAAAACTTAAAGCCGCTCATGGGGAGCATTGCAGCATCACCTGTATCGGTCCAGCCGGAGAAATGCGGCTGGCCGCCGCGTCGATTCAAACCACCGATCTGGACGGCCGCCCCTGCCGGGCGGCAGGCCGCGGCGGCCTGGGTGCGGTCATGGGTGCCAAAGGGCTCAAGGCGATAATCGTCAGCCGGGGAGGCAAGTCTGCCGATCCGATGGCAGATGCCGAGGCGTTCAAGGCCGCGGCAAAGGAATATGCCAAAGCCGTCAAAGCCGACGAGTTCAGCGGCGAGATCCTTCCGGCGCTGGGATCGGCCTGCCTGGTGGCGCCGATCAATGAAGCCGGCGCCCTGCCCACGCGAAATGCGCGTGAGGGCCAGTTCGAGGGGGCCGACAAGATCAGCGGCGAAACCATGGCACGGATCATCCGCGAGCGCGGGGGCAAGAACGCCCACAAGGGGTGTGCGCAATGCATCATCGACTGCTCCAACGAGTTTGTCGACCCGGACGGCCGGTACGTCACCTCCTCCCTGGAATACGAAACCATCTGGTCCATGGGGGCCATGATCGGCAACAGCGACCTGGACGCCATCGCCCGGCTGGACTTTCTATGCGATGATATCGGCCTGGATACCATCAGCACCGGGGTGGCCGTGGCCGTGGCCATGGACGCCGGATACAAGCCGTTCGGCGATGCAGCCGCTGCCATTGTGATGGTCGAGGAGGTGGCTGCAGGAACCGAGTTCGGCAAACTGATCGGTAACGGGCCGGCTGCGGTGGGCAAACATTTCAACCATCACCGCGTGCCGGTCATGAAGAACCAGAGTATGGCCGCATACGATCCGCGGGCCATCCAGGGCATGGCGGTGACCTATGCCACTTCGCCCATGGGGGGTGACCATACCGCCGGGTGGGTGGTGGACCAGAACCTGGAGGCGTTCGGGGGAACGCTGGACCGTTTTTCGGCTAAAGGTCAGGTGGAAGCCTCCCGCGATACGCAGATCCACATGGCGGCCGTGGATTCGGTGGGTATCTGCGACTTCGCCCAGACCGGGCTGGCCACGCCTGAAGGGATTGGCACGGTCTATCGCATGGTCGCTGCAAAATCCGGGAAATCATTCGGCCAGAAAGCGTGGCGTGAATTGGGGCTTCGCGTGCTCAGGGCCGAGCGGGACTTTAACCGGCGGGCCGGTTTTACCCCCGCGGACGACCACCTGCCCCGCATGTTCTACGAGGAACCGCTGCCGCCGCACAACAAAGTGGTGGTGGTGGATGACGAGGCCATGGAAAAGACCTTTGACTTTTGACGGCAATGACCGTACAGCTTACCGTTAAGCTATACGGGACACTGGACAAGTGGGTCCCGGGATACAACGCTGAAACGGGTTGTGTGGTTCACATGGCGGATCAGTCGACGGTTGCCGATCTGATCGTCCATCTGAGCGTCCCCCCCCGTTCGGTCGGTATCGTGTCGGTAAACGGCCGGGTGGCCAAAAAAACGGACGTGCTGCCGGACCAGGCTCTGGTCAAGGTGTTTCATCCCATTTTTGGTGGTTGAACATCGGCTTGACGGTTGATTGGGTCAAAAAGCGTTTTCATTCTCACGTTGCGACCAGAACCCATTACGACTGCAGGTTTGCTGCCGACCTCCTGATGTTAACGCTCAGTTCAATCACGCATCCGGATCTCCGAGACGATGAATCAGAATCAGAATCAGAATCCCACGACTGACCAAGGCCTCACGGTAAAAAACATCTGCAAACAATTCGGCGATGTAATCGCCCTGGACGACGTCACCCTGAACGTGGCGTCGGGGGAGTTCTTTACCTTGCTGGGCCCGTCGGGATGCGGCAAGACTACCCTCTTGCGAATCATTGCCGGACTCGAAATGGCCGATTCGGGCCAGGTTTTCAGCGGCGGCACGGATATCACCCGCCTGCCGGCCATCAAACGCCAGGTGAACACGGTGTTTCAGAGCTATGCCCTGTTTCCCCACCTGACCATCTATGAAAATATCGCTTTCGGGCTGCGTTCCCGCAAGTTTCCGGATGCTGAAATCAAAAAGCGGGTGAACCGCCGGTTAGAGATGCTGGATTTGAGCGCCATGGCCCAGCGCCATCCCCATCAACTGTCCGGCGGCCAGAAGCAGCGGGTGGCCCTGGCCCGGGCCCTGGTGAACGAACCCGACGTGCTGCTGCTGGACGAGCCCATGAGCGCCCTGGATGCGCGCTTGCGCGCCCAGGTGCAGGAAGATCTGCGGCGGCTGCAGCGCAAACTGGAGCGGACCTTTATTTTGGTCACCCACGATCAATCCGAAGCCCTGGTCTGCAGTGACCGGTTGGCCGTGATGCGCCAGGGCCGCGTGGTCCAGTGCGGGTCGCCTGAAGAGGTATACGACAACCCCACGGACAGCTTCGTGGCCAAATTTCTGGGGGCGGCCAACCTGATTCCCTGCACGACAGTGCCGGGTGGTGTTCAGACGGCTTTCGGTTTTCTGGCCCTGGACAAAGTACCCGCATGGCAGGAGGGCACCGTGGCGATCCGCCCGGAGTGGATCGGTATCGGCGACAAGGAACCGGAGTGCAACGGCATCCGTGCGCGTGTGACTGAAATCGTATACCGTGGAACCAATTTCGACCTGTGGCTGGAACCGGGACCGCTGCGTGTGCGGACCAGTTCCTACCGGCGAATTGATCCCGGCCGGGAGGTCTGGCTGGAACTGGCTCCCAAGGAATTGGTGATTCTTGAAGATTAAACGCGCTGATTCGATGCTGACCTGGTACGGGGAATTGACCACCCGGCAGCAGTTGCTCAAACGCGGGTCACTGCTCTTGACGCCAGGGATGCTCTGGCTGATGCTGTTTCTCGTACTGCCCGGGTTGGTGCTGGTGGTCGTGAGCGTGGTCACCCGGGGAGCCTATGGTCAACTGGAATGGGTCTTCACCCTGGAAAATTACAAGCGGCTGGCCGGTTTCACCCTTTTCGGCTGGACCCCGGATTACCTGATGATCCTCTGGCGGTCGGTGGTGGTGGCCTTTTTTACCACGCTGGTATCCGTCATCCTTTCCTATCCTCTGTGTTTTTTCATTGCCGGTCGTCCCGAGCGCAGTCGCTACATGTGGCTGACCCTGGTCATCATCCCGTTCTGGACCAACATGGTCATCCGGGCCTATGCCTGGTTCTTGATTTTGTCCCCGGAGCTTCCCATTGCCCGGCTTGCGGCGATTTTCGGCTTTATCCCGAACGGCGCCCCGTTGTACCCCAACGCCTTTGCCGTCTATCTGGGGATGGTGTCCATGTTTCTGCCTTTTGTCACCCTGCCTCTTTACGCCAGTGTCGAGCGGCTGGACTGGGCGCTGGTTGAAGCGGCCCAGGATCTGTATGCCTCCCGAGTGCGGACCTTTACCCAGGCCATTTTGCCCCAGACCATGCCAGGCCTGTCGGTGGGGATCATCCTGACCTTTGTTCCCGCCATGGGTATGTTTGTCGTTCCCGATCTGCTTGGCGGAGCCAAGTACATGCTGGTGGGCAATCTAATTCAGCAGCAGTTCGGCACCAGCCGGGACTGGCCGTTCGGGGCGGCGATCAGCATGGGATTGATGGTCCTCACCATGATCGGACTTCAGATTTACCGTCGTAAAGGCAAGGAGATCCAGATCGTATGAGGCGCCAGCATCCGTTAATCATCATTATTTCCTACCTGACCATGGCCTTTCTTTACCTGCCACTGGCGGGCGTGGCGATATTCTCCGTCAATGCCGCTCGTCGGGGAATGGTGTGGAAGGGGTTCACCTTCAAATGGTATCTCAAGCTCTTCGAAAACGAATGGATTCTCGAAGCCGCCTGGAACACCCTGCTGCTGGCGGTCATCTCCACCATCATAGCCACGATCCTGGGTACGATTCTGGCCATCGCCATGGATCGTTTTCCCTGGCGTTCCCGTACCAGCAATTTTCTGGATATCATCCTGCACATTCCCGTGGTCATTCCGGACATCATCCTGGCCGCGTCCCTGGTGGTGGCCTTCGGCCTGCTGCGGCTGGCATCCTCCTTTTTCGAACCCGGCCTGGTGAACATGATCATCGGCCACATTACCTTCCAGGTCGCCTTTGTCGCCCTGGTGGTGCGCAGCCGTCTGGTGGCCATCGGCAGTGAGGTGGAGGAGGCGGCCAGGGATCTTTTTGCCACAAACTGGTACTTGCTCAGAAAGGTGATACTGCCGCTTCTGATGCCGGGCATTATCGCCGGTGCCATGCTGGCCTTTACGCTTTCCCTGGATGATTTCGTGATCAGTTTTTTCACGGCCGGTCCCGAGTCGCAAACCCTGCCGCTGTTTATTTTTGCGGCCGTCCGGCGGGGGGTTACCCCGCAAATCCATGCCCTGTCGACCTTGATCATGCTGGTCACGGTGGTTCTGGTCGTTTTGACGGAACGGTTCACGCGCCATCGGTAAAAAACAAGTTCAGGGTTCGAGGTTTTAAAGATACTGGACCCAGAAGATATTAGCTGGTGAGCTGTTAAGCTCAAAGCTCAAAGCCGAACCCAGAACCCAGAACCCAGAACCCAGAACCCAGAACCCGGAACCCGGAACCCGGAACCCGGAACCCGGAACCCGGAATCTAAAAAGGAGAGAAAAGATGCGTAAAATCGGTCTGCTCGTGTTGGTATTGGTGCTTTTTGGCGGGATGGCGGCAAGTGCCGAGGAACTGAGGATCTACACCTGGTCGGAGTATATGGATGAGGAGAAGATGCCGGCCGATTTCGAAGAAAAGTTCGGCATCAAGGTCCGGCTGGACATATACGAGAACAACGAGGAGATGGTGGCCAAACTGCAGGCCGGCGGCGCCAGCCAGTATGACATCATCGTCCCATCCGATTACATCATGCCGGTGTTGATCAACCAGAAGCTGATTCAGCCCCTGGATCATGCCAAGCTTTCCAACCTGAAAAACCTCAAACCCCTTTTCCGGGAAACCAGCTATGACCCGGGCAATAAATATTCCGTTGCCTATCAGTGGGGCACGGTGGGCCTGATGTACCGCAAGGACAAGATCAGCGACGCCGCGGCCCAGTCCTGGTCGGTGTTGTTCGACGCCAAAAAACAGACCGGCGCATTCTGGCTGATCGACTCCGTGCGCGAGATGATGGGCATCGCCCTGGTCTACCAGGGCAAGGACTTCAACAGCACCAAACCCGCGGATCTGAAAGCCGCCGCCGACCTGCTGGTGGCCACCAAGCGGACCCAAAACTGCATGGGCTTCAAACCGGGTGTGGGCGGCAAGAACGATGTGGTCGCCGGTACGGCGGTGGCCGCCATCGTCTACAACGGGGATGCCATTCAATCGGTCACCGAAGAACCGGACAAGCTGGGTTTCATCATCCCCAACGAGGGCAGTGAAATCTGGTATGATTCCATGTGCATCCCCAGCAAGGCACCCAACCCGGATGCCGCGCACAAGTGGATCAATTGGATTCTGGAGCCCGAAGTCGGCGCCGAGCTGTCTAACTACAACCAGTTTGCGACCCCCAACGCGGCGGCCGAGGCGTTCATTACCCCCGAAGATCTTAAAAATCCGGGGATTTATCCGACACCCGCGATCATGAAAAAACTTCATTTCACCAAGGACCTGGGCAAGGAAAATCGGATCATGGATGAAGCCTGGACGCGTGCCAAGTCCCATTGATGCCTGAATTTCAACGCCATCGTTTTTGAAAGACATCCACCACCGCCTGATCGGACCGTGTCTCACAGCCAGATCAGGCGGTTTTTTTTACTGCGGATCGAAACCGGACTGCCGGCCGGTCATGGTTTCGATGGCCACCTTGATCACCGCGGTCGCTTTCAGCTTCGACGCCGTAAAAGAATGAGATCCCTTGGCATACTGGGCGGTAATTATCTCCAATGCCTGCCGCTTCTCTTCGATCGCTTCAACCACGACGGCCTTACCAAACCCGACTACGCTCTGGTAGCGCATGTCCCAGTCGCAGGGGTCAGCCGCCGATAGGGGTTCGGCCAGGATGTCGAATTCGAAACAGACCTTCGGATGCGATTGAATCAGGGTGACCTTCCTGCTCTTCATGGAGCCATGAAAATAAAGGGTGTCGTCCCGGTAGCCGAAGCAAAGGGGGACGATATAGGGCGTATTCCCGTCGAGCATGCCCAGACGGCATACGGTGGCCTTGCGAATGATGGCTTCGATATTCTCTTTATTCACGGAGGTGATTCACTCCTTTTTCGATGCAGCACCGGATGGGTGCCTTGTCGGTGTTCTCAGAAGCGGTTCCTGCTCGTCCTTGCTTAGACAAGACTAAATCCTTCATCAAGCCAACCGGTTATACCGCCTATCATCTTTTTTACCGGTCTTCCAAGCCTGGCCAGCCGAATTGCCGCCTTCTCAGTGCCATTACAGTGCGGACCCGCACAATATACCACGAACAGGGTGTCCAGTGGAAATTCGTTAAGGCTGTTTTCATTTATGCGTGGATGAGGCAGATTAACTGCACCTTCGATATGACCCCTGTTGAAAAGCGCTTCACCACGGACATCGAGGAGGACAAAATCTTTGCGATTGTTAATTATTGCATGATGCACGTCCCAACAATCGGTTTCAAATTCAAGCATGTTTTCAAAATGCTTGAGAGCCCGTTTAGAATCCGCTGCAGGAGGCCTGCTTACTGATGAACTCATGATATCTCCTTTGATGGAAGGATCGGATTGTAGGGTTTGGGTGTCATCGGTGCTAGAATGCACTCTTGACAACACCTCCATCAACGCGTAAAGCCGCACCCGTTGTCGCCGATGCCAGCGGGCTGGCGATGTAGGCCACCATTGAAGCGACTTCCTCGGTTGAAGCAAACCGCTTGATCAGTGACGTCGGACGAATGGTCGCGAAGAAATCTTTCTCGAATTCCTCGAACGTTTTTCCCTCTTTCTTGGCCAGTTCATTCACAAAATCGCCTACACCACGTGATTTCGTGGGCCCCGGCAGGACACAGTTGACCGTAATGCCGGTCCCGGCAACGTGTTCGGCCAGTCCTCGGGAAATCGCGATCTGAGCGGTTTTGGTCATTCCATAGTGAATCATTTCAGCAGGAATCTGGACGGCGCTTTCGCTCGAAATGAAGATGATCCGTCCCCAGTTGCGTTTTTTCATCGAAGGAAGGTATTGTCGGCACAGGCGCACGCCGCTCAACACGTTGACCTCAAAGAATCGTCGCCAATCCTCATCCGGTATCTCCTCGAAGGACACCGGTTCATAGATGCCCAGATTGTTAACCAGAATTTCAACGTCAGGGTACTTGGTGCACAAATCGTTGGCCGCTTCAGCCGTTGACAGGTCTCCGGCAAATCCAAAAAGCGATCCGGTAGCCGAAGCCTTTAATTCGAATATGGCTCTTTCTACCGACGCCTCGGTGCGTCCGTTGACAATCGTCCGGGCGCCTTCCATGGATAGTGCTTTTGCGATTGAAAAACCGATCCCCGCCGTGCTGCCGGTAACCAGTGCAAGTTTGTTTTTTATTTTCAGGTCCATCATAATTCTCCTTTAAATATTTTTACGCTCAGATGCCCCGCCGACCGATGACTATTCGCGCGGGACGTGGGTCGTTCATTGCCATCATACACGCATGGCTGATTGCCTCGTAATCATGCATCTCTTTAAAAAAAGGCCGGCTTGAAATGATATCGGTTTCACCGGCCCGATTGCCTAACCCTATTTTCTTTTCCTGGGTTTGCCCGGCCTTGAAGCTTGAGAGCGACGCGATCCGGATCGGGAAGGCTTTTCCCCGGCCTTATCGGTTCTCCTGCCGGATCGGGTTGTCGATTTCCGCCCCGGGCTTTTGCCGGAAGCTGTCTTTTTCGCGTTAGGGGTTTTCGATTGCTTTTTTGAAGCAGCTCTTCTGGCGACGATCTCTTTTATGTCGCTGTCGGCCTCTATTTGGCTGGATGCGCTGTCCGGGCGAAAGAGAATATAGTCCGGAACGTCGCTGTCCTGGGTATAGCCGTCAACCTTTTCCACCGGGATTTTCTGCTTCAGCAGTTTTTCAATGGCCTGAAGATGTGGTTTTTCCTCAGGGCTGACCAGGGAGACGGCGATGCCGCTTTCGCCTGCACGGCCGGTTCGACCGATGCGGTGAACATAATCCTCGGGGCTGCTCGGCATATCGTAGTTGACCACATAAGGCAGATTGCTGATGTCCAGGCCCCTTGCGGCCACATCCGTTGCCACGAGGATGGGGATCTCACCATTCTTGAAGGCTTCAAGGGCTCGTGTCCGGAAAGACTGGCTCTTGTCGCCATGCATCGCAGCAGCCCTGATCCCGTGTGCGGCGAGTTTCTCCGTGAGCGTATTGGCCCCGTGTCGGGTGCGGGTGAAGATTAGTATCCGGTGCCAGTTTTCGCTGGTGATCAGGTGAATCAGAAGCGCTCGTTTATTGGATCGGTCCACCAGATGAAGCTTCTGGATTACCAATTCCGCGGCCGTATGGCTGGGCGTCACCTCGATATGTACAGGATCCTTCAGCATGCTTCCGGCAAGATCCAGGATCTGTGGGGTGTAGGTGGCGGAAAAGAGCGTGGTCCGGCGTCTTTTAGGAATGAGATCCAGGATCGCGGAAATCTCCCGGCTGAACCCCAGGTCCAGCATCCTGTCCGCTTCGTCAAAAACCAGAAATTCTATCCGGAAAAGATTCAAATGCCGCTGGCCGGCCAGATCCAGTAGGCGGCCCGGCGTGGCCACCAGAATATCGATGCCGCGTCTCAGCCGATCGATCTGCGGATTGATGCGAACCCCGCCGTGAACCACCGTGCATCGCAAAGAGACTCGCCTTGCATAGTCCTTGATGCGCGCTCCCACTTGAAGCGCCAGTTCCCGCGTGGGGGTCAGGACAAGGGCGCGGGGGTGTCGCCCGTTGCTGTTCGTCCGGCTCAGAATTTCGACCAACGGAAGGGCGAAGGCATCGGTTTTTCCCGTTCCGGTCTGGGCGCGGGCAAGAATGTCTCTTCCGTCGAGAATAACGGGAATGGCCTGGGTCTGGATGAGGGTGGGGGCGGTGTAACCCTTGTCCTGAACCGCTTTAAGCAGTTTGGCCCGAAGGCGCAGCTGATCAAATGACTTTTGATAGAATGTCAACATCACGCTCATCGTTCACCGGGAAAACGGAGCGGGTCGAAACCGGTCATGGCTAGGATGCCATAGGCGGCGCCAATCGTGCTGAAACTGCCTTGAGCCGGGGTGTTGTGTTCATGGCCGACAGGGACACCGCCGAGGGTTGCGTAAGGAAGCCCGGAAGCATGGTCCTGGGTCGAGACCATGGCCATCATCTGCTTGAGAAGATAATTTCGCTTTTTAGCATAGGTTGACGCTTTCCGGTTTTCACCCATCGCTTCGAAATCATCCGATAACCTGCTATAGGCGTTGGCCATTTGAAAGGTCCACTCCGGTGAAACCATCGGGGGACGCTTTAGACCCTTGAGCGCCTCATGATCCACAAAATCAAATCCGGTAACGGTTACCTCCCGTCCATCCGGTGAGCGGTAAGAAACCGTAGCTTGGCAATTTTCCTCGACGAATCGAACCATCTGCTCGGCGGCTCCCGGTTCGATTGCCTCGAGCCGAGACACACCCAAGGCGGAGATACCCCAGGAGTGAACATCGCTGGCTACGGTAAAATCAGGTTTCTGGTAAAATCCACGATTGAATCGGTGTTGTTCGGGATTCCAGGCCACCTTTTTCAACCAGCGCAGGCAGCGCTGCCGTCCGCCTTTAAAACGTTCCATTCCGGGTTCGCTTTCAAGCATGTCGAACAGCGCGAAGGCATCGATGGTCGCCTCGGTGGAAAAGATTTGTTCGAAGCCGGGTAGGTGTGGGTCATAACCAAAATGCTGATCCCCATCGACGTCGGAGTCTCTGGGCGGACCCAGCTTCACTCCGCCGTAGGTCAGGCTGTCGCTGTCGCGGTCCTGCAGTTCCAGCGCGAAGTCAGCCATCTGGGCAGCAAAGGTCAAATATTTTCGGTCCTTCGTCGATTTGAAGAGATGGTAGGAAGCCAATCCCAGCCATATGTTCGCCCCCGTGCGAACCGACCAATCCTTGCCGCCATAAGGCGGCACGGCGACCACCGCCTCGATGATACCGCCCAGCCGGTGTGTGTGTTGGGTGGTGATATAGAAATCAACAATACGCTTCGCCTCCCCGGGTTGGCCCTGTGCGATGAAGGCCAGGGTTGCCACCGCAGCGTCATAGGTGAAGCACCAGTCTTTTAATTGCAGATCCCCGACGTGACTGAATGGGAGTCCGGATTCGGCACCGCGATGCGATAAAAGCCAGTTCGCCAACCGTTGAACCTGGGGGGGGCGCGGGATCGGTTGCGTTTGTGCATGGACCAGGACAGGCAAGCCAATAGCAACAAGACCCAGGATTACGGTGAACCATATGCGTCCTTCGATTTTCATGAAACGCTTCTTTCGTTTGATAGGGGCAGCACCCTGATGATGATTTGATTGGGGGGCAACGGCGATTACAAACACGACGATAATTGAAAAAAATGTAATTAGTGTATTTTCAATGAATTGGGTGCGTGACAGGTATTTTCTTTTTCAGGTGAGATCGTGTCCACGGCGACCCGTTTGAAGGGGTGAGGTTTGACCGCTTTGATCTTCAACCCGGCAGCAACGGTCTCCTCGAGCAGTGCTTCTGCTCCGGCCTCACCGATTCGTTTGCGCCATCGGGACATGCTGGACGGATGGATCGGCGGGTCATGCTCGAAAAAGTGCATCCCGCTTAAATACTGCCAGTATGGGTTTTCTACCCAACCGTAAACGACATCATGATCACTGAGGTTGTAGATGTACTTCAGGTATTGCAGCGATACCATCAACCGGGTGCTGGTCGCCGGTCGGCCGTTGCCCGGGCAATAGCGTTCATTGAACACCGCGTCCATGCGGTCCCAGTTGACGGCTTTGGCCAGTTTGACCAGCCCATGCCCGTGATCGATTATTGTCGTTAGCTCAGTGCGGAACAGATCCCTTTGCTTATTTTTGTGAACAGATTGCTTTGGTTTCATGGCTAAAATCCGGATAGGGGAAAATCCAATCATAGACCCAATTATACACATAGGTGTACCCGATATAAAAAATGGTGAATCCCAGGTCCATGGCCAAGGCCCTTGCAAGGGAAAGCGACAGCCACCAGGCGATGGCCGGGACGCTGACGATGATGAATCCCGCTTCAAATAAAAGGGCGTGGACGGCTCGAAGCCAAAACCCGCGCCGGGCCGGATCGCGGCCGTTTTTCAACATCAGAATATCGAAATAGTGATTGTAAATCATATTCCAGATCATGGCCAGAACGCTGAAAAAGATGCCCAGAATGCCGGTATCCACAAGATCGGTGCCAAATCCCCACGCCGCCAGCGGCACGGCCAGGATCAGACCCACAAGTTCATAGATGACGGCATGCCGCAGGCGATCTTTTGCATTTCTGAGTTGCCTGACAGCCAATCTCTTCATGACCGGTGGTCGCCATCTAAGCTTAACAGCCTTGCATAGGTGTCAGGTCGCCTGTCCCGGAACAGTCCCCACGCCGCGCGCTCGGCGGCATAGGCCGACAGGTCAAGTTCAGCCGTGATGACGCCCCGTGACTGTCGATCGCTTTGGGCAAGCAGCGCGCCCTTGTTGTCCGTGATGAAGGAAGACCCATAGAAGGTGAGAGTGGACCCGTCGATGGTTTCACTGCCGATGCGGTTTGAGGCGACAACCGGCATGATGTTGGCGGCGGCATGGCCCTGCATGCAGGTCTGCCAATGGGGCTGGCTGTCATAGGATGGATTCAAGGGCTCAGACCCGATAGCCGTGGGGTAGAGCAGCATCTCGGCGCCCATCAGCGCCATGGACCTGGCGGCTTCGGGAAACCACTGGTCCCAGCAGATGCCCACGCCGATGGTTGCGTAGCGTGTTTTCCAGACCTTGAAACCGGTGTCGCCCGGGCTGAAGTAGTATTTCTCTTCATATCCCGGGCCATCGGGGATGTGGGTTTTGCGGTAGATCCCCAAAACGGTGCCGTCGGCATCGATCACCGCCAGGCTGTTGAAGAAGGATTGGCCTTTTTTTTCGAAAAAACTGATCGGCAAAACGACCTGCAGCTCTGCCGCGATTGCCTTAAAACGGGTAACCGCCGGGTTTTTTCCAAGAGGGGTGGCCAGAGAAAAAAAATCGGGTTTTTCCACCTGGCAAAAATACAGGGACTCGAACAGCTCCTGAAGCAGGACAATTTTTGCACCCTCGCTGGCTGCGGTTCGTACCAGCATTTCGGCTGCTGAAAGGTTTTCCTCGACTTTAGAGCTGCACGGCATCTGGGTTGCCGCCACCTTGATCGTAGCCATGGTTTCCTCTAACATTGATGGTTTCGTTAAAAACCCGATATCTGCGTTAAGCTTCATCCCTCGTCACTGCGGAGTACGGGAAGTACACCTCATTCCTCGGGACTCGCAAGCCTTGATTTCGGGCTTTTTACGAAACCGTCGAAAATGCGACTTTTTACGACTTCATCAACATTGACTATTCTGAAAAAACCCGAGATCTGCGTTCAATCGGACCTTAAATTAACTCATCGGGATCTGCTGGGTGATGCAGTGGATGTTTCCGCCTCCTAAAAGGATATCCCGGCTTCTGACGCCGACGACCTTGCGATCCGGAAAGAGCCGGGCCAGCAGGTCCATGGCCGACCGGTCATGCATGTCGTCGAAAAGCGGCATGATGATCCCGCCGTTGGCGATATAGAAATTGACGTAGGAGGCGGCCAGGCGGTCACCGGCCTTGCGGGGCTTGGCCGTCTCGCTGGCATCCAGCCCCTCGCATTCCGCTGGTGAGATCACCATCGGATCGGGCTGATGGATTTTGTGGACAAGTAGCGGTCGGCCGCGTGCGTCCGTCTCGGCGGAAAGCGTCGCCAAGGCTTGCCTGGATATCTCGTACTGGGGATCGTCGGCGTCATCGGTCCAGGTGAGCAGCACTTCTCCGGGTTTGACGAAACAGCACAGGTTGTCCACATGGCCGTCGGTCTCGTCCATATACACCCCTTTGTCGAGCCAGACCACCTTGTGCACATTCAGGTAGGACTTCAACAAGGCCTCGATCTGTTTGCGGGCCAGATGGGGATTGCGGTTGCGGTTCAGCAGGCATTCCCGCGTGGTGATCAGGGTACCCTGGCCGTCCACGTGAAACGAACCGCCTTCCATGACCAAAGGCGCCCGGTAGCGGTCGGCCCCTTCGATCTCGAGAACCTTTGCGGCAACCCGGCTGTCCTGATCCCAGGGGAAGTAGACGCCGCCGTCCAGCCCTCCCCAGGCGTTGAACAGCCAGTCGACACCCCGGATGGTCCCCCGGCCGTCCACCACGACGGTCGGGCCCACATCACGCATCCAGGCGTCGTTGGATGAGATTTCCACCACGCGGACGGCTTCGGGCAGCGCGCTTCGGGCATTTTCCCATAGGCCGCGGCTGGCGCCGACCGTCACCGGTTCGAAGGCGGAGATGGCCTCGGCCACATTAATGAAGGCGGTCTGGGCAGGTTTGGCGCCCATGCGCCAGGTGTCCCCCCGCTCGGGCCACAGCATCCAGCAGCCCATGTGAGGTTCAAACTCTGCGGGCATGCGGTAGCCATCATCCAATGGTGTGCTGGTGCGTGTTTGGGGCATCATTCGATCCCGAAATTTGAATTATCTATTCCTGTTTATTCGGAAACAACAAATTACAAGCATCAAAGCTCAAATAATTTCCAAACTACAATTTCCAAACTTCAATTAAATCCCAAATTGAAATATCCAAATCTCAAAAAAGATACAAACACCTAATTGTCATTTTCATTTTTCCAAACAGTTATGATTGGAATCCCCTTTCTCCATGATCATAAGGTTTGAATTTTGGTTATTGTGATTTATGTGCAATTTATTTTGGATTTCTGACTAAAAAACACAAACTTCGGAATGAGCGTCTAACGACGCGCGGTCACCGTCACCGTATCATGGACGGGGAACATCCGTCTCCCCATTTTCAACCACCGTGTTTCAGCGCATATAACCGGCAGAGCGGGGTACGCGTTCGGCCCCTTTCAACACTTCAACGGCAAGGGCCTGTCGCTTTTCTTCCGGGTCACCCGTTTTACTGCGTTGCTTCATCTGGTCCTTGCGGCAGCCGAGAGAAATCTTGTCGGTTTCCTTGAAGACCAGGGCGCCATAGTGGCACTCGGCCACGCAGGCCGGCGCGCCGCCGCACAGGTCGCATTTGTAGGCGATGCCGGATGCGTACTGTTCGATCATGCCATAGGGGCAGGCGGAAACGCAGTCGCCGCAACCGTCGCACTTCTTGGCATCCACCACCACCACGCCACGCTCGCTTCTGAATATGGCACCGGTGGGGCAGGCCTCCATGCATGACGCCTTGGGGCATTGAAAACAGACACTGGGCACCGAGTAGCCTTCGTGGGACAAATTGCTGACGTGAATCCTCGCCTTGGACGGTATGAACATTCCCTCCTTGACCGCTGAGCAGGCATATACGCATCGGTTGCATCCGGTACATCGGTTGGGAATGGCCATCAGGTGTTTTTCCATTGGTTCCTCCATTATGCCGGGGGGCCGCCGTCCTGTTTCAGGACGGCCCCGGTTGATTTCATTTTTCAGTTCAAGCCAGTTCAATCAGATCGGCCAACCCCAGTTCGCGCAGTTTTGCCGCTTTCGGCCGTCCGGCTTTATCCCACCCCCGCTGGCGATAATAGAAACCCTTGAGCTCTTCCAGAATTTCAGGGCTGAGGGTTCGCCCCTCGTGGGGTCCGTTTTCAAGGGCCCGTTTGGTCAGTTTTTCGGAAAGGGTGTCATCGGCTGCGGTAAATCCCGCTGCCAGATTGAACATGCGCAACAGGTTCCAGACCCGTTCGCCGACTCTGGCCAGGTCTGTGGCAGACACCTGGCGGCCCAGGCCGGCGGTCAGCAGCTCGGCCATGATCGTCGTATCCACCGATCCCCAGAAGTCGCAGAAACACATGGACCATTTGGCCCCGTTGACGTTCTGCATCGCAACGACATCTTTGGCCAGGTCTTTCAGCTTGAAGGGATCGTCGGCGAACAGGGGAAACGCCCGTAAATGGCAGGCGCCCCGTTCGCTGGTGGCATAGGCCAGGCCCATGCCGTAATTGCCGCGCGGGTCATAGCCCGGCATTTCCATTCCCTTGGAATGCGCAGCCTGGTCGGGCTGGCCATATTTGTCGGCCAGCCGGGCAGCACCCAGGGAGAGATCGCAACCTCGCTGGGTGGATTGGTTGGCAATCTCATCCAGGACCTGCAGGTAGGATGCGGCGTCACCGAAGGTCAATCCCAGATTGGCGGCACCGGATTCGGTCAGGGCCATGGCCAGGCCGATCACATTGCCGGTGGACATGGTGTCCAACCCCAGGTCATCACACGCGCGGTTGAATCGCATGACCTGTTCCATATCGTTGATGTCACAGTTGGATCCGCCCAGGCAGAGGGTCTCGTATTCGGGTCCTTCGACTTCGACGCCGTTGACCGACGTGAAGTTGCCGCATCCCAACGGACAGGTGGCGCAGGCCCTGTCGCCGATTCTGACGTCCGCCACGGCGTCGGCATCCAGCCGCCGACGGTGGGGGTTGACGCCTTGGGTGAAGTTGCGGGTGGGGTGGATGCCCATTTCGTTGGTCACATCCACCAGCATGGGCGTGCCCTGGTCCTTGGCCCACTGGTTCTCCATGGTCATCAGGTTGCCCTCCAGATGCTCGGAGACCTTGCCCCAGAACTCGCCGATTTCGGCAACCTGAATGCCCCCGGTTCCCCTGACGGCGATGGCCTTGAGGTTTTTGGCGCCGAAGAGGGTGCCGACGCCGCCCCGGCCCATCTGCCGGTAGGACTCCGAACCGACGCAGGCGAAGGGGATCCCGTTCTCGCCGGCCGGCCCGATGGAAAGGCTCTTCATACCGGGTCCCATCACCTCTTCCAATGTCCGTTCGGTTTCGAAGATGCCCGTGCCCCACAATGAATGCGCCTCCTCGAGGGAGACCTCGTCGTCTTCAATTCTCAGCCACACCGGCCGGTCGGCTTTCCCGCTGATGACGATGCCGTCAAAACCGGCAAATTTCAGTTCGGGCCCGAATGCACCGCCGATGTTGGATTCGAAGATCGTTCCGGTGTGGGGTGATTTGGAAACCACGCAGGTCCGTGACCCGGTGGGGGCCAATGTCCCGGCCATGGGGCCGGTCATGACGACAACGGTGTTGTCGGGCGACAGGGGGGCGACCGTGGGGTCGACGGATTCGGTGTAGTATTTGGCGCCAAGCCCCCAGCCGCCGATATATTCTCTGGCCCATTCGTCTTTCAGCGGTTCGGCGGTTACCTTGCCGGCTGACAGGTCAACATGCAGCATGCGGCCCGCATACAGGTTGCTGACCTTTTTCCGTTGAGGCAAATCGATGGACTTGAACACATCCTCCAGGCGTGTGAGGACTTCGTCCAATGTTTCCTGGGGGATGTTCAGGGCCGGTTCGAAACGGATGTTTTTGGCGTTGGTCAGCGTTCCGGCGGTCAGGACGCCCCGCGAGAATAGCCCGGAGGCGACCTTGTAGCCGACGCCGTCCGTAGGAAACTCCATACCCAGCAATAGCCCCAACCCCCGTGCCTTGGCCAGCACGCCGGGATAGCGCGCTTTCAGCACGCCAAGCTGCTTGAGGACGTATTCCCCTTTGGCCTTGGCCTGTCCGGCGAGGTCGTCTTCAATAAGCACGGTGATCGCCGCCAGGGCCGACGCACAGGCCAGCGGGTTGCCGCCGGTGGTGGTGGTGTGCATGAACGGGTTGGGTTCCATGCAGGACCAGATTTCTGGCGTGGAGAAAAATGCGCTCATGGGCACGACGCCGCCACCCAGCGCTTTTCCGAAACACATGATGTCCGGGGTTACGTCCCAATGATCGACGCCGAAAATCTCTCCGGTGCGACCGAAACCGGTCTGAACCTCGTCGGCGATAAGCAGCACGCCGTAATGGTTGCACACCTCGCGCAAACGGGGCAGGAAATCGTCCGGCGGTACGATGGCGCCGGCTTCGCCCTGGACCGGTTCGATCACCACGGCGGCGATGTCCTGGCCGACGGCCTTGGCTGCCGCCAGCATTCGCTCCACTGCTTCGGCATCCCCGAATGGCACATGCTGTACCCCGTCCAGCAGCGGCAGCAGGGGTTTGCGAAAGACTTTTTTGCCGATGAGGGACAAGCTGCCCAGGGTTTTGCCGTGAAAGCCCTTGAGCATGGCGATGAACCCCTTTTTGCCGGTATACAGCTTGGCCAGTTTCATGGCCCCTTCCACCGCCTCGGTACCGGAGTTGGCGAAAAAACCGTATTGAATCTTTCCCGGCGTCAGCAGCGCCAGTACATGGCCCAGCTCGGCCCTGAGGGGATCCAACAGCTCCTGGCTGTATTGGGGTGAGCGGTCCAGCTGGGCCTTGACCGCGGCAACGATTTTGGGGTGCCGCATGCCGTACGAGTAAAGGCCGAACCCGCCCAGGATGTCCAAAAACTCGCGCCCCAGGGCATCCACCAGCACCGATCCCTGACCGGTCCACTCCGTATAGGCAAAATTGCCGGACTCGGTAACCGATTTGCGGTATTCTAAAAATCCTTTGTTGATGTGATCCCGGAAATTGCGCACCGTTTTCCTGGCAATCTCCTGACGGACCTCGAGGGGCGTTTGGTCCAGAGGTGTCAGGATGATATCTACCATCTTGCGTGCCTCGGCATAAGCCGACTTGATGTCTCTTCCCTGGTAGTCGCTTTTGAAATGCTCGTCGTAATCTCGCATTGGATGCTCCTTCGTTGGAAATGGTTGAGCGGTTGTTCGAAAGCTATTAATTGAACGTTCGTTTAATTTTTCTTTCTACACCCACCGTTCGCATGCGTCCTCCCCAAAAAAATAGTCGGCCTGAATCAGACAGGGAATCTCAGTGGCTGTTGATCAAAATTGTTCCGACGGAAGAACAATGCGCGCCAACCCGATCATGCTCAAAACTTTCAAAATTCGCCGTTTTTCAATGCGCTGACCATGATTTTCCGGGCGGATTGCGCAAAATCATCGAAATGCTTCCCGTTGGCTAAAAACTGGGAGTGAAACTCGAGTCCCTCCATCAGGGTAACCATATAATCGGCAGCCTTGATCGCATCTTTGACGCAGATGATACCCTTATCGTTGAAATAGATCAGCTTTTCACACAGGTAGTCCCGCAGCCATTTGAACATGACCCTGAAGCGCGCCAGGATCTGTTCGTTTCTCAAGCTCAGGTAATAAAAACCGAAATGCACACCCGGATCCACGGTTCGATTCCACCTAAACGAGAAAAGCACGTCGACAATCGCATTGAAGTGTTCTTCATCATCTTCGATATGGTCGAAGTTGATCATTGCCGGAGACTGATATTTTTTAATCAGCAGATCAACGAGTTCGAGCTTCATATTTTCTTTGTTTTTGAAATAATGGATGATAAGGCTCGGATGAATACCTATCCGGTTGGCGATTTTGCTAATCGAGGTGCCTTCGAGTCCCTCCTGGATGAGCACCTGATAATAGCTCTCGAGGATATCCGGTTTTCTGAGTGCCGCGCTTTTATTTTTCCGCATGACCGATTCAGTTCTCTGTGGCCTTTTTGATATGGTGTGGGTCGGCGTTTTCGATCGTCGACGGCTGACATTTAACGACGTCCTCGTTCTGCCTTGCAAAAATCATTATCTGAAAGTATATATTTTTAACCGCGATAGCGAGCGCATTCCCCGCGGCTTGCCGCGGGGAGGATTCAATTGGCGCTGTTGTTTTTATGGTTTAAACAACTCCAACGTGTTTGCGGCTTGTCATGTCAATGGGGTGCCGCATGCGATTATTAACTGCATATTCAATTAAAATGATCATGGCAAGCAAAATGTTTCGTGCAGACAAGAACAAAATGGTATTTAATCCGTGGTAGCTTTAACTAAACTGAGCGTTTCAAATTTTTTCCGGTGGAAGAAACACCTCAAGTTATGCGGAATATTAACTTGATAGCCATGGTAATTTCCATTCACTGCATTGCCATCGTGAAAGAAGGCAATGCATAATGGACGGTAGTATGGTATTCGCCCCATAATCAGGGCACCGTTCCAATGGACGACGCTGCCGAATGAATAACGCCTTCAGTACCCCTAATCAATCATTCAACAAAGGAGTTGCCGATATGCCAGGCCGAAATCATGAACTGCTCGAAAAACGCAACCAGCACGTCCCCCAAGGACCCTTTAACACCACCACCGCATTTATCAAGGAGGCCCACGGGGCGGTCATGGTGGATGTCGACGGCCGCGAACTGATCGATTTTGCCGGCGGCATCGGGGTCAACAACGTGGGGCACTGCCATCCCAAGGTGGTGGCGGCCATCCGGGACCAGGCCGGTAAATTCATCCATACCTGCTTTCACGTGGCCATGTACGAACCCTACGTGGAACTGGCCGCAGCGGCTCAACCAGCTCGCACCCGGGGATTTCGCCAAAATGACCCTGTTTGCCAACAGCGGCGCCGAAGCGGTGGAAAACGCAGTCAAGGTGGCCCGCTACGCCACCAAACGACCGGCGGTCATCTGTTTTGAAAACGCCTTTCACGGCCGCACCCTCTTGACCATGACCCTGACCAGCAAGGTGAAACCCTACAAGTTCGGCTTCGGTCCCTTTGCCCCGGAAATCTACCGCATGCCTTTTGCCTATTGTTACCGGTGCCCCTTCGGCTTGACCTATCCGGCATGCGGGACCGCCTGTGCAGACTACCTCGAAGAATTTTTTATCAGTCATGTGGCCGCGGAACAGACGGCGGCCGTGATCGCCGAACCCATCCAGGGGGAGGGCGGATTCGTTACGCCGCCCCCCGAGTATTTTCCGAAACTGAAAGCCATCTGCGAAAAGCATGGCATCGCCCTGATCATCGACGAGGTGCAGAGCGGTGCCGGACGTACCGGAAAATTCTTTGCCATCGATCATTGGGGCGTGACCCCCGACATCATCACCATGGCCAAGAGCTTTGCCGGCGGCATGCCCCTGTCGGCGGTGATCGGCCGCGCCGACATGATGAATGCGTCCCACGTGGGGGGGCTGGGCGGCACCTACGGCGGCAACCCCGTTTCCTGCCGGGCGGCGCTGGCCGTCATGGAAATCCTGTTCGAAGACGACCTGATGGACCGGGCGGTGGCATTGGGTGAAACCCTTCGGGCACGGTTTACCGCCATGCAGGAACGCTACGAGATCATCGGCGAGGTGCGCGGCAAAGGTCCCATGCTGGCCATGGAACTGGTGGAGGACCGCGAATCCAAGAAACCGGCCACCGACAAGGCCAAGGCACTGGTGGGCGGCTGTTATGAAAAGGGCCTGGTATTGCTTTCCTGCGGTAATTTCGGCAATGTCATCCGCACCTTGATGCCGCTGGTCATCACCGATGAACAGCTGGACAGGGGACTGGCGATACTCGAGGAGAGTTTAGAAGCGGTTTCGCGTACCTGATTTCAGGATTCGTATCAAGGTCAAAGGACATTATAATATGCATGGTTTTTTTAAACAGACGCTGATCGTCGATGTGAGCAACCGATCCTCCCAGACAGAGGCGCTGAGCGACGCGTTCCTGCGCGGCTGCATGGGCGGCAAGGGATTGGGAACCCAACTGCTGCTGGATCGAAACCCTGCCGGCGTTGATCCCTTTTCTCCCGACAACCACCTGGTGTTGGCCCTGGGTCCGGCCTCGGACAGCGCCATCCACGGATCCTGCCGTCATGGCATGTTCGCCAAGTCTCCGCTGACCGGTCTGTACAGCGAATCCTATGCCGGCGGCAGTGCGGCCATTGCCATGAGCCGGGCCGGCTTCGATGCATTTGTCATCAAGGGCGCCTCGGACCGCCCGTTGTGGCTGGAGATCACCGATCAGGGGGTCTTTTTTCATGAGGCGGACGACCTGTGGGGGCTGGATACCTTCGAGACCGAGGCGGTGTTGCGCAAGCGGGTGGCTGCGACGTCGCCGGGCATTATGGTGATCGGCCCGGCCGGTGAAAACTGTGTCCGTTTTGCCGTTGTCAAGAATGACGGATGGCGGGTATGCGGGCGAACGGGGATGGGGGCGGTATTGGGATCCAAAAAGATCAAGGCCGTCGTCTTCCACGGCGGCCAGAAGCGCCCCTTTGCCGATCCGGAAGGCTTAAAAGCCTACGCCAAAGAGAAGTTGGCACTCTACAAGGATCACGCCGTTACCCAGGCCTACCGCAATAACGGTACGCCCATGATGGTGGATATCCTCAACAAGGCAGGGGGGTTTCCCAGCCGTTACTGGTCGCAGGGATCGGTGCAGCATGTTGAAAACATCAATGCCCAGAGCATGCAGCAGCGCTGCCAGCCCAAACCCAAGGCCTGCCGGACCTGTTTTCTGGCCTGCGGCAAATCGGTTCGTGTCCAACAGGGGCGTCACCAGGGATTGACCCTGGAAGGGCCGGAGTATGAAACCATCTACGCCTTTGGTGGGCTGTGCATGGTCGATCAAATCGAGGAGATCGTCTATCTGAACGATCTGTGCGATCGCTTGGGGCTGGACACCATGAGTTCGGGAAACCTGGCTGCCTTTGCCATCGAAGCCCGCCGACGGGGAAAAATCGATATAGAAATCGACTACAACCAGCCCGATCAGATCGCCGCGCTGCTCAAAAAAATCGTGTTGCGGCAGGATGTGGGCGGACTGCTGGCCGACGGGATCCGGCCGGCCAGTGAGGAACTTGGGCTGGAAGATATCGCCATTCATGTCAAGGGGCTCGAACCCTCGGGCTACGATCCCCGCGTGCTCAAGGGCATGGGACTGGCTTACGCCGTGGCCGACAGGGGTGCCTGTCACCTGCGCACCACCTTTTACAAACCCGAGTTGAGCGGCCTCATCGATCCGGACCAGATTGAAGACAAGGCAGCCATGTTCATCGACTTCGAGGACCGCTGCACGCTTTTCGACACCCTGATCGTCTGCCGCTTCTACCGGGATCTGTACCCCTGGGAGGAGATCGGCAACATGATCGCCCTGACCACCGGTGAAACCATGCAGAAGCATGACCTTCAGGCGCTGGCGGCCCGCGTCACCGACAGTGCTCGCCGCTTCAATTTAAGAGAGGGCCTGCGCGCCACAGACGACTGGCTGCCCAAGCGGCTGTTGAACGAAGCCCTGCCTGACGGGCGCCGCATCGCATCGGCGGACCTGAGACAGCTGGTCGACGACTACTATCGCCTGAGAGGATGGCTCGACACGGGACAACTGCCGGATTTGAACCCTCAGTAAGACGGCGGCATAAAATCGATGACGGTTAATATTTCACCGCTGAGCGCGCGGAGGACGCAGAGAAATGATAATGGGCCAAAAAAGGAGTTCTCTGCGGTCTCCGCGAACTCCACGGTTAATGAAAAACCAGGAAAACGGTGCAAGATTTGTGAGTCAGTGCACTTAGTCCGAAGATGGCAACCCCAGTGGATGCTTCTGGAATAATCACCCATGAATGTAAATAGCGACAAGCTGATGTCCCTGTCGGATGCCGTTTCAAGATTCGTCCCCAAAGGCGCCCACATCTCCATCGGCGGATTTACCATCAACCGGAATCCCATGGCGGCGGTCTACGAAATCATTCGCCAGAGAAAGCGCAACCTGCACCTCTACGCCCATTCCAACGGCCAGGGGGTCGACGAACTGATCGGCGCCGGCTGCGTGGACCGGCTCGAGATCGCCTATGCCGGCAGCGGGCGCTTCGCCTCCACCTGCATCCGTTTCCGCAAGGCGGTCGAATCCGGGCAGCTTACGGTTGAGGACTATACCAACTACCAGATGACGCTGCGATTCATGGCCGGTGCCATGGGTGTACCGTTCCTGCCGACCCGTTCCTCGCTGGGGTCGGATATTGTCAACCGGTGGGGCTTTTCAGAGACCGCGCGCCAGGTAGATCCACGCGTCCCCGACCGTAAACTGGTCATCATGGACAACCCCTTCGACGGCTGGTGCGATACCGACCGGGTGGTGCTGGTACCGGCCATCAACCCGGATGTCACCATCATTCACGTACAGGCCGCCGACCGACAGGGCACCGCCCGCATCAACGGCCTGCCCTTTGCAGATGTAGAGCAGGCCAAGTCTGCCAGGCACCTCATCGTCACCTGTGAGACACTGGTCGACGACGACCTCCTGCGCGGGGCGCCGGAACGCAACCAGATTCCCTTCTTTAACGTGGATGCCGTGGTGCATGTCCCCATGGGGGCCTGGCCCACCGCCTGCTACCGGCATTACGACTATGACCCGACCCGGCTGTACCAATATCGGGACGTGGCCTTGGACGACGACCGCTATCAGGCTTATCTGAAATTGGAGATCTTCTCCTCAAAGAACCATGGGGAGATGATGGCACGAATCGACGACCATCAACTGGAGAAGATCAAGGCCGATCCGCGCACGGGGTATGCCGTAGGCCTCGACCGCCGATAGAGACCATTGAAAAAGGCCCCCTTCCGCCCAATTTCCGCGTCAGGCTCAAAATTTAATCCTCGAAATATTCTCAACATTCCTGCGGTTAAATTTTTCGCCTTCCTTGAACTTGAACGAAATGGGACCCTTTTCAAAGGTCTCGGGCATTGATGAACATTTTATAACATCAGGCTGAAAAGATAGGATAAAAGTGAATACGATGACCGAGTATACCAGCCGAGAGATGATGGCCGTCGCCGCCGCCAGGGAAATCCGCGATGGCGATATCGTGTTCTGCGGTACGGGCATTTCCATGCTGGCCGCCATGGCGGCCAAGCATATCAGCGCCCCCAACAGCGTGATCTTTTTCGAAACCGGCGCCATCGACTCCCGGCTGGAAGAGGTTCCTCTGGCCGTGGGCGATCCCCGGGTGATGTTCGCCACGTCGGTCAACGGCGGCCTGGCGGATGCCTTCGCCACCATGCAGAACCGCTTTACCGGCCGGCAGGTGGTGGGCATCATGGGCGCCGCCCAGATCGACATCTACGGCAACCTGAACTCCACCGTGATCGGCGACTACCACCATCCTACGGTGCGGTTTTCCGGCAGCGGCGGCGCCTGCGACGTGGCGTCCTTTGTCAGCCGGACGATCATCTTCATGCAGCACGCCAAGCGAAAATTTGTTCCCAAATTGGATTACCTCACCAGCCCCGGGTGGCTCGACGGGCCTGATGGCCGAAAAAAGGCCGGCCTGCCGGACGGGGGGCCCTCCTGTGTGATCACCAACATGGCGATCATGGGATTCGATCCGGAAACCAAGCAAATGGTTCTGACAGGATGTTTCCAGGGCGTGAGAAAAGAAGATGTTCTCGACAACATGGGCTTTGCCGTAGACACATCGCAGGCCAGACAGGTGCAGCCGCCATCTGTGGAAGAACTATCTATTTTGAGAGACAAGTGCGATCCCCAGCGCCTGATACTGGGGTGATCGACCTCATCCTGCCGCGAACCCTGCCGTCGTATTCGAGCCGTCCCTGACAGGGGCGATGGCGAAATATCCAGCAGTGCGACCCGTTGGATGGGACCCCTTGACCCTCTCCGCGAAGGAGTATTGCATGACCCGGCCGCAACGGATGGTCACCAACCGCCAGCTCGACACCCTGATGAATCGTGAAATCGCGATCCATGAAACGCGCACCCCCCGGTCGAAAGCTGTGTTTGCCGAGGCTCAGGCGTACCTGCTCAACGGCGTTCCCATGCCCTGGATGGGAGATTGGGGGACCGCCTATCCCCTGTTTGTCGACCACGCCACGAGCAACCGGATCGTTGATCTGGACGGCCACACCTACGTGGACTTCTGCCTGGGTGACACCGGGGCCATGTTCGGTCACGCTCCGGAAGCCACGGCTGCTGCGGTAACCGCCCAGGTGCGCAGGGGCATCACCACCATGATGCCCAGCGAGGACGCCCTGTGGGTGGCCAAAGATCTCGGCCAACGCTTCGGACTGCCCTTTTGGCAGGTGGCCATGACCGCGACGGAGGCCAACCGCTATGTCATCCGTATCTGCCGGACATTGTCCCGGCGTCCAAAAATACTTGTTTTCAACGAGTGCTACCACGGCAGCGTCGATGAAGCCCTGGTTCACCTCGGGCCCGATGGTAACCTGGCCCTGCGCTCCGAATATGACATCAACCCCGGGATCCCCAAGGACGCGCTGACACGGGTGGTGGAATTCAATGATGGTCGTGCGCTGGAAGCGGCCCTCGCCCACCGGGATGTGGCCTGTGTGCTGGCCGAGCCGGTGATGACCAACTGCGGCATGGTGCTTCCGGCACCCGGCTATCACGACCAGCTCCGCGATGCCTGCACCCGTTATGGGACCTATCTGGTCATTGACGAAACCCACACCTTTTCGTCGGGACCCGGCGGTTATACCGCCGCCCATGGCCTGCGGCCGGATTTCATTACCCTGGGCAAATGCATTGCCGGCGGCATTCCGGTGGCGGTCTACGGGTTTACCGCGGAAGTGACAGAAGGCATCAATGCGTCATTCGGCCGCAAGGGCCTTTCCGACCCCATGGGCATCGGCGGCACCCTTTCTGGAAACGCCCTGGCCGTCAAGGCCATGCGGGCGACCCTGACGGATGTGGCCACCCCGGCGGCCTTCGAGCGGATGATCACCGGAGCCGACCGCATGGCCGACGGCCTGGAGGCATCCATCGCGATCCATCGTCTGCCCTGGAGCGTCACGCGCTGCGGGGCCCGTGCCGAACTGCAGTTCATTTCGCACCCGCCAACCACCGGCAGCCAGGCCAAGGCCGCCTTCGACTGGGGGATGATTTATTACACCCATCTTTACCTGGCCAACCGGGGGTTCATCATCACGCCCTTTCACAACATGATGCTCGTGCCACCCGTGGCCTCAGATGACGATGTCGACCGCCTGGTCGAGGCCTGGGACGCATGCATGGGCGAGATCGCCCGGCTGGCCGGATCGTGAGGCTATCCCCGTAAACGGATTGGAGACACCTATGTCCATCAACGAAAAACGCTTCGAAAACCGGGTGGCCCTGGTAACCGGGTGCGGCAGCCAACACGGCATCGGCTTTGCCGCCGCGGCACTTCTCATGAAAGGCGGGGCCGGCGTCGCAATCACCTCGACCACCGACCGGATCTTCGAACGGCAGGCCGCCCTTGAGGCTTCGGGGGGCAGGGTCGCTGCCCGAACGGCCGACCTGACCCGCATGGATCAGACCCGTGCCCTGGTGGATTATGTGATCGGCCAGTTTGGCCGCATCGACATCCTGGTCAACAATGCCGGCATGTCACAGGTGGGCGATCACGAGGCCATGATTCACCTGGCGCAGCTGCCGCCCCGGGAGTGGCACAAATCCATCGACCGCAACCTGACCACCTGCTTCAATGTCACCCATGCGGTGCTGCCCCACATGCTGAAGAACAAATACGGCCGCATCGTCAACATCTCATCGGTCACCGGCCCGTTGGTGAGCAATCCGGGGGAGGCGGCCTACAGCGCGGCCAAGGCGGCCATGGTCGGCATGGGCCGCGGCCTGGCCATGGAGGTGGCCCGTGAGGGCATCACGGTCAACAGTGTGGCTCCGGGATGGATCGAGACGGCCTCTTCCACCGAAGAAGAGAAGACGGCGGGGAGACACACGCCCATGGGACGGTCCGGTACAGCCCAGGAGGTCGCCGACCTGATCACTTTCCTCGCATCCGACGAAGCCACCTACATCACCGGCCAGACCCTCGTCATCGACGGCGGCAACACGATTCAGGATTACAAGGGGCCGGGCGAGGGGTATTATTCTTAAATGAAGTTGTCGATGAGACTGCCGATCCACAATTGGGTTTTTATTCTTGCCATATTGTCATAACCTTCGGGATCACGAACGCGATTGGTTCCCGGCGTTTGAACAAATTCAAACACATTCATGAAGAAGAAATCATCGATATACCGATCATCTTCAGACATCGGCTTGATAGAAGAAATATTCGGATTTGGATAGTAGGAAAAATCAACAGGGATCCACTCATCATCCGATTCGCGTAAATATCCTACCCATCCATGTCCGCCGGTTGCAGCGCCTTTACCCACTTTTACCTCGCCCCCATACATTCTCAATCGACTTCCAGGCACGCCTGAATTGAGAGCCAAGCTAACGATTAAAAAAGCACCATCTTCGCAATCACCGGTCCTTTTTGCTAATGTAAATATTGGTGGTGCCCAAAATTCATCATAGCCATAATTATCGATATCTTCCTTATATTGTATGTGTTTTTGAACCCATCTGGCGATCTTGCCTATTTTTTCGTCGTTGCTATCAGCTGCCTCCACACCGATCACAGTCAAAGCAAAATCACGAATGGATTGGTTCGGATACATGAAATACAATGAGTTATAAATTAACGAAGGGGTGGCAACCTCACCGGTATATTGCATCGATTCTAAAGACAATGTAACGAGGTCTAATAGCGGATTCGCACAGGCACCATCGGGAGAGAACGGGTTTACGCATGAACCTTCCGTTCTTTTCCTATTCCTAATACTTGGTACAGAAGATATCCACGCGCCGGCCGTGGCGGAACCGATTGCAGATACATACATCCTAAATTTCTCCGCTTTTACATCGAAGGCCAATCCAATGACAAAAAGACAGCAAAGATCAGGCCGCTGCCATTAAATTTTATAACCAATCGTAATATTTGTTATAATTCGTGAAGTCGGTGACCGAAATCATAAGATATTACTCAAATGAAATAGGAACTATGAATTGTTTTTCCTAAAAAAATACTGCTGACCACTCCATACACAATGCGAACAACGTGGGTTGATTTTTTGCATCAACACCAGGATTAGCCGGATAGGGGAAGTGTTCAGTCAAAAAAAGTCAGCAGGTTACGGATGTAATCCGTCCAATAGCGATGCTCTCGCATTGGTGTTCCCAACGATTTTATCCCGCCGGGCTTGCAAACCGGGAAACCGCTTTGATATGGTTCGCATCGAGATCAGCCACCACCGACCACGAAACGCCGGCGGCGGATGGTCTTGAGATTTTTATTTGCTGGCAAATCAGTGAAAGGTAAGCCCCAGGCGACCCCATATGGTCCTCTTTTTATGCCGGATCAGGTCCGGCATGACGATTCAGGGCGTCTACGAAGTTGTCACGGATGATAACAAATGCTATCGATATCCGACCAATTGTCCATACCGGACAATGAGATTGAAATGACGGCCATTCGCGCCCAGGGAGCCGGCGGGCAGAATGTGAACAAGGTGGCGTCGGCGGTGCATCTGCGCTTTGACATCGCTGCGTCCTCTCTACCGGAATCGGTCAAGTCGCGGGTGTTGCGTTGCCGGGACCAGCGCATCACCAAAAGCGGCGTCATCGTGATCAAGGCCCAACAATATCGCACCCTGGAAAAAAACCGGGACGCGGCACTGAAGCGTCTGGTGCACCTGATCCGCAGCACCTTGGTGCCTATAAAAAAACGGAAATCCACCCGCCCCACCCGTGGTTCCGAGCGGCGGCGCATGGACAGCAAGACCCGGCGGGGAAAGCAGAAGGCGTTGCGGCGCAAGGTTGGCTTCTGAACCTCCAGCAAGTCCTTTGGAAAGGATGGTTATGGCGCGATACGAACACCGGAACGCCCGGCTGGTATACTCCACCGAGCATGGCCGAACCTGCCCGTCATGCCATAAACCGCTGGACCGCTGCAGCTGCCGGAAAACGCCGGCACAGCCGGCAGGGGACGGTATCGTCAGAATCGGAAGGGCCACCAAAGGCCGCAAAGGCAAAGGCGTGACCGTGATCACCGGCATTCCCGTGGATGACCGGACGTTGAAGCAGGTGGCCAGAACACTCAAACAGAAATGCGGCAGCGGCGGCACGGTCAAGGCCGGCACCATCGAAATTCAAGGGGATCACCGGGATGTATTGATGGCCGAACTGGAAGGCCTGGGGTATACGGTCAGACGGTCGGGGGGATAATCGTCGCCGGCGCTGCCAATCCGCCGGCAACCATGGAAAACCGCGCACCGATCGTTCCGGCTCAAACGCAGGGAAAGGGAATCCCTGACAACCATCCATCATGGATCGAATTCAGCTTTTAATCTCGTTTATACCCATTCGAGAGGCACTGGCGATGTCAACCCAAGTGAAAAAAAACTCACCTGCCAAAAAGGCTTCATCAAACCGACAAGTCAGTTTCCCGATTGTCGGCATCTGTCCCTCGGCCGGTGGGTTGGAAACCCTTCAACGCTTTTTTTCCAGGATGCCTTCTGAAGCCAGCATCGCCTTTGTGATCATCCAGCACCTCAGTCCGAATTTCAAAAGCATCATGGCGGCCACTGAGATCGCCTCCATCTTTATGGACACCCGCCTTCATATAAAGCGCTACACCCCGTCGGCGGCCCGGCTCATCCAACTGATACCCACCGATATCGGCAGACCGTTGAGCGACCTAACCACCAGTTTTCCGGGGGTCGATCTGGCTGGCCACGCAATACAAGTCCTTGACGATCTGAACACCCTGGAAACGGAAATTTTGTCTGCAGACGGGGTTTGGCATCTCTTGAAGGTGATTCCGTATCGAACCAGCGAAAATGTCATCGCCGGCGTCCTGGTGACGTTGATGAATATCCACGATGTCAAGCGGGCCGATAAAATCAGGCGGTTGGCCACTATTTTGGAGGACGCCAAAGATGCTATTACCGTTCGGGATTTCAAGGGGCGTATCCAGACCTGGAACAATGGGGCCGAGCGGATGTATGGTTGGACTGGACGTGAAGCACAGAAAATGACTCTCAAGGAACTGGTTTCCAAGCGGGGTCTAAAAGCGCAAAAAGCCTTCATGGACAAAGTCAAAAAGGGTGAACCGGTAAAATTACTAAAAACCCAGCGGCTGACAAAGGACGGCAGGGTTTTGGATGTTTGGCTGACTGCCACTGCGTTGAAGGACGACAGCGGCCAGCCGATTGAGATTGCGACCACGGAGCGGGATCTGGCGTGGTTGCCATCGGGTAATTAAGGCGAAAATGGAAAATGGCGAAGAAAAAATAGACCGCTCGGAACTCAGGGCGCGTGCCGAAAGGCAAATGAGAAAATTGCCTGCAGATGCCGAGGAGACCGAAGGGATGTCGGCCGGTGAGATGACGGAGATGATCCATGAGCTTCGTGTGCACCAGATCGAGTTGCGCATGCAGAACGAAGAGCTCCGCCGCATCCAAGAGGAACTTGAAGTGGCCCGGGATCGATATTCCAATTTGTATGACTTTGCACCGGTCGGCTACCTGACAATCAATCAAAGAGGAACCATCGTAGAGGCCAATCTCACTTTTGCCACACTGATGGGGATGGAGCGATCTGCATTCGTTGGAAGACCACTCAGTCGTTTTATCCAACGCAAGGACCAGGATGTTTACTACCTCCGTCACAAGTACCTATTGGAATCCGGAAATTTGCAGTCCTTCAGAATAAGGTTGGTGAGAAATGACGGCAGCGAATTTTATGCGAACCTTGAATGCATGCTTGTCAGCCACAGCGACAGCAAGCCCAGGCATTCCAGAATCATCGTCAGTAACATTACCGAACAGAAGAAAATTGAGTGGCAGCAGCAGGAAGCGCAAAAGATGGACGCCATCGCCAAGCTGGCAGGTGGAATTGCCCACCAGTTCAATAATGAGCTGTCTGTGATCGTGGGAACCCTTGACATGCTTGAAATGGATGTGCCCAAGGATGAGAAAACGTCGCAGTATATTGCCTCCATACGGAAATCGGCGGGTCGAATGGAGCAGCTGACCACCCAGTTGCTGGCATACGCTCGGGGAGGCAATTACGAGGGCAGAGAAATTTCACTGAGTGACTTTGTACGCCACACATTGCCCTTGCTCCAACATACCCTTGATCCATCGATTGCGTTGGAGACCAGCCTGCCCGATGTCATCTTGAAAACCAGGGGGGACTCATCCCAGTTTCTGATGGTTCTGTCGGCTGTTCTGTCCAATGCAGCGGAGGCAATCGAAGGCAACGGCCGAATAAAAATCGCCTGCAGGAATGAATTGATCACCAAAAAAGATGCAGGGGTTTTCCCGGGATTGTTCCCCGGGCCCTATGTCACCTTGACCATCGAGGATAGCGGGCGGGGCATGGACGATGCGACTCAAAAACGGGTGTTCGAACCTTTTTTCACGACTAAAGGCGTTGGCCGGGGGCTCGGTTTAGCTGCGGTTTATGGCATCGTGAAAAACTATGGCGGCTGGATCTCCGTTGAATCACAGATAAACAGGGGAACCCGCGTGTGTATTTACCTGCCTGCCGTGCCCCTGACGAGGTTGAGGAAAAGCGCACACAACGATTGACACCGTGGACAGGGCGGTTTGAAGGAGAGTGGGTTGAACATGAACGATGATCATATCAACGGCTTCCAGGCCATCATCTTTGATCTGGACGGCACACTGCTGGACACGCTGGCGGACATCGGGGATTCGGTCAACCTGATGCTCGCGGAATATGGCTTTCCCGGGCACACCACGGATGATTACCGGCGCTTTATCGGCAACGGCATCCGGATGCTGGTCACCCGGGCGATGCCCATTGCCGGCCGTTCGGAAGAGATCGTCGATGCATGTGTCCGCCGAGCACGGGAACTCTACTGGGAGAATTGGAACCGCAAAACCCGGCCGTACGAGGGCATCACGGAGCTGTTGGACCACCTGAAAACAAAAGGTTTGCCACTGGCGGTGCTCTCCAACAAGCCCCATGATTTTACCGTCCGGTATGTGAAGACCTATTTTGACCAGTGGGATTTCAAGGTCGTCATGGGGCAGAGCGACCATTTCCCGGTCAAACCTGATCCGGCGTCGGCGTTGGACATCGCCAGGCAGATGGGGCTATCGCCTGAAACATTTTTGTTTGTGGGGGACAGCGCCGTGGATATGAAGACGGCCGGTGCCGCGGGTATGCATGCCGTGGGAGTGTCCTGGGGCTTCAAGGGGCCGAAAGAACTCCGCGAGAACGGCTGCCGGACGCTGGTTGACCACCCGCTGGAAATCCTGCCGCTGCTGGAACCGCAATAACGCAAAAAAGCAAAAAGAGATCGGAAGCCGTCATATGCCTGAGGTTCCTATTCTATCCCTTATAAATTCTGAAAAGCGCTCTCTTTTGGGTATTTCGAAATGAACATCGTCTATGTTCTCAGGGACAGGCAAACGACCGTAAGTGTGACATGCCGCCACTGCCGCATGAACGTGTTCCGGCGGGGTCTCGGCGGCAATCTGGTTCAGATGGATCATGCAGCGGCCATCTCGCGCCATCTTGTCGATATAGCGCTTGATCCGTTGCGCAATTGCCTCAATCGGTCCATCCTTGAGCAGTATTGCATCAACCCCTGCGGCGACCGATAGATTGTGTTGCCGGGCATACCTTTTCACCCGCTCGGGACCGACCTCATAAAGGTCAGGGTCCAATACACTCAAGGCGCCGGGACTGCACCGGCATTTTTGGGAAAAGAACCGTTCCGGATCACGGCTTTTGGCATCTCCCCAGTTTCCTCTGGTTATCAGATTACCACCCAGGTTATTTCTCAACCTTTCCGTATACGCGACAATATATTCATCCATCATATCCAGGCTGATCATCGGTGGAGAGGCCCATGCATCGCGCCCGTCCATGAGCAGGCCAGGGATGTCGACTTCTTCTCGCATGGTTTCAAGGTATGGACCGAGGACATCATCGCAAAGAAATCTGAAGAGTCGGTGCGCGAATTTGGGCCTCTCAAACATATCGGCCACGAGATTCTCATATCCACGGATGTTAACCGCCAGGCTGAATGGGGCGGTAAAATAGACACGGTCGAGCCTGCCTGCCATCTCCAGGTATTTCTTGTTGATCTGCAGGACCCATGGCATTCGACCCGAACGGTGTGGATCCGGAGGTGAGAGGCGATCCAGATCCGAGGGTATCCCGATCAGTGGCCGGGTGCGATCCGTATCGGGAATCCCTCCGGGATGATAAACAACCTTTTGTCCCAGCGCTTCGGCTTCGATGTTATAAACGTCCCAGAAATTGCTGATAACATCGAGTTCATAGTATTCGGTGACCAGGAGCTGAACCCGGACGAACGTGTCGGCATCCGTGAAAAAACGGTGGGTTGAGACACCGGCAAGATGAGCCGAATGATCGTTGCTTTGGGCGCCGACAGCCACGTGTTGCCCTGCTTCTGCGTTGTTCGTGTCTTTCTTTGTTTCTATTGACATGCTGGCGAATCGTCTCCGTTTTTTGGCGGTTGAAGGTGATTGCAATTTTTCGGATAGCGGTCAGATGACCTGCCATCATATCGTTATCGGTCTTCAATCCTCATTTCTGAGTCGCTCTCCATGCCGAAGAACGGGGCGTGGTTGGAGGTGAAAAAAGGCGGGTCGTTGCTCAGGATCGCCCGGATGGCGGCAGGCCGTTTAAACGCCTTGGACAAAAATCGCCTCACCCGTTCCCGGCTCCACCCCATAGGATGGTTAAACTCGCGATACAAGGAAAGGTCGCCTTCATAAAAGTCCACCGTATTAAGGCTCCCGGCCGCGTCGCTGTATGCCGGCAGGTTGAATATGGCCAGGTTGAGAAAATCGATGGCGGAGGCATGGCCAAGGGTAAAATCCAGCGTTTTAGCGGCGCTGCGCTCGTCCTCCGCCGGTGTGCCGAAGAGCAGATACACGTACGTGGCGATGCCCGCCTGGTGAATGGTTTCCAGTGCACGGGATACGGTATCGATATGGATGCCTTTGCCAAGGGCATCCAGCACATCCTGATCCCCGGACTCCACCCCCAGCTTCAGCATGACACATCCGGATCGTTTCAACCCGCTGACAACTCCGGGATCGGTGAGGTGCCGGGTGACCCGTGCGAATCCGTACCAAGGCACGCCGGGCGGGTGTTCGATCAGATGTCCCAGCAGGCGGGGTGAGAGGGCATTGTCCAGAAAGTGGACCAGTCCGGTCGAATGATGGGCGGCCGTCTGTCTCAGGTCTTCCACGAGCGCCTGCGGGGTGATGGTGGAGTAGGGCGCATCTTCAGCGGCTTCCGGGCAGAAGGCGCATTTTTTCCAGTAACACCCCCTTGAGGTGCTGTAGGGCAGCACCTTCATCGGTGATAAATAGCGGTCCGGTTCATCGCAAGAATAATCATAGCCGGTGACCGTGGGTTCAATGTCTTTTTTGCCTGCGCACAGCTCGATCAGCCGGCTTTCTCCCGGCCCGCAAACCAATTCGTCGACCAGTCCCGCAAACGGATTGCCAAGGTTAGGAATGTGCATCCAGGAGGTCACCAGGCCGCCTCCGCAGACGATCGTTATGTGGGGCAACCGCTGGCGGATAAAACCGATCATGGCCAAGGCGCACAGGGCCTGGCTCATGAAATTGATCGACACGCCCACGATCGCCGGTTCCCGCTGGTCGAAAAGATCCAACAGCCTTGCAGAAAAGATTGAATAAAACGGGTTGGATTCGAATTGTTCGGCCTCCCGCAATAAATCCGCGCTGCGAACCGGCGAAAGGGTTGGCGATCCATAGTTGGACAGGGAGAGCGCCGCATCGAAATCAAGGCCCGCCATGTGAAGGGCCCGGTTGGTGTCCATGACCGCCCGTTTATAGCGGTCCAGGTTGCCGTAAAGGTCTATCGAACGCAGGGCATCGATGTTGGCCTCCCGGCCGGCCAGTGCTCGCCGGGACCAGGTGTCGTCGGCCGATATCGGCCGTTGAAGCAGCCCCAGGATGCCATCGATGCTGGCATCGTAGATTCGGCAGTCGACCCCCTTGGCACGCAGCGCCCAGGCCAGTTTGGCCACTCCTGCCGGGGGTTCGCAGGGTTTGGTGACCGGTGGGTTGATCAGCAGGATGGGTTTCAAGCTTCCAATTCCGCCAGGCGTTTTTCAAATTTCTTCTCCAGCCGCTGCCGTTGGTCGTCCATCTGCTCCATTTCGACGAAACGCGTTTCGATGATTTCCTGGCAGGTGCGGATTTTCTGGGAAAGGGGGCCGATCCGGGCACCATCGCCTCGTTCGGACGCCTCGACCATCTCCCGGTTCAACCGGTCGAGCAGGGCCTCATTTTTTTCAATACTGTTTTCTGCCGCAGCGATCGCATCGTCCATGGGCTTGAGCACCTTTGATTTTTCGGTGATGATTTCGGAGCGCAGGCGTCTGAGTTCCTTTTTGGTCAGACGGGGAAGGTCGGGTGATTGGTCGACGTCAGAATCATCCAGCCGCCGGGTCATTGCCGGGGTGTCCCCCCATCCGCCCTTTTCCAGGAAATCCTGGTAGCTGCCGTCGAACATGCGGGCACCGACGTCATCGAAGACGATCAACCGGTCGGCCAGGGCATGAAGAAACATCTCATTGTGGGTGACCATGATCACCGCTCCGTCGAAAATGTCGATCGCGGCCAACAGGGCGTCGCAGGCGTCCATGTCCAGATGGTTGGTGGGTTCGTCCAGCATCAGCAGGTTCACCGGTGTGACCAGCAGTTTGCCCAGCATCACCCGGCTTTTCTCGCCGCCGGAGAGTACGCTGATCTTCTTTAAGGCGCTGTCGCCTTCGAACATCATGGCGCCGCAGATGTTGCGGGCCTTCTGGCGGTCCACGTCCGGCTGGGCGTAGAGGAGCTCCTCCTCTACGGTCCGGCTGTCCACCAGGCTTTGGATGTTGGTCTGCTCGAACACGCCGGACTCGACCTGCGGGTTATAGGTGACCTGGCCCGATGCCGAAGGCAGGCTGCCGGCCAGTACTTTGAGTAGGGTGGTCTTGCCCTTGCCGTTCTTACCCACGACGCAGATTCGTTCCCCGGCCAGGATTGAAAAATTCAGGTTTTCGAAAAGCGGCCGCTGCGCCCCCCAGGCAAAGGAGAGACCTTCGATGGTACACACCTGCTTGGCCTTGAAGGGCTTGTTGCGAAAGGAGAACTCCAGGTTTTTGGCCTGCTCCAGCTTGTCCTTTTTTTCCATCTTGGCCAGGGTTTTGACCCGGGATTGGACCATGTTGGCCAGCCGGGCTTTGGCCCGGAATCGCGAGATGAAAAGACGGATCTCCTTTTCACGTCGCTCGTCGTTGAGCCGGGTTTTTTCATAAATCTCCTCATCCTGGGCGATGCGGTCGTAGTACTTTTCGGTATTGCCTTCGATCTTTCTGGCCTTTTTGCGGTGAATGCCCACGGTGTGGGTCACCAGCTTGTCCATGAATCCCCGGTCGTGAGTGATCAGCATCAGCTCATGGGGCCAGGAGAGCAGAAAATTCTCAATCCAGCGGATGGAGGTGATGTCCAGGTAGTTGGTGGGCTCGTCCAGCAGCAGCAGGTCCGGTTCCGAGACCAGCACCTTGGCCAGGTTGAGCCTTACCTGGAAGCCGCCGGAGAAATCATGGGGGCTTCTGACCATGTCGCCGTCGGAGAATCCCAGGCCGGCCAGGATTTTCTCCACCTTCCAGTGGTGATCTTTTTCCGACGCGATCAGGCCTTTCATGCCCTCGGCCAGCACGGTGGTTTCGGTAAACTCGATGTGCTGCTGAACGTAACCGATGCGATAGCCTTTGGGCATGGTGACGGCGCCGTCATCGCAACCCTCCTCGCTGACGATGATGCGAAACAGGGTCGACTTGCCGTGGCCGTTGCGTCCCACCAAACCTATCCGCTCTTTTGCGTTGATCTTGAAGCTGACGCCGTCGAAAAGCACGCGTCCGCCAAAACTCTTGCACAGATTGTCGATACTGATCATGGCTGTTTCCGTTCAAGGTGTCTGATCCAGGTTGGTGGTATAGAGGAAGGCGCACCCGGTGTCAATCGTGGGAGGCCGAAGCCAACTGGCGGCGGACCCACAGTCGTCCGAGGCGACCAACTAGGTTGTAAAGGCCAAGGCTGTAGGGAAGGGTCTTTTCGGCCAGCGGAGGGAGGTAGCACAGGCGGATCAGCCTGGTGTACAGATCGTGAATATCATCCGCATCGATACGCACGGTGGCACCGGTGCGTTTAAATCCCCACGGGTCGGCCATTTTTGCGGCTGCCGCTGCCCCGTCACGGATGGTAATATCGGCATGAAAGGGACCGTCGGGGCAATAGGGGGCCACCGCGATCTTGGAAAGGGATTGGACGGCGGCGCGTGCCAGATCGTTGCGCCACCGGCTGGCATCCAGCGCCTCCGGAGGGATGCGCTTGTCGATGGCCAGGGTCCGTATGCCCGTGATGCGTTGACGGGCCTGGGCGCAGGCTGCCGTGCAGCCGGAAAAGAACACAGCCGGGATACCAAATGGGGCCAGGGACGCGGCGAACAACTCCACCTCAGCCAGAGGGCGGCCGTTGACAACCAGAGATGCCAGACGCGAGGTCAGCGTGTGGGGCAAAAATCCTCGTGTGCCTGCTGCCGCGTGCATGCCGATCATCATCGCAGCATCGGCACCACCGGGTGAACCGAGGCCCGGCACAGGGCCCTTTCGGTAGCCGCAGTCGATGCGGGCCCGGGAGTCGATCATTTCGGGCAGCAGATTGTAGCCGGTGCGGTGGAAGTCCCTGACAGTCACCCGGTCGATGCCGGCATCGAAAAGTGCCTTGACTACCGCGTCCACGTCCAGGGACATGGCGGCGCAGGCGCGTGCCCAGGGCCTTGTCAGGAACGACGAGGCCTGGTAGCTGCCGCAGCCGCTGCTGCCCTCGATGTCGGCAAGCACCAGAATGTGACGGAAGGGAGGGTTAACCGAGGGAGATCGCATAGGCTGTCGTCGCGTCCGGTCTCCGGCCGATGCAGTATTTGTCCCGGCGGGTTTCGAGGTCGTGGGTCAAGGCCCGCTTGAAACCGTCTGGTCCGTATCGGTCCATGTGACGCCGGCGGTATTCGCCGATGTCGAGCGTCTCCAGCCGCATGCGCAGGGTTTTGAAGAGCCGGGGAAGCTTACGCTGACCGGGTATCTGGACATGGTGCAGGCCGGTGCTGTAGGCGAGCAGCATGCGTCCCCAGGCGATGCTCTGAATGATGTCGGCGACTCCGCCCCGCACGGTCATGGGCTGGCCGTTCTTGTCCAGACCATCGGCGCGCATCATGCGGCCTTCGGGCATGATGATCACCATGCTGTCCGCTCGCATGGCGGTTAGCACCTGTTGCCAGGTGTGGTCTTGTTTGCGGGTGACGGCGACCACATTTTTGGCCACCATGCGGAAAAAAAGACCCATCAGCGGCCGCCGGGTGGCCTTGTCGGCCACGGGCATGAGGCCCTTAAAGGCGATGCGTTTGAGAAACCGATCGGGAAAACCACCCACGAATAACGGTTCGTAGAGGCTGGTATGGTTGAGAAAGATTACCAGCCGCAGATGCCGCCAGGGATCCGGGGGGGGTGGATATACCCAGTTGATCTCGAACCGGTAAAAGAGGCGGCTGAGCCTTTTGATGGCCCGCAGCATAGCATAGATGCATTCTTCTCGCATGGGACGCCTCTGGTGTCGGAAATGGAAATGGGCTTGCCGGGCTGATCCACGACTCTCAAATAACGTACAACACATTGAAAGTATATGGTTATTTAGAATTTTGACAAAAGTTTTACAATTTAATGCGGCCAGTGAGAATGCGCCTTGAACCGGCAATCGCCGGTGCCGGGGCATCGGGTGGGGTTGGCCGGAAACTGATGGTCAGGTTCCGCGACGTGTGCGGATCCGGTCAGCGGGGTACAAAACCTGGTCGCAACCCCGGGTGGCGGCCTGCCGGTTGCTCGACCCATTCGGTGTACCGGCCACCCTGAAGAAAACCCTGAGGGGATAACTGTTTTCAGGCTTCAATGGCATGGTTGTTGTTACGGAATCGGTTTCATTGTAAAGGATAAGGAGGAATGCCCGTCTCGACAAGCCGCGGACCGTTGATTGCACTGCAGTGACGCTGCATGGCAGGCGCTTTTCCGTCGAGCCCGCGGCCCCGTGCCTGGAGACGGGACAACCGCTTGCCACTGCGCTTCAATGGGAAAGACCATGAATCACAAAGCAACCTATTTGTGGGTGTCAATCGGACTGGCGATGATCCTGATCCTGGCCGGCATCACATATAACAGCACACGGTTGATTACTGAAAAAACGATTGAAAACCACCAGCGGCAGATTGCTGAGGGCGCCGCGAAAACGGTCGATCTATGGCTCTCCCAACACGTACGGATCGTCGATGCCACGGCGGCAGCCGTGCAGCAGATACCCATTGCCGCAAATCCGCAAATCCTGAGATTGTTAAAAATGGCGATGAAAGCCGGTAATTTTTCCGATGTGTACATCGGCTTAAAGGACGGCACGATGATTGACGGTGCCGACTGGACACCCCCCCACGGGTATGACCCGAGGAATCGCCCCTGGTACAAGAAAGCGATTGCCGACAATCGTACGACCTTCACAACGCCCTATGTGGATATGACCACCAATAAAATGGTCATCGCCATTGTCAGGCCATTGGTTGTGGCCAGTGAATTCGTGGGGGTTGTCAGTTCGGATATCATCCTGGATACGCTCAGGCAGAATGTGATGAACGTCAAAATCGGAAAATCCGGCTACACCTTCATCATCGACAACCAGGGCACGGTGCTTGTGCATCCGGATGAGACCCTGCTGATGACCACCAAAATCCAGGAATCAGATGAAAGCCTGCAGCAGATCCTGACCGTCTTCAATACCGCCGGTTCAGGTCCATACTACTATCGGTATAAAGGAGAGGACAAGATCCTCTCCTTTCAGAAACTGACTTACACGGACTGGTTTTTGTGTACAACGGTTCTGAAGAGAGAGGCCTACACGCTGGCCAAGAATACGGCCATGCTGTTCGCCATGGGCATGGTGTTCAAGATCTTGGGGGTGTTCACCGCGCTCCTGTTCATGGTCATTGGCGGCAGTGCTTTGATTCTCGTGATATCCAAAAGGCGGTTCGAAAGGATCGTCAGGCAACACAAAGAAATTTTATCCGGAAAGGACAAAGACCTGATCGGTGAAATCAGCCGCAGAAAAGAGATCGAAACGCGCTATCAGACACTGTTCAACGTGGCAACCAATGCCATTATACTAAGCAAGCACTTTCGTTTTATCGAGTGCAATCAAAAGGCGATTTTCATGTTTGGATACCAACATGAGCAGATCATCGGAAAGACGATGCTGGACCTCTCTTCGGATGTCCAGCAGGATGGGCAGGAAAGTCAAACGAAATTCGATCAGATCCTTCAACGGCTGGCGTCCGGAGAGCAGGTAATCTTCGAGTGGGCCTTCAAGCGCTCGGACGGGACTGAGTTTCCCGCCGAAGTGGGGGTTAAAACCCTGGAACTGGACAGCGAGACCGTGACCCTTTACAGTATCTGGGATATTTCGAAAAGAGCCAACGCGGAGCATGAGCTTCGCCAGGTTCAGAAAATGGTGGCGATGGGTGAAATGCTAAGTGCAATTGCCCACCAATGGCGCCAGCCATTGAATGCCTTGTCCACCTATATCGCAAGCCTGCCGAGCGCTTTTTACAATAATCTCATCACGAAGGCATTCATCGACAAACTGGTCAAGGAAGCCGATTCCCAGATTCAGTTCATGTCCCTGACGATCAATGATTTCAGGCAATATTTCCGGCCTTCCAAGGCAAAACAGGCCTTTGACGTTCAGGATGCCATTGAAAGTGCGGTGAAACTGATCAACCCCCAACTGCGGCAAAATGCCATCACACTGGAGATCAATGATCTCATGGAACTGCAGGAACGCTTTATCTTCGGGTACAAGAATGAATTTGTGCATGTTCTGGTGAACATCATTTCCAATGCGAAGGATGCCATCAAGGAGAAGGCTCGACAAACCGGGCAAGATCACCTTCCAGGGGTGATCGACCTGCACGTGAAAACCGAGGAAAGTTCCCTCGTCCTGAAGATCCGGGATACCGGCTGCGGCATCCCGGAGTCGTTGTTGTCCAAAATATTTACGCCCTACTTTACCACCAAAGGAACGGCTACCGGAACGGGCATCGGGCTTTACATGGCCAAGCGGATCGTCGAAAAGGAAATGCTGGGTCGGATTGCGGTTGAAAATATGCCCGTCGGTGCCCAGTTTACGATACGATTGCCCCTGTCGGACCTAAAAGGTAAACGGTATGCTTAATTTCTCCGGTGTTCGAACCCATGTCATTCTGGTGGATGACGAACAGTCAGAACTGGATGCCTACAGTTTTTTGCTCGAGTCCATGGGAATAAAAAATATTACCACGGTCAGCGACAGCAGAAACCTGTTGGCCGTGCTCGAAGACCGCCATCCAAGTATCGTGTTCCTCGATTTGAACATGCCCCACAAACCCGGCAAAGTGGCGCTGGCCGAACTCCGCGAAACCTATCCCCATACGCCGGTGATCATCTGTACGGCCAATTCAGATATCGAAATGGCGGTGGAATGCCTCAAACTCGGCGCCCATGATTACCTGGTTAAACCGATCAATCTCGAAACCTTCGGATCGGCGTTGAGGAATGCCCTCGAAATATCGTCCTTGAGAAATGAAGTCATGACGTTGAAAGGGCTCTCTTTCCACAAACAGTTGCAACACCCGGCACATTTCTCCACGATTATTACCAAAAACCATATGATGATCAGCCTGTTTCACTATATCGAGTCGATTGCCGCAAGCGGTCAACCCGTGTTGATATTGGGGGAGACCGGTTCCGGTAAAGAATTGTTTGCCCGGGCCATTCATGATGCCTGTGGCGGTGCCGGAGATTTTGTCGCCGTGGACGTGTCTGGCCTGGACGATACGCTTTTTTCGGACACCCTGTTCGGCCATCGAAAGGGCGCCTATACCAGCGCTGAAAAAGACCGAACCGGATTGATCGAAAGTGCCGCTCAGGGAACCCTCTTTTTAGATGAAATCGGCGACCTGAATAAGACCTCCCAGGTCAAACTGCTGCGACTCCTTCAGGAAGGCGTCTACTATCCGCTTGGCGACGATCACTCAAAAAAATGCCGCGCACGGATTGTCGCGGCAACCAGCAAAAACATCAACACGCTTACCGGCGTGGAGGATGGGTTCCGCATCGACCTGTATTACCGGCTCTCTACCCACCTGATTCAGATCCCGCCGCTTAGAGAACGGATGGAGGATATCCCGCAGCTGGTTGTCAATCTAGCGGACCAGGCGGCGAAAAGTATGGGAAAGAACGTTGCAACCGTCAGCAAAAGCCTTCTGGAAATGCTTGCTTCCCTGCCATTTCCCGGCAATGTTCGTGAATTGAAGAGCTATATTTACGATGCGGTCGCCCAATGTCAGTCAGACGTGTTGGCCGAGCATGATATCATTGACAGGCTTCGTGCAGGGCAGACGCCTGTCGATCAGGCATCCTCGCCCGCTCTCCCGGTTTCCCTGGAGTCGATTTTCGGACAGTTTCCCAGCCTCGTGGAATTGACCGACTATGCGGTTAAAAAAGCACTGGAAGCCTCCAGCAACAATCAGAGTGAAGCGGCAAAAGTGTTGGGGATCTCCAAGCAGGCGTTGAGCAAGCGACTGAAGAAAAAAAAGAAAACTCGGTCAACCGTAGTTGACCGGGTCAACCACGGTTGACCGACAACGTTGACAGACCCGATCCGTCAGAACTGTTTCGATCCCATTCGATTCGGCCCATTTCCATTGTTTTCAAATGATTAAGACATCATTGGCCAGGTGGCACGCCCGTTGCGTTAGCTGCCATGGTGAACGATCCGGTTTTTTACCCCGGATCACCAACCGGTATGACCTGCATCGGGCAGGCTGAAGGTAGCGGAACTCAACCCAATGAAGGAGGCGAAGGAGATGAATAAAAAACGAACGCTATGGATGGGTATGCGAACCACAATAGGGATTGCTTTTTTCATGGCCACAGTCGTCGCCGTCGCACCGGCGATGGCCGGTGATGGCGTTGTCAAAATCGGTAACATCATCCCTCTGTCCGGGCCGTCTGCATCCGTGGGGCAGCAGGGGAAGAACGCCCGTGAGATGGCGGTAGAAGAGATCAATGCCGCTGGCGGCATCAAGTCCCTTGGCGGTGCCAAGCTGGAACTTCTCTTTGCCGATTCTGAGTCAAAACCCGAAAAGGGTGTCGCCGAGGCCGAACGACTCATCAATACCGAAAAGGTGAATGTTCTGACCGGGTGCTGGAACTCTGCCGTCACCTATCCGACGACGGCGGTTGCCGAGCGCTATGGAATCCCTTTTATCGTGCCGGTATCCGTTTCCGACAAGATTACGGAGCAGGGATTTAAAAATGTGTTCAGAATCGCTGCCAAGGATTCATGGTGGACAAGGGATCAGTTCTCGTTTCTGAAGGACATGGAAAAGGAATTCAATACCAAGGTCAAGAAACTGGCCTTCGTCTATGAAAACGGAGACTGGGGCAAAGGGTTCGCCGAACAGTGGAAAAAACTGGCTCAGGAGGGCGGCTATGAGGTGGTCCTGGATGAACCCTATCCATCTACCGCCACCGACCTGAGTCCCGGTGGTTCAGAAAATCCGCCGGTCCAAGGCAGACGTCCTGATGCTGGTCTCCAATGCCGCCGATGCCATTCTCCTGACCAACACCCTGGCCGAGTACAAGGTCAACCTGAAGGCGATCATCACCAGCGGCGGCGGCCATGCGGACCCCTCTTTCATGCAGGCGGCCGGCAACAATGCCCGGTACATTTTTGATATCGTGGAGTGGGAAACCGACGTCAACAAAGCCGGTGCCAAAGAGACCAATCAGAGATACAAAGACAAATACGGCACGAACCTGACCGGCGAAGCCGTGGATGCCTACCTTGCCATGTATCTGATCAAGGAGGCCCTGGAACAGGCCGGCAGCCTCGATCCGGCAAAAATCAGGCAGACGCTTGCCGATATCGAACTCAAGGACGGGCCCGGCATGATTGTCGGCTATGACTCGGTCAACTTTGACGAAACCGGACAGAACCAAAATGCCTCCCTGGTCATGGTTCAGATCAATGACATCGGAAACGGCCTGGAACGGATCTCATGCTGGCCCATGAGTGCAAGAAGGGCCGGATACAAACCCTTGTTCCCCATGCCTTGATGAACAGGGAGCCCCATGGCCGCCATATTATTCATGAATCGTGGTGGCCATGGGCAACGCCGACGGATGGATTGCGGATTCAGTCATGGAGGCGTTGAGGCCGACAGCCAATGGTCCGACCTGAGAAAACAGGCCGACGACGGGATGACCGCGCGGCATGCCCCTCAATCTCCATCTACCGCCGATGATCCGGTGCCGTCAGCATCGCTGGTTTTTGGTTCACGCGAATCCCATGAGGGCGACAATTCTGCGAAGCATGCCATTCATGCGGGCAGGAGGGACAGATGATCTATCTCATTGAAGATGCAATTAACGGGATCATGATGGGGTCCATATATGGATTGACCGCACTCGGCCTGACCATCATTTTCGGGGTGCTCAAGGTGGTTAACTTTGCCCACGGCTCCCTTCTGATGGTCGGGATGTATCTTGCCTTCTGGACGGTAACGCTGACCGGGCTGCATCCCTACCTTTCCATGATTTTCGTCATCCCGCTGATGTTTCTCTTCGGCTACTGCCTGCAGAATATTGTGATCAAGCCCATTTTCAAGGCTGAAAAGGATGTCCGCGAACCGCTGACGGTGATCATCGTCACCACCGGCGTCTGGTACATCCTCGATAATCTGACCCTGCTCCTGTTCGGTCCCCAGTATCGGTCGATTGCGGAAAATCCCCTGAAAGGGAAGATGATCGAGATCGGGGAGATTTTCATCTCCGTGCCCAAATTGTGGGGATGCGTGACCGCCGTTGTCACGGCCGTCGGGGTTTACTACTTTTTCCAGCGCACCCGGACGGGTCGCGCCATCCGGGCGACCAGCCTGGATCGCGATGCGGCAAGCCTCTCCGGCATCAATCAGTTCAAGATTTACAACCTGGCGTTTGGCATCGGGGCTGCCGTGACCGGGATCGCCGGCGTCACCCTGATTCCATTTTACAACATCTTTCCCACCGTGGGCGTTCTCTTCGACATCAAGGGGTTTATCATCGTTGTCCTGGGCGGTCTGGGAAGCATTCATGGGGCGATCATCGGTGGTGTGATCATCGGGCTCATCGAATCCATCGGACCCCAGTTCATGACCGCGACGTGGACCGAAGGAATCGTGTACGGTCTTTTTCTGCTGGTTCTTTTCATCAAACCCTCGGGCTTGTTCGGAGTTAAATATGACTGGTAATAAATTCATAGAATCTGAAAAGCCGGAAATAATAAGGACCCATGTCGCGGTGCCGGAGGAATCGGCCGATTCGATGGCCAAAGCGGTGATCAAGGATACGATCAACAAGGTGCTGCTGGCATCGGTCGCCGTGTTCGCATTCGGCCTGCCGCTGATTGTCGACAGCCCGACCTGGCTCCACATCATCGTCCTGATTTACTTTTACGCATACCTCACCACCTCCTGGAACATGGTCGGCGGATTTGCCGGCGTCCTGCCACTGGGCCATGCGGTTTTCATCGGCATCGGCGCCTATTCATCGACCATCCTGTCCCTGCAATACGGCGTCAGCCCATGGATTGGTATGATGATCGGCGGGGCAATTGCCATTGTCGCGGGTGTGCTGATCGGTCTGCCGACGTTCAAGATGCGCGGTGCCTACTTTGCCCTGGCGACGATTGCTTTTGCCGAAGGGTTCCGGGTGATGGTCGAGAATATCGATTACCTGGGGCCGCTCAAGGTAAACGGCCCCAGGGGACTTCAGATCCCGCCCCTCAACATGGGCCTGGCCAATTTCATGTTTGCCGGCAAGGAGCCCTATTACTACATTATCCTGCTCATGCTCATCGCGGTGTTGACGCTTGACATGGTTTATCTCCAGATCCAAGCTGGGATACTACCTGAATGCAGGCGGGGAAGAGCCCGAGGCCGCCATGGCCCTGGGTGTGAATGTATCGCGGGCCAAATTGGTGGCCATGGCCATGAGTTCGTTTCTTACCGCCCTGGCAGGCACTTTTTATGCTCAGTTCTCGCTTTTTATTCATCCCCGTAGCATCATCTCCCTGGACACCTCGTTCGAGATCGCCTTCATTGCCCTGATCGGGGGCAGGGGGTCCATTGCCGGCCCGGTGCTCGGCGCTTTGCTGCTGCGGCCGGTCGGCGACTTTTCCAGGATTTATTTCGGTGATTCGCTGCCGGGTCTGCATTTGATCATATACGGAGTCGTATTGATCCTGGTGATGATCTACCAACCCAGAGGAATTCAGGAGCCGCTTGCCCGGGTTTATGATCACCTCATCAACAAACTGGCAGATGCGTTCAAAAAGAGGGTGATACATGAGAATTCTTGAAGTCAACGACATCGTCATGCGATTTGGCGGCCTGACCGCCGTCGATCACCTCAATCTGCATATTGACGAAGGCGAAATTTTAGGATTGATCGGGCCCAACGGCGCAGGCAAATCCACGGCATTCAACTGTATTGCCGGCGTCCATGCGCCATCCGAAGGCGAGATCAAGTTCCGCGGTGAGCTGATCAACCGGCATAAACCGTGGACGCTCTGCAAAAAGGGGCTGGCCCGGACATTCCAGATTGTAAAACCGTTTGCCACAAAAAGCGTGCTCTACAATGTCATGGTGGGCGCATTCGCTACTACGGATAAAACCGAGGAGGCTCGGGAAAAGGCCATGACGGTGCTGGACACGTTGAATTTCACCGACAAAAAAGAGATGAAAGCAGGCAACCTGACCATCGCAGACCGCAAGCGGCTTGAAATCGCAAGGGCCCTGGCCACTGAACCCAGGCTGCTTCTGCTGGACGAGGTCATGGCTGGGTTGCGGCCTGCCGAAGTCGACGAGGTGGTTGGCGTCATCCAGTACATCCGGCAACAAGGGGTCACGATTTTTGTCATTGAACACATCATGCGGGCCGTCATGGCACTTTCCGATCGGATCGTTGTCATCCATTTCGGCAATAAAATTGCCGAGGGCACACCGAAAGAAGTGGCCTCCAATGAAAACGTGATCAAAGCTTATTTAGGAGCGGAGTATGGCGTTTCTTGAGATCAAGCATATCGATGCCTTTTATGGCGATGTCCAGGTCCTTTTCGATCTTTCCCTGGAAGTGGCAGAAGGCGAGGTGGTCAGCATCATCGGCGGCAACGGTGCCGGCAAATCGACGCTGCTGCGGACCATTTCGGGCCTCATCAAACCGGCCAGCGGTGAAATCCTGTTTGACGATCGCCCGATCCAGACGCTCCCGCCGGAGGAGATTGTCAGCTGTGGGATTGTCCACGTGCCTGAGGGCCGGCGTTTGTTTTCGCTCATGACGATCAAGGACAACCTGATTGTGGGGGCCTACAACAAGCGGGCGGACAAGCACAAGGAAGAGACCTTGAAGCAGGTCTACGCCATGCTGCCGCGACTGGCCGAACGGGAGAACCAGATGGCCATGACCCTTTCAGGCGGCGAACAGCAGATGGTGGCCATCGGCAGGGGACTGATGGCCATGCCCAGGTTTCTCATGCTGGATGAACCGTCTCTTGGGCTGGCACCGGTTCTGATCAACAGCATCTTCGAGACCATTCGAAAGATTGCCGACCAGGGAACCACGGTGCTTCTGGTGGAGCAAGATGTCAACCACTCCCTCTCCCTGAGCGACCGCGGATATGTTCTGGAGCATGGCCGCGTCGCGATGGAGGGGGCCGCCGACCAACTGCTCGCCGATCCCCATATCAAGGAGGCCTACCTGGGGATATGAGCGATCGGTGTCATTCGGACTACCTGCCCATTAAGCCCACCTGAACGGGTAGCCGCGAAGGGCCACCGGCAACACCCTGCCCGTGGCCCTTCGTGGTTCAGGCGAACATCGGCAATGGGGATATGACTGCTATGGTGATGTGTTTCATACAGTCAGCAGCGCAAAACCCATTAATCAACCAGAATACTTGTTTTTTGGTAACATCTAACTGCGATATCCCCCTGATAAGGCTGATCTGGGTCGCACGCAAAATCGTATCGTATGTGTCCACCGGTTGAGGTAACCTCGATTTCTTGACCGGCTGCAATTTTTCCTCTTCACAACGATATTGTAGCGTGTACCTGGGCGGTTGACTTCTGATTCTGACCGGGTTTTCATAATGCTCCTCCATCTATCGTCGATTGTAAACCTTTTGTAAAATACGGATTCTCTATATTAACGGCGTCGGTAAAGAACTATGCTAAAAGAAAAAAAATTCCTCTGAATGGAGGATCTTGCATTAGTCAACCGATCAAGGAGAAAGATATGCAGTCCGCAATAAAGCCACACCCCAAAGGCACCCGCGCTCGTGTGCTGTTGTCGAGTGTCTTTGGTCCCTATGCTTGTGACGATGCATATGGAAGCCGGACCATCAACCCCATGGAACTTTACCAAAACCAGGTCACAAGAGTTCAGGGTGGCTTTTCCCTGCGTATGTTTCACCGTTCGTTCGGCCTACTCATGCTCCAGGCCAATATAGACGCTCCTTGCACGGTGTTAGACTTTGCAACCCGCGATCGGTTTGTTCAGGAGTTGCGCGATCAACCGTACGACATCATCGGCATCAGTGCCATACTTCCCAATATCTGGAAGGTGAAAGCCATGTGCCGACTGATCCGCCGGTATCAGCCCCGTGTCGTGATTGTCGTGGGAGGTCACATCACCAATTACAGAGACCTTGATCAGGCCATCGACGCCGACCATATCGTCCAGGGCGAAGGTATTGCCTGGTTCCGCCAATTTCTTGGTCAGCCACTGGATCTCCCGGTGAAACACCCGGCGACGATTTCGGCTTTTGGAACACGCATAATGGGAATCAATCTGCCAGACAAACCCGGGGATACCGCTGCTGTCTTGATTCCATCGGTGGGTTGCCCGGTGGGTTGTAATTTCTGTTCCACATCCGCGCTTTTCGGCGGTAAAGGAAAATTTGTCAATTTCTACGAAACCGGCGACGAACTCTTCGAGGTCATGTGTCGATTGGAAAAAATCCTGAAGGTAAATTCATTTTTCATTCTCGATGAAAACTTTCTCCTGCATCGCCGACGCGCGCTTCGTCTCCTGGAGTTGATGAAAACCCACCAGAAAAGCTGGATGCTGAATGTTTTTAGTTCTGCTCGGGTCCTTCGCTCCTATACCATCGAGCAACTTGTAGGGTTGGGCGTCGGTTGGATCTGGATGGGTATTGAGGGTAATGACAGCCAGTATACCAAACTAGCGGGCGTGGACACTCGTCAACTGGTGAAACACCTTCAATCACACGGAATTCGGGTTCTTGGCTCTTCAATTATTGGACTTGAGGACCACAAACCTGAAAACATCGACCAGATCATTACCCACGCAGTCAGCCACCGAACGGATTTTCACCAGTTCATGCTGTACACACCTGTTCCGGGAACCCCGCTTTATGAGGCTCACAAGAATGACGGATCGCTCTTTAGCGAAGACGAGTTCCCTTTTGCAGACGCCCACGGCCAATATCGATTCAACTACCGGCATGTCAACATCAAGTCAGGTCAGGAGGAGGGCTTTCTGCTACAGGCCTTCGAACAGGATTTCCATGAGAACGGTCCCAGTCTGGCACGTTTGATCCGCACCCTACTGATCGGTTGGCAACGATACAAAAACAATTCTGATAAGCGCCTGAGAAAACGTTACGCTTGGGAAGTAAACCCCTTACGGTCAACCTATGCCGGGGCGGTTTGGGCGATGAAACAGTATTATCGCAAAACGCCTTCCATGTTTAGAAAGATGGAACGGCTCCTATCAGATATCTATGGGGAATTCGGTTGGAAAACCCGATTGGTGGCACCCCTAATCGGTTTTTACGCCTATCTGCGATTATTGAAGGAAGAGAGGCAGCTTTCCCGAGGATGGCGTTATGAACCAACCACGTTCTATGAAAAAAACTCGAAAGCAAAGGCGGTTCATGTCCGCAGAAACAGTACTCCGCATACACAGCAAAATGCTATTGAGGTGTTCATGGCTCCGCCGAGAACTGCTTTGAAGCGTTAAGCTCAGAAAATTCAAGTGAGTCCGCATATATAGAGATTGTCTGAAATCGGCCATGGCCCGGACTAAAAAGCCCCGCAGCGGTGTCATCCGCTGGCGGGGCTTTTCTCGTTGTGCAAGGCAGGCGCGCAAAGTGATCAGGTGGCCGGTTGCCGGTCGCCGGCCTTTTCCCACTCCTGCACCTCACCCTCTTCCACATCCTCCCAGCCGGTGATCATGGCCTTGACGTGGGCGGTGACGGTGTGCCCGGTGGTGGTCATGTAGACGTGGACGATGATGAAACACAAGATGGCGAAGGCACCGGCCGTATGGATGAAGGCGATGGTCTCCAGCGAAAGCCAGTCCAAGCCCCCAGGCTTTCCATGAGTTGTATCCCCAGTAGAGAAACCCCGAGGCCATCTGCACGGGCAGCAGGAAGGCGGCCAGCGACAGGTAGACCAGGCGCTGAAGCGGGTTGTGCTTGGCTTCCTTGCGTTTGGGCACCGGGTGGCTTTCGCCCTTGAATATGCCGTAGCTGTAGTACAGGACCACCTGGAACATCTTCTTGGTGGTGGGGATGTACTGCTTCCACTCGCCGGTGGTAAAGACCCAGAACACGAAAAAGGCGAAGGCGATCAGCCAGGTCAGGCCGACGAAGTTGTGGACGTTCACGGCTTCGTCGAATCCCAGGAAGGGGAAGGTGCCGTGCACCTCGAAGCCGGTGACCAGCAGCACGAAGATCAATGCCATCTGCAGCCAGTGCCAGAAGCGTTCATAGCGGGTGTACAGGTACATGGTGATCATTTTTTTGGGCAGACATGGCTATTTGCCCTCCTTTCTGCCGTTGGTGAACATCCGGGTCAGGCCGTGGATGGCAACCCCCAGCAGATGGCCCAGCACCAGGATCCAGCCGAGTGAATCCAGTAGCGAAAACTGATCCCGCCCGGGCATGTAGAAGCCGGCCAGGCTGGCCAGGCGGCTGTCGTCGCGGGTGTGGCATTCGTTGCAGGCGACCACGTTCTCCTTGGGCGCCACCATGTGGGTGATGGGAAAGACGTAGGTGGTGTCCACGAAGTCGAACTCGCCGGAGAAGGGAATGTCCAGGGCGGCATTGCCTTCGGTCAGGGCATGGTTCCAGTCGAGGGTTTTCCAGTAGCCGTCGGGTCCGGAGAGCATGGGGGCCAGCAGGGTCTTGTTGACCTTGTCGTAGGGCTGGCGGCCGCGGTGAACCTTGAAGGGAAAGATGCGGGAATTCTCGTCATCCCGGCTGCCCACGGGATGGCTGACCTGAACGACCTGGCCCGGATCGATGGTGTCCTTGGCGGTGACGCTGCTGATGGACCCATTGTACCAGAAGTACTCCGGTTTGACGTTCTTGGCCCATTTCATCTGGCCCTTGATGGACAGGTAGTCTGTCCTTGCCGAATTCATCCTTGTGTCTTGTAGGGTTTGCCGTCCTTGGTTCTTGCCGGCCTGGGACCAGTCCCAGGACATCTTGGTGGGGTTGACCCGGGCAAATTCGGGGATGTGGCAGCTCTGGCAGGCCACCTTGTCCGTGTGGTCGTTGGCCTTGGAGTCGGCTTTGTGCGGGGTGCTGCTGTGGCAGGACTCGCAGGTGATCTTGGTGGTCAGGTCGTCTTCGATCAGGCTCTTGCGGTCGGTTGCCGCCGGTTTGGTGTAGACCCGGCCGGCAATGTTGTGCAGGGTGGTGGTGTGGCAGCGGGTGCAGTCAAAGTTCTGGCCGTCGACTGCCCATGTGGACGTCCAGGGCCTTGTTGGGTTTGGTCAGCGAGGTGTCCAGGTCGCCGTGTTTGACGCCGTCGCCGCCGCCGCCGTTGAAGTGGCAGGCGCCGCAGTTCTGGCGTTCGGGGCGGACCACACGCCTGCACGGCCGCCTGGATGTTGCCGCGGATCTCCTCGGCGATCTCCTGCTCATCCGGGTCTTTGGATTCGGCAAAGGCGTCCAGGTCCTCGAAGGACTCCTCCCAGTTGATGATCTTCTGACCGTGGCAGTTGAGGCAGTTGACGGCTTCGGTCTGGTTGCCCCATCCGGGATGGCAGCTCAGGCAGCCCTTGTCCTGCATGTTGTTGGCCGAGATGCAGAAGTTGTTGATCGAATCGCCGCCCTTGCCGAGAACCCGGCCCTTTTCGTCGGTGTAGGCCTTCCAGGTCCAGTGGATGGTTTTGTGGAACTGATCCGCCGCCTCCGTGTGACAGGACAGGCAGGCCTGGGTGACTTCCGGGCCGGAGCGGAAATCCTTTTGAAGCGCCTCGAGCCGGGAATGGTCGGTGGTGATCCACAGTTTCTTTTCTTTGGTGGCCTGGTCGGCCATGGTTCGGCCCGGCGCCCGCTCCTCCGTATCCTCCGTCGCGCTGAATGCAGCGGGCGGGAAAAGACACGCGAGCATGAACAGGAGCAGGGCTGCATGGCACGACCAACAGGCGCCCTCTGGTTGACGTCATCGTTTCCTCCCTTTTGGGATCTTAAATGGGTTTTTTCAGGTCGAACGAGCCATCTTTTTTGATGGTCATTTCACCGTCCACGTAGAAAACGTTTTTCAACTCCGGGCGAACATCCTGGACCATGTAAAAGGATTCACCGCTGCGCGCGCCCGTGCCGCAGATGAAGACGATGGGCTTGTCTGCGGGCAGGGTCTTGATTTTTTCCTCAAGACCATCCACCGGAATGTTGACCGCGGTCTTCAGGCTGCCCTTCTTGAATTCATCCGCATCGCGAACGTCGACCAGATAGACGGATTCGGGACTCTCGGCTGACGATCCGACGGAATTCAGCATGATCGATGCTGCCCTCCTCCACGCCGCCCTTGATCGCGGTAGCGGCGACAGTCGCCGTCGACGCTTTGCCGGCATAGGCCACCCAGGCCGGGTAGCCTTCGGCAAAGACCTTGACGTTGGTGTAGCCCATGTCGATGGCTTTGGCGGCGCTCTTGTGGCTCAGCTTGCAGTGCAGTCCGCCGCAGTAGAAAACCAACAGTTTATTCTTGTCTGCGGGCAACTGGTCCTTCTGATCGTCGAAATAGGTGTCCGGGATGTTGATGGCCGACGGAATGTGTCCTTTGTCGTATTTGGCTTTTTCGGGACGGGAGTCGACCAGAACCATGTCGGCACCTTTGTCTATCTGCGCCTTGACCCACTCGACCGACACCGAAGGATAGTTTGCCTTGTCCGCCATCCATGCCGGATAGCCTTCGGCAAAGACCTTGACATTGGTGTAGCCCAGCTCTTCCGCCTTCATGGCGGACTTGTGGCTCAGCTTGCATTTCAGGCCCCCGCAGTAAAAGATCAGCAGGCTGTTTTTATCCGCCGGCAGCCGATCGGTCATCTTGTCGAACTGGCTGTCGGGAATGCTGACGGCCATGGGGATGTGTCCCTGGATATACTTGGGCTTGTAAGGCCGGGAATCGATGAGCATGACGTTGTCCGCCATGGGGATGGAGACGTGCTGCTTGACGAATGCCATGTCGACGATGTCGTGAAACGGTTCAAAGGCCAGCTCGGCCGTTGCGCCGATCGCGAGCCGGGATCGGCGCTGCGGCTTGCTGGGTGGCGCACCCGGTGACAGGGTGCCGATGAGAAAAAGAACGGTGAACGCAGAGGCAATCAGATCGATGGGTTACATTGTTATCTCCTTCTGAATCTGGTTGCGGGCAAACCGGACGATGAATCCGGGTTGCCCAAATGTGTTACAGCCGCATGCGTTTTATTTGCATTTGGCCGGCGTGGGTGAGTCTGCTGCGTGATCATGCAGATAGGCATAAATGTCGGCAACATCCGTCTCAGACAAGGCATCCCACTCCGCCTTGCAGCCGAAATCTTCGAAATCCTTTTTTTCGAACGCACGCGTCCACTGGGCCTGGGTCTTGGCATCCGGGCTGATGGGCGGTTTTTCGGAATCTGGACCTCTCCTCGCTCCATGCAGGCCTTGTATACCTTGCGGTAGGTGTACTTTCCCTTTGCGGTCGTTGCCCTTTTCCAGGGCAAAGGTGACGCCGACCGCGGAAAGCAGAAAAATCAGAGCGGTTACGATGAAAAGTCCTTTTTTAAACATGTTGCCTCCTTAGCTTGTAGATAAAAACGTTATCGGGTCAAACTTGGTTTCAATAGTCTTAAAATACCAGGTGGCGGTCCGCCTGATCCAGCATCTCGGCATTTTTTGTCTGGGTGGAGAAGGCTTCCATCGTTACCCCCGGCACCTCATGCTCCCTTCCGTGCAGACCGTTTGCCCGGAAGCTGACATCACAAATGCTCAATACGGCTTTTCCCACCAACGCTTTAAATTTTGGTTTCACGGTCAACAAAACGCCTTTTCCGGTGAAAAAGAGGCTCACCTTTTTGCCCTTGGCAAAGGCGGCCGTGGTGAGGTTGACCACGTGGTCCAGATGCTTGTCGCTGCTGACCAGGATGGCCAGGGAGTCCGTCGCGGACATGACTGCTTTGTCTTGGGAAATCACCACCAGCAGATCACCTTGTCGTTTTCGAAAATCTTGTCCACCAGGGCCGGCCAGTCCACCGGGTCTTCGTAGAGCATGACCACCGATGCGGTGTTGTCCATGTTCATGGAGACCGTGAACTTTTCCACCGTTTCGTCAGGCTCCGATCTTAAGATGTGAAGAATTTTCACGGCAAACCTTTTTGAGACGTCGATCCGATTTGCGGCTAAAGCGGGATGACGATATCCGCGTGCTGGATCTTTGCCGCCGCCTGGGCGATGGTCACATGGGTAAAATTGTACTTTTCGGCGTTTTCCGAGTTGTTGGAAAATCGCTTCCCGCCGATTTCGTCCAGAAAGGCCATGTTGTCACGATAGGCTTCATCCATGTTTTCGATTTCATGGTGCAGTACGAACATCTGGACCATCATGCCTGCCAACAACAGACCGACGCTGGTCCGCAGACCTTCGTACTGTTGCTGGGGATTTCTTATGATGATCGCTGCCCGTTTCATGCCTGTTTTCTCCTGATCGGTCCTGTGCGGGATCCGCTTCTTTCTCGCGGTGCCGCACAGGACCGGTTCAGGTTTCGGTTGTCGGTTAGTAGCGGAAGGTCAGGACAGGTAGCCGTCCCAGACTTTGTCGATCACCGGATTGAGCGCATTGAGTGAATTGAGCTCGCGATCTTGATGGGCTCGCCCATGGGGTTGCCGCTGCCGGTGTACTCGTAGTCGTAGTATCTCACACCGAGGGTGGCGAAGAAGTTATCCCCGATGATGGGTTGGTGCCAGTAGCCTTCATAGACACTGCCCCGCACGGCCAGTTTGCTGGCCACCACGGAATCTTCGGCCCCGCTGAAGTTGAACCAGTATTGGGAGCCATAGTTGTACTCCAGACCGAAACGGGCATCCCAGGGCATGGGAAACACCGCGCCCAGGTAGATCATGTAGCCGTCGCGGTCTTTCGAGCTCTCCGTTGGAGTTGAGCAGCCCCTGGCCCATAAGTTTAAAGAAAGGATTCTCGGATGTCTGCGACGGGCTGGTGTGGCTCCAGGAGCCGGAGAGGAACAGGTCGATGTCCGTGTCGAAGCGTTCGATCAGGTTGGTGCGCAGCAGCAGGGACAGGGCGTCCCAATCGCCGATGTTGGTCAGCGGCTGCATCCGGGTAATGTAGCCGCCGGTGTTCTGCTCGAAGGTAAACGTCCCGTCCGGGTTTTCGGTGGCGATGAAGGGCATGACCGTCAGGCCGGTAAAGCCGTCGGTGATGTCCCAGGCATGGGCGTAGTTGAGCACGGCGCTGGTCGAGTCGTTGTCGAACAGGGTGGCGATGAAGCCAGCGAAATGGACGTCATCCACGTCGGCCTGCTGGTTGCCCAGGGAATAGGTGTTGCCCCAGTCGCTTTCGAATCCCTGGCCGTAGCACAACTTTAAGGACGCTCCGGGGATGCCGGTGACCTCTTCGAAACCCATGTTGTAAGGAGGCGCCGTCGAACTGCCAGTTGATGATCGTGGCCAGTGGCGAGCCGCCTTCCAGGCTGTAGTTCATGGTACTCCATTGGCGGACCGTCGGTACCCGGGCGCCGGCCCACGGAGAAGTTGGTGGGCACGCGGCCCCAGTCCTTCTTATAATTGAAATAGGCCCGCTCCAGACCGGATGGTGTCCCCATGGGGCAAACTGGAGGTGTTGCCGTCCAGGGTGACGTCGCCCAGGCTGCCCTGGTTGAATTTGACTCCGCTGCTGTCGGCGAATGTTTTGTAAGCAGCCAGACGGCCGTCGAAGCTGAGCTGGTCGTTGACCTTGGAATGCATGCTGAGCCGAAACTTGTTGGTGAGCAGGATGTCGTTGGTGGCGTCGTACTTTTCGGTGGGCGGGATCATGCCGGCCATGGCGATACTGGCCGATGCGCTGCTGGATTTCTGCAAGCGTGGCGCCGTTGAACCCATTGGGTGTGGTGGCATAATCGGCGAAAAAGCTGCCGACCAGTGCGCTGGGTGCCGCCTGGATATCCTTGTACTTCAGCGTGTCGGCGCGGGAGCGAAACTCGATACCAAAGGCGACCTTGTCGGTGGCCGTGTGCAGTTCGGCCTTGTTGAGCCGGTCGTCCATCTCCTCGATCTCTTCTTCCTTGGCCTCGCTTTTCCTCTCAATGTCTTCCAGCTTTTTCTGGACTGCCTCCATCTCCTGTGACATCTGCTCCAGGCGCTGCTTTAAAAGTTTCACGTCATCTTCAGCTGAAGCGATGCCGGGTGCCGCGACACATAGCAGGAATACGATTCCCATCATGGCACAGATGGTTGTTTGCTTCCATCCTCTCTCTCTCATGTCCCCTCCTCGTGGAAAGTGTTAACCGTTGCCATCCAATTTTCACTGCAGACCATTGAGCAACGGGCGTGCCAGGGGATCGAATTGGGCAAAAAAAGTTATAACTATATCGATATAAATCAATAAAAAACTTTTTTGAAGATGCTTGCAAAAGCGGATGAAACCGTTTAAGTTAACAGGTGTTAAGTTAACAGATTAGCATGTTGCCTTGACAGGGTTAACACTTAGACGGAGACGTCATGGATATTGCCAAATACTGGAAAACCATTGTGGACACGCTGCAGGACGGCCTGATGGTGGTGGACCCGAAGGGTCGAATCATTGCGAGCCAATCCGGCGGCGGAGCGGGTCACCGGCTACAGGGCCGATGAACTGATCGGTAAGTCCTGCCGAATACTGAATTGTACCGGATGCAAAATTATCGGGCAGGGAGCCGGCAAGCAGTGGTGCGGTCTTTTCAACAGAGGTGCCATCAAAGAGAAGAAATGCCTGATCACCAACAAGGACCGCCATTCGGTGCACATCATCAAGAGTGCATCGGTGCTGCGCAACGAAAAGGGCGAGATCATCGGTGCCGTCGAGACACTGACCGACATCACCGAAAAGATCCGCCAGCAGCAGGAGATCAGCAATCTGCGCAAGACCTTTCACCTGGATGAGGGATACCACGGCATCCTGGGAAAATCCCAGGCGATGCTGAACCTTTTCGAGATGATCGAAAATGTGGCCCCGTCCGACACACCGGTGATGATTCAGGGTGAGAGCGGCAGCGGCAAGGAGCTGGTGGCCCGGGCCATCCACCGGGCCAGCGGCCGCAGCGACAAGCCCTACGTCAAGGTCAACTGTGCAGCCCTGAACGAAAACCTGCTGGAGAGCGAACTCTTCGGTCACGTGAAGGGGGCTTATACCGGTGCGGACCGCACGCGTGTGGGCCGTTTCGAAGCCGCCCATCAGGGTACCATCTTTCTGGACGAGATCGGCGACATTCCCCCTGCCATCCAGATCAAGCTGCTGCGTGTGCTGGAGGACCGCAAGATCGAGCGGGTGGGGGACAATCGGTCCATCCCCGTGGATGTCAGGGTGATTACCGCCACCCACAAGCACCTGGATACGCTGATCGAACAGGGACTGTTCCGGGAGGATCTTTATTTTCGGATCAACGTCTTTCCTTTGTACTGCCCGCCTCTGTCCGAGCGTCGGGAAGACATCCCGCTGATCGCCCAGAGCTTTATCCGGCGAAATGCGACCAGCAGCGGCAAGAAGATCATCGGGCTCACGCCTGACGCCCTTGAAACCCTGACGGATTATGCCTGGCCGGGCAATGTCCGCGAGTTGCGAAATGCCATCGAGTACGCCTTCGTCCTTTGCCAGAGCGGGGGCATCGGCACGCAGCATCTGCCCCACAAGATCGTTCACGGCACGTTCGACCCAAAGGCAGCCTGTGAACTGGACCCGGGGTGCGTCAAGGATCGGGAAAGCCTGGTCCACGTGCTGCGCAAGGCCGGCGGCAATCAGTCCAAAGCGGCCAAGATGCTGGGGGTCAGTCGGGTGACCGTCTGGAAGCGGATGAAGAAGCTCGGAATCGATATCAAGCAGGATGTGGGTTGATCCTGCTTCTCCTGGGTCGTTAAAAAACGTTGACATTTATACCACGATGTGGCAGGTGTTAACGGTTGTAATTATTTTCTCGTAAATACGGCATGTTAGTTTCCCATTTCCATCTGGTCTTGGGCGTATTGTTGGCCGTGGTATGGGCCAGCACGTTTCAATGCAGCCATCGGTTGCAGCTATCCAGGAATTGGAAAACAGAGACGGAAAGCCATGAAAGACAAAGAATTCAGCGCATTGCGGAAGAAACTGAAAAAAACCCAGAAACAGATGGCCCAGCTTCTGGGAACCTCGATCAAGGCGATCCACAGTTATGAGCAGGGCTGGCGAACCATTCCCGTCCACGTAGAGCGCCAACTCTACTTTCTGGTCACCCGCAAATTGTGCGGCAATAACAGCGTCCAACCCTGCTGGGACACGCGCTCCTGTCCCCAGGAGCAGCGGGAAGCAGTGCCCGGCCTGGGAATTTTCCACCGGTGACCTGTGCTGGTTCATCAACGGCACCATCTGCGACGGGACTGTCCACGATTCCTGGAAGGAGAAGATGAAGCTGTGCCGCACCTGTGATGTGTTCAAGGCAGCCCTGGCCAAATTAGACCATGAGTGAGTACATCCAGCACGATCAGCAGGGGGCATCCGTGGGCCTGGTGGAAAAGCGGACATTCACGTTCGCCCACCCGCCGGCATCCATGACCCTGGCCTGTGGCGCAGCCATCGGGCCGGTGACCCTCGCCTATGAAACCTGCGGCCGTCTCAACGAAGACCGGACCAATGCAATTCTGATTCTGCACGCCCTTTCCGGTGATGCCCATGTTGCGGGCACCTACACTGACAGCGACGACAAGCCGGGCTGGTGGGATTTCATGGTGGGGCCGGGAAAGGGAATCGACACCGACCGCCATTTCGTGATCTGCACCAACATCCTGGGCAGCTGCATGGGGTCAACCGGTCCCGCATCCATCGATCCAGCCACCGGCAAGCCCTACGGATTGAATTTCCCGGTGGTCACCATTGCGGATATGGTGGACGCCCAAAAGCGAGCTCATGGACCACCTGGGTGTTCATCGGCTGCACGCGGTGATCGGCGGATCCATCGGCGGCATGCAGGCGCTGGAATGGAGTGTGCGCTACCCGGACAGGGTTGCATCCGCCGTGCTCCTGGCCACCACCACCCGGCACAGCGCCCTGGCCATTGCTTTCAACGAAGTGGCCAGACAGGCCATCATGGCCGATCCCAACTGGAACGGCGGAGACTACCACGATGGAAAGAAACCGGACCTGGGGCTGGCCGTGGCACGGATGATCGGGCATATCACCTATCTTTCGGACGAATCCATGCGGCTCAAGTTCGGCCGGCGGCTTCAGGACAAGGCCGATTTTTCGTTTAATTTCGATGCGGATTTCCAGGTGGAGAGCTACCTGCGCCATCAGGGCCGCAAGTTTGTGGACCGATTCGACGCCAATGCCTTTCTCTACATCACCAAGGCGGCGGACTATTTTGACCTCGAGCGGCATTACGGTGACGGGTCCGCCGTGGCGGCCTTTGCGGGCGCAAGGGCCAGGTTTCTGGTGCTTTCCTTCACCTCAGACTGGCTCTACCCGACCTACCAGTCCCGGACCATGGTCAAGGCCATGAAAAAAAACGGGCTGGCGGTGAGCTTTTGCGAAATCGAGGCCCAGTGGGGGCACGATGCCTTCCTGCTCCCCAGTGACCGTCTTTCCGGCATCATGAAAGGGTTTTTGGACGGTGACAACGACGTGTAATGCAGGCAACGGTATTCGCTACGACCTTCGGCTGGTGGCTTCCTGGATTCCGCAAGGGGCCCGGGTACTTGGGTTGGGATGCGGTGACGGCACGCTGCTTCACTACTTGAAAACCCGCAAAAATGCGGTTTGCACCGGCATCGACATCGACGAGAGCTGCGTGGCCCGCTGCATCGAGCGGGGGTTGACCGTGCTCCAGGGAGACATCAACGAAGAGGTCCGGGACTATCCGGACGATGTCTTCGATTATGTGATCCTGGCCCAGACCCTGCAGCAGATTTACGATCCGGCGCCCTTGATCCGGGATATGCTGCGGATCGGCCGGCAAAGCGTGGTGAGTTTTCCCAACTTCAGCCACTGGCGGGTACGGATGATGCTGGCGTTAACGGGGCACGCACCGGTGACGCCCCAGTTGCCCTACCAGTGGCACGATACGCCCAACATCCGGGTGATCACCCTGTCCGACTTCAGGCGATACGCCCGGCAGGTGGGGTTCAGAATCCTGAAAGAGGTGGGTATCGACACAGACCGAAAGGACCATTCCGGAAAAACGGTCCGTTGGTTACCGGACCTGTTTGCCACATACGGCCTGTTTCTTATTTCAAAGGAGGAGTCGTGAAAATCGTATCCATTGCCGTCAGCCGGAAAAAAGGAACCCGAAAAACCCTCGTGGACCGGGCCAGGGTGATTCTTAACCATGGTCTGGACGGGGATGCCCACGCCGGTCCCTGGCACCGTCAGGTGAGTTTCCTGGCCTCGGAAAGCATCCAGGGGGCCCGGGAAAAGGGACTGGATGTGAATTTCGGGGATTTTGCCGAAAATGTGGCCACCGAAGGCATCGACTGGACACATCTGGCTGTCGGGACGCAGGTGAAGCTGGGAACGACGGTTATCGTTGAAGTCTCTCAGATCGGCAAGACCTGCCACAAACCCTGTGCCATCTATTACCAGGCCGGCGACTGCATTATGCCCCGGGAGGGGGTTTTCGCCCGGGTGATTCGGGGGGGTGAGATCGCCTGCGGAGATCCCATCGAGGTTGTGGCGACATCGGTTGACGCTGCCGGCCATCCGCATTCGATCTAATCGGTTGGAAGTTCGGTGCAGACAAAAAAATCACCACAATGTGGTATTTTTGCTTGACAAGGATGGTTGATCCGATTACCTTGTACCTAACACCCCATATGTATTATTCAATTCCTCTACCCTCGGCGGCTCTGCTACGTTACCCCACAACGGCAGAGTCGCCCTTCCTTTTTGTAGCCCCACTATCCATTGCGAGATGACGGTTTTTCTGTTAAAGGAAGCCGGAAATAAAATGAACCATAGACGTTGCCACGGTCCACATCCGTCCATCGTGAACGGCAGCGGCCGGAAGGAATACCCCACGCAATGAAATCCTTTGAAGCCCTGTTTGCCGAACTTACCGAAAAGACCGCACACAAGGACCCTCAGTCGGGAACCGTGCATCTACTGGAGAACGGTGTCCACGCCATTGGCAAGAAAGTGATCGAGGAAGCCTGTGAAGTGTGGATGGCTGCTGAACACGAGGGCCGGGAACGCACCGCCGAAGAAATTTCCCAACTGCTCTACCACGTTCAGGTGATGATGATTGCTTGTGAGCTGGAGCTTGAGGATGTCTACCGACACCTTTAGATTCCAGCCACAAAAGGCATCTTTTGGCCCAGGCCGGCTTCTCGCGATGAAGCAATCCTCGACGTAGCGCTGCTACCTACGCCTCCGGTTTCAACATCGCTGCGGCCTTGGCCTGAACCAAAATCTACCTTTTGTGCATGGAATCTGATATTTTTTGACCGCTGACATCCAGCTAACAATCCTCGGATAAACGGGTACCTGGTAACGAATCCGACATCAATAAAGAAAGTTTCCAACGATGCTGAGAATAGCTCTGCCCAACAAGGGATCGCTTTCCGAAGACGCTGTGCAACTGATCAGGGAGGCCGGTTACAATTGTCGTCGATACAGCCGTGAACTCATCGTTCTCGACAACACCAACCGGGTTGAGTTCGTTTTTCTGCGTCCCCGGGATATCGCCATCTATGTGAGCGAAGGTATCCTGGACATGGGGGTGACCGGCCGGGACCTGGCCCTGGACAGCGGGGCGCAGGTGGTGGAACTGATGTCGTTGGGCTTCGGAAGGTCCGATTTCCACTACGCTGTGCCCGCAGATGCGGATCTGGCACCTGACCAGTTTGCCGGAAAGCGCATCGCCACCTCCTATCCCCGGCTGGTCGTCGAAGACCTGACGCGCCGAGGCGTGGATGCCGACGTGATCCGACTGGACGGGGCGGTGGAGATCTCCATCCGCCTGGGTGTGGCCGACGCGATTGCCGACGTGGTCCAAACCGGGCGAACCCTCAAGGAGGCAGGGCTCAAGGTGGTTGGGCTTCCGCTGCTGCGCAGTGAAGCAATCCTGGCGGCCCGGACCCGAGACATTGAACGGCAGACGCGGGTGCATACTTTTCTGGACCGGATCCGCGGTATCGTCGTGGCCCGGGAGTATGTGATGGTCGAGTATGATATCCCCGAAACCATGCTGGAAGTGGCCTGCGTCATCACCCCGGGCATCGAATCACCCACGGTCTCCCCATTGAGCAAAAAAGGGTGGGTGGCGGTCAAATCCATGTCCAAAAAGCGGGATGTGAACCAGATCATGGACAGCCTCACCAAAATCGGGGCCAAGGGAATCATCGTCACCGACATCCGCACCTGCCGGATATAGGGCCGCGCAAAAAATAACAAGACCCCGGGGCCCAATCCCAAATGCCCCTTTGCGGCCAGTTTGGGCATTTCGCTCGCTGTCGTGGTTCATTCCGGCCAAGCCATTGGCCGTCTGTGCACCGGTTCTGCAGTTTCAGCCCGCCGCTGGTCTCATCGACCCCACTCATTGAAAAAACAGAATCGATTCTTATTTTCTACTACATTGTGGTGATTTGTGATTCATGCGAAAATCACCGGCAATGGGTCAATCGCCAACGGATTGTCAGAATAAAGGGCTTAACCATGAAAAGACGACCATCGATATGGATGGCGACGTTGCTGATGTTGCTATGCGGCGCTTCCGTGTGCCAGGCCTCGGCAGACACGCCGGTCGTGCAGACGATCTCACCCATAGATTTCAAGGCATTGCTCGACCGGCACCGGGGCGACCCCGATGTCGTGCTGCTGGATGTTCGTACGCCCAAAGAGTTCGAGGATGGCCACATCCAAGGGGCGCTATTGCTGGATTATTATTCCAGTGATTACCTGGAACGGCTCAAGGCCCTGGACAGGCAAAAAACCTATTTGATTTACTGTCGCAGTGGCAACCGCAGCGGAAAGAGCCTCGCCATTTTCGAAAAACTGGGTTTTCACCGTGCCTATCATATGGATACCGGCGTGATTGGCTGGTCACGGGAAAAGTTCCCGCTGGTGCGATAGCCAAGTTGTTGACGGGCAAGTCAGTAAAAAGGGGACATCGCTTTCAACCGACGACACACAAAATTCTGCATGGCGGCTTCGGCTGGTTTCGGCCTGATTGTCCTGATTCTCTGCGGCAGTGCCTGTTCGAACGAACCTGTTGGCAACGCTATGGCAACCGGACTGTCCGAGGGCCGTTCGGTAAAGTTTGCGCCTGGAAAAAGAGGTGGCAATATGACCCTGGAGGATGAACTTCGGTTAATGGCCCGCCGGCGAGGCGATGACTATCGCCCCCGAACCCGGCACCTCGACGATCAGGGTCGGGCCATTTACACCAACCGGCTGTTCCTGGAGAGCAGCCCCTATCTGCTGCAGCATGCCCACAACCCCGTGGACTGGTATCCATGGGGGGATGAAGCATTTGACACCGCGCGGCAGCTGGATCGGCCGGTGCTGCTTTCCGTGGGTTACTCCACCTGCCACTGGTGCCATGTCATGGAGGAAGAGTCCTTCGAAGACGTGGAAATCGCCCGGTATATCAACGACAACTACATTGCCGTCAAAGTCGATCGCGAAGAGCGGCCCGATGTGGACGCCATTTACATGAGCGCCGTCCAGGCCATTACCGGCCGGGGCGGGTGGCCCATGACGGTGTGGCTGACCCCGGATCGGGAACCCTTCTACGGGGGAACCTATTTCCCGGCCCGGGACGGCGACCGCGGCTCCCCGGTGGGATTTCTTACGATGCTCAAAAAAATCCGCCAGAGCTACGATGAAAAGCGGGATCTGGTCGACCAGTCCGCCGGCGAACTCGCCCAGGCGGTGCGGCAGATGATGACGCCGGAAGCCGGTGGCCGGATGCCCGTGGACGGCGTGATGGACCGTGCCGTCTCGTCCAGCAAGACCCGCTTCGATGCGGTGCACGGCGGAATCGCAGGCGCCCCCAAATTCCCCAGTTCTCTGCCCATTCGGCTGCTGCTGCGGCACCATCGGCGCAGCGGGGACGCGGACAGCCTGAACATGGCTGTATTGACCCTTGAGAAGATGGCTGCCGGCGGCATGAACGATCAGGTGGGCGGCGGTTTTCACCGTTATTCCACCGATGCGGGCTGGCGGATTCCCCATTTTGAAAAAATGCTTTACGACAATGCGCTGCTGGTGCCGGCCTACATCGAGGGTTGGCAGGCGACCGGGAATCCGCGATTCAGGCAGGTGGCCATACATACGCTGGATTATGTGTCTCGCGAGATGACCTCGCCGGACGGGGCGTTTTTCTCCGCCACCGATGCAGACAGCCTGACGCCGTCAGGACACCGGGAGGAGGGCTGGTTTTTCACCTGGACCCCTGAAGAACTCAACGATGCCCTCGGGGCAGATGATGCCAGGATTGCCGCGACTGTCTATGGGGCTGGCGTCCACGGCAACTTCGAGGGGAGAAATATTTTGTTCCTGCCTCGGGAACTTGACCAGCTGGCTGGTGAGCTGGACCTGCCTGCGATGCAACTGGCATCGGACGTAGACCGAATCAATGCGGCGCTTTATGCGCGCCGTCAAGAGCGTCCGGCGCCGCTGCGGGACGACAAGATCCTTGCCGCCTGGAACGGGTTGATGATCTCTGCATTCGCCCGTGCCGGGTTTGCCCTGAACGATGCCGCCTACCTCGACCGCGCCAGTCGGGCGGCGGACTTTATTCTGATCCGCATGCGGGTCGCCGGCAGGCTCAAGCGAAGTTTCAAAGACGGTGCAGCAGCAGGCGACGGGTTTCTCGAAGACCACGCCTTTTTTATTGCCGCGCTGCTGGATCTATTTGAAGCGACCGCCGACCTTCGCTGGCTGGAGCGTGCCATTGAGTTGGACCAGATCTTGGTCGATCAGTTTGATGACCTTGAAAACGGCGGCCTTTTCGTGACCGCTGATGATCATGAGGTGCTGATTGCCCGCGAGAAGCCAGTCATCGACGGTGCCCTTCCCTCGGGAAACGCCGTGGCCCTGATGAATCTGATGCGATTGAACGCCTTGACCCTTGAGCCATCCTATTTGAAACGGGCCAAGAAGGGATTCAGCGCTTTTTCCACTCTCATGGAAGCCAATCCGTCTGCTTTCGGCGAGATGCTTTTAGCTCTTGAAGACTATTTGCATCCCCCCCACCAGGTGATCGTCGTCACCCCGGCAGGCGGTGATGCGGCGTCGTTCAAGGATCGGTTGCGGCGCGCCTTTCTGCCCGGCAGCCTGGTCATGATCGTTTCCGAATCCCATGCGGCGAAACTGGCCCGGCGATTACCTCTATTCCGGGAAAAAATCGCTGCCGGCGGTAAGGCCACCGCCTATGCGTGCCAAAACGGTGCCTGCCAATTGCCGGTGACAACAGGGGATGCGCTGATGCAACAATTGACGGCTTCGTAATAAAGAAGTGAGGGGCTGATGATGCAAACGATTGTCACCCAGAGTACCTTGGCCTTTGCCGCCGGCATGATTCTCAACTTGATGCCCTGCGTACTCCCGGTGATGCCCTTCAAAATTCAGGCGCTGCTGCGGGAAACGACAGGTACGACCCGCTCACGGACCCTGGCCGCGGCAGCCCTGCTGGCCGGCAGTCTGGTTTTTTTCATCGTGCTGGGCGCGATTACCGCCGGTTTCGGATTGATGTGGGGCCAGCAGTTCCAGCATCCCTGGTTCCGGCTTCTGCTGTCCCTATTTCTGTTCGCCGCGGCGATCGCGACCTTCACCGGGTGGTCATGGCGGTTGCCCCAGTTTGTTTACCGGGCGCCCATGAGCCGACACCTGGGTGCATTTTTCACCGGCGCGCTGGCCGGTGTTCTGTCCACCCCCTGTTCAGGGCCGTTTCTGGGATCGGTGTTGGCTTATACCGCCACCCGGTCTGCGCTGGAAACCATGGTTATTTTCAGCGCCATCGGCACCGGCCTGGCGTTCCCCTATGTGGTGCTGCTGCTCTGGCCCGGTCTGCTTGCCAGGCTTTCATTTTCCAGCGGTCTGGCCGTCAATTATAAAATGGTTCTCGGTTTCGTCCTGCTGGCCGCGGGCCTGTTTTTTGTCCAGGGTTTTTTGCCGCCCATGCTCCTGCAGACCGGTTGGATGGCGCTGGTGTCGGGTATCGGCCTCTGGCTCGTCTTCCGGTTCACCCATGGTTCACGGGTAGGGCTGCGCCCCGTTTTGATCCTGGTCCTGGCCATCGTGGTGGTAACCGGCTTTCGGGACGCTTCATGGGACGGCGGCGATGCGGGTATCCCCTGGCAGGCGTATTCGGACCATCGCCTCGCGCAGTCGGTCGGCCAACCGGTGTTGGTTGAATTTACCGCAGACTGGTGCATCAACTGCAAAGCCCTGGAGCGGTCCACCTTCAAAGACAAAAGGCTGTTGGATCTTATCAGTACCATGGGCGTTATCCCGCTGCAGGTGGATCTCACCCAGGTGGACGACCAGCGTCGGGAACTTTTTAAACGGCTTGGCGGTCGCGCCATTCCATACATTGTGGTAATCGACAGGCAGGGCCAACTCGTCCATCGGTTTACCGGGATGGTGGGTGCCGAGACTCTGGTTGATATTTTAAAATCGATGGACGGCTAGGCGCATGGAGATGCAAAATGGCGCAGACGCTTGGATTTGTCGTAGAGACCGGTGACGATGGCCGTGCCACGGTGGTGGCCGAAAAAGGCCAGGGGTGCGGCAGCTGCAGTGCCGTTTCCCAATGCCACGGGGGGCGGGCCACCCGCACCGAACGGACGCCGGCACTCAACCGGGCAGGAGCTGCGGTGGGGGACCGGGTGATGCTTACCGTGGAATCCGGTACCATTCTGTCCCGTATGGCCCTGCTCTACCTGCTGCCCGTGTTCGGGATACTGGCCGGCGCCTTCACGGGTGCGCTTATGTACGGTGATATGGATGGCACCGGCGGCGGCCATAGCGTTGTCTTCGGCCTGGCGGGATTTGTCCTCGGATTCGTGTTCGCCGTTGTCATATCACGGATCTGGTCGGCGGCCCGGCCGGTCATGCCGGTCATCTCCCGAATCGTCAACACGCGATTGGCCTCCCCGCCTACCGGCCAGTCCGCAGGGTGTGGTTGTGGCGCTAAGTGAAATGTCTCCCCGGTACGGCTAAAAAAAACTGTTGCCCGGCCACCCGCCTGCCGATATGTTTCAACAGTTCAAGAATTTTTCCCTAAGCCGGAATCATCAAAGACATGCCCTCAGCGACGTTCCAGAAGGATACTGAACAGCTGCCGCCTCAACCTGAGCGCCGCCCAGACCGGACCCTTTCCCGCGATCTGATCGTGAGCATCCTACTCGTGGTGGCTGCTGTGTTTGCCATGGTCGTCATTTTCACTTACGGTTACATGTCCTACAAGGCGGAGTTGCAGAGTGCCGACACCCTGAAATCTTTCAGTGACTACCTGCAGGACTCATTAGAGCTTTCCCTCTGGAATCTCGACGAGGAGGGTATTCAAAAAATATGCAACTCATTTTTCGAAAATGCCCTGGTGGAAAAATTGAAGGTGACGGACCATGAGGGATCGGTTGTTTTTGAAAAGCACCGTGGAGACCCTGCCCGTTCAATAGCGAAAAAAACCGCTATCGTGCATGGTGAAACGCTGGTTGGCTATCTCGAAATCACCTTGAATCAAAAAGGTTTTCGGGAGAAGCAACGCCAGTTCATGTGGTTCAGCCTGATCACGCTGGCTGCCGTCACCCTGGTGCTGCTGGTCACCCTGCAGATCGTTTTGAAGGTGTTTCTCATCTCTCCCCTGAAACAGCTGATCCAGCGCACCGAACAGATATCTCAGGGAGAATACGATTTTGTCGAGTTCCAGGCTCCCCAGCGGGAAATCCGGACGATTGCCTCCCGTTTCAACACCATGGCCGACCGGATTCGGCGCCGTGAGAAGTCTTTAAAAGAGGTCAATCTACGACTCGAGAGGGAAATTGTCGAACACCGCGATGCGGAATCTGCGCTGTTAAGCTCGCAACAGGAGCTGGATTCGATCATCCGATCGACCCCCGACGTGATTTATCGACTGGATACCATGGGGCGATTCACTTTTGTCAGCGACGCGATACGGCGTTATGGGGTGACGCCTGAAGAACTGATTGGCCGGCCTTTTCTCGATTACATTCGTGAGGATGACCGGGAGATTGCCAGACATCGGATCAACGAGCGGGGTACCGGCAGTCGAAGTACGCAGCGGTTGGCCATCCATGCTTTCGGGGATTACACCAACCGGCAGCAGAATGGCCCGCAGGCGACGCAAAGCGACCCCGTTTTTCTGGTGGATGCCGAGGGGCTCTATATTTCCGGTGAGTCTGATGTCAAGGTTTTCGTGGGCACCCAGGGCATCGCCAGAGACATCACCGAGCAGCGGCAAATGGAATCGGCCCGCATGGAGAGTGAGGACAGGCTACTGCTGGCGCTGGATGTAAGCGGCGCCGGGATCTGGCAGCTGGATTTGAAAGCGAGCTCCTTCCGTGTCGACGAGCGCATCTATGCCCTGCTGGGGTATAGCGAGTCGGCTCTGGCTGAGGGCTTGAGATTTATCCGCGAAAAAACCTCCCCGGAAACCTGGGAAGAAATCAGGCTGAAATTCAACCGGCATGTGACTGGTCAGGCACCCATGTTCGACCACGAGTTCAAACTGCAATCCAGTCAGGGTCAATGGAAGTGGTTTCACACCAAAGCCAAGGTAGTGCGCTACGACAAGGATGGCCAACCGGAAACCATGGTGGGGATCATCATCGACACCAGTGAACGAAAGGAGTACGAGGCCGAACGGGAGCACTTGGAACTGAAGCTTCAGCAGGCCCAGAAGATGGAAGCCATCGGCACCCTGGCCGGTGGCATTGCCCATGATTTCAACAACATCCTGGGGGCTATATTGGGGTATTCCCAACTGACCCAAATGCACACGGCTGACAACGCCCGGGTGCAGGGTTACGTGGGTAACATCTTCAAGGCCAGTGAGCGGGCCAAGGGCTTGGTGGAGCAGATTCTGACCTTCACCCGCCAGGGCAAGTCCCAGAAGGTCCCCTGCGACATCGCCATCGTGCTCAAAGAGGTGGTGAAATTGCTGCGCGCCTCGATCCCCTCCACCATCGACATCGTCCAGAAAATCCCTTCCAACCTGGGAACCGTTATGGCAGACCAGACCCAGATTCATCAGGTGCTGATGAACTTGTGTACCAATGCGGCCCATGCCATGGAGGCCCGAGGCGGGACGTTGACCGTGACCCTGAAAAACTGCCTGGTGGATGAGAACACGACTGCCATGGGTGATTCTCTTTCATCCGGTCGCTATCTGCAGCTTTCAGTTAGAGACACGGGTTCAGGGATGGATAAAGCGGTGGTGGACCGTATTTTCGACCCCTACTACACCACCAAGGCGGTGGGTGAAGGCACGGGAATGGGGCTGGCGACGGTGCACGGCATCGTCAACGATCATGACGGCTGTGTTTTCGTCGAGAGCGTTCCGGGCAAGGGTTCAGTTTTCCGGGTTTTTTTCCCGATGCTGGAAAACCCGGCAGAAGCGTTGTCCAGCCAGCCGGAAGCCTATCCCCGGGGGACCGAACGCATCCTGTTTGTCGACGACGAGGAGCTCCTGGTGCAAGTGGGTGTGGAGATGCTCAACGATCTTGGATATGATGCCGTCGGCACCACCCATGCGCTTCAGGCCCTGGAACGGTTCACCTCCACACCGGATGAATTCGATCTGGTGATCACGGACATGACCATGCCCGGTATGACCGGCGATCAGCTGGCAGCAAAGATTCTGCGCCACCGTCCCGACATCCCCATAATGATCTGCACGGGGTTCAGCAAGCGGATCTCCTCGGAGATGGCGTCGTCTTTAGGCATCCGTGCACTGTTGATGAAGCCGGTCACTGTCCAGGAGCTCGCCCGAACCATCCGTGAGGTATTGGATCAACCGGGTGTCCCAAGGCTGAAGGCTCAAAGCTGATAGCTGAAAGCGTAAGGTATGGTTGCTCACTTGGGTCTTTGCCAAGACGGGGGCATTTTTCTTTACGGACCTAAAGCTGCCGCCAGGGTGGCCAGGAATTTATGGTTGGCCTTGTGCAGGGGCAGGCGTGCCAGCGATCGAAGGGTGACCCACCGATGGCCATGGGCGCTTTTTAGACGCACCCGGCCGGCCACATACCGGCACAGATGCACGTCTCCGCTGAGCGTGAAATGCGTATAGGCATGCCGGATTTTGGTCAGCCGACGGTCCATCGAAATCTTCAGGCCGGTTTCCGCGGCCAGCATGGATTCAACACCCTGTCTGTCTGTTTGCCCTTTCTCGGCCGGGACAGCCGGAAATTCCCACAGTCCGCCTAAAAACCCGTCCAATGGTCGCCGGACCACCAGCATTTTGCCCTTTTTCAGGATCACCCCGATGGCCAGATGCCGGTGGGGGATTTTTCGGGATGCATCGCGTTTCGGGTAGTCGGTTGTCGTGTGGTGCCGGTTTGCCCGGCACAGGTCGGAAAGCGGGCAGGTCACGCAGTCCGGATTTTTTGGGCGGCAGACGAGCGCACCCAGTTCCATGACGGCCTGGTTGAAATCTGCCGGCTGCTTCGGGCAGACCAGTTCCATGGCCGGCACCTGGAAAATCTTATGGGCACCGCTGCGATTCACGGGGGTATCGATCTCCAACAGGCGTGACAGCACCCGCTTGACGTTGCCGTCGACCACCGGAAGCACCCGGCCGTAGGCGATGCTCAGGACGGCGGCGCAGATGTAGTCCCCCACACCGGGCAGGGACCGGAACGCCTCTGGATCATCGGGAACCTGGCCGTTGAATCGGGACGTGACCACCCCGGCCGCCCGATGGAGGTTGCGGGCACGGGAGTAGTACCCCAGCCCCTCCCACAGTTTGAGCACCTCTTGAATCTCGGCCGCGGCCAGATGCGCGGGCGTGGGGAAGCGATCCATAAAACGACGGTAATAGGGTATGGCGGTGGTTACCTGGGTCTGCTGAAGCATCACTTCCGAGACCCAAATGGCAAAGGGTTCCGATGTCGCCCGCCAGGGCAGGCGTCGTCGATGGGTCGCGTACCAATCCAGCAGTTTTTTCCTTACGGTTTCCGATTGCATGGTTAACTTTCTATATGACCCACACCGCCAGCTGGTCTGCCAGTTTGAGCACTTGGTCGCTGACCCGGCCGATAAAGTATTCATCGATCAACGTGATCAACCCCCGACGGCCGACAATAATGCTTCCAAAATTATTATCTTTGGCTTCCTGAACGATGTGGGCGGCTCGGTCCCGGTCCACGGCATGAATTCTTAAGGGAGATGCGGTCCGAAGGAATTCCCTCTGCCAATAGTCGGGTGCGTGCCTCCTCCAATTGCCCGCCAATTTCCAGATTCCCGGTTACAATCCGGCTTATGCAATTGTCTATCGTGAAATACGCATTGTCTCCAGGCCAGAACTTTTTTTCGCTGCCGATAATGCTGTAAAGCTGAAGATCGTGGCCCGACGCGCCAATCAGGGCACCGACACACGCTACGCCTTTCATGGCCCCATGGGTGCCGTCAAAGGCAACCAGCAGGTTCTTTGCATCGGGCTTGCCACCCACCACCACGACGGGGATATGCTTGATCTTGGCCACCAGTTTCATTGCCGTGCTCTTAAACAGCCAGTCCTTGAACCGGCTCCACCCGGTGTTCCCGACCACGATGGCATGGTAGCCGTCGTATGACTCCTTGATGATGTCCTGCGTGATTCCCAGTTTCCCGTCCGGGGTCTTGACGCTGATGGCCGATTCGGCAAAGCCCTTTTGCTTGAAGTAGACCACGGCACTGTCCATGGTGTTGGCGATGTCCATCTTCTGTTCGGTGGCCCACCGCTTCAGGCCGGTGACGCGGCGCTTGTAGTGGGGGTAGGCGTCCAGATCGGCAAAGAGCTCGAACAACTGGACCTGCACATGAAAGAGGACGATGTGGGTGCGGTCCGGCGGAAAGACGTTGGCGGCATAGCGGATGGCCCGCAGCGACTGTTCGCTGCCGTCCACGGCCACGAGAACGTTATGGGGGGGAGCGCATTCCTGCACGCAAAGACCTCCTGGATTTGGTTCTCATAGATGGTTGAAAAAGATGGACGGATGCTCGTCAGTATTGCGGATAGTATCGCTTCAAGGGGTACTCCGTCAACATCGGAGACGCTTCGCACCAGCGGTTTGATGCGAAGCGTTCCCAAGCTGTCGCCCGGTGCCTAATCGAGCCCGGTTAGTGCTTTTTCGGCCACGCTAAATTGACTAAGGTCAATGGAAACCGGTGGTCGACGGGTTACAAGTGGTCCAATCGGTGTATGGTCTTGAGATGCCGACCGATGGCAACGATGAAGAAATCATGGGTGACGGCTGAGATATATAATGGACAGCGAAGGGCGCCTCGGTATGGCGCTTGGGAAGATTTGGGCCTTGACATTTTACCGGGAAGAAATCATATTTCCGCGAAAGAGCAAGAACGGATCGCTTTTGAAAAGATTTCCTCTGCGGAAATCTTTTTGTGTTTCAGGGACTTTGAAATGGTGGTCACAAAAAAAATGAAGTTCATGGTGCAGCCATGGGGCTGAAGCTGAAAGGCTACGCGGGCAGCGGCACGTTTGCCCATGGGATTCATCCGCCGGGTCATAAAAAACTGTCCAAAGATGCGCCCATCCGGGTGATGCCTACGCCGGATCACGGTCGTGTTGTCCCTGCACCAGAACATCGGAGGTCCATGTGAACCCCTGGTCAAACCTCGCCAGATCGTGCAGTGGGGGGAGATCATCGGCAAGGGAAGCGCCTTTGTCTCCACGACCCTGCATGCGTCGGTACCCGGAATTGTCCAGCGCCCGGTGAGAATGACCCTGGCCAATGGCCGGCATATGGACACCCTGCCCATCAAGACCGAAGGGGAGATGCCCTCCGGCCGGGAGCTATGGGATGAGATCTTCGGTGGCAACTGGTCGATCACCGGTCTGGATACCTATGAACCGGCCCGGATCAGCCGTGATATCAACGACGGGGGACTGGTGGGATTGGGGGGGGCGGCGTTTCCCACCCACGTGAAGATCACGCCCAGCGACAAGAAGCCGATTCACACCCTGATCGTCAACGGTTGCGAGTGTGAGCCCTATCTCACTTCCGACTATCGGCTTATGGTTGAGGCAGCCGGCACCCATCATTGCCGGTGCCCTGCTGGCGGGCCGCAGTGTGGGGGCCAAGCGGATCGTCATCGGCGTCGAGGACAACAAGGCGCCGGCCATCGCGGCAATGAAAAAGGCGGCGGAAGGCACCGGCATTCAGGTGGCCGTCGTCAAGACCAAATACCCCCAGGGCAGCGAAAAGCATTTGATCCAGGCGGTGATCAAACGCCAGGTGCCCCTGGGGGGGCTGCCTTCGGATGTGGGGGTGGCCATGAGCAATGTGGGAACCATGGCTGCCGTCGCCCGGGCCGTGATCCATAAAAAACCGCTGACGCACCGGGTGATCAGTGTCAGCGGCGGCGGCATCGTCAACCCGTCCAACGTGCTGGCGCCGATCGGGGTTTCGTTCGGTGCGCTGGTCGATTTCTGCGGCGGCCTGACACCCGACGCCGTCCGTATGGTTGCCGGCGGTCCCATGATGGGATTTGCCTTCTCCAATCTCAATACCCCGGTTACCAAAGGCACCGGCGGACTTACCGTGATGACCGCCGATGAAGTCAGGGCCGGCGAGGAGACCGCCTGTGTGCGCTGCGGAAAGTGTGTGGATGTGTGCCCCATGAACCTGGTCCCCACCAAAATTGCCATGGCATCCAGGCATCAGGACATCGCCCTGTCCCGACGATACAATATCATGGCCTGCTTCGAGTGCGGCTCATGTGCGTACACGTGTCCGGCCCACATTCCGCTGGTCCAGCTGATCCGTGCCGGAAAGGCCCGGCTGGCAGCCGCGGACCGGAGTTGATGGTGGGGCCATGAAGAACCGAACCAACAGGCAGGAAAAAAACGTGAAACCCATGGATGACACCGAACCGGCGGCGCCGGTCATTCAGGTGTCGCCGTCACCCCATCTGGTTCAATCGGCGTCGAGCACCCGGCGGATGATGGTTGATGTGCTGATCGGCCTGGCGCCGGTGGTGGCCATGTCCCTGTTTGTCTTCCGTGGCTACGCCCTTTTCCAGCTGGCCGTCTGCCTGGGGGTGTGCCTGCTGGCGGAACTGCTTTTCGTGAAGATGCGCGGGCGGCCATCAACCCTGAAAGACGGTTCGGCCATTGTCACCGGCGTCATCCTGGCCATGTCCCTGCCCGGTACGGCACCCTGGTATGTGGGGACCATCGCCGCTTTCGTGGCCATCGGCATCGGCAAGATCATTTTCGGCGGGGTGGGTATGAATCTGTTCAATCCGGCCATGGTGGGCCGCGCATTTGTCATGATCTCCTTTGCCGGCGCACTGGCCGCATCGGGGTTCGAAGACGTGCGCAGCGCCGTGGACGCCATTTCCCAGGCCACTCCCATGAACGCCTATAAGATGAACGGTGTGGTCGCACCCTTGAGCGACCTCTTCTGGGGGACCACCAACGGCAGCCTGGGTGAGACCAGCGCCCTGGCCTGCCTGCTGGGGGGATTTTATCTGGTCATCCGGCGCACCGCCTCCTGGGAGATACCGGCCGGGCTTCTCGTTGCCGTCCTGGTTCTCGGCGGGGTGGCCGATCTTACCGGCCCCGCGGACGGCTGGACGGTGCTGCACCATATCCTGGGCGGGTCTTTGCTTTTCGGGGCCTTTTTCATCGCCACGGACCCGGTATCCAGCCCGCTGACCCCCAAGGGCAAGTTTATTTTCGGTCTGGGCACCGGCATGCTGATCATGCTGCTGCGGTTTTTCTCCGGTTATCCGGAAGGGGTGATGTTTGCGGTCCTGCTTGATGAACGCCCTGACGCCGCTGATCAACCGGTGGACGATTCCCACCCCTTTTGGAGGACAGCGCTGTATGAATCTGGACTGCTATGGATGGTTGAGAAAATAGATTCATTAAAATCTCGCCGGATGTGCGAGCCTGAAATCGAGCAATCTTGTTCAGGCCTGGCTGGTGCTCGTGCTGGCCGTGGGCTTCGGCGTATCTCTGGCGGGCGTTCAGCTGGTGTTAGGGCCGGTAATCGAGAGCAACAAACTCAACGAAACGCTGGAGAAGGTGCCCGAACTGGTGCTAGGCAATTTTCTGGCCGCCAAGATGGCCAGCGAAAATCAGACCTTGGAGATTGTCGCGCGTCAGGTGACCGTAAAAAAGCCGGATCGGGCCAAATTCTACAGCGTATACGAGGCGCGTTACCAGGGCGACCTGAAAGGGTGGGTGGTGAAAACCAAAGGCCAGGGCTATGCGGACACCATCGAACTGCTGTTGGGACTTTCACCGGACTTTCGCAGCATTACCGGGCTGTTTGTGCTGGATCAGAAAGAGACTCCCGGCCTGGGCAACAAGATCATCACCGACGCCTGGCGCCGCCAGTTTGTCGATGCACCGGCGGACCGGACCCTGGTCGTGATCAAGTCCGGGGCCTCCCGACCCGGTGAAATCGATGCGGTGACCGGTGCCACCATATCCTCCAGAAGTGTGACCGCCATGATCAACACGGCCATCGGCGACCTGCGAAATCCGCTGATAACCGCACCCTCTTCCGTGGGGAAAGGAGGCAAGAACAATGGCTGATCTGCCTACCGCGACCGAACGGTTCATCAACGGGATCCTGCCGGAGAACCCGGTCTATCGCCAACTGCTGGGATTGTGCCCCACCCTGGCGGTGACCAACAGCCTCGATGCGGCCATCACCATGGCCGGGGCCGTCGGGTTCGTGCTGCTGTGCGCCAACGTCATTACCAGCCTGATCCGCAACCTGCTCAAACCGCACCTGCGCATCGTGGTTTTCACACTGACCATCGCCACCTTCGTGACCATCGCGGATCGATTTCTGGCCGCCTACCTTTACCAGATGAGCAAGACCTTAGGGCCTTACATCCCGCTGATTATCGTCAACTGCATCATCATCTGCCGTTGTGAGGTGTGCGCCTCCAAGCAGTCGCCTTTCGTTGCTGCGACCGACGCCGTGGGCCAGAGTCTGGGATTCGGGCTGGCCCTGTCCAGCATTGCCGTCATCAGAGAGATCCTGGGGGCCGGATCCCTGTTCGGACTGCGGGTCATGCCGGCAGACTGGCCGGACTGGACCATCATGGTCCTTCCTCCCGGTGCCTTTCTCACCTTCGGAGTGCTGCTGGGAACCGTCAACTGGATCGTCGCCCGCAAGGGTGCTAAAAAAAGCCAAGGTAGGGAGCGATCAAGCCCATGAATTATCTCGTCGACATCCTGCTCATTGCGCTGGGCGCAGCCCTGATCAACAACTTCGTTCTGTACTATTTCGTGGGCATCTGCCCTTTTATCGGTGTTTCCCGACACGTGGGCATGGCCGTGGGCATGGGGTGCGCGGTGACCTTCGTCATCACCATTGCCGCCTTCATCTCATGGACCATCACCACTTTCGTACTCATGCCCGGCGCTCCGCTTACGCGGTTGGCGGCGGGCCTTTTCATGCCGGCGGAGACCGCGGCCCGTGTGGACCTGACCATCTTGAGCTACATCGTCTACATCTTTGCCATCAGCGCGTCGGTGCAGTTTGTGGAAATGTACGTGCGTCGGTTTTTCCCTATGCTCTACAAGGCTTTCGGTGTATTTTTGCCATTGATCACCACCAACTGCGCCATCCTTTTCGCCTGCCTGACCATCATGAGCCACGTCGTGGGCGCGGAGAATCCGGCGGACCGCTGGGACCTGGGCCGGGCCCTGACCCTGGCCCTTTTCGGCGGGGTGGGTTTTACCCTGGCCATCGTCATCATGGCCGGCATCCGGGAGGAGCTGGAGTTATGCGATGTGCCCAAACCGTTTCGGGGTGCCGCCATCACCCTGGTGGTGGGCGGGATCCTGGCCATGGCCTTCATGGGGTTTACCGGCGTGGATTCGGGCCTCCGGGAGGCCATGACCGCCAAACCGGCGAAGACGGAAACATCCACGTCCGTGTCTTCTCCGGTATCGCGGCAGGAGAAGATCCTTTCACAGGCTGTCGGCCATCACCCGGCTTCGATAGTGGTTGAGGGTTCAGCCTATGTACGGCGGGGGGAATCATGTCCTGGGTAATCGTCGGCCTGGCCGCCACCACCATGCTCCTCATGGCGCTTGTGCTGTCATTCGTATTGGGATGGGCCAACCGGGCCTTTCACGTGGAAGTGGACCCGCGGGTGGACGCAGTTATCGATGCGCTTCCCGGCGCCAACTGCGGCGGCTGCGGATACGTGGGCTGCGGCGAATATGCCGAGGCGGTCGTAGTGGACGATGAAGCCGTGAACCTTTGCACCGTGGGCGGAAAAAGCTGCACGGAATCGCTGGCGGCGGTCATGGGCGTTGCGGTTTCCGTCAGCTATCCCTGGCGGCCGGTGGTCCACTGCGGCGCCCGATACAGCGACCGGCTGGGACGAAGCCCTTACATCGGTGAGCAGCGCTGCGGGCCGGCCAATCTGGTGACCGATGTCCAGGGGTGCACCTATGGCTGCCTTGGGTTCGGCGACTGCACCCGGGCCTGTAATTATGACGCCATCCATATTGAAGACGGGCTGGCCCGGGTGGATTATGAGACATGCGTGGGCTGCGGCGCCTGTGCCAAGGTATGTCCCCGCAACATCATCACCATGGCACCCTTTAAAAGCGAGCACATGCTGGTGGTGGAGTGCTCCAACCACGATGCCGGCAAGGAGGTCAAGTCCGTCTGCAAAGTGGGTTGTCTGGGCTGCCGGGCCTGTGAGCGCACGTCGGGTATGTTTGCCGTGGTCAACAACCTGTCCACGATCAACTACGACAACTACACTCTGGATAACCTGACCTCCGGCCTGGTGGCAGCCAAGAAGTGCCCGCGCAACCGGCTGGTATTCGTGGGCATTCCGTCCGACGAAGACATCCTTGCCGTTGCCGGGGAGGAACTGTCCGATTTGATCGAACCGGATTTCAAAACCAGTGTGGATGATACGGAGTGGCGCGGGTAAATTATCGACGCATGTATAACTCGAGGCCCAACAGACCATATCCCCTGAACGTGTTAAGATATCGAATTCAATTGACAATATCGTAATTTATGATTTAGGTGAACGCCGTGAAATATAGACTATTAGGCAATACAGGCATCCGAGTCTCGCAACTCTGTATGGGAACGATGACTTTTGGCCGCGAAGCAGACAAGTCTGAATCTGAAGCAATTTTCAAGCGCTGTTTGGATAGCGGCATCAATTTTTTTGATTGTGCAAATGTTTACGGTGATGGGGTGGCGGAAACTATTTTGGGGGAATTGATAGCCGATCATCGGCAGGAGCTTATAGTCACTTCAAAATGTGGGTCACCCTTTGGGTCCGAGATTAACTCGCAGGGTGGATCACGGAGCAACATTATAGCCTCCATAGAGGCCAGCTTAAAGCGACTCAAAACTGATTTTATTGATATCTATTTTCTGCATCGATTCGATGATTGTACGCCGTTAGAGGTGTCGCTACGCGCGCTGAATGATTTGGTTGCACAGGGTAAGGTGCGTTACATCGGCGTCAGTAATTTTTCTGCCTGGCAAACCATGAAAGCCTGCGGGTTGACTGCGCAACACGACTGGGCTCCGGTTGACTGCATCCAGCCCATGTACAATCTGGTTAAGCGCCAGGCAGAGGTTGAGATTTTACCAATGGCCAAGTCGGAAAACATCGGTGTTATAACTTATAATCCCATTGGTGCAGGACTGTTGGCCGGAAAATACGGCAAAGACCACACTACGGGTGAAGGCAGGCTGACTGCCGACGACATGTATCAGAAACGGTACCGTGATAGATGGATGTTTGACGCTGCAAAGCGGTATTGTGAGTTTGCCGTAAAGGCAGGGTACCATCCTGTTAGCTTAGCCGTCGCCTGGGTCAGCAGGAACGAAGCAGTCACGGCACCAATTATCGGTGCCCGCAGTGTCAAGCAACTCGAAGATTCCTTACAGGCGGTAAAAATCGACCTAACAGATCAGCTTTATGATGCCATATCGGAGATGACTCCTCTCCCCCCATCGGCGACCGATCGGTCGGAAGAACAAATAAAAGTGGACAATGACCATAATTGATCACAGAGTCATAAATCGCATCAGATTCTCGAACATCAGAAAAATTTGGATTTATTGCACATTGAAAATGGCATTCCTCCTTGGCCATAATTATATGCCGAGTGCACAAGTCAATGCTATATCGTGTTGAGCTTGCGTGCCACCGAGTAGCTGCCCCGGTAGCCAGTCATTCTCAGGAGTTGAGTATTTTCCGGGCGCTTTCGTCGTTGGCGTCGGCCATGTGGCGGATGCCCGTCTCCCGCGCCGTTTCGCGGTTGCCGGCGAAAATGTCGTCCCGGGTAATCTGACTGGCCGAGAACTTCCGTGCACCGGCCAGGAGTTGTTGCAACCCGCAGTAGAGCTTGTCGGCCAGTGTGTAAAATGCGATGGCGCCGTAGGGAACGTTCTTCATCTCATCTTTACCGACGATTTTCTCTACATCGAAATAGCAGGCGAAAATCTCTCTGGCGGAGGATCCTACCTGAAGCACCGAGCGGGGCAGTTCGTTCCAGTGTCCGTTGACTTCGGCTCGTTTCTCTTCGAACAGCGCCCCTTCAATGTTGCAGCCCACGAAACCGGGAATCATGATTCCCCGCCCCATGCAGATCAGCTTCGTAAAGGGGGCGCCCAGGGCCAGCCCCTTGAAGAGGCTGTCTTCCAAAGCGAATCCGCCGGCAAAAGACATGTCCACCACCTTCTGTCCCTTGGCGGCCAGTATGTTGGCATATTCGTAGGCCTTGGCATGCAGGTTGATCGAGGGGACGCCCCAGCTTTGCATCATGTTCCAGGGGCTCATGCCTGTGCCGCCGCCGGAACCGTCGATAGTCAGCAGGTCCAGGCCCGCATCGGTGGCAAATTTGATGGCCATGGCCAGTTCTTCCATGCCGTAGGATCCGGTTTTCAGGGTAACTCGGGTGAATCCCAAACTCCGCAGGTATTCCACGCTGCTCATAAAATCTTCCCGGACCTGCTGCACGGAGCCCAGGTTGGTGCCTCCCAGGCGGCTGTGTCGGGCAAAAGATTTGATGGAACCGTTTTCGAAGGCTTCCTGCACTTCGGGTATGCTCGGATCCGGGTCCACCACGTACCCTCTCTCCTTTAGGAAAGCGGCATAGTCCAGGCTGGTGACTTGGATTTCACCGCCGATGTCCTTGGCACCCTGGCCCCATTTGAGCTCGATGATGACCTTGTCGCCATATTTGTCGGCGACGAACTCTGCCACACCGTTTCTGGTGTCCTCGACATTGAGCTGAACAATGATGGCGCCGTAACCGTTGTAATATCGAAAGTAGCTCTCGATGCGGCGTTCCAGTTCGGGAGCTTTTTTAATCTTGCCTTTTCGTTCGGGCCCCGTGGCGATCTCCGAATCACGGTCCACGCCCACCACGTTCTCCCCGATAACCACCGGGATACCGACCAGGGCGCCGCCAATGGCGAATGAATCCCAGTATTTCTGGGCAACGAAGGTGGACCCCAGGGCCCCGGTCATCAACGGGATGCGGGCTTTGGTTTTGACCTTGTTACCGAATTCGGTTTCCAGGGTGACGTTGGGGAAAATACAGTCATCGGCGCTGTTGGTCAGGCCGCCGGCCATTCCCTGGGCGCCGTAAGCATATCCCTGGATGCGCAAAGAATTATAGGAAACGCCCACGTGGGTGGTGTTGTCGGCCCCGGCGGTCACGATGCCGTAGCTGCGGGGATAGAGCAGCTTACGTCCGACCAGGCTGGAAAGCCAGGTTTCACATTTGCCGGTGCAGTCGGCACGGCAGAGGGTGCACAGGCTGGATTCGGTGGGATTTCCACGGTTGACGGTACCCAGGGCATCGTTGTTTTTGGAAAATCTCATCATGATGGCGCCTCCTTTGTTGCTGCAGTTGATCGTTAAGAACCTGAGCCGAAAACGTTGACCCTTTCAACGCAAAACGGCGTCCACACGGATCGGGGGTGCCCAATCGGTGTCAGACGCCGTTGTCTTTATCGCTTCAGCCGAATCTCACGCCGTTGTGAGCTGCGGCTGCGTTGGTTTGTTGTCTTTATCGGGGATGGGGATTCTATCCCAAGCTTCAGGGAAAATTTTTAGTCATGCTAATTCCGTATGTCAAGTAAAAACCATAAAATTAATTAAGTTTGAATGAAATGCGGGCACGAGATGGGAGCGGGTGATTCGCTCTTGGGGGTGGGTCAGCCATCCATGTCTATATCTTCCGACAGGATGATCGCTTCGGCGATATGACGCAGCGGCTTTCTCAAATCCATGCTACGCCGTTGAATCCAGCGAAACGCCGCTTCGCCTTTCATGTTTCGGCGATGCATGAGGATCTCCTTGGCCCGCTCAACCATTTTCCGTGTTTCCAGTTCTTCCTGGATCACCTTGGTCTTGACCATCAGTTCGGTGTTGAGGATGGCCAGTGCGGCCTGGTTGGCCACTGCCGTAAACATATTGATTTCGGTGTTTGAAAAAGCGTGGGGTTCGGCGGTAAAGCAGTTAAGGACGCCGATAATTTTCTCATCCTTGAGCTTCAGGGGGACGCCGACCATAGAGACGAGGCCCAGTTTCCTGGCCATCTCTTTTTCTTTGAACCGGTGATTGCGAAGCACGTCGTTGATCGCAATCGGGCGTTTGTTGGTCACCACATAGCCCACCACGCCTTCGTCGAGGTTTAGGGAACGGTCCTTGACGTATTCCGGGTCGATGGACTGGGTGGCCTTCAGCCTGATTTTGGGCGGCTTTTCATTTTCGTCGATGAGCCACAGGGAGCAAATTTCCACGCCGGTGACCTTGGCGGTGACCATGACGATGAGCTTGAGCAGGTCCTCCAGGAAAAGATCCGACGTGATGGCCCGGCTGATATCCGTCAGGGCCTTGATATAACCATCGTAGGTCGTTTGCTCAATCTTTTCCATAGTGGACTGGTTACCGGGTAAAAGATCTTTTTTCAATGGTTGATTGACGTCGCCGATCACCGGGAAAGTTATTGAGACTTAACCATCAATCCCGTTGTCTATACCATCCCAACGCCTCTGCATTGACGAGGCTCGGAATGGCATGCGGTGGATCCTTTTCTAAAAAGGGCAGGATGTCCGGCTGCTGCCAGAGCGGATATCCGCCGAGGACGCCGGCCACATTGCAGGCCGCCAGCGTGGCCATGCCTTCCCGGGTCCACCGGGTGGCCGAGGCGATATGGGGCACGATGACCACGTTGGTCAATTCAGCCAGGCCCGGAGCCATGGCTGGTTCGTGCTCGAAGACGTCCAAGCCGGCGCGAAAATCCGGATGGCGCCGGCAGTGTTCCACCAGGGCGGCTTCATCGACCACCGGTCCGCGGCTGGTATTGATCAGAATGGCATCCGGTTTCATCAAGGCCAATCGCCGGGCGTCGATGAGGTGGCGGGTGGTGTCGTCCAGCACCGTGTGGACGCTGACGCAGTCCGCCGTTTCCAGCAGCGCCTCCACGGACTCGGCGCGGCGACAGGTTACCGGCGACAAGTGCCGGGAGACCCTAAAGCGATTGTAGTCGGCGACAAATGTTTCCAGATCGGTGTTGGCGGCAAGGTCATGATAGATCGCTTGCATGCCGTGGCCCTGGACCATCATGCGGGCAAAGGCCTCGCCGATTCTGCCGGCGCCGATGATGCCCAGGGTTTTTCCGTGCATCAGGGTTCCCAGGAAAAGATCGGGCAGCCAGCCGATGTAGCGGCCGGCGCGCAGAAAGCGTTCCGCCTCACCGACATGGCGGGCCGCCGCGAAGACCAAGGCAACGGCCATCTCGGCGGTGGTTTCGGTGAGCACGCCCGGCGTGTTGCCCACCGGGATGCCTGCCCGGGTGGCTGCATCCAGATCCACGTTGTTGTATCCTACGGCATAATTGCTGTACGCGACTCCCCCGGCGGCCTTGAGTTTATCGAAAAGTGTCGCTCCCCACGGTTCGGTGAGCTGCCCGATGGCGCCGTCGCATCGGCTGCCGATGGCTGCCTCGATGGTTTCGGTGTCCAGAACCGCCGTGCGGTGGCAGATTTCGACGCGGCAATCGGCAGACGCGAGAATATCAAGCCATCGTCGGCCGGGGAGCGCTTTGGTGACGATGACGCGAAAGGTTCCGTCGGGATTATGAATCTGCCAGGGGTTGTCGTTCATCTTTTTACCTCCAATGATTCAATTTCCAGGCCCCATGTCACCGAATCGATACTGCACCAGGGTGCAGGCGGCCAACGTGGCGGTTTCGGCCCTCAAAATACGGGGGCCCAGGCCGGTGGTGAGAAATCCATGCGCATGCGCCCGTTGAATTTCGGCAGGGTCGAACCCGCCCTCCGGACCCACCGCAACCGTTATTTTTTTTGGCTTTGGCGGGGCGGCCTGGGGAATATCAAACGCCTGCGGCGCGCCTTCCCAGAAAATGATTTTTAGATCGGACCCGGCCGACGTCGCCAGCATGGCGTCAAAACCGTCTGCCGGCGTAATACAGGGAACGCGTCCACGCCGGCACTGCTTGACTGCCTCAAGGGCGATCTTCTCCCATCGATTCAATCGCGTCTCCATGCCTTTTTTGACTGGTACAGGTATTGATCGCGCCGCATAAAAAGGCATCCAGCAATCGATGCCCAGTTCCGTCAACTGGCGGATCAGGTCGTCCATCTTTCGGTCCTTGAGGATTCCCTGGGCCAGGGTGATATGAACGGACGATTCAGACAGAAGCGGATATGTCTCCAGGATATGAAACAGAACCCGTTTGGGAGAAGCCGACACGATCCGGGCGCGATAGCCGTTTCCGATGCCGTCGAAGAGTTCCACCGCATCACCGGCAGACAGGCGAAGTACCCTGCAGATGTGGACGGCATCCGATCCGGAAATTTCCGGTTGTGGATGCTGGACCATTTCCGGTGGCATATAAAATCGTCTCAGGGGCATGGGATGGTTTTCCGGATGCCGATTGAAGGGCGTGTCAACGATTGACGGATTCCTAAAAAAGCCGATATCTGCGTTACGCTTCATCCCTCGTCACTGCGGAGTACCGTAAGTACACCTCATTCCTCGGGATTCGCAAGCCTTGATCTCGGCATTTTTACGAATCTGTCAGAATTGCGATTTTTTACGAGGGCATCAACGATTCACTCTGATGAGCTTTTACCAACCCGTAAACTCTGATTTCATCATAGCGGTTTACCTGTCAAGGCAATTATTGTAGATTGACCCGCCACAGCCTGCGACGGGATCGATGGTTGTCAATGAAAGGTGAAACGAACCATGCTGATTTACGCAGCAGCCGATCTCCACGGCCATCCCCGACGGATGCGACGTATCACCAGCCGGATTGCCGCCCATCGACCGGACATGTTGCTGCTGGCCGGGGACATTTCCAGACGCCGACATCCTGAGGTCATGCTCCACGGATTGAATCGGTTGGGTTTGCCGGTGCTGCTGATCTGGGGAAACAGTGACCGTCGGAATCTGGCGCGCCTGTTGCCATCATTTCCCCGGCTTCGATCCATTCATCTTTCAGCGGCACGCTTTGGCGATGTGGAGATTATTGGCATCGGCGGCACCCTGCCGCTACCCTTTCATTCCCGATTGGCCTTCAACCAGACCGACGCCGTGACCCGGGTATCCGGCATGCTGAAAGCCCATAGTGTGCTGGTGGTCCATCCACCACCATACGGCGTCAGGGACCGGGTCCTGGGCCGATTCCATGCAGGCAGCCGGGCCGTCAGACGGCTGGTGGACAGCCGTTCGCCGGCATTGGTCGTTTGCGGTCACATTCACGAACAGGCCGGTACGGCTACCATTGGAAATACGATCGTGGTCAACTGTTCGATGGGGTGGGCCAGCGACGGGGCGTTGATACGCTACGACGGTCGATCCTCACCGGTTTGCCGGATGCTGCAACCGGATCGATAAACCCTATCATATCGAATCCATCGTCAACATTCGGGTCGCGAATGAACCGCGATAGTCAGCGCATTCCTCGCCGCTTGCGGCGGGGTTAGCGAGCGAACTGGAAATCGATTTACATCCTTCCGGTGAACACTCCCCGCGGCTTGCCGCGGGGAGTGTTCAATTTGATCTGAAATCGGCTGTCGGAGCTGCTTCCAGCCGCGACTCGTCGATTTCGGGTGATTTTATTTTTTCGCGGCTGGAAGCCGCTCCAACGAGAAACGCCAAAATTGGTGACTGGATGTTGTCGGTGTGACTTCAGGGCAGGGCGGACAGAACCTTTAGAATGTCCTTTCCAAATGTTTCCACCTGCCAGTTGCGGATTCCCTCGACTGCCCGCAGTCCTTTTCTGTCCGCAGGTTTTTTAACGCCAATGGCGGTCATCAGCGCCTTATTGAACAGGAGGGCGGGATCCAGCCCCAGATTGTCGGCCAGCCGATCGCGCCAATCCTTGATGACCTTGATCCGTTCGGGAACCTTGGATGACATCGATGGCCGCCGTTTTCGTGGATAGGTGGGCAGGTCCTTTTCGTCAAGGGCCTTGGCCTTTTTTACGATAGCGGAGAGGGGTTTGCCGTAAATACGGATCTGTTTGGCGCTCAAACATCGAGCCGTTTCCATGGCTTGAGGGGAATCGGCCATTTCGGTTGCTATTTTCAACAACGTGGTGTTGGAAAAGACCTTGAACAAGGGCCGGTCTTTTTTCGCGGCCAGTTCACGGCGATATTGCAGCAATCCCTCCAACGCCGCCAGGTTGCGCCGCGGCAGGCGGCCGGCGCCGCGGAACCGAAGGAACAACGGATCCATGCCGTTTTCCATGGGTCTGACGTCGGACAGGTAATCGCACTCTTCCTTGACCCAGTCCAGTCGCCCCTTTTCCTCCAATTCATCCATAAGCATGCGTGCAAGGGGGATCAGGTGATAGACATCGGAGGCGGCGTATTCGATCATACCTTCCGGCAGGGGACGTTGAGACCAGTCCTTTTTCTGGTAGCGTTTGTCCAACTGAATACCGAACCGGTTGCACACCACCGCGCCGAGGCTGGTTTCCCGTTCGCCCAAGAACATGCTGGCCAACTGCGTGTCGAACAGGTTGTTGATCTCGATCGAAAAGTCGCGATAAAGGGAACGAACGTCATAATCTGAACCGTGAAACACCTTGCAGACCGCTTTATCCTTGAATACAGGGGCCAAGGATGAAAGATCGTTGACTTCAAGGGGATCGATAACCACATTTTCACCGTTGCCGGCCATCTGCAACAGACAGACTTTTTCCTGAAAGTGAAACATGGAGTCCGCCTCAAGATCCACGGCAAGGATTTTCTCCTGGCTGATGTGAGAGACAAACCGTTCCAGTTCGGCAGGTGTTCGGATGAAGCGGTAAGACGGATCGGCGACGCTGACCATATTTTTCTCTTGACCCGGAGAGGGTTTTTCCCTACTTTTCATAAGTTGTTTTTTTATCAATGAATTATTGGGGAATTGGTGGATACCCGTTGTTGACGCCACGCACAACCTTTTATACGGAAGGCAATAAAGAAATGATACATATCACACTTCCCGATGGAAGTCGAAAGCCCTTTGACGATTTTCCCACGGGACTGGCTGTGGCCACGAGCATCTCCGAGGGTCTGGCCCGGGATTGCGTGGCCATGGAAATAGAAGGCCGCCTGGTGGATCTGAACCGGACCATTAAACAAGATACCGCTGTCCGGCTGATCACCACCCGGGATCCCGAAGCGCTGGAAATCATGCGCCACAGTGCCGCCCACGTCATGGCCCAGGCCGTGGTGAACCTGTACCCCCATGCCAAGCTAACCATCGGGCCGGTGGTGGAGGACGGTTTCTATTACGACATCGATATGCAGCCGCTTTCCGAGGAAGCCTTCCCCAAGATAGAAGCGGAAATGAACCGCATCATCAAGGCCAAGATTCCCGTCGAGCGCCATGAGGTATCCAAAGCCGATGCCCTGGATTTTTACAAGGATGAACCATACAAGACCGAGATGATTTCCGATCTGGCCGACGGCACCATCTCCTTTTACCGGCAAGGGGAGTTTACCGACCTGTGCCGGGGGCCGCATGTGCCGCACACCGGATTTGTGCGGGCGGTCAAACTGATGCGTGTCTCCGGAGCCTACTGGCGGGCGGATCAATCCAAGGCCCAGCTTCAGCGAATCTACGGCACCGCGTTTTTCGATAAGAAGCAACTCAAGGCTTATCTCAACTTCCTCGAAGAGGCTAAAAAACGCAACCACCGCAAGATCGGTGCAGCCATGGATCTGTTCAGTTTCCATGACGATGCGCCGGGCATGCCTTTTTTCCACCCCAAGGGCATGGAGGTGTGGAACGCCCTGCTGGACTTCTGGCGCGATGCCCACCGGGAAGCCGGATACGTGGAAACCAAAACGCCCATGATTCTCCAGCGCACCCTGTGGGAGAAAAGCGGCCATTGGGAGAACTATCGTGAGAACATGTACACCACCGAGGTGGACCAGCAGGACTATGCCATCAAGCCCATGAACTGTCCCGGCGGCATGTTGCTTTACAGCACACGGCCGCACTCCTACCGGGAACTGCCCATACGCGCAGCGGAGATCGGTTTGGTGCACCGTCACGAGTTGTCCGGTGTGCTCAACGGTCTGTTTCGGGTCCGGGCCTTTCACCAGGACGATGCCCATCTTTTCATGATGCCGGAGCAGATCCAGGCTGAGATTATCGACCTGCTGCGTCTGGAGGAGCGGATCTACAACCAATTCGGTCTCGGTTTTCATCTGGAACTGTCCACCCGGCCGGAAAAATCCATCGGCACCGACCAGCAGTGGGAACAGGCCACCAACGGCCTTCGCTCGGCCCTCGATGCGTATGGCCATGAATACCGCATCAACGAGGGGGATGGCGCCTTCTACGGACCCAAGATCGATCTGCACATCAAGGACGCCCTGGGACGGACCTGGCAGTGCGGCACCATTCAGCTGGACATGAGCCTGCCCGAGCGGTTCGACCTGACCTATGTGGGCGCGGACAATGAACGGCACCGGCCCATCATGCTGCACCGGACGGTGTTCGGCTCAATCGAGCGGTTCCTGGGAATTCTCATCGAGCATTTCGAAGGCAAGTTTCCCCTCTGGCTGGCACCGGTTCAGGCGGTTTTGCTGCCCATCAACGATGACCTGATTCCATTTGCCGAGGAAATCGCCAAAAGCATGACCGGCGCAGGCTTGCGGGTTGAGGTGGATGATCGTACGGAGAGCCTCAACCGAAAGATTCGCGAAGCCCAACTGGCCAAGACGCCGCTGATTCTCACCTGCGGCGCCAAAGAGCAGGCGGCCGGCACCGTATCCGTTCGTACGCTGGACGGCAATGTCCGCTATGGTCTTCCCATGGTCCAGTTTATGGCGCAGGTGACGGCCCACGTGGCTGACAGACGCCTGGCGTTGGACCTGTTCGGTGAATAGCTCATTGCATAAGGATGGTTTCGATGCGGCTGCCTGCTCCGGATTTTCTTGAAAGGCAGCCGTCTCCAATCTTGCCTGCCCCTTTGAAACCTGCCATGAAAAAATGTGTCACAGACTGGCTGCCGGTCATTGCCCTTTGCGTGGCGATATTCGTCCAATCCTCTTTTCCGTCGCCTGATTTCGGTCCGGCCTTTCCACTGAAAGACAAAGTGATGCACATGGTCGCCTATGGACTGCTGGCCGTTCTCTTTTACCGGGCCTGCCGGGTGACCTGGCCCGAGCGACTGCTCCCTTTACGGTTGGTGGCGATCAGTGTCCTCTTTGCCTCCCTTTACGGCGTAAGTGATGAATTCCACCAGTCTTTCGTGGTGGCACGCCAAGCCGATGTGTTGGACGGGGTTGCGGATGTGGCAGGCAGTATTTTAGGCGCCCTGGGATATATGTGGGTGGTTTCACGGCACGGCCGGAAGGGGTTGTCGAAAAAGGGCTGACGATTGGGGTCGTCGGCAAAAAGACCAACCGCCGGAATACAAATGACCGGTAGCGGGTGTCTTCAGTTGCACGATGGAAGGGGAATTTATATATGACTTATCTGGAATTGGTATTCCCGGATTGACAATAGGGGCGATTTTCTATAGGAAAAATAGGCGAATAACCGGCGATTTCGCCGCATGCCAAGCCACTGTCAACGGACCCTCCCCAAAGGAGCACCTGAATATGGAACAGACCAACCTGATCGTGATCAACGGAAACGAGCTTCCCATTGAACCGGGGGAGACGATCCTGGACGTGGCCCGGCGGGGTCACATCGATATTCCGACCTTGTGCCACTTGAAAGGAACCACGCCCACCGGCGCCTGCCGGATCTGCGTGGTCGAGGTAAAAGGGGCCCGGACGCTGCTGCCGGCCTGTTCCACCCCTGCCTCCCACAATATGGTCGTGCGCACCGAATCACCGGAAGTGGTGGCGTCGCGCAAAGAGCTCCTGCGACTCATGCTCTCTTCGGGCAACCACAATTGTGCGGTGCGTGGACGGGACGACAGCGATTGGACCCAATTTCAGCTTGGCGTGGCCAAAGACGACGACAGCGGTGAGCTCTGCCCGGTGTGGGGAGACTGCCGACTTCAGGATCTGGCCTACCGCTACCAGGTGACCGGTGAGGGTTTTCAGGGCACCCCGGCCCGCTATCCCATGGAGACGGTCAACCCTTTCATCGTGCGGGATTTTTCGCGCTGCATCCTTTGCGGCCGCTGCGTTCAGGCCTGCAACGAAGTGCAGGTGAACAATGCCATCAGCTTCGGTTACCGTGGCGCGGAGACCAAAATCATCGCTGCCGGCGACCGGCCGCTGAAAGATTCCGACTGCGTCTTCTGCGGCGAGTGCGTGCAGGTCTGCCCGGTGGGGGCCCTGGTGGAAAAAGATGTGCGTTACCATGTCCGCCCCTGGGAGACCCACCCGGTGCGCACCACCTGCAGCTACTGCGGCGTGGGGTGCCAGATGTACCTTCACGTCCGGGACAACCAGGTGGTCAAGGTCAGCGGGGTCGAGGGAGAAGTTCCCAATAACGGCAGCCTGTGCGTCAAGGGGCGCTTCGCTTTCGATTTCATCGGCAGCGATCAGCGGCTCACCGATCCCCTGATCAAGGAGAACGGCACCTTTCGCAAAGCCACCTGGGAGGAGGCCATCGACCTGGTGGCCGGCAAGTTCAAAGCCATCCGCGACACCCACGGCGGGGACAGTATGGGCGTGTTCACCTCGGCCCGCATCACCAATGAAGAAAATTACATTGCCCACAAGTTCACCCGGGCGGTGCTCAAGACGAACAACATCGATCATTGCGCCCGGCTCTGACATAGCTCCACAGTGGCCGGTCTGGCCGCAGCATTTGGAAGTGGCGCCATGACAAACACCATCGCCGATATCGAGGAAGCCGACGTAATCCTCATCACTGGCTCCAACACCACGGAGAACCACCCCGTGCTCTCGACCTTCGTCAAACGGGCGGTCACGCGACGGGGGGCTAAACTGATCGTGGTGGACCCGCGCCGGGTCAAGATTACGGAGTTTTCCGAGCACTGGCTCCGTCCCAACCTGGGGACCGACGTGGCATGGATAAACGGCATGATGCACGTGATCATCAAGGAGGATCTTCACGATAAAGCCTTCATCGAGGAACGCACAGAAAAGTTCGACGAGGTGAAGGCGGTGGTCGAAAAATACACACCGGAGCACGTGGAAACCATCACCGGCATTCCGGCCCAACAGCTCATCGATGCGGCGCGGCTTTACGCCAAGGCTCCTGCGGCAAGCATCCTTTATTGCATGGGCATCACCCAGCACACCACGGGCACCGACAATGTCAAATCCCTGGCCAACCTGGCCATGCTCTGTGGTAACTTGGGAATTCGGGGCGGTGGGGTCAACCCTTTGCGCGGGCAGAACAATGTCCAGGGGGCCTGCGACATGGGAGGCCTTCCCAACGTGCTCACCGGCTACCAGGCGGTGGACAACCTGGACGCCATTAAAAAAATGGAACGGGCCTGGAACGTCACCGGTTTGCCGACCAAACCGGGACTCACGGTCACGAAAATGGTTCCGAAAGCCCACAGTGGAGAGATCAAGGCCCTGTACATTATCGGCGAGAACCCGCTTGTTTCCGACCCTGACCTCAACCATGCCGAAAAGAGCCTGAGCAACCTCGATTTTCTGGTGGTTCAGGATATCTTCCTCACCGAGACCGCCCGGATGGCCGATGTCGTGCTTCCCTCCAAGTGTTTTGCCGAAAAGGATGGCACCTTCTCCAATACGGAGCGGCGGGTGCAGCGGGTGAGAAAGGCGGTCGATCCACCGGGGCTGGCCAAGGATGACTGGAAAATCACCTGCGAGATTGCCACGTCCATGGGTTATGCCATGTCCTACAAGGACAGCGAGACCATTTTTAACGAGCTGGCCAGCGTGACGCCGTCCTATGCGGGGATCAGCTACCCGCGAATCGAACACGAGGGGCTCCACTGGCCCTGTCCAACCCCGGAGCATCCCGGCACCCCCATTTTGCACGGGGCCCAATTTACCCGCGGCAAAGGGATGTTTCATGCCATCGAATGGATTGCCCCGGCGGAAGTGGCCGACGACGACTATCCCATGTACCTGACCACTGGCCGGGTGCTCTATCACTACCATACCGGTACCATGACCATGAAGACCGATGGATTGAACGAGCGGGCGCCGGAGTCCTTTGTGGAGATCACGCGGGGTGATGCCCAAGGCATGGGCATTGAAGATGGCGATCGAGTGACCATCGCTTCCCGACGGGGAGAGATCCAGGTCCGGGCTCACGTATCCCGCAAAGCCGTTGCTGGAACCGTTTTCATCCCCTTTCACTTTGCTCAGGCGGCAGCCAACAAACTAACCAACGCAGCCCTGGATCCCATTTCCGGCATTCCGGAGTTCAAGGTGTGTGCGGTGAAATTATCCAAGGGGGCATAGGGATAACAAAAAAAGGCCGGCTCCCGCAGGGTGCCAGCCTTTTTTTGTTATTTAAAACGATTACATATTCGACGACTCGGGGTGGAACACATCCACATCCTTGAGGTCGTCACCCAGGTATTCGCGCTCGTTGGGTCCGAGGATCCCCAGGGAGAGGCAGAGCAGGGTCCACAGGTGGACGGTCTGCCAGGGGTGATCCAACTGATCGCTCAAGTCATGGATCTGGGCGTGGCAGTTGTGGCAGGGGGTGATGGCGTAAGCCGCCTTGGTGGCCAGAATCTGGTCGGCCTTGAGCTTGCCGTAGGCCCGTCGCTCATCCGGGTAGCCGGACTGCAGGAACCCGCCGCCGCCGCCGCAACAGAAGTTGTTGGAGCGGTTGGGGTGCATGTCGATGAAGTTCTCTTCACCGACCACCGCCTTCACCACGAAGCGCAGGTCCTCGGCGACCGGGTCGCCGAATGTTTTGCGCACCAGCTGGCAGGGGTCCTGAACCGTGAACTTGACCTTGCGCTCCTTGTTCCACGCGGAGCTGGGTTTCAGCTTGCCCTCGCGGATCCACTGGGCATAGTATTGAATGATGCTTTTGATCTCGAAGTTGTAGTCGAGCTTGAATTTATCCAGTCCGAACCGGACTGCGAAGAGTTCGTGCCCTCACTCCGTGTTGAGCCAGACCTTGCAGCCCAGATCCTGCACTGCGTCTCTCTTCACCTCGACAATGTGCTTCCAGTTTTCGTTGTCCCCCAGGAACATGCAGTAGTTCTCGGCGGCCCAGCCTTTGGTCCCGTAGGTCCAGTCCGCACCGACCAGGTGCAGGATCTTCCACAGGGGAACCATCTCATCGGGTTCGGTGACTGGCTCCCGGGAGTTCTGGTTGAGGAAGAATTCGGCGCCCTTTTTATTGACCGGTGCCTGCATTTCGGCAAATTCGGGCTGAGCTTCCTGGTACTCTTCCAGGACATCTTCAACAACGAACTGGAAGTCTTCTTCCGTGGCACCCATGGCGCTGCAGGTGTCGTTGCGCAGGGCCATGTCACAAGACCCCAGGATGCCCTTGGGGCGCTGGTCACGGGGCCAGGCGGCCCGCGCGTTGAATACCAGCTGGGGAATATTGATTTTCATGGGGCAGACATACATGCAGCGGGTGCACATGCTGCACATCCAGACCCATTTGGTGCTCAGGACCTCTTCGTCCATGCCCAGGGCCGCCATTCTCAAAAATTTTCGGGGATCCATTCCCTCCAGACCTGTTGCCGGACACCCCGATGAGCAGGCGCCGCAGGTCAGGCAAAGGTTCAGGTTTCCCCCTTCGGGGAGGATCTCCTTCACCTTATCGATGAAAACGGATCGTTTTTTTCCACCGAGCTTGATCGCTTCATCAGCCATACTGTTAATTCCTCCGTTTTAAGTTGACCACTGACATTTCCGATATCATAAAAATAATCAAGTTAATCCTTATTTATGAATCAGGCGTAAAATACAAGGAAAAAATGGCCTATTTGAATTTCAGCGTCTCTTCCATAGCCATGAGGATATTGGAAAAATCAGTCCCCATGTTCGAAGCCGTGGTCGCAAAACAGATCCGCTCTTTTTCAAGGCCAATCGCCGTCAGCATCTCCTGGGCGTTGGCCGCGCGCCAGCTGGCGTAGAGGCTGCCTTTTTCCGATTTGCAATTGCCGTTGTGGCAGGCCATGACCACCACGCCGTCGGCCCCTTCGGCCAGGGCGTGCATGACGTAGTCGATGTCCACCTTGCCGGCACAGGGAACGGCCACGGTCTTAAGCCCCTTGGGCAGGGGCATACCGAATGACTCGGCCATGCGGGCAGCTTCCAGTCCACTGTTCTGGCAACAGAAAGCCACGATCGTGGGGGAATCGTCCGTCCTGGCCGTTGCCGATTGGGTGACCCGGCCGATCATCTCGGCATCGTTGAAGTCACCGATCTGGATGGCGTCCATGGGGCATTCGGCGGCGCAGATACCGCAGCCCTGACAGGCCACTGCGGAGATGATCGGTTTGTTGTCTGCGGACCAGTAAATGGCGCCATGGGGGCAGCAGCGGTAGCAGGTCAGACAGAACGTGCATTTGCCCGTGTCCAGAACCGCCTTGTTGGCTGGTACGGCGATGGTACCGTCGCCCAGGAGGTTGCGGACCCGGATCGCGGCATTTTGTGCATCCATCAGGGCGCCGTAGCGTTTTTTCACCCGGCGACTGCCGCCCACCACGAAGATCCCTTCGCGATTGGTGGAGACCGGTAAGCGGTGAACGTTATCGGTCTGCAAAAATCCCATGGATCCCACATCGATGTTGAGCATTTCGGCCAGGGCGGTGTTGACCTGGTCGGCACCGATGGCCTCTTCGACCACAATGATGTCGGGGGACAGTTCCACTTTGCGCTGGAGGACCGGATCGTCGTAGGTGATGGAGAGGGCACCGCCCTCCTGGACCAACGCGGGCATCTCGGTAAGCTTGACATACATGGCCCCCTTGTCGCGACATTCCAAGTAGAGTCGTTCCAGTCCGTCTTCGGCCACCTTCAGATCCCCGGAAAACACATAGGCGCTGGTATTGTCCATGTTCTCAATGTCCAGTACACTTTTCAGGACCCGCTCCAGAACCAACGGGTTGCCGTCCTGGGCCAGTCCTACCATGAAAGCGATCGTTTTGCCTGAAAATACGGCCGGGTTTTTGGCAAGGGCCGCTTCCATCTGGCTCTGGCTGACTACCGTTTCGGACAGGCTCAACCCATAGGCTTCATTCAACGGGCAAGCAACCAGCTCCGATGCCACCACGATGGCGCCGACGGACTTTTCGACAATGTCGTCATTGCCTGACAGCCACACCCGAAAGTCCCCGGGAACCCCGGCAGCCCCGTCCATGCGGGTGCCGGTCATCACGTCGATCATTTCCGATCCGTTGACAGTTTCCAATAACGCCTCCAGGGCCGCCTGTTCCTCTCCATCGAGATCGGCAACCGAGGCACCTGCCGCTATACCCAGGCCGGCACCCTCATCGATCAGCACCACCCGGTATCCGCTGGCGGCAATCTCGCTGGCGGCCTTCACGCCGGTCATCCCGGCACCTACCACCAACACGTCGGTGGCCAGGTTGATGGTTTCCATTTGTGTTTCTTGTGTCATGAGGTCCTCCCCAGATATTTCATCACTTCGCCGGCAGACTGGCCCGCGTGGACGATGGATTCGGCAATGGTTTTCGGTCCCGAAGCGGTGCCGGCCAAAAAAATGCCATCCTGGCCGGTGGTTGCCCGGTTCAACTTATCGGTGCATGCAAAGAAACCGTCACCGTTGAGCGGTGCGCCGACCAGTTCGGACAGCGACGCATTGTCGGCTGCCGGCATGATGCCGATCGAGAGCACCACCAGGTCAAAATCATCGTCCACAGCTTCACTGCTGCCCTCGGCGGCCATGAACCGGGTCCGGACACGGTCGTCATCGGTCTTGTACATATCCACGGGAATGTTGCGCACGAACTTCATGTCCTCCTTGCATTTCTGGTAAAAGACGGGAAAGTCGTTGCCCGTGTTTTGGATGTCCATGTAAAAGACGGTGATGTCCAGCTCCGGGTCCTTGTGTTTCATGGCCTGGGCCGTTCTCAGGGCATAGGGGCAGCACACCTGGCTGCACCACAGGTTGCCCAGGCGTTCGTCACGGCTGCCCACGCACTGGATGAAGGCGATCTTTTTGGGTGGCTTGCCATCCGAGGGCCGCAGTACCGCACCCTTGGCCCGCTTGCCCGATTCCAGATCCATACCGCTGACTACGTTTTCCAGATCATCGTAGCGGTAGGTGGACTTAAGCCGAGCATCAAAGGGGGTGAAGCCGGTGGCCACGACCACGGCGTCCACCTCAAGGCTGCCTGAGCCGCCGGTTGTTTCCGGGTTCAGGCTGCCGTCGGCCAGATAGTAGCTGCTGTTGTTCAAGGAATAGCCCCTGACGGCTGCACAACCCGTCGGATTGGCTGGATAACCGGCCTCGCAGGCCTTCAGGTCCTTGGCCGCCTTAATTTTTTTCAGGCTGGCCTTAAAATTTCCGTTTTTATGGATGCTGGCCACCTCAGTGGCCAGGTGGACGGTGATGGACGGTTCGTTAACCACGTTCTTGAGCATGCTTTCCACGGCGCAGGCGCCGCAATGGAGGCATTCGTCCGTTGCTTTGCAGGCATATTGGATGGCGTGTCCGCCAAGGAAGTCGGCCTTTTCCACCAGCGCGACCTGTGCGCCCAGGCCGGCAAGCTCCCAGGCCGCCGTCAGTCCGGCGATCCCGCCCCCAATGACCATGACTTTTTTCGATTCAGTACTCACTTGAAAACTCCTTTGGTGATCGTTGGTTGACAATGGATGTGCGGCGCTGATCAGACCACGGGTCTGGGCAGGACTTTTGCCCGCTCAGCAATTTCCGGCACCTTGTGCTCCCATTCGATGGGCATGAGGTGAATGCCCGAGACGCCTTTCATCTCCTTGAACGCTTCGATCTGCTCGCAGGCGATTTTGATGCCTTCGTCGGCGACCTTTTTTTTGTCCACGCCCTGAAGTCGTTTGATGATCGCGTTGGGAACGTCCATGCCGGGAACCTTGAGCTGCATGTAGCGCGCCATACCAACACTCTTCATCGGGGTGACGCCGGCCAGGATATAGACCTTTTCGGTGAGCCCCATGTCCACAGATTCTTTGACCCACTGGCGCATTCTTTCCATGTTATAGATGCATTGGGTCTGGACGAAATCCACGCCGGCCTTGACTTTTTTGGCCAGGCGATGCACCCGCCATTCGTGGGGTTCGGCAAAGGGGTTGGCCGCCCCACCAATAAAAATTTTGGGCGGTTCGTCAATGTCCGCCCCGCCGAGGAATTTTCCCTCGTCACGCATTTTTTTAACCATTCCGATCAGTTGGATGGAGTCGATGTCGAAGACGCCTTTGGCCTGAGGATGGTCACCAAACTGCTGATGGTCACCGGACAAGGCGAGCATGTTGCGAATGCCCAGGGCCGAGGCACCGAGGATGTCGGCTTGCATGGCCAGGCGGTTGCGGTCCCGGCAGACCATCTGGTAATTGGGTTCCAGCCCCTCCTCGATGGCAATCAACGAGGCGGCCCAGCTGGACATTCTCACCATGGCGGTCTGATTGTCGGTAATATTGACGGCATCCACCATGCCGACCAGATGCTTAGCCTTTTCCCGTACCACCGACACGTTGGTTCCGCGGGGCGGCCCGAGTTCCCCGGTAAAGGCAAAATGTCCGGCACGCAGTATTTTTTCAAGATTGCTTCCTGATTTCATTTGGGAATCCTTCTATTGGCTTGTTCCGTTTTCGTGGTTGCTTGCCGGCGGATCGACTATTTGATACCGAAGTTGCGCTTTCACGGCCGGCTTCTTATAACCCGGTTGAACACGGTTCTTGGCGTTTGGTTCTTCCAGGTCATTGGGCGGAACAGTGTCGATGATCATTAGGTCAAGGCGGCCTTGCGTCGCCAGGCGCTCGAAAATCTGGAACCAGGCACAGGGCTGGTCCTTGTGAATCTCGCAACTGCCATTGTCGGTTCCGCCGCAGGGTCCGTTGAACAGGCCCTTGGCGCACATGGTCATCGGGCAGATCCCGCCGGTCCAGCCCAGAACGCAGCTGCCGCAGGACCGGCATCGCTCTTCATACCACCCGATATCCCGGTTGACCGCCAGAAAGGTGGTGTCCACCGCGGGAAGCACCGGCTTGCCGGGAAATCGCTCGGCCAGGAACTGAATTCCGGCACCGCAGGCCATGGAGATGATCGCGTCGTATTCATCCACGATGCCGTCCAACTCTTCCAGAA
>CAVONM010000004.1:0-164060 GCA_963697225.1 uncultured delta proteobacterium
GAAAGCGCCGGGATAAACCGGCATAGAGTAGGGGATGAAAGAGCCCTACATGAAAGGAGGAGCTGCTCCATCATGGCCCCGAGTCATGCGCGGGCAGTCGCGAGACTGCACGTGAAGCGTTGACAGGGGAAAGCGCAGGCCAGCCATTGAGCTCCGAAATCACCCTTTCGGGGTGCCGACCTATGGTGACAGGGAAGGCAACACGAAGCGGCGGCGTAAATCAGCGAGCCGTCGCATCGACCCCGCGGAGTCTGAGACCCTGTGCATGCGTGGACACTCTATGCTCGAGAACCGGGAGATCTCAGCGGTATCCGCCGGAGTATCAGCCAGGCGGATCGGTCAGGGAAGGCCTGTGGCCGCAATCCTGACATGTACGCCGCTGAGAAGTCAGACATCGACATAGTACCGAAGAAGGCGCCGAACAACACTGGGTAAGCAATGGCGGAGGCGCTGGAGGGAAGGCCGATGACCAAGGGGAATTCTGAAGAGCCGACTGCGACCTGTACGCAGAGGCAGGGGGAAGCATTGAACGGACTGGACAGGATACGCGAAGCAGCAAGGGGATAAAACCTTCGTTTCACCAGCCTGATGCACCACATCACGGTGGATCTGCTCAGGGACAGCTTCTACGCGCTGAAGCGCGATGCGGCCTCCGGAGTGGACGACGTGACGTGGCGGCAGTACGGAGAGGATCTGGAGGATCACTTACCGGGCCTCCATGAGCGAGTACAAAGTGGCCGATACCGGGCAAAGCCCTCGAAGCGAATCTGGATACCCAAACCGGACGGACGACAGCGTCCGATCGGCATCGCCGCGCTGGAGGACAAGATCGTTCAGCAGGCGGTGGTGCGGGTGCTCAACCAGATTTACGAGGAGGACTTTCTGGGTTTCAGCTACGGATTCCGACCGGGACGCAACCCGCATCAATGCGTTGGATGCGGTATGGGTGGGGATCACGCAGCGGAAGGTAAACTGGGTGCTGGATGCGGACATCCGGAGCTTTTTCGACACCATCGATCATGGGTGGCTGATGAAATTCTGGAGCATCGAATCGCCGACCCCCGGATGCTCCGCCTGATCCGGAAATGGCTCAGGGCAGGGGTATCGGAGGACGGGCAGTGGTCGAAGACCGAAGTGGGAACGCCGCAAGGGTCGGTGATTTCGCCGTTGCTGGCGAACATTTACCTGCACTACGTCTTGGACCTGTGGGTAAACAGTGGCGGAAAAGTGCACGCACGGGGACGTGATCATCGTTCGCTACGCTGATGATTTGGTCATGGGGTTTCAGTACCGGGACGAGGCCGAGCGGTTTTTGCGAGAACTGCAAGACACGTATGGCAGAGTTCGGACTGGAACTCCACCCAGAGAAAACCCGACTCATCGAATTCGGACGATTTGCAGCGGCCAATCGCGACAAGCGGAGGCGAGGGCAAGCCGGAAACGTTTGACTTTCTCGGGTTCACGCATATTTGCAGTACAACCCGAAAGAGCAAGCGGTTTACCATCCGGCGGAAGACCATCGCCAAACGTCTGCGGGCGAAGGTGAAAGCGGTAAGAAAGGAGATGCTGCAACGACATGCACGATCCGGTTCCCGAACAGGGAGAGTGGCTACGTTCGGTGGTGCAGGGCCACTTCAACTACTATGCCGTGCCCGGCAACAAACAGTCGACCGATGCCTTTCGAACCCAGGTGATGAGAGGATGGCTGTCGCGCCTTGAGACGTCGAAGCCAGAAAGGCTCGCAACCTGACATGGGAACGGTTTAAGCGACTGGTAGCGACTTGGATACCCACGTCGAAGGTGATGCACCCATATCCCAACCAACGACTTTGCGTCAACCAACCCAAGGTAGGAGCCGTATGAGATAATTCTTCACGTACGGATCTGTGCGGGGGGTGTCGGGTAACCGGCATTCCTACCGCGATAAGCCAAATAACTGGAATTAAATTGGAAAAGTATGAAAAAGCGGCCTTTTATGGGTCTATATCGCGATTTTCAAGGCCCAAAAACGAATTATAGGCGGATTGTTCTTCCGGCAGTTAAAATGGATACGGAAGGTTAGCTCAAAGCTGTTAGCTGATGGCTGACTGCAAGGACTGGGGTCGCACCAAACAAACTTACCGAAAACATGGTAAAAAGTTGATAAAGTAGGTGTGTATAAAGGGCAATACGGCATTTTTTAGCACCGAAAAGGGCAATATAGGAAATTTAGGTGGCTCGAGCGCATCGACATTTCATTTCTGGCCAGATTGGAGAAGGTTTGTTGGTGGTTGGCTGTAGTGGGTGGTGGAAGGGGTAGCCGTCAAAGGGAGTCTGCTTGGGCGCAAGCGGTCCTATCTCGAAACACATTCATCCCGTATGGTTGTTCATAGTAGGACAGCCGTTTATTATTAAGTTTCCATCTGGTGCAATCCTCGGTAAACAGCAAAATTCATCCTGAATGTGCGCTTGACACGTGCCTCTTGGGTGTGTATTAATACACAATATGGATAGCCGTAAAATTATCAAGATTTTAAAACAGAATGGTTGGACTGAAGTGGCAAAAGTCGGCTCTCATTCTCAATTCCGGCATCCGGATAAAAAGGTACGGGTTACCGTTCCTCATCCAAAGAAAGACATCCCGATTGGAACCCTGAAAAGTATTGAACGCCAATCGGGGCTGAAATTCAGTTGAGGTGCAACCATGGCTAATTTTATCGCAATCGTACACAAAGATCTCAAAAGTGATTTCGGCGTATCGTTTCCCGACTTCCCGGGATGCATTACGGCCGGAAGCAACATAGACGAGGCCAAGGATATGGCCCAAGATGCCCTTACTCTGCATATCCAAGGCATGATCGAAGACGGCGAGAAGTTGCCAGCGCCCTCAAAGTTGGAAGAGATCATGGCGGATCCTGATTTTGTCGATGCGGCTGCCTTTCTGGTCGTTGGAGTTCCAGATGCCAAGCCTCGAATCATCAGAGTCAACATTACCGTCCCCGAGATGACGCTCAAACAGATTGACTCGGAAGCTAAAAAACGCGGAATGTCACGATCATCATTTCTGGTTCACGCCGCTCAAAACGCTCTCCAGTCGGACCAGCCGGGAGCATCATTGTAAACGACTGGATCAGGTCTTCATCCGTAAGATCGGGGGTCGGACCAAGCCAACCTATTGACATAAATTAAAAAATCGCTAAAATTTGGCCCTAAAATGATCTTAGCTGTTCAGTTTGGTGGCCAAAAAATGCATTCTAAGGATGAAAATGGCACGAGCCAACAGACATTTCATCCCGGGGCATATCTGGCATCTGACCCACCGATGCCACAAGCGGGAGTTTCTGCTGAAGTTTTCAAAAGACCGTAACCGCTGGATCGAACTTTTGTTTGAAGCAAAGCGATTAACAGAAAATCTATGTTAATCGTGGGTTGATTGTTGTGTGTTGTGGGTTGAATTTTTTCACCGCCCTATGCGCTCGAGACGCGGAGATCGCGAAGGTTTGTAGGACCGGTGAAACGCGCTGTGCTTTCACTGTCGGTCCCAGGTGAAAAGGTAAAAAGGGACAGGTACTTTATATCTGACTCGTACAGGGATGAAATGTAATTGAAAGCCAAGCTTGGAAAAGATGGTTATTAAATGTACAAATGTGGTATTCTGAAAATGTTTTAGCGGAATTGGCTGCGATGCGATGGTAATTTCAAACATTCATACAAGAACTTGAAATGCCGACTATATTGAGAATTGGACGATATCGGTTTTTCTTTTATTCCAGCGACCGGAATGAGCCTATACATGTCCACATCGAATCTGATGAAAATATTGCCAAGGTATGGCTTGATCCAATCAGGCTGGAAAATAGTGGTGGCTTCAGCCGTTCTGAGATTGGTAAGATATTGTCCATTATTAAAAAGCACCAGATTGAATTGATGGAGGCCTGGAATGGCTACTTTAGCAGTTAAGATGGATGTTCCACATGCCGTAAGTGTGTTCATTGACGAAGATACGCTTACAGTCGAACTCGAAGATGGTAGAACGGTATCGGTGCCAGTTGGGTGGTATCCGAGATTGTTACACGCAAGCAAAGAAGAAAGGGCGAATTGGCGCTTGATTGGAAAAGGGCATGGCATTCACTGGGAAAACGTTGACGAAGATATCAGTGTAGAAGGTATATTGGCCGGCAGACCATCAGGAGAGAGCCAAGCTTCTTTGAAAAAATGGCTTCAATCGAGAATGAAATGAAAAACAGACCATTACTTGATTAGCCACGGACCCAGACGAAAAATAGAGACAGGTACTTTATACTTGACACTGGTCCCCCATAAGTGGGGTGTTTTCGTTGAAACGGCTGTCTGAATTGATTTAGCCACAGACGCACACAGACTGACACGGACAAGTATTGTCAGCCTTCGGCTGAAAGATACAAAATATCACCGCCCGCTTCGCTCGAGACGCAGAGGGCGCGAAGGATGTGTTAACTTAATTTCTGAGAGGGAAATTAAGAGAAGTGCATGGAGCAAACTACTTGCTTTTTAGCCACCCCAGTTAAACGCCCTTCTGTGAAAAAATTGTGGACTTTAGTGTTCCTATTTACGATTATTTCACACTTGAAATGCCCGAAGACGGACTTGACAGTAAACTTTGCTAAAAAAATAGGTATCGGACCACTGTCAACTCAAGATTTGTTCAGGATACTTGAAAATATTTGAGGTTTTTCATAAGGGTCTGTGAATATTCGATATTGTGAACGTCCGAAAAGATATTACATTGGACACGGATTTACACGGATTGCCGCGGATAGTTGATTGGTGGAAGGTAAAAGGTAGGGAAGGCAGAACCATTCGGGGCGATAAAGACTGTTTTGGATTGAGGGAATTCCAATTCGTCGACAAGGAATTAAGTGTTTGACAACGCCTTCAGTCTTTCAACTGATCAACGAATAGCCCCAACGCGTTGGCAAGCTTTTCAAGGGTGGCGGTACGATGATCGTTGTCGGTTTTTTCCATCTGAGAAAGTGCTGCCTGGGAGATACCTGCTTTCCTGGCGACATCTTTTTGGTTCATTTTCAAGTGGGTCCGCCACGCTTTCACCAGGTTCATTTTCTTTTTGATCACAAGGCCTACCACTTCATGGGGGATCGTTTGATCACTTTCTTCTGGTAGAAGGGCAAGATAATCTTCATATGGAATGACGGCAAAGATAGGTTTTCCATTTTTTTCGATGATTTGTGCATTAGTAAGTATGCTCATCTCTTTTTTTCACCTCTTCAATACATATAATCTCAAGCGCGGCCGTAAAAATAATACGCCACCTGCCTACCCGTAGCCGGTAATCATCACGATTGGACAGTTTTTTACATTGGCGCAATCGGGAAAAAATCTCAATGTTTCAACCGCATCATAGATGGAGCCCTGTGCTTTGTGGCTTTTTATCTTCCGGAGCTGTCGCAGGGCTTTTGGTCGCCATCGGATTTGCTTCATGAGTTGTTTTTAAACTTATATTATAAGTTTGTCAACTGATTGCAAATAATTAGAGAATCCAACTAACAGGGACGAAAACGTGTTATGGCAGCCTTCGACTTGATCAGATTTGGCACATCACGCTGCGCTGTCATAAGCGAGAGTTGCTTCTGAGATTCAAGCAAATAGTGAATGAAAATAGCGTCATGGACACAAACGGAGTTGCCGGGTAGGGCCGAAAAGATATTTCATAGGACACGGATTTACACGGATTGCCACGGATAGTTGATTGGTGGTCCAGGCCTGTAGGTGTGCCCAAAAAGTCATCTGGTGTGTGAATGTCCGCAAATCGACGCTCCATTCTGCCGATGGCTTCATCGACCTGCTGAAGCTTCTCGACAATCAGGGTTTGATCAAGCAAATCGTGCCTCGCTATCAATACGCCGTTTCAGATAAGGATTCATTTTTAATAGCGTCTGTATTGCTACAAATTTTACCCCAAACTGAGCGTTTCAATTTTTTACAGATACCATAATTGGTTTGTATGCTTTGCTTTGGCAAGAAAGGGACAGGTTAGCTCAAAGGAAGAGCAGAATTCAGGAGGAGGAGACAGAATCCAGAAAGGTGGTATCGCCATTGGCTCAGTCGCTACCAGAATATTTTTTCACCGCCCGCTTCGCTCGAGAGGCGGAGGACATGGTGGTTTTATTTCTTGGATTGGTTAAATTGGTTTGACTGGTCGGGGAAAACATCACTATCTGACCACCCATTTTTTTTATCAAGGTGTCAAGTCAAGCCCGTCTTCAGACAGTTTAAATCGGTTCGTTACCTGTCGACAATTCCAGTTTTTCGGCAATCCACACCTTAATAAGTGATTGACGGGGTACACCGAGCCGCTTGGCCTCTTTGTCCAGGCGCTGAATCATCCATAAGGGGAAATCTACGTTAACCCGTTTTTGCTCCAGTCCAGGCCTTGTTGCTTTGGAAAGATCAAAGTGGTTCAAAACACTTTTTCCGTCATCAAAGTTTTTGTCTGATGTTTTAGCCTTCATAAATTTCTATTTCCTCGTCGCGTGACCTTCGTACAACGAAGGATGCAATCAATTTTATCGTAGCAAGCGACGGGGTATTAGATCCGCAGCTACGCAATAAAGAGAAGTGCATAAATTGAGTGGCTATGCTGCAAAAAGAACTTCGCCATCGCTAGCGAAGTCAGTCACAAATAAATCACCTCGATCCCATTCTGCTTGCGTCATCGCTACTGCTTCGATTGGAGCAAAAATTTCATAAATTACATCCGTCAGGATATCTATTCGTTCCCAATAGTCCTTGCCAATAAAATCGTTAGAAATGACGACAATATCGATGTCACTGCCTTCCCAATTGGTGTCGTTCGCATAGGAACCATAGAGGATAAGCTTTATCGGTTTAATTCCCCGAGCCTTGATTTTCTGATAAAATTGGTCAACGATCTTTATAACTGCCGCTTTATCCATGTGACGACCTCCTTTCCATGGATCAAAATATCTTTGACAACCAACTCATTGTACGACATCTGAAGCTTTTGAAGATTTTCCGGGTATCGAGTTGGTATGCTGGCCTCGTTCAGTTTGACAATGAATTTCCCATGTTCCACCGGTGGTTTTATGCCGATTTCATTGAACAGATATATCAGGTTGTGGGACTTGGGAGGTATCAATCTGAGCTTTTCGTAGTAAAGCCCTTTTAAGGCCTTTTCTATGGACAGGTGGCACATAAAGACGGCGTATATATGCCGACCGCCATTATGCATGTATTCAGCGGTGTCCATATCATATTCAGATTGGATCAACCATTCTTCGGTTCGTTGTTCCATGCTCACATAGTAGCAGACAACTTATCGTAAATCCAATGAAAAAGGGAACCCCCAGTCGGTGAAGGGGCTGGATGGGGTGTTTTCGTTGAAACGGCTGTCTGAATTGATTTAGCCACAGACTTTATTGGCCACCCCAGTTAAATCTGCTTCGCTCCTCACTGGCGTGCCCCGGTTAAACAAAAGAAAATGCTCGGTTTCACTGGATAAAAATTTAACGGGGCAGGCGGACACACACAGACTGACACGGACAGGTTTTATTAGCAGCCTTCGGTTGGAAAGGACGCACCGCCCGCTACGCTCGAGACGCGGAGGACGCAGAGGGTTTGTTGACTTAATTTCTGAGAAGGATATTAAGCGAAGCACATAACTACACAAAGCTTGACTCATCAATTCCAAAAACTTCAGAAAACTTTTTCCGAGTTGCCTTACGAAAAACGGCTCCCTGACGTTCCCACTTGGCAATGGTGGACTGTTTGACGTTCATTCTATGGGCAAGGTCAGCTTGTGTCCAGCCTTTTTCAAGGCGTTCACGTTTTACAGGATTCATAAAGATATAATCTTCAGCATCTTGTTGATCGTATAGGGGCTCTTTCGAGGCCGATAGGATCGCTTCGCTGTCATCATCAAATTTCTCTAGTAAGCGGTTGAATTCCTCCACCGGTAGTACAACGAATTTGACTTTCCCATTTTCTTTTATTGTCTGGTATTCCATAATTCACCTTTTGTAAATGTCTCCACGAGATCGTATTTTGACAATTTCGATGGTCAGAATATCGTCTTGTCGCGTGTATATGACACGATATTTCCCAACCCTGAGCTGAAAGCTCGTTAGTCGTTTGTTGTGTGGGTTGAATATTTTCATCGCCCGCTTCGCTCGAGCCGAAGAGGACGCGAAGAACAAGGATGTTTTATTTGTTGGATTTGTTGAATTGGTTTGACTGGTTGGGGAACAACATCACTTCCGAACGAATAAGACTAACCAACAAATCAAACGAATCAATATCATGTAATTTCCAAACCGTTTTTCTTGATTTCGTTGGCTAAGGGATTGGATTCATTAAAATCGGTTTCGCTAAAGGGATGAGGCTCGATTCGGGTATCAAATTTCCTTCTCATCTTCATTAACTCGACCTGCATATGGGCATGAAAATATGCGTTTTTATATGACTCTCTATCCTATCACCGCCCACTTCGTTCGAGGCGCGGAGTTCGCGGAGATTACTTGCCACCAATCACCAATAAAAAGGATAAAGACGGATCCGGAAACGTTTGGCGTCCTTCTCAACGAGCATCCTTCCATAGTTTTGAGTCTCAATCAGATATATAAGGTACGATGCCAGAGGGTTGGAGAAACAGGAGGGTATACCCCTAGTGGGGCTGGGAAAATCTTGGTCCGAATGGGTTGAAGACGCTCACCTGATCATCAATCATCAATCCATCATGCATGTCTTCAGAATACAAGGTGTTGCATCCTGCCATCACTGCAGCAGCCACGATCATCGAGTCGTACACGCTTAACTTGTAACGCTCGGCAACATGTATGCCGCGATCATGCGTTTCCATGGTCAACGGCTCCACCGGACAAACACACCGGATCAGCGACAATAAGTCATTGATCTCCGGCCACGGCATGCCCAACTTTCGTAACGCTACATTGGTCAGCTCGTTGAGCACTTGTACACTGATGATACCGCCGTTGAGGATGATCTCTTCTGCGCGATCAGCTTTTGCTGAATCTGCCGATAATAAATAGATCAATACGTTAGTGTCGATAAACGATTTATTGGCGGGCATTGGCGTCATTCCGGTCAAAGATGAAGTCTGCGGGTAGTTTCCCGCGGTATTTCCTCAGTTTTGCCAGAAATGCTGCTTTTCCGGGTTTCTTTCTTACCTTGAATACCTGTTCATCGGCAACGATCACCTCGATGTTATCACCTTCATTCAGGTCTAAGGCACTGACTACGGCTGCGGGCAAACGGATCGCCAGGCTGTTTCCCCATTTGGATACTTGCATGTTTAAACCTCCTGTAGATATACTTAGACAATATATATCATTCAATTGTATTGTTGGTCAACCGTTTGATTTCCGCTTGCCAGCGTCCTTCTCCCTGTTATAGCTGAGGGTTGAGGGGATTAAAAAAAACGTTTCCATCAAAATCGTGCATGATTTATAAAACATATGATATGCCCAGAAAAGAGTGATGCCAGTTTGAAGCAAAGAAACGCCACCAGCTCTCCATTCTGAATTTCAACGTCACTTCCAACCATATCCACCTTATCGTCAGTGACGCCACCGGCAGCGAGTCCATACCCAGAGCCATGCAACTCATCGCGGGCAGAACGGGCCAGGATGGAAAAGGGACAGGTACTTTATACTTTATTGTTGACACATCAATCAATCTGAAATACCAAAAGAATATAACGCGTGTGTTGTTAGATGAATGGATTCGAGGGGTAAGTCTGTTCATAAGATTAATTCTAAAGCCGGAAAAACATTGAAATGATAAGGGAAAATGTCAAATTACCGAATGATATCTTAAGAAGGATTCCCAAACTTGTTGATTCGCTGGCTGGTGACAAGGATGTTGTCGCGCTATATTCGTTCGGTAGTTTGGCGAAAAATGCACTCAAGCCATTGAGCGATCTTGATTTTGGAATCCTGCTTTCCTATCAGATGGGTAAAAAGGATAGTTTTGACAAGCATTTAAAACTTGTGGGCTTGTTCACAGAATCATTACAAACCGAAGAGATCGACTTGGTATTTATGAACCATGCTCCGTCGAATATAGCATTTCAGATTGTTAAAACTGGAAAGCTTTTGTTGTGCAATGATAGGAGGGCGCTAATCGATTTTCGCGAACAATTGGTGATGTCCTATTTGGATTTCAAGTTTGTGAGAGACGCGTTTGATTCAGCATTTCTGAAAGGTGTCGGCTATCATGGATGATCGCATCAAGGACCACTTGAAGCATCTGAACAAATACTATTTGCTCTTATTGGAATCCAGAAAAACCCCTTATACGGAGTTCACCAGCAGTCTTGTTTGTCAAGGAAGTACCGAGCGATTTCTACAGTTGGCCATAGAAAGCTGTATAAATATTGGGAATCGACTAATTTCCTTATATCAATTTACGAAACCGGTCACGACCCCTGATACATATGCGGATATTTTTAAAGAGCTTGGTCGGTTGGGTGTGGTTGATCATGACTTCATGCAACGGTTAATAGAAATGGCCAGATTTCGAAACCGACTGGTTCATCTGTATTGGGACATTAATCCAGAATCAATATATGGATTCCTTCAGGACAACCTTAACGACTTCAAGTTATTCCAAGAAGCTGTGGTTGAATTCCTGCGTAAAAACAAGCTTTCTCCTGAAGATTGACCTAATAAGCGATAATAAAAGGAAGCAAATCATGCCACGCGTATCCCGGATGGTTGTTCAAAATCAGACAGCGGTATATCATGTAATGTCCAGAACGGCGCTTGACGGGTTTCCCCTGGAGGCCTTCGAGAAGGATTTTTTGCTTGATTTGATCAATCGCATGTCCGGCTTGTTTTTCACCGAGATATTTGGCTTTGCCCTGATGGGGAATCACTTTCACCTTCTTGTAAAGATGATTCCGGAGGATCGCTACTCGGACGAAGAGGTCAAAGAGCGGCTGGAACTTTTTTACGGTGAAAAGAAAGCGACGGTAGGGGAGGGGCAGTTGCCGTTTATCCGGGAAAAGCTTGCCAGCCTTTCCGAGTTTGTTCGCGAGATCAAGGTCAATTTTACGCGGTTTTACAACAAACGCCACGGACGGCGGGGATACTTCTGGGGGGATCGCTTTAAAAGCGTGATCGTCGAAAAAGGAGAGACGTTGATCAATTGCCTGGCCTACATCGATCTCAACCCGGTACGGGCAGGCATTGTGGATAAGCCCGAGGATTATCGCTGGAATTCATTGGGATACCATATCCAGTCCAATAATAAGGACGGATTTCTTTCCACCGATTTCGGAATAGCTGAATTCAATGTGAAAAGTGAAAAGGAGAGGGTACGGCTATACCGGAAATATGTATACGAGACGGGGGCGATTCTACCTTCGGATAAGCAATATGTAAAAACCATTGATGAAAAGATTGTCACTATAGAACGGAAAAGAGATTTTGAGATCAGCCGCACGGATCGGTTTTTATATCGGACGCGGTATTTTACGGATTCCGGGATTATTGGGTCGCGGGAGTATGTTTCAGTCACCTACCAGCAGTTCAAGCACCTGTTTCAATCCAAGCATGAGAAGAAACCGAAGTCGGTGAAGGGGTTGGATGGGGTGTTTTCTTTAAAGAGATTAACAGAAAATTTGTGTTAATCGTGAGTCGTTTGTGGTTGGTCGTGGGTTGAAATGCTAGTCACCGCCCGCTTCGCTCGAGACGCGGAGGTGCTGAAAAGATGAACATCGAACGTCCAACATCGAATGGGAAAGGGCGGAGGGCCAAGAGCTAGAATAACAAACACATTTTACGCTATGCTGAAAGAACTTCTCCATCGCGGGCAAAGTCGGTGACAAATAATTCGCCTTTAACAGAATCATTCACCGTAATGTGTCTTTGCTCGATGGACGTATACTTTCCGGTTTTCATCGTCAATAGAATACACGATTCTGTCCTGAAAGCTTAAACGCAAAGAATAAAAGCCTTTCAACTGACCGATCAATTTCTTACCCGAATGGGGTTCGTGGCTTACTTGACGTTCAAGAATATCCTTCAGCTTGGACTTCAGGCGTGGTGAGAGCTTATTCACATCTTTCAAGGCTTCCTTTGTAAATCTGATTTCATACATCAAGAATCCCCGAAAACTTCATCCATCGAATAGGTTTCACCGCCATTCATTTGATCTACAGATCGGTTTAAACTCTTCAGCAGGCCAGGAATTGCTTGCAGTTCAAGCGTTTCAACGAGGTTGTCATATTCCTCTTCGGAAAGCATGACAACAGATCCTTTAGGGTGCTGGATCCTATAGATCTGATGCTTCTCAGTAGCACCTTTTACGATTTCGAAAAAGCGACGCCGTGCATCAGTTGCTGTAATATTGCTTTTCATGATTGTTATCCTAACATGTACGTTTTAATGTACATAAAATATAGTATACAGCTCGTGATTGTCAATAGGGAAATGTTGTTCGTGGTGGGTGGATTGTTGTGGGTGGGATAGAGCTTTAGAAGGAGATGTGCTTTAGGCGTTGGGCTAAGGGCTATATGGGCGAGGGGCGAGAGATAGGCCGTTTAATTGGTTTGGTTGGTTTGATTGGTCCAATTTGTGAGGGAAAAAAGATGAACATCGAACATCGAACGTCCAACATCGAATGGTGAATAATTTAAAAAAACAGCAAGTCTCTCGCAGAGTCGCAGGGAACGCAGAGAGAGCAGGAAGTTTAGTGGGCTTCGCCCAGGAAGGATATAGGCTGTGGGCGAGGGGCGAGAGATAGGCCGTTTAATTGGTTTGGTTGGTTTGATTGGTCCAATTTGTGAGGGAAAAAAGATGAACATCGAACATCGAACGTCCAACATCGAATGGTGAATTAAAGAAATCAGACCAATTAGACAAATTAAACTTTAGCCAGTGAAATTTTTTATCCCGTGAAATTGCAAAGCGAGCCCCATCATTTTACTTGGGACCCAATGGTGGCGTTCAGCGGATTTCACCGGGCCGACCGTACGAGATCTTCAACATTCCACCTTCAACCAGGTTTCGATTAGGATACGACTGGCATCGCCATATTCTTGCTCCTCTTATGGTGCTGTGGTAATAACAGATTTATGAACCCAATCGAACAAAAGCTGCAAGCTCCGTCACCGGCCATTTTCGCAGGGTCTCCCGTTCTTTTTGCTTATCTCTACGGAAGTCACGTAAAAGCGCTGTCGCACTCCTTCAGTGATTTGGATGGCCTCGATTAATTCCGCTGCGCTCATCTTGTCGATTCCCGAGTGAAACAAAAGAAAGAATCGGTTTCACTGGGGGTTGCTTGTCGTATGTCGTTGGTTGATCGATTCACCGCCATCGTGCTCGAAGGCGCGGAGGTTCAGGCGATAGATAGACTATAGGCCATATAAGCTATAGGCGAAAAAAAACAACGAACATTGATTGACGGTGCAGAATTAAGGAGTCAAGAGATGACTATAATTTTAAATTTTGAATTAAGGTAGAAAAATCTACGCAGATGAACAGGAAAGGAAAAGAGGCGATAGGCTTAATAGAGCCCTGTTACGATTCGGATTTTTTCATCAAGTGTTGGGATCAGTTCAGATGGTAGAGACCCCACCAAAGGTTGACAGAGCCGTTTTTTGTCAATGCAACGCAATTGAAAGGCCTTAATTTTTGAGGGGTAAGGAAGATTGGCCGTTCCCTTAGGAAGGGAAACCTCATGGAAATATATATTTTTCCCCTTGGCTTTTGTGATGGGGGCCACAATAATCAATGGGCCACCTCTGTTTGCGGAATCTGGTGAGATAATAACACATGGGCGTGTCTTTTTTATCTCAGCTCCGATCGTCGGATCGAGGTTGACCCAGTATATGTCGCCCCTTTTTGGAAAATTCATTTCCAAACCTCCAAAGTCGTCCGCTCCCAGTCGGCGTTTTCCAAGATGTCCTCGGCAGCTGATTCCCGACACGCCTCTTCCAGTTGCTGGTCGATCAATTTTCTTTTAAGCGCCTGTAAATAATGCCGACATGCCTCCTCAAAAAACTCTCTCCGGGTTTTGAAAGGGTTGATTTGGTCAATTTCTTCCAACAGCATTTTGTGGATTGGCGTAGTGGTTTTTACCATTTCATGGTTCCGAGAAATCATTTTTTACCCTCCCTTTTTATGTCTGTTCTGCCATCTAATTATACATCTTTTTTGCCGTGACGCAACAGTTGTTCCACGTGATTATGCGGGGAAAAGGAGTGTGGAGCGGGGAGGATTAAGAACAGGCTGTAGGCTTATGGGCTGTAAACTTTAAGCGAGGGGCGAGAGATAGGCCGTTTAATTGGTTTAATTGGTTTAATTGGTTTAATTGGTTTAATTGGTTTGATTGGTTTGGTTGGTTTGGTTGGTTTGATTGGTTGGGGATCAAAACATCATTTTTTACCCAATAAGACTAAGCAACCAATCAAACCAATTAATCAAATTGAACGAACCCAACTAAATCCATCTAAATGTATTTCGCATATACTTGAAAATTTAGCGATTTAGGTATACAAAAATTGGTAATCGAACACTTGGACCGCTATATGCAAAATGATTGGGATCGCCTTTATGTGTGGAATCGCCGGAATCATCAATTATACCCACCCGGAAGATAAACGGGCCCTGCTCACCCGGATGGTGGGGCTGATGCACCATCGCGGACCGGACGCATCGGGCCTTTACATGAATGGCCCGGTGGGGCTGGCCCATGCCCGCCTGAGTATAATTGACCTGAGCAGCGCCGGCAATCAGCCGATACACAATGAGGACAAAACGGTTTGGATCGTATTCAACGGTGAAATATTCAACTATCCGGATCTGAGGAAAGATCTGGAAGCCAAGGGTCACCGCTTTTATACCCAGACCGACACGGAGGTGTTGATCCATCTCTACGAGGAAAAAGGGACGGATATGTTTTCGCTGCTGAACGGCCAGTTTGCCCTGGCCATTTGGGACGAAAATGAGCAATCCGTGCTTCTGGGACGGGATCGGGTCGGCATCCGCCCTCTATTTTATTGCCGCCGCAGCGGCCGCATGACCTTCGCATCGGAGATCAAGGCCTTGTTCGCCGATCCGGACGTCGAGCGGACGATAGACCCTCAGTCCCTCTCCGATGTATTCACCTGCTGGGCGCCCCTGGGTGAACTGACACCCTTTACAAACATCTTTCAGCTTCTGCCCGGCCATTATGCCCGGATCAACAGCCAGGGCATGCACATTCAGCAGTATTGGACGCCTGATTTCAGCCACGAGGATACGCGTGAGCGGCCCCTGACCGATTGGGTGGATGAATTAAGGGGCTTGCTTCTGGATGCGTCGCGGATCCGGCTGCGGGCGGATGTCCCGGTCGGCGCTTATCTTAGCGGGGGGATCGACAGCACCTATGTCAGTTCACTGGTCAAACAGAATTTCAACAATCGACTCAGCACTTTTTCGGTCAGCTTTTCCGACAAGCGCTTCGATGAATCGGCTTTCCAATCCATTGCCGTTAGATCCCTTAAAACCGATCATCAGGATGTACGCTGCACGGAAGACGATATCGGTGCCGTATTCCCGAAAATTATCTGGCATACGGAAACGCCTATCATCAGAACCGCCCCCGCGCCCCTTTTCATGCTTTCCAAATTGGTTCGCGAGAGCAATTTCAAGGTCGTTCTCACCGGTGAGGGCGCCGACGAGATATTTGCCGGCTACAATATCTTCAAGGAGGACAAAGTCCGCCGGTTCTGGGCGCGCCATCCGGATTCCAAAGCGCGTCCCAGACTTCTGGAAAAATTATATCCCTACATCTTTTCTAAAGCCAACGCTCGATCCAGGCAATTTCTGGAGGGATTCTTTAAAAAGGATCTTCTGGCCACGGACTCGCCTGTCTATTCGCATCTGCTTCGCTGGCACAACACCTCCCAGCTGAAATCGTTCATGGCCGACGGATTCAGGCCGCCCGGCGATTCAATGGGTGGGTTCATCGATCGTTATGTCGCCACACTGCCTGAGACGTTCATGTCGTGGAGTCCGCTTTCAAGGGCACAGTATACCGAAATCAGCATATTCCTTTCGAATTATCTGCTCTCCTCCCAGGGAGACCGAATGGCCATGGCCAATTCCATCGAAGGCCGCTTCCCGTATCTGGACTACCGGGTCATCGAGTTTGCCTGCCAGGTGCCCAAACGGCTGCGGATCCGTGGTCTGGATGAAAAATTTCTGTTGAAGCAGGCCGCCCGGCAAATGATTCCGGACGAACTGATCAACAGGCCGAAACAGCCCTATCGTGCCCCCATCAGCCGATGTTTCTTCGGTGACCACAAGCTCGATTATGTCGATGAACTGATGTCTGAAAGGCAGGTTCAGGAAAAAGGGTATTTCGATCCCAAAAAAGTGGCACGATTGATCGCCAAATGCCGCAGCCGACAGGGGAGCCTGCTGAGCGAGAGGGAAAACATGGCCCTGGTGGGGATCTTGTCCACGCAATTGCTCGACCAGCAATTCGTCCGGGACTTTCCGGCATATCCGGCCGCAGCGCCGTCGGATCCGAAGGTGTATGCTTAACGGGGAGAGAGCAATTATGAGTGATTAATTTTGAATTTTTAATTGCCGAAAGCCTGCACAGGGCTATCCAGGAAAAGACTGGATGCCGGATCAAGTCCGGTATGACACACTGGCACCTCTTGTAGCCGTTACGACACGCCTGAAAACAAACGACCCGGTCCTCTTAGACCGGGTCGTTTGTTTGAAGATCAATCAACGGGTTATTATAGCCGAGATTTTATTTTTTCCAAACTGAGCGTTTCAATTTTTTTCAGATACCATAATTGGTTTGTATGCTTTGCTTTTGCGGTTTACCGATCTTAAAAATTTGAAACCCGTTGGGATTGCCGATCTGACCGCATAACCGGTGTCAGCCGACATTCCGCATAGTCCACTATAGCGGAGTGCCAACTTCCTTGGTTCTGCAGCAAGCTCGACAATCGCTCAGTTTAGTTTTTGAAGAGCTTTTTTCGGAACGTTCCGGCAAGTCCGATAAGACCGGTGCCAAACAGCAGCATATTGGCAGGTTCAGGAACCGGGACGGCGCCGATATCGCTGTGTCACTCAGGTAGTTGATCACCAACTTAGATGAATTAATGAGAAGTCCCCCCAAAGAGACGCGAGTGTCACATGATACAGACCATCTTCAAGTCCAGCGAACCCAAGGTTGAAAGTAAATTCTCCTGTATCTACTTCACCTGATACCCCACGTTCCACCTTCGGTCACATCCTAAACGCAATCTCGAAAGAACAAGGGTCGCACCGATAGTCAGTATCATTGTCCAATAGCCCAAGCGTGAGGGTTGCAGACAGTGATTGAAGCTGACAGCATGGATCAAATGTCATATTGGTGTTTCCAGGTTACCCAGTCTGCAGCATCCTCAAGGTCAGTCACAATCAGCCCTGCCATAGCTGACAACATAATCAGGTCATTGGCAGAACCACTGGCACAAGTGGTCACATCGGTAACGCTGTAGGGTTCGGCATACGCTGTTCCAGATATTAATAACAAAGTTAAACAATATAAAAAGACTCTTTTTCATTATCTGTACCTTTCAATTAACATCCAGTATCATATCATTATGAAGTCTTTTTTCATCTTCTTCCCTCCATTATTCTTCGAAAAATTCTTAACCTTTTGGACGCAGTCCTCCTTTCTTGATCAATTGGTGAAAAGATCAGTTGAAAACCAGCTCAATTGTAAGCAATGCATGACGACTCTACCCGAACCTTGTAGCAATCAAGTAGCATGCCGAAAATTGATCCGGTTCAAAGTATTTTTATTCTGAAATTAAATTAGAGGGTTTCCAAATATTATGGGTTTTTAAAATCAGGAGGGTGGCAGTTTTTAAGGGCTAAAATCTATGTAAAAATAGGTTATAAAAAATGGGAAATTGTAGAAAAGTTTACATAGTCCCGGACCAAAGCTGTCAGCGGATTTTTCTGCCACCCCGGTTAAATTCGCTGCGCTCGTCACTGCTTAAATTTAACGGGGCGGGCGGACAAGATAGCTCAAAGCTGAAAGGTGAAAGCTCAAAGGGACGAGCAGAATTCAGGAGTTTATGGGGTATAGACAATTGGTGAGGGGCGAGAGATAGGCCGTTTAATTGGTTTGGTTGGTTTGATTGGTCTAATTTGTGAGCAATTTGTGAGAGAAAAAAAGAACGTCGAACATCGAACGTCCAACATCGAATGGTGAATGATTTAAAAAACAGCAAGCCTCTCGCAGAGCCGCAGAGAGCGCAAAAGGGTTAGTGGGCGTCGCCCAGGAAGGATAGCCGATCACCTCCGGTGCATTTCACGGGCATCAATATCCTTCAATCGATAGATCAAGATGGATTTGCAGAGCTCTTTCTATGCTGAACATATTCTCAGCATCCAACACGCCGATCCGTTTCACGATACGGCGCTTGTCAATGGACCGTATTTGATCCGTCTTCACCTTGGAAGCCTTGGAAAGATTAGCCGTTCCTTTTTTCAGCTTCACCTCGAATGGATAAATATTTGCTAAATTCTGCGACGTGATCGGCAGGACGGTAATGGTTCCCGAATACTGATTGCTGATATCGTTTGATATGACAACCACCGGCCTTGTTTTGGCAATCTCCCGGCCCAATGTCGGATCCAGCGCGGCCAGATGAATCTCGCCTCTTTTAATACTTATCATCCCAGCCCTCCAAATCGGCAGATTCAAATTCAGATGCAATATCGAGGCTTTCTTTTTGGCAGGCGCGATAACCTTCAGACAATTTCTTTTCGAGCGCCACCTTTCTGTCCTGCTTAACCTTAAAGAGAATGGCCTCGGCAATGAACAGACTGCGTTTTCTGGGACCGGATATCTGGTCTACGAGCTGGATCAATTCTTTCGGTAAAGTGATATTGAGACGTACATTTTCTGTGTTCATACTTAACTCTTTCTTGTGTGTAAATGTATGTGTATTAAATGATGTATTATTGAGTGGATGTCAATAGAAAACAACCGGGCCAGTGAGGGGCTTTGGGGAAAAGACAGTGAACGGTAAGGCGGAAGTCGGGAGTCGGAAGGCGGAAGGCGGAAACCCAGAGAGCAGTGAGCAGAGAGCAGTGAGCGATGAGCAGTGAACGGTGAACCCGTAAGTCGGAAGGCGGAAGGCGGAAGGCGGAAACCCAGAGAGCAGTGAGCAGAAAGCAGTGAGCGGTGAGCGTAAGTCGAAGGCGGAAGGCGGAAGGCGGAAGGCGGAAGGCGGAAGGCGGAAACCCAGAGAGCAGTGAGCAGAAAGCAGTGAAGGTGAGCAGAAACGGTAAACCCGTAAGTCGGAAGGCGGAAGGCGGAAGGCGGAAGGTGGAAGGCGGAAACCCAGAACCCAGAACCCAGAGAGCCGCAGAGATCGCAATGAGAGATCCAGCCAAAACTCAAAATTGTTCTTTTACCTCAGCTACCGCCATCTTCTACCAATTCAAAAACACCTACCCTGCTTGCCTTTTTTTCAAATGAAAGCACCGTGTCACAACCCATCAGCTTTGCCGAGCAGGCGATCAAGACGTCCGAAAGATCGGCGGCTTTTCCTTGCGCATCAATCAGAAATCGCTTCAGTGCGGGTTGCGCCTCGAATTTCAGGATGGGCAGGAACAGGATATCGTTGATGGCATCGAGGATGTCCACTCTCGAAATCTGATAGACTGCCTCCAGAACCCAAACCGTTTCCAGAATCACCAGCAAGGGGACAAAAAAAACCGTTTTCTCGGATTCTGCCTGCCTGAACAGGCGGTAGACGGCTTCGGATTGGCGTTCATCATCTCTAAGGAGAAACCTGACAAGGATATTGGTATCAAGTGCCTTCATGAAAATCAGCCTTTAGTTTCCGGGCGATTGCCTCGTCCATGGCCTCAATGGAGACAGCTTTTATTCCTGCCTTGTGCAATTTGCCGAATAGTTCATCCACCGTTTTGGATACCGGCCGGATCAGCGCCTCCCGATCGCTGGTGAAGACAAATTCAAGTTTGTCCCCGGTGCCTACCATCAACTTTTCCCGAATCGCTTTGGGAATGGTAATTTGCCCTTTGCTGGTAATAGTTGCCAGAGCCATGATAATATTCCTTACTTAAAATTTAGTCTTACATCAGTGTAAGGCACTAATATTTGCCTGTCAACGCAATAAGCTGGTGGTGGGGAAAGACCGTTGGGTTGGTTGGGTTCGTTGAGTTGGTTGAGTTGGTTGAGTTGGTTGAGTTGGTTGAGTTTGTTGGGTTGGAATTTCAAGGCGGAGAGCCAGGAGCAGGGGAGTTGAGAAGAGCGGAAGTTGGTGAAGATAGGGGGAAAAGACGAACGTCGAACATCGAACGTCGAATGATGCGTTCGCTTCGCTCCGGCGATTGATACAATTTAAAAACATGTCTCTCGCAGAGCCGCAGAGAGCGCAGAGAGCGCAAAAGGGTTAGTGGGCGTCGCGCAGGAAGGATACCGCCCGCTTCGCTCGAGGTACCAGTATCTGTTAGAAGCTGATCATATAGTTGGGCAAACCCAACAAACCCAACTAATTCACCCTTTTTTCCAGATCGAAAAGCCTGATGAAATCGACATCCATGTAGAACCAGCAGTCTCGCCTGGTCTCATAAAAGGCCAATTGCATGAACTGGATATATTCCAGATAGAGCGGATCGGGGACCGGGCGATTAGCCCATTCATAGCGCTGGAAAATGTTTTCGGTGATCGTCGTGTTGAGGTCGACCTTCAAAGGAACCAGCAGATCGGGATCGGTCCAATCGCAAAAGCGGCCATCACCCGAGTACGCGATCACGGTGCCATCGCTGAGGTGAAAATTAAGGGCGTGGTTGGCCCAACGTGTGTCAGTGACGGCGGAGTCCATCTCCGCAAACTGGAACTGCAGGTGCGTGGTCGGCGTGATCAGCAGGCCGTCGCTGTCGGTCGTCTTGTAGACCATGACCAGCTCGTTCAAGCGGACGTTGCCGTCGGGGCTGGGATGCGTTGAGCTTTCCATGATCAGGTGGCCGTCCACGACCTGTTTGGTGGCCCAGGCATCGTCGTTGCCCCCATATTGCCAGTTGTTGGTTCCGTCGATGCCGTTGTTCCAATCTTCGTTGAGCAGCATGGATCCAGAGCTGAAAACCTTGCCCACTACGGCGCCGGTTTCATGACCCAGGGTGCCCTGAAATGCCAGGGTGCACGTCAAGGAATCCCATCGATCGAGGGGGATGGCGTCGCCGGGACTGAAGACCACTTCCATGGTGTCGCCGTAGGCCAGGTGGTCACAAGAAGTCGTTTCCACGGCAGGCACGAAGATATCGTCGCTGCCGTCGGGGTTGCCGCCCTCGGGCGTGTATCGGAACACCAGGGAGAAGACCCCGTCTAACAACGCTTCCTGGGTTTCGGTAAGGTTTTGGATCGTTAATGTGAGCGCGTAAAGGGAATCGTTCTGAAAATCGGGAAAGATGGCAACTTCCAGCCGGCCGCGGAAAAAATAGTCCAGCAGGGCCGCGGAATAGCCCACGGCGCGGGGAATGAGTTTCTCGGCGTAGTCCAGATGGCAGGCATCGTCTAAGTAGAACAGCCTGAAATAGGTTTTTGCATGGGTGTCGGGCGACATTTCGTAGGTAAGATAGGTCGGTTTGAAGAAATGGTCGATCTGCTCCCCGTCGCCGGTTTTGGCGATCCAGAATCCGGTGTCTTCGACGCCGTCTTTGGCGATGATCGTTTCCGGAAGCATTCCTTTATCGATGTAATACTGGATGTCTGTGCTGGTTATAGCGGGAAAGGGGAACGCATGGGGATCGTCAGGATCCCGCCCGTCGGTGAAGATGGTGTCGTCGCTGAAAAAATTGGCATTGGTGTATTCGGCCAGGCCCTGCGAGAGACTGGTTGACGGATGCGGTGCCATCGTATTGGTCGGCGTCGGATAGCAGGGCGGTGGGGGCCAGCCTGGCACCGTTGGAAATGACATCTTCTTGCAATGACAAAGTGGGCATGGCGACGCTGTTCGCCGCGATCTGTCTGATCGTGTTTCGGTTCCTTGAGGCCCAAGTCTCGATGTGCGGTGAGCCCTTTTTATTGTAGGAAAGCGGATGCGCATCGTTGCGCACATGGGCGGGGACGGCCGTGTCCTGCAGGAGGTGGATCTGGTGACCAAGTCCAAGCAAGGCATCGGAGAAGAACTCCTCCTTGGCGACATGGTCGACGGCCATGAGACTCTGGTAGTAATGCTGGCGAGTTGCGACCCAGGACCAGTCACCACCCCAGGCGCTTGCCTGACTACTGGAATCCTGGGCCCACAGGACGGACGACTGGCCGGAGTACAAGAAATCATCTAAACCGGCCTGGCCCCATGAACTAACTGGATAGATGGGGTTGTGGAAGTGGTTGAGAAAACGGGGGAAGCTTGTCTTCGTTTTTTGAGCCATCTCTAATCCATTCAAAGACCTAATGTCCGTTAATTATTTCATTAATTCCATTTTCAAACCTAAATTCTTCTGAGAGTAAGTATCTATTGAGAGTTGATTATAGACATCGCTGTTCACTCAACGATGGGTGTACATTCTTATTATCCCATGCAAGAATGACTTACAGGAAGTAGCATATTAAAATAATAAGAGTAAATTATTTTATAGCATATTATTTTTCATTAATTCCTCCCTTTCTTGATCTATTTCAGATTCTTCTTTTTTAAATTCGTTCTCTTAATAATTTTTTGTTTTTTCAACGGGACATCGGCACCAACATGCAGGCGCAATCTTTTGCGCCGTTGTTCCAATGACAATTTCTCCAAGGGTAATATGGCTTTGTTGCCTTCCCATTTCACGTGAGTCCCGATAGTAGATTGCATCTCTTCAAAGATCCCAACTTGTAGACCGACTTCCTCGTAACCTACTTTAAAAATGACTATATTCATCTTCTTAAGATGGGTCATGGCCCTCGGTCCCATGCCTTTTATCGTGAACTCGCCATTTTCGTCCGTCACCGTTTCCCGGGCATCATAATACTCATGTGCGATACCTCCGGCACCGTGATAGCCTTTTGACCAGACACCCAGCACCACAGCACCTTCGATGGGCTGCAAGGTCTCGGCATCGATGACCTTGCCGTGATAGTCGCCCTCGTAGTAGGCGAGGCTCACGCAACCGCTGAAAAGCTGCACAAGAACGATCATAAGTAACAGCTTGGCAAATGAGGCCTCGATAATACCTTTTTCACCGACGCCTGATCCGGTTTTCGGTTTCAACCACGACCATCGCGGCCGGGAATTGCGTTTGCGCTGTGCATTGACATCGACGGGGTGAGCGATTGGTTGCATGTGTTGGGCCTTTCATTGATGGGTGGATGCGATTAGAATCGATAGATCTTCCAGATGCCGGTTTCATCCTTGATGAAATAGACATAGTAGGTGACCGAAAAGGTCCCCGTGTTGTGCGTCTCAACCCGCCGGATGCGGTACCTGGCGGATTGACCATCGATGGATATCAGCGAGATGTCCTGCATGTCGCCCGCTATTTGGGGCAGACGATCCAATAGAGCCGAAAAAACCTCCTCGTACAAGCCTTTTTTACCGTCGTCGAACCACCTGACGGCCTCAGTCACGTCCTTTGCCGCCAGGTGTACCTTCATATCGGCCCACTTTTGCTGAAGCAGGGCGTCGACCTGGCTCCTGTCCACGATCACGATGCCGATGGTGTCCCGATAGGTCGTTGCCGCGTGGGTCGCTTCGGCGGTGATCAGGGCGATCCCCTCCTCGGTGAACGTGGCCTGGTATTCGTCAGGCGTCAGTTCCACGAGTTCGTCCGGGTTGATTCCGGTATGAGAGAAAATGGCGTCCTGGATGCTGAACGTGCCGGTAGCGCTAAGGGTCATTGACTGGGGGGCGCTGCCCGATTCGATGTTGGCGGACAGGCTTATATAGTGCTCGGGTATGGCGGCGTAAATCGTGGCCTCGGCCGTTTGCGTATTCCCGTTGATATCCATGGCCGTGGCCGTGATGGTGTTCAGGCCCTCCTCCAACGAAAGGTGATTGACCACGAACCGGTTCCCATAAACCATGGCCACTTGTCCGTTGACGGTGATGCCGGTTTCAGTGCCTGTTTCGTTGGTGAAGGTGCCCTGAACCATGACGTCCGGCCGGTCGATGGTGTCCCCGTCCACCGGCGAGGCGATCTCAATACGCATGGGTGAGCGTACGACAACTGTGGCCGAAGCGGTCGCCGTTCCACCGGGGCCGGTTGCCGTGAAGGTATAGGTGATGTCTGTTTCCGGTGACACGGTTATCGATCCGGCCGCATCGACTGCCCCGATATCCGGTTCGATGGTGCAGGCATCGGCATAAAGGCATGACCAAGCGAGGGTGCTGGTCGATCCAGCATTGATGGTTTCAGGTGTTGCAGAGAAATCCACAACGGGTGGCGGACTCTCCTTATCGGTGCCAATGGTGATGGTGATCGATGCCCCCGGTGATCCGACCAACAGGACGCGCAGGCGGTTGTGCTGCCGCAACGTGATCGTTTTTCGCAAGGTTGGGTCCGACCCCTCGAGAAAGTGTTTCAGCGAAATCCATCGGCGATTCAGGCGCAGAAACCCCATTTGGATGGGCAATCCGGGGGTGTTTTTGCGGATCTCAAGGTATCCGGGTTGTGCGGATTCGGCTTCGAAGGCATGGCTGGAGAGATGCACATGCCACCTGTTGATGGACAGATCGCCGGTCTCGTACACCATCCCGGCATCGGCCGCCAGGGGTGAAATGCACATCAAGACGGCAATCATTGACAGAACAATCGATGCGTTTCGCATAGCGGTCCTCGGATCGTATAGATGGTACCGATCCATTCTGTGGGTGGTAACGGTGTGTTCGATATCAGACACCCGACGTTTACGATGTTGCACGGATGGCGCCGGTCGCCGGTCGTGCAAATGGGTGGCGATGCGGTGCAGGTCGAGGGCAATGGGAGTGGGCGCGAATTCGCCGTGGCTGGTCAGGAAACGGCCGGTTGTCCAGTGTCTTTGCGGGGATGACAACGACGTCGAACAACGGGTTGCGTTTTCCGGCCAGCTCCGGCGGGTTCAGGTCAGGGCCGGATCTGCTGTGTCGAGAATGAATGTGCCCATACGTACAGCAAAAGCGATGCCAGAAGGACAGGCTATAGGAGAAATGCAGCAGGGTGCTGCATTAGCTGATTGCTGATAGCTGATAGGTTGGAGCGAAGGGGGACGGGGAAAGACAGAAATCAGTGAACAGCAAACAGTGAACACAAATCAGAAACCAGAAGTCGGAAGTCGGAAGGCGGAAGGCGGAAACCCAGAGAGCAGTGAGCAGAAAGCAGTGAGCGGTGAACCCAGAATTTAGAAACCAGAGACCAGAAACCAGAAGTCGGAAGTCGGAAGGCGGAAGGCGGAAGGCGGAAGGCGGAAGGCGGAAGGCGGAAGGCGGAAGGCGGAAACCAGAGAGCAGTGAGCGGAGAGCAGTGAACGGTGAACCCGTAAGTCGGAAGGCGAAAGGCGGAAGGCGGAAGGCGGGAAAAGCAGCAAGGAGCTTGGAGCGGGAATAATTAAAGATGAACGTCGAACATCGAACATCGAATGACGGGCAGAATTCAGGAGTCAGGAGTCAGACTTCCGCGCCGCCGCCAACCTCTGTCGCGGTTCAAAACCAATCTTCGAGCTGCAACCCTTCAATGCGTTCAAACTCTTTTGTGTTATGCGTAACTAAAATACCTTTATTTGAGAGAGCGGTCCCGGCGATCAGGACATCGTACGGTCCTATTGGCGTACCGTTCTTTTCAAGATTCGCGCGGATGGCTGCTGCACACCTGACTTCATTAATACCAAAAGGAAGGATGTTGACAATTGACGTCAAGGCCTCTAATTGACCGATTCTTTTTTCCGGAGAAATGGATTTTGCGATGCCGACTTTCAATTCGTAGAGAACGACAGTTGGAATGCCGATGCTGTTAGGCGGATTTTTTAGCAGGAAATTGGATACGCTCCCGATTCCTTTGAAAAAATAGACGAGCGTATTTGTATCTAAGACATACATAGCGCCCCTGCATGATCCCAAATTTTAAATACATTATAAAAGCGGTAGGGTCACATGGATTCCCTGTTGGAATCTTTACCCATGTTATCTCTGATTTCCTCGGCGGTCGGCAGATCATTCCAAGCCCCTGCAAGGCGGACCACGTCTTCCGGCCAGGTGGTAGCAGTTTTCTCGCGAATAAGTTCCGCGATCCATTTGCTTTTCGAAAGGCCGCTTTTTTCAACGATGTTGAGCATTTTTCTTTCGGTATGGTCATCTATATATATTGTGACTTGTCCCATATTAAATCTCCACCATTTGGGTGTCCGTTAATCGCTAAAATATAAGTTAGCATATATGTGGTAATTGTCAAGGTTGAGTATGCCCGTGATTTTGGGGGAAATTGGGACACGGATTTCCACGGATAACCAAGGATTCAAGGCCATAACTTAAAAAAAGATGTCTCTCGCAGAGCCGCAGAGATCGCAGAATAAAAAACGGGCTATAGGCTGTGGGCTATAGGCCATAGGTAAGGGGCGAAGGGCGGAAAAGACGAAGGCAACAAACAGGAATTATATGGAATACAGCATGGTCGCCGAGCTCGATCCGGAAAACACCGATGCCTCACTCAATTGGCTGCGAATGGTTGTCTAAGGGGGATATCACCCTCAACATGATATCCGTGGGGATCTGTCACCTTCATGAACAATTTCAGGTAGCCGTCCATCCTTGCAGATCAGGCCATTAATCGGTTCATCGAAAGTCACTGCAAATCCATCGTGATCATTGCGAACCACTTTTCCGAAGACCTGAATGATATTCTCAAATTGAAACAATGGGAATTTGAGCGAAATAGGTTCCTCAGCGACAAATTTCCTCCATGTCCGTACGAATAAGCCGTCAGCACTTATATTCTTGATCACATCCCGGTAAGTTCCCTCTTTAAGCGTGTATTCCGCAATGATGAAAGCCGCACGGCGGGGGTGTTGGCGTTGATTATTTCCCATTCACCTTCTCCCGTAGTTTACCAGAGCACTTGAACGTCACCACCCTGCGTGCAGGCAGCGTCAGCTCTTCATCTGTAGCCGGATTGCGGCCTTTCCGTTCTCGTTTTTCCTTGACACAAAACTTGCCGAACCCACTGACCAACACATCATCACCAGTCGCCAATGTTGCTTTGATGGTTTCGATGATGGATTCTGTGACCTCGACGGATTGATTCCTGGGGAATCCGAGTTCAGCTTGAACTTGTTCAGCGATATCGTGTTTCGTCAGTGCCATGGATGGATCTCCGATTAGGTGGTCGTGCAGTTGGTGAGAACATTTTATTGATCTCACGAATCCCTTGTTGTGTCAAGGGGTTGGTGTGGATTAACAACTGTCTTAATAAAGGATTGGTTTCAAATGTCATCACGGTTTCAAATAGTGAACGACCCAACTCGCTGGGCGGCGCTTTGCAATTCGAAGTAATCCCCGGTGTATGCATCGACTTGAAGGAAACCCGTGGTATTGACTTCTTTACGCATGGTTAGCATTTTCTGCCCAGGAGTTGCTCATCGCCGTTAAAACGGCTTCGATATCCTGTTGGATCGGGGCGCTTCCTTTTTCTATGGACGACGCGTGTGCATCCCACCAACCCAGCCCCCAATAAAACAAGTTGCCGCTTCACATCGGACATTGTAAGTTAAACGCCATCGGACCAGCGCTATGACGCATGAACGATTGCTATAAACCGTCTTGGAAAGCCAGATGAAAAAGACAGATATTCTTGAAAAATATCCTCCCAGAATGGAAAACCTTCTGCTTATACTCCACGATTTGCAGAACAGCAGTCGGATGAATTACCTGTCAAAAAAAGATCTGTCCCTTGTCGCCAAACACCTGAATACAACCTTAAGTTCGATATACGGGGTCGCCAGCTATTACTCCATGTTCAGTTTGACGCCACGCGGAAAACACATCATCAGGATCTGCCGTTCCCCGGTTTGTCATTGTGCCGGTGTGAACGATGTGTTCAACGAACTGACCAGGGTTCTGCGGATTGATGTCGGTGCAACGACGCCTGATCGGCGGTTCACCCTGGAAACGACCGAGTGTCTGGGCCAATGCGATCTGGCACCGGCGATGACGGTTGACGACGTCGTATACGGGCGTCTGACCGCGGCAAGCATCGCGACGATCATTGGGCAGTACCGGAAAAAAAGCGCCTCACGGGGGGACTGAACGGGTGATCAAGCAACACCATATCGCTTTGAGGAATGTGGGGAAAATCGATCCTGCCAGCATCCAGGACTACATGGACAGGGGCGGTTACGAAGCCTTGAAAAAGGCCCTGCAGACCCCATCAGAAAAGGTCGTCCACGATATCACGCAATCGGGTTTGCGGGGGCGGGGGGGCGCCGGGTTTTCGACGGGGCTGAAGAAGAAGTATACCAGCCAGGCGTCCTGTGTCCTTCTGGAATGCATGCGCTACATCGTATGCAATGCCGATGAAGGTGAGCCCGGAACCTTCAAGGATCGTATCATCATGGAAGGGGACCCCCATCTGCTGGTCGAGGGAATGGTGATAGCGGCTTATGCGGTCGGCGCCGAGCGAGGTTATATCTATATTCGCGGTGAGTACCACCAATCCACCACCATGATCCGCAACGCGCTGGCGCTGGCCCATGCGCACGGCTTTTTAGGCAACAACATTCTGGGTTCCGGGTTTTCGTTGGATATTGAAATCAAACTGGGGGCTGGGTCGTACCTGTGTGGCGAGGAGTTGACCCTGCTTGAATCCCTGGAAGGCAAAAGAGGCTATCCACGCATCAAACCGCCTTTTCCGGCCGAAAGCGGTTTGTTCGGCAAGCCGACGTTGATCAACAATGTCGAGACGCTTTCCCATATTCCAGCCATTGTGATCAATGGCGCCCGTTGGTACCGACAATTAGGTACGGAAACGTCTCCCGGCACCAAAATTTTTACGATCAGTGGCGACGTAAAAAACCCCGGATATGCAGAAGTCGAAATGGGGGTTTCGCTCAGAGACTTGATTTACCGGGTCGCCGGAGGGATGAAAGACGGAAAACCCTTTAAAGCGGCGCTGCTGGGCGGGGCAGCCGGGACATTCGTGCCGGCATCACTGCTGGATGTCAGCATGGACTTTGACGCCCTGAAAGAAAAACAAGCGGTGCTGGGCTCCGGCGCCGTTATCGTCATGTCTGAAGATCAGTCCATCCTGGCGATGCTCGATTCGATACTGCGTTTTTTCGAACATGAATCCTGCGGGAAATGCGTGCCCTGTCGTGTGGGAACCCGGCAGCTGGTCGATCTGCTGGAAAAGCGCGAAGGGGCTGACGACAAGCGGCCGAATCATATTGACGCGTTGGTTTACCAGTCCGAACTGATGGCCAAAACCGCATTGTGTCCACTGGGTCAATCACCGGTTCTGGCGATCAACAGCGCCGTGCGGTATTTTCGCGATGAGTTGGAGAAGCCGCCGATCTCACAATCCAGGTGCCGATGATGGACGACAGGGTCAGCATTATAATCGACGGGGAAAAAATAAGCGCCTGGCGCGGGGATAACCTGTTGGAATTGGCGCAGCGAAACAACATCCCAATCCCCAGCCTCTGCTACCACCGCAAACTGACGCCGACCGGTGCGTGCCGGTTGTGCATCGTCAAAATCAAAGGCAAGGTCGGCCTGGTCGCCGCCTGCACGGTGACCGTTGCCGAGGCGATGGAAGTGACCGCGTTCGATGAGGAACTGGAATCGGCCCGCCGGGATATATTGGATTACCTGTTGTCCGAACACAATGAGTCTGTCGACCTCAGCACCCAGGATGAGTTCAAGGCACTGGTCGTTCGATACGGCCTGGACGACCCGGCGCGCAGGCGGTTCCCCTCCATCTGGAAAACGCTCGGCCAGCCGATCGATGACAGTTCTCCGGTGCTGGTCTACGATGCCTCCAAATGTATCAAGTGCTTCCGATGCATCAAGGCCTGTGGTGAAGTCCAGGGCAAGCATGTGTTGTCCATGGCCAACCGGGGCATCCAATCGTATATTATCGCCGGGCTGGGTGTGTGGGGCACCTCGGAATGCGACGGCTGCGGCGAATGCATCCAGCTTTGTCCCACGGGGGCTATCGTCGAAAAGCCCAACCGAGATCTTCTCGTTACGGAAAAGCCGGAGAAGCGGGTCGTCTCGATCTGCCCTTACTGCGGCGTCGGATGCCAGATCGAGTTGGTGGTCAAGGGCGACCGGATTGCCCGGGTAAACGGTGTGGAAGGCGTCAAACCCAATGATGGCAGGCTTTGCGTCAAGGGACGCTTCGGCTATGCGTATGTCGGCCACAAGGATCGGTTGACGCAACCACTGATCAAACGCGATGGACAATTCCAACCGGCCGCATGGGATGAAGCCCTTGACCTGATTGCCAGTCAATTCAAAGCGATCAAAGCCAGATACGGCAACGATGCCCTGGCAGGCTATGCATCCGCCAAGGCCACCAATGAAGACAATTACCTGTTTCAAAAATTTATCCGCACCGCATTCGGCAACAACCACGTGGATTACTGCACCCGGCTGTGTCATGCATCCACGGTTACGGCCATGCTGCGAGCCCTGGGATCGGGGGCCGGATCCAACTCGATCGAAGATTATGCGACGGCCGACTGCATTCTGGTTGCCGGCAACAATATGGTCGAAACCCACCCGGTGACGGCAACTTTCGTCAAGCGGGGCGTTGCCGCCGGCGGCAAACTGATTGTCATCGATCCCCGATGGACACCCCTCGTGAAGCACGCAGATGTCTGGCTGCAGCCCAGACTGGGAACCGACATCGCGCTGCTCAACGGCCTCATGAACGTTATTATCCGCGAAGATTGGATCGATAGGGAATTCATCACCCGCCGGGTGGAAAGGGGATTGGACGCCCTCGAGGAACTCGAGGTCGTTGTCGCCGACTACCCACCTGATATCGTGGAAGCCATCACGGGTGTTGCCCAGGGCAAACTCCTTACGGCGGCCCGGCTGTTCGCCAGGGCAGATAGAGCGCTGATAGCCGCCGGCATGGGGTGCAGCCAGCAGACCACCGGAACCCACCTTGTGCATTCGCTGATCAATATGTGCCTGATCAGTGGACAGATTGGAAAAATCGGCGCGGGATTGAATCCGCCGCGCGGACAGAACAACGTCCAGGGTGCATCCGATGTGGGCTGCCTGCCCATGTCCTACCCGGGATACATACCGGTTACCGATGCTGCCAATCGAAAAAAAGTAGCCGCCGTATGGAACGTTCCCCATCAGGCGCTCTCCGGGAAAGTCGGGCTGACCACCGTCGAGATCATGCAGGCGGCCCATAGCGGGCGCATCAAAGGGATGTACATCATGGGCGAAAATCCGATGCTGACCGATCCCAACTTGAACCATGCCCGTGAATCCATCCAACGGCTGGAATTTCTGGTCGTGCAGGATATTTTCCCAACCGAGACCACCGCCTATGCCGATGTCATTCTTCCGGGGGTGGCTTTTGCAGAAAAAAACGGCACCTTCGTGAACAGCGACAGGCGGGTAAGCCGCGTGAGAAAAGCGGTCGAGCCTCCCGGGGAAGCCCGCCAGGACTGGAAAATCATCTGGGATCTTGCCCGACGGATGGATTGTCCGATGAAGCCCTATGCGAACGAAGCTGCAATCTTCGATGAGATTGCAGCCGTGGCACCATTCATGGCCGGCATCGCCCATCATCGCATCGAACGGGAGGGCATCCAGTGGCCATGTCCGGACCAGGCGCACCCAGGGACGCCCACCTTGTTCTTAGCGCAGTTCAACACCGCCAGCGGACGAGCGATCCTGCACCCGGCGGCCTATGTTCCGCAAACGGAAAAGCCAGATGCCGATTACCCATTCCTGCTGAACACCGGCCGTATGCTTTACCACTATCACACCTGTACCATGTCCAGGCGCAGCCGGGTGCTGACGGATTTTGCCAACCGGTCCTATGTCCTCATTCATCCCGATGATATTAAAAGGATCGGCCTGAAAAATGGTGCGCGTGTGAAGATTGCTTCCAGGCAGGGCGAGATTTTGACGCGTCTGAAAGCCAGCCGTGACGTTCTGCCGGGAGAACTCTTCATGCCATTTCACTTTGGCGAATCTCCGGTGAACGTACTGACCCGCGATGAACTGGATCCGGACTCGAAGATCGCACCCTTTAAGCTGACTGCTTGCAGGGTAAGCGCATATCGATAAATGAGAGGTGAGGCGTGCTTGACGATCAGGTATGCCCCGACGGGCGTTTGCCCAGACCTGAGCGGATCCGGGCGTGCCAAAGGGAAAAAAGGTATTATAGTCAGTATATAAGTAAAAGCGGCCACCGTTGGACACCCAGCCATAATTAACATGCAAGGAGGTTGTCTCATGAGCGAAACCAACACGATTCCGGAAACCGCTGTGGATCCCGTCTGCGGCAAGACCTTCGACCCGCGCAAGGTTCAATTTAGCGCCAGTGACGACAAAGGCACCCATTATTTCTGCTCGGACGCGTGCCGGCGCCAATTCGACGCTGCAGACGCAAAAACCAAAAAGGGGTTTTGGGCGAAATACACCGATCGTCTGAAAAAGACCCACTGCACACAGACACCCCCCGAGTGCCGGTGATCGGCGGGGGTGAGTCAGGCAAAAACAGCCGAAATAATCTATTCCCTGGCGCCCGGCTCCAACGGCCGTATGTTGCCCGGCCGGTTAACCTTTGCCGAGTTGACCTGTCTGGACACGGGAACGCTTTTGAGTTCGGTATAGACCTCGTTCTGGATGAGGTTCTGGAGCATGCGGACGTCCTGGTTGTCGCGGCTGAGCCACGCATCATAGGCCTCCGGCTTTAAAATCACCGGCATGCGGTTGTGGATCGGCATGACCGACACACTGGCTTCTCTGGTGAGGATACTGCAGGAGCGATAGGCGGTGGGTTGTTTTCCCCTGTTATCCCATGCCTCCCACAGGCCTGCAAATGCGAATGGGCGGCCGTCGGGCAGCGTCAGGAACATTGGCAGTTTACTTCCTTTTGCACCCTTCCACTCGTAGAATCCATCGGCGAGGATCAGGCATCTGCGCCACTTGAATGCCGTTCGAAAGCTGGGTTTGGCGGCCACGGTTTCAGACCGGGCGTTGATCATCCGGCTGCCGTTGCTGGTGTCCTTCGCCCAGAACGGAACCAGTCCCCAGTGAAGTTTCTCCAGGTGGTTCCGGTCGTCATGCCTGGAAATGGCGAGTATCTCCTGGGTGGGAGCGACGTTGTAGCTGGGCGAAACGTCGACGTTGGCCACATCGATGGGGAAGTGTTCAATCAATTCTTCAAGTCTTCTGAATCCAACGAATCTTCCGCACATGTCAGTCCCCAATCACCAGCATTAAAAATCTTCTCGTCAATCGGTTTGTCGAACCTCACCGCAAAGCCGGTGGTATCGCACCGCACCACTGTCCCCATCAGACTGAGCCTTTTGTCGAACACTAAAATCGGTATCTGGAGGTTGATGGTCCGGCCCTGAACCATTTTCCGCCGGGTGCATACAAATACACCGCCGGGGCCAATATCTTTGACCAGATCCCGATACGTTCCCTCTTTGGCTGTATATTTCGCACTGAACAGCGCCCTGCAGCGAGGGTATCGGCGGCGATTGTGTGCAGTCTTCATTTCCCGTCCACCTTTTGCCTTAATTTGCCAGACCACTTGAACGTCACCACCCGCCTTGGTTTCAACATCAAATCTTCACCGGTAGCCGGATTGCGGCCTTTTCGGGCCTTTTTTTCCTTCACACAGAATTTGCCGAAGCCGGAAACCAGGACATCATCACCGGATTCAAGGGCCGCCTTGATCAGTTCAAGAAGGGATTCGGTGATCTCAACAGATTTGTTTCTAAGAAAGCCGAGTTCCACCTGCATCCGGTCGATGATGTCTTTTTTTGTCAGTGCCATGCACAAATCTCCAATCGGTTATATCCACGTCAGAATTACGGTTCCAAAGATGATGCCGATGATCCCGAACAGCGGTATTGCAGAAGGTAAAGCGTCTCCACGTTTGCAGAGATTCCTTTTCTTGTCAAGGGGTTGCTATGTTATTGACAACCACTACACTACAAGATTTTTTTAAAAAAATCACCCTGTTTCAGGCGCCGCTGCCCAACAGCTGAAAAAAATAATCTCAGGATTTGTCCCAATCCGTCCGAGGCAGACAAGTCTTTGCGTGGATTCACCGTTTTAAAACCCCGACACCACTTGACAATCAGGCTTTTATTTTTATATTTGAACAGACGTGCATATACACTTCCCACAGGAGATCGATGTGGTTAAAGCAAACGCACTTGATTTATGTACAGCGGAAATCTGCGATATCCGGGTGGTTCATCTGGATCGGGTGGCGCGGGCCAGGACGGAGGCCATTGCTGAAAATGATATGGCGCGTCTGGCACTGACCTACAAGATCATGGGCGATCCCACCCGGCTCAAAATCATCATGGCCCTGCGGGGCGGTGAGATGTGCGTCTGTGACATCGCCGCCTTTTTAGGACTGAGCGAATCGGCCGTCTCCCACCAACTCAGGCGCCTGCGGGAGTCTTCGCTGGTTCGCTCCCGTCGAGACGGTCAAATTCTCTACTACTCACTCGACGACAACCATGTGCTGGATCTGGTCACCGTCGGCCTACACCACATCGAGGAAGGGTGAGGGCCGTGAAAATAAGTTTACTGCTGGATCAAAAACTGAACGTACAACATCGAACGTCCAATGTCGAACATTGAATAAGGAGCTGTTTTAAATGAACCTGCTGCTCGACATCTTGCTTCAGTCCTGGAACATCCTTCTCGAATCATCGACCTTTATCCTGCTGGGATTGATCGTCAGCGGGCTGCTGCGGGTCTTTCTCAACCCCGGATCGGTTTCCCGGCATTTGGGCCGGGGGCGCTTCAAATCGGTGTTCAAGGCTTCGCTCATGGGAATCCCCATCCCCCTTTGCTCCTGCGGCGTTCTGCCGGCGGCGGCTGCTTTGAAAAAACAGGGGGCCAACAACGGGGCTGTGACCTCATTTCTGATCTCCACGCCGGAATCCGGTGTGGATTCCATCGCCATCACCTACGCGCTGATGGACCCCATCATGACCGTGGTGCGGCCGGTGGCCGCATTTGTCACCGCTTTTGCCGCGGGCATCACCGAAAACCTGCTGGGAAAACCGGATACGGACAGCCCCATCGTCCCGGACCTCGCCTGCCCGGTGGATGGTTGCTGCGACGGAATCAACTGCTCACCGGAGGTGCATCGCAACCACCACCGTTTCGGTGAAAAAATATCGGCCGGTTTCCGCTTTGCCTTCACCGATGTGTGGGGGGATCTGGCGGTGTGGTTCCTGTTCGGTCTCCTGCTGTCCGGCATTATCACAGTGCTGATTCCCGAATCGGTCTTCAGCCGGTATATGGGTGGCGGTATCGGTGCCATGCTGATCATGCTGGGGGTGGGCATTCCCATTTACATCTGTGCCACCGCCTCCACACCCATTGCCGCAACCCTGATTCTGCAGGGAGTCAGCCCAGGGGCGGCCCTGGTGTTCCTGATGACCGGGCCGGCCACCAATGTCACCTCCCTGACCGTGCTGATCCGGGTGCTGGGCAAACGGGCCACGGGCATCTACCTGGCAGCCATCGCGATCTGTGCGGTGGGCTTCGGCCTGCTGGTGGACTGGATCTATGCCAGCATGGGCGTTTCGGCACAGGCCGTGGTGGGGCAGGCCGGTGAAGCCATCCCGTATGCTGTCGAACTGGCCGGTGCCATCCTCATCCTGGCCCTGTCGGTGAAACCGGTGTGGCGGTTCGTTCGCAGCCGCATTTTTAAACTGCGGCAGACCGGTGAATCCAGGCGGACGGATACCACCACTGTCAATACGCCGGAACCTTGTGCCGGCAGCACATGAGGGTGCAGCCACTGACCCGTGGGGTTGGAGGACGGAGGTCGGAGGTCGGAGGACGGAGGACTGAGGTCGGAGGACGGAGGACTGAGGACTGAGGACTGAGGACTGAGGACAGAGGACTGAGGTCGGAGGACTGAGGACGGAGGTCGGAGGGCTGAGGACTGAGGTCGGAGGGCTGAGGTCGGAGGCTGAGGACTGGGGTCGGGGCGAGGACTGAGGTCGGAGGACGGAGGGCTGAGGACTGAGGACTGAGGTCGGAGGACTGGAGTCGGAGGACGGTAACGGACTTCAGCCATCCGACCTCCGGGAGCCGTATTTTTCTATTGACTCCTTTGAAAGTTTGGCTTACCTAACTTTTCATGAGGTTCAAAATTTTTCATGGTTCATGGAGCGCCAATGGCAACGATCAACATTCGTAACATGCAGGTCAACCAGGAAGGGACGATTACCAGCGTCAAGGTTGGCGGTGAACTGGGACGTCGGCTCCGGGATATGGGGCTGGTGCCGGGTACCGCAATCAAGATCCAGGGACGGGCACCGCTTTTCGATCCCGTGGCCCTGCGGGTTAAAGGGTTTGTCCTGACCCTTCGCAATAACGAAGCCGATCTCATCGACGTCGAGGTTAACGGATAACAATGAACTTTTGCGTTGCACTGGGTGGTAATCCCAACGCCGGGAAGACCACCCTTTTTAATGCCCTTACCGGTTCGCGGCAGCACGTGGGCAACTATCCCGGGGTGACGGTGGACCGCAAGGAGGGCCGCTATGTGCAAAACGGCCACGATATGCACATCGTGGATCTTCCCGGCACCTATTCACTCACCGCCTACAGTGTCGAAGAGGTGGTGGCCCGGGATTTTCTGGTCAACGAGCGCCCCCGGGTGACGATCAATATCGTCGATGCGTCCAATCTGGAACGCAACCTTTACCTGACCATCCAGTTTCTGGAACTGGGCATTCCCACCTGCGTGGCCCTGAACATGATCGACGTGGCCAGGGGGCGGGGCATCGAGGTCGACGATAAAAAACTCTCCCGATTGCTCGGCGTGCCGGTCGTTCCCATCGTGGCCCGCAGCGGGTTTGGCAAAAAAGCCCTGATGGACGCCGTGGAAACGGTAGCAGAATCGCCCCCCCTCCAGCCCCTGCGGGTTTCCTATGGCCGGGATCTGGAGACCGCCATCCTGGAGATGGAAAAAATCATCACCGGGAGAAATTTTCTCACGGACCTTTACCCGTCGCGCTGGATTGCCATCAAGTATCTGGAAAACGACGAGCAGATCCTTGAAAAGGGAAGGGAAACGGACCCGCAGATCGGCGATAGGCTGGAGACCGTCACCCGCAACGTGGGCGCGCACATCGAAGAGACCCTGGAAACCTATCCGGAAGCCATGATCGCCGACCACCGTTACGGGTTTATCAGTTCCGTGCTCAAGCAGGGGGTGATCAAGGAGCGCCGCGACCGGAACCGGTTATTTCTCTCCGATCGCATCGACAAGGTCCTGGTGAATCGTTTTGCCGGCCCCATCATCATGCTGCTGGTGCTCATGGGACTGTACCAGTTTGTCTTCACCTACAGCGAATTGCCCGTCGCCTGGTGCGAGAGGGCCTTTGAATGGCTTTCGGGCATGGTCTCCGCCACCCTGTCCGACGGACTGCTCAAGTCCCTGGTCGTCTCCGGCGTTATCGATGGGGTGGGCGGGGTGCTCGGTTTCGTGCCGCTGATCATGTTCATGTTTTTCGGCATCGCCTTGCTGGAAGACTCGGGATATCTGGCGCGGGTGGCCTTCATGCTCGATCGGGTGTTCCAGATATTCGGGCTGCACGGCAGTTCGGTGATGGCTTACATCGTCTCCGGCGGGATTGCCGGTGGTTGCGCAGTCCCCGGCGTGATGGCCACCCGGACCCTGCGGTCGCCCAAAGAGCGCATCGCCACCCTGCTGACCGCGCCGTTTATGAACTGCGGAGCCAAACTGCCCGTATTCGCCCTGCTCATCGCCGCCTTTTTTCCCCACAGCCGGGCCCGGATGATGTTCATTCTCACTCTGATCTCCTGGGCCGGGGCGCTGCTGGCGGCAAAGTTTCTGCGGATGACCGTGGTTACAGGTGCCTCCACACCCTTTGTCATGGAACTGCCTCCCTACCGCCTGCCGACCTTGCGGGGGTTGGTCATCCATACTTGGGAACGGACCTGGCAGTATGCGAAAAAGGCCGGGACCGTGATTCTGGGCATTTCCGTGCTGCTGTGGGCGGCCATGACCTTTCCCCGCCTGCCCGCCGCGCAAGTTGAGACCTATGCCAGCCAGCGGGTTGGATATTTCTCGACGGCGGCACCCCAGGTGGTTGAAGAACTCGAGGCCGCCTCGACGTCCCAGCCGCTCTCCACTGCCGCCGCTGAATTGAAGAAAAATCTGCTGGCCGTGGATGCCCGGCAGGCCGGTGCCGCCCTGCGCCATTCTTTGGCAGGCCGTGTCGGCACCGGTTTAGAATCCGTCACCCGCTTGGCCGGCTTTGACTGGCGCACGAACATTGCCCTGCTGGGCGGGTTTGCCGCCAAGGAGGTGATTGTATCCACCCTGGGGACGGCCTATTCACTGGGTACGGTGGACACCGACGCTGCTGATAGCCTGGCCGTCAAGCTGGTTGCCGAACCGGGATGGCGCACCCTGACCGCCTGGAGCCTGATTATCTTTGTGATGTTTTACGCCCCCTGTTTCGTCACGGTGGTCTGTATCGCCAGGGAATCCTCATGGAAATGGGGCGCCTTTTCCATGGTTTTCAACACTTCCCTGGCCTTTTTTCTGGCTGTTATTGTCTACCAGGCCGGTGTCGCCTTCGGATACTGATGCCTGGTCACGCATCCTCGTCCGGCGGCGGCAACGCAAACCGATACCAAGGTATTGAACGATGGAAACACTGATTGTCATTTTGATTGTCGCGGCCGCCGCTCTCTATGTGGGGAGGATCTTCTACAAAGGATTCAAGCAAAAGGATGGTTGTGCCTGTGGCTGCACCTGCTGCAGCGCTTCAGATTCCTGCAGCCAGCCGGTGGCCGGCAACATGGGTGGCTCCGCCCCGGTCGAGGAAGATCGTTAACCACCCGTTTACCGGTGAATGGTGTCGGTCACCTGGTTTTAATATTGACTCCGCATATTTACTCTTCTATCATCGTCCACTCAATCTCCGGCACATCGACAACCCGACGGTGGCTGCACCACCGGAGCCAAATATGAAATGCGGTGCAATCTTTCCGCCGGTAAAACGCTTCCTGCAAAGAGGCCTGGTCCATGGACAGACGCGTATTCGTGATGGTGTGGGTGACGATAATGGTCCTGGCCGGCTCCCTGCCAGCGGTGGCCGCCGAGGATGAGCAGGATTTTCTGGGCATCATTACCGGCGACGTGAAAAGCACCGCTCACCAGATCGGCATGGATCTAAAAGCCCTGGTCATGCGCAGCAACATTCATCTGGCGGTATTCAGTTCACGCGGGTCTGTGGAAAACATCTACGCCGTTTACCAGCGTCCCGGCAATCATATGGGCCTGGTTCAGTCCGACGTGCTGGCCTTTGTGGCCAAGGTTGACAGCGACCCCCGGCTCAAGCTGATCGCCGATAAAATCAAATGGGTTTACCCGCTGTACAAGCAGGAGATCCACATCCTCGGCAACGGGGAGATCCACAACCTTAGCGACCTCGACGACAAGCGGGTGGCCGTCGGCCACGTGGAGAGCGGCACCTATCTAACCAGCCGTCTGATATTTGAGATCTCAGGTGTTCGGCCCCGGCAGATGCTGGCCATCGGTGATTCCCAGGCGCTGGCGGCGCTTAAAGCAGGCAGCATCGATGCCATGGTGACGGTAGACGGGTTTCCGGTGGAGCGTCTGGCGTTGGAGGTTGCCCCGGCAGACGGGTTCCACTTGATTCCGATCACCCATGACGGTGTCCGCGCCTTCTACCCGGCATCCCGGATTCCTGCGGGCACCTACTCCTGGCAGGCGGCCGATGTGGATACTGTGTCGGTCATGGCTCTGCTGGTGGCCTACGATTTCCGCAACCACCATTGCAACACCATCGGGAATGTGGCCTGGCTGATTAAAGAAAACCTTGACTGGCTCCGATTCAACGGCCATCCCAAATGGAAATCGGTGGATTTGAGCGAACCGGTAAGCGGGTGGGAACAGTACCCGTGCGTGACCCATTTCACTTCAGCCACCGTTGAAGCTGAAACCGAATCATCGCCGGTCCGCAAACCCAACCCGGTGGCCGACGCCATCGAGGCGGTGTTTCGCCCCTGACACACCGAAACGGAAACGACCATGTATGAATCCTTTTTTGGCCTGACCAAAAAACCCTTCCAGATCACAACGGATCCCAGTTTCCTGTGGATGGGGAAAAAGCACCGTGAGGCCCTTTCCACGCTCAAGTACGGTGTGATGGACAACAAGGGATTTTTGCTGTTGACCGGCGAGGTGGGCACCGGCAAGACCACATTGATCAACCGGCTGGTGGAAGACATCCATGGCAAGGCCTACACTGCCAAAATTCCCGATCCGGGGCTCAGCAAGTACGATTTTTACCGCATGGTTTCACGATACTTCGGGCTTCCCATTGAAGTGCGAACCAAGAGCGACTTTATTGAGCCCTTCAGCCGGTTTCTCAACGATGCCCATGCAGAAAAAAAATCGGTCCTGCTGCTCATCGACGAAGCCCAGCGGCTCAAGCACGACCTGATGGAAGAGATCCGCCTGCTGTCCAATCTTGAACGGCAGGATGCCAAACTGCTCAATATCTTTTTCGTGGGTCAAAACGAATTCAACAGCATCCTGCTCCAGCCGGAAAATCGAGCGCTGATGCGCCGGATCACCATCACGTACAACATCGATCCGCTGGACCAGGCAGAAACCTGCGAGTACATCCGGCACCGCCTGAAAACCGCCGGTGCCGGTTACGAAATATTCTCCAGTGCAGCCATGGAAGCGGTTTTTGAATTCTCCAAAGGGTATCCCAGGCAGATCAATATCATCTGCGACCTGGCCATGTTTTTTTCCTCCCAGGTGTCTCGGCGGACCATCAACCACAAGATTGTCAACCAGTGCCGCGAGCGCATATCTTTTTCCGTGGATGAACTGCCGGCGGAAACGAATCAAACCCATCGGGTGCCGGCGCCCAAGACCTATTATCAGCCTGTAAAAAGGGAGCGCTGGCCGTGGTTTACCGCAGCGCGCGCACTGGGTGCGGTGGTGGTATTGCTGGTGCTGGTCAGCGGCGTTTATTTCACACCGGATCCATTGAAAGACCGTGCCAGACGGTGGATCCGTGAAACCTATCAGATCTATTTTCCCGTGTCCGGCAAGCCCTCCGCAACGGAAAAGCCGGTGGTCAATGCTTCCACATCCGTCAATGCCGAAGTCGAAAGGGTGGTTCCCGACGCGTCTCATCAGGCGGTGAAAACGCCTCCTGCCGTCGAACGGTTGTTGCGCATGCCCAATCGGCCGCCGGATCTCGACTTAACGGAGACCGTCGCCGATCTTCCCCGGGCCCCGGTGTCAGCCGCGAAAAGCGCGGCCAATGCCGAGGCGCCAGCCGCCGCCATGACGACGCCTGCAGGGGAACTGCCCGATCCTGCCGATGCCATTGACTGGCTCTTAAAAAAACGTAAGCAGGAACCCAGCCAATAAGGAATGCGTCGATGGTTTGATGGGATGGGTCACCCGCGTTAATCAACATTATAAATGAAGCTGGATGGTTGCATATGTTTAAGATTGCTGTTCTGCCTGGAGACGGCATCGGTCCCGAGGTGATGGATGAGGCCTTGAAGGTTCTCGCGGCGGCTCAGGAAACCTTCGGTTTTCAATTGGCTTACACGTCTGCCGATGTCGGGGGTGTCGCCATCGACCGTCACGGTCGGGCGTTGCCCGAAGATACCCTGCGCCTGTGTGAATCCAGCGATGCCATTCTATTCGGATCCGTGGGTGGGCCCAAGTGGGAAACCCTGCCTCCGGCGCAGCAGCCCGAGCGGGGGGCGCTGCTGCCCCTGCGCAAGCATTTCAACCTGTTTTGCAACCTTCGTCCGGCAAAGGTTTTTTCCGCCTTGGCCGGTGCCAGCCCCCTTCATCCAAAAATCGTCGGAAACGGGTTCGACATCCTGTGTGTGCGGGAACTGACCGGTGGCATCTATTTCGGCCAGCCCAAAGGCCGGGAGGGCAGCGGTCCCGACGAGCGCGCCTTCGATACCATGGTCTACACCCGCCGGGAAATCGAGCGCATCGCCAGAGCCGCTTTTGATGTAGCCCGGTTGAGGCGCCGGCGGGTGGCGTCGGTGGACAAGGCCAATGTGCTGACCACCATGGTGCTGTGGCGCGAGGTGGTCAGCGAGACGGCCCAGAGCTATCCGGATGTGACCCTGAGTCACATCTATGTGGACAACGCCACCATGCAGCTGGTGAAAGATCCCCACCAATTCGACGTGCTGCTGTGCGGCAATATGTTCGGGGACATCATATCCGACGAGTGCGCCATGATCACCGGTTCCATGGGCCTGTTGCCCTCGGCCAGCATCAGTGAAAGCGGCTTCGGCCTTTACGAGCCGGCAGGCGGGAGCGCGCCGGACATTGCCGGACAGGGCATCGCCAACCCCATTGCTCAGATCCTGTCTGCGGCCATGATGCTGCGTTACAGCCTGAACCTGGCCGATGCTGCAGATGCCGTGGAAAGCGCTGTGTCGCGTGTGCTGGAAGCGGGTTTTCGGACCATCGATATCGCCGCCGGTGCCCGTTCGGTGAGCACCCGGGAAATGGGTGATGCCGTGGCCCGAACCCTTCGCGAGGGACAAACTTGATAAATCACAATAATCAAAAAACAAATGACAAATAAATCACAATATTCAAATTCAAAATTCCAAACCTCATGATATTGAAGCGAAAATATTCCAACTATCAATGATTTGGTTTTTGTAATTTGTTATTTTATTAAACAGTTGGTGCTCTCCATTCGTTATTTTCGGTTTTGCCAGATCATATGAAGTCCCTGCCTTTGATCACTATCGACGATATCGCCGTCAGGCAGCGCAGCCGGTGGCTGCTCAACGGCTCGTCGTGGCAGATCAGATCCGGCGAGCAGTGGACGGTGATCGGCCCCAACGGGTCGGGCAAGACCACACTGGTCAAGGCCATCGCCGGCCTTTTACCTGTCGTTCGGGGGAAAATCCATTACCATGCCTTTGGCGGCATGTCGCCCATCCAGGCGATTGCTTACGTGGCCAGCGATGCCCGCCGGGATCTTTGGCGCCGGGAAAGGGACCTGGACCACGCCCGAGGCTTTGCCGGCCGATTCAGTGACATGACCACCGTCCGCGGGCTGATCGGTCTTCACCACGCCGACCTTCAGGCGCCGTCCGACATGCAAACCCGGTTGGCCGATGTTGCCGGGCGCTTCAATCTGCTAACCCTGCTGGACAAACCGGCGTTGGCCCTCTCCACGGGGGAGATGAGCCGGGTGCTGGTTGCCCGTGAACTGATCCGCCGCCCCAAGATGCTGATTCTTGACGAACCCTTTGAAGGCCTCGATCGTCGCGGCCGGCAGGACTTGCTGGAGATGCTCGACCGGCTGGCGGCCGAAGGCCTGCCCATCATATTGGTCACCCACCGCCCCGAGGAGATGCTTTCTGCCACCACCCATGTCCTCACCGTCGATGGCGGTCGGATCGCAGGTGCCGGCGCCGTGGACGATACTTCCCGGTTGTTCGATGCCGCCCCGGCGGCCGCGACAAAGGACAGCCGCCCGCACCGTCCCAGCCATCACCCGGCATATCGCGAAGCCAGCCGGTGCGTTTCCGCAGATCCCTTGATCGACATGAAATCGGTAACGGTTCGCTATGGCGACACGATCGTTCTGGACCGGTTCACCTGGGCGGTGGAGGCGGGGGAGCACTGGGCCATCACCGGCCCCAACGGTGCGGGAAAATCCACTATCCTGAAACTGATCACCGGTGAATGTCTGCAGGTGTATGCCAACCGAATTCGCCTGTTCGGCAAGGACCGCGGCGCCGGACAAACCTTGTGGGAGACCCGGGAAAGGCTGGGGGTGGTGAGCCACGATCTGTCCAGCGGGTATCAGAAGCACATGTCCGCCATGGATGTGGTTTGCTCAGGGTTTTTCGACTCGGTGGGACTGTATCGTCATTGCGATGCCATGCAGATAACCACTGCCAGACGCTGGCTGGCGCAGATGGGTATCTCAACCCTTTCTCAAACCCCGTTCAACCAGCTTTCCCAAGGTCAACGGCAGATGATCCTCATCGCCCGGGCGATGGTAAAAAACCCGAAGCTGCTGATTCTGGATGAACCGTGCGCCGGTCTGGACCCTGAAAACCGCAATGCCGTCCTCAGTCTGCTGGAGCTGATCGGCCAAAGTGGCGCCACCGGGCTGATCTTTGTCTCCCACCATGAGAAAGAGATTCCCGCCTGCATCACCCATCGCTTGTTTTTGGACCATGGGATCGTCCAGCACAGCGGGGCCCGTAGACCTCAGGCGCCGCCTTTACCGCCGTCTTTCAAGCCGTCGTTATAGCGCTTGTCCCCGTAGCGGCCAATCTGCCGGCAGATACCGCGGATGATGCTGGTCTCACCGGCATGCAGTGAGAGCCGTGAGAAGAACCGGCGGATGCGGATCATCCAATAGCCCGGGTTTTCCGGGTTCATGTACCCGATTTGAACCAGTGAAGCTGTCAGGTCCTCGTACATCCGGTCCAGTTCGACACGTTTGGCCAGTCGGGGCGTGAAGTTGGCGGGAGCGGTCCGGGCGGCAGTGGAAAGGCAGTAGCAGACCACCATCACGGCCTGGGCCAGGTTCAGGGAGGTGAAACCCACCGTGGGGATGTTGACCAGCTGGTGGCAGTGTTTCAGATCGTCGTTGGTCAGCCCGCGATCTTCCGGGCCGAAGAGGATGGCCACCGGATTGTTTCTGGAAACGGGGATCAGACTTCGGGCCAGCGCTTCAGGCGACCTGATCACCGGACGCTGGCCTCCCAGCCGAGCGGTGGTGCCGACCACAAGACCGAATGGCGCCAACGCTTCATCGAGCGAATCGAATCGCCGGATTCGGTCAACCACGGAACCGGCCTCATGGGTGGCCAGCCGCCGGATGCGTGCGTCGTCCCAGACCTGGGCGTCCACCGCGATCAGACGGGTCAATCCCATGTTGCACATGGCCCGTGCAGCGGCCCCGATATTTTCCGGATAGCGGGGCCGCTGCAGGACGATCGTGATGTTGTCACGGGTGACGCCGACGGTCATCGGGAATGGATTTCAAAGGCATTGAAAAAGTAGCCGATCTCAAACGCCGCCGTTTCCGGGGCGTCCGAACCGTGGACCACATTCTTTTCGATATCGGTGGCAAAATCGCGCCGGATGGTGTCTTCGGCCGCTTCCTTGTAGTTCGTGGCGCCCATGAGTTCACGATAGCGGGCAATGGCATTCTCCCCCTCGAGGACCATGACCACTGCCGGGCCGGAAGACATGAACGCGGTGAGGCTGTCGAAAAAGGGCCGCTTGCGATGCACGGCGTAAAAGCCCTCGGCCTGGGCCTTGGTCATATGGATCATCTTCATGGCCATGATATTCAAACGATTGGCCTCCAGCCGTTTGACCACTTCGCCGATCACGCCCCGGGCCACGCCGTCGGGCTTGACGATTGACAAGGTTCTTTCCATATTGGGTTTCCTTTCATCGGGTTTTGGTTCGACGCTGCCATAACAGAAGGCCGATACCAAGTCAACCGGTTACACCGGATGGCCATATCCATCTTTTTATGTTTCAACAAACTGATATCTTGATATTAATTTTAGACATCAACCGTTTGTCCAGGCCGTTGTTCCCGTTGACATGACTGGGCTGGCGGTCTATTATTTTGATCGCCCAGTTGTGAATCTTCCATTGCATGAACAAGCCGTTAGCATCCAATAACAAGCGAAATGCGGAGTAAATATGCCGATCTATGAGTTTTACTGTCCGGATTGCAACACGATTTTCAATTTTTTTTCCAAAACGATCAACACCTCCAAAAAGCCCAAATGCCCGCGATGCAAAACCCGCACCCTGGACCGGCAGATGTCCGCCTTCGCCTTTACCGGGAAGGCCAGGGAAGGCGGTGACGGTGAAGATCTGCCCTTTGACGAAGCCAAGATGGAAAAGGCCATGCAGATGCTGGCCGGCGAAGCCGAAAGGATCAACGAAGATGACCCGCGCCAGGCCGCCGATCTGATGCGAAAACTCACCGATATGACCGGCATGGAAATGGGGGCGGGCATGGAAGAAGCCTTGCGTCGCATGGAGCGCGGCGAGGATCCGGAGCAGGTCGAGGCGGAGATGGGGGACCTGCTGGAAGGGGAAGATCCGTTTGTGATGCCGGAAAAAAAGGGCAAGGCGACCGCAGCTGCCAGGCAAGCCCCCATGCGGGATGAAACCCTTTACGATCTGTAATAAGGACCAACCCATGACCCTGAAAGAACGGCTGGAAGCCCGGCGGGGAGATATCACGCAATTGGCTGTGGACGCCATCGTCAATGCTGCCAACACGTCGCTGCTGGGCGGCGGCGGGGTGGACGGGGCCATCCACCGGGCCGCTGGACCCGAACTGCTTGAAGCATGTCGAACCATCGGCGGGTGCCCCACCGGCGAAGCCCGTTTAACCCAGGGCTACCGACTGCCGGCCCGATATGTGATTCACACCGTGGGGCCGGTTTACCGGGGCCGGACTGAAGACAGCCGCCTGCTGGCCGGCTGTTACACCAGCAGCCTGGCGCTGGCCATGGCCCACGGGATTCGAACCCTGGCATTTCCCGCCATCAGTTGCGGTGTTTATGGTTACCCGATTGCCGATGCCGGTAAAATTGCCGTGGACGTCTGCGCAACCTTCATGGACGGTCATGATGTTCCGGAGAAGGTGATCTTTATGCTCTTCTCGGCAAGCGATCTGGACATATACACCCGTTATCTGTCTTGGCGGTCAGGACAGGGGACCTGCGGCCGACGGCCAATGGCATAGGGATTTCATGGAAATTGCTTTACTCCGGAAAACGACGGAACCGGTGTGACCAAATCCCTTGTCGATATCGCCTGGAATTTGGATTGACAAACCCAATGGACATGGTTAGATTCAACCTCTGAAACCAATTGGGGGTTTCCGGTCCATATGCATCCCGGGCCGATTTTTTTATTTACAAGGAGGGTATCATGTTTGAGGTCACACAACCGGCAGTTGAGCAAATTGCCGAGTATTTCAAAGGCAAAGATGTCAAACCGATCCGGATTTTCCTCAACGAAGGCGGCTGAGGGGGCCCCGGCCTGGCCATGGCTCTGGATGAGCTTGCCGATACGGACAAGGCGTTTGACATCGACGGTTTTAAATTCATCGTCAACACGGAATTTCTTGAAAAAGCCCAGCCAATCAAGGTCGATTTTCATCAGTACGGTTTCAAGCTTGACTGCGGGATTGACTTCGGCGCCGGCTGCACCAGCTGCGGTACCAAGGGCTCCTGCTGCTCCTGATCGACCCGGACCACACGATTACTGAAAGGCGACCTGCTGAAGGTCGCCTTTTTAATGTCCAGTCATGACCAATGATCGATGCAATTTTAGGAGCTGACCATGGCACTGGTGAAGTACGCGGTAAATGCGCATGTTGCCACAATTACCCTGAATGATGGGGAGAACCGGTTTAATCCGGATTTTATCAATGCCTATTTAGGCGTTCTCGATGAGATCGAGCGGGCCACCGATGCCACCACCCTGGTGGTGACTTCCGCCCATGAAAAGATTTTCTCCAACGGGATCGATCTGGAGTGGCTGGCGCCGGTCATTCAAAACAACGACATGCCCCTGGCCAAAGACTACTTTTACCTGCTTAACCGCATGTTCAAACGCATCGTCACCTATCCCCTGGTGACCGTGGCCGCAATCTCCGGTCACGCCTTCGCCGGTGGTGCCATCATGTGTTGCGCTTTTGATTTCCGTTTCATGCGATCAGACCGCGGCTTTTTCTGTTTTCCCGAAGTGGACCTGGGCATCCCTTTTCTGCCGGGCATGAACGAGCTGTTGAAAAAGGCCATGCCCATGTACATGGTGGAGTACCTGGAGTACACCGGTATCCGGCTGACCGCCGATCAATGTGTGGCGCATCACATGGTTCACAAGGCCTGTCCCATCGACACACTCATGGAGGAAACCATGGCCTTCGCCATGGCCATCAACAAAAGACGTCCCGTGGTGGCGGAGATGAAAAAACGGCTGAACCAGGCCATCGTCCAGGCCATCGACGTTGAGGATGTACCCTATATCGAGTCGGGACAATTCAATATCGGTTGATCAACGGGTTATACGGATATGAACGGGTCACCCTGATCCCGTTGGGGTATCCCGCAAAGGTGGGGCACACTCCCAAACGCCGTGAATCCGACGTGTTCAGCCACGACGACTATTTCTAAAACCAACCTGCGGAAACAGGGGAAAATGAAAAGATCTCCCCGGCATGGCCCGCCGAAACCTTTTTCGGACGACCCGTTTCAGGACAAGGAAGCACTGATCCGTGCCCTCTTTAACCAGGCGGGCACAGGCATGGCCTTCACGCTTCTCGACGGCCGTTTCATCAAGGTCAATTCAGCCTTGTGCACCATGCTTGGCTATCCGGAAGAGAACCTGCTGGAACAGCGCCTGGAAAACATCATGGGGTCCGACCAGTGGCGCCGGCTGTCGGAATTATCCCGGGACATGTTGGCCGGCAAACCAGGCCACACCCAGCTCACGCTCGAATGCCGACACCAGACTGGAAAAGCGGTTCGGGGGCTGCTGAATCTCTCCGTGGTCGCTGATCGGGATGGCGCTGCCCGCTACTTCATTGTCCAGATCCAGGACATCAGCAGTCTGATCCGCACGGAAAGCGCATTGGAAGAGAGCCGGCAGCGATACCGTGCGCTGTCCGATGCCACCTTTGAAGCCGTGTTCATTTCCAGGAAAGGGGTCTGCATTGACGCCAATCGCACCGCATCCATCATGTTCGATACCCCCCGCGAAGCATTGATCGGCATTTTCGGTACCGACGTCATCGCACCGGAATATCAGTCACGGGTCAGGAAAAACATGCTCTCCGGTTACGAAAAGCCTTACCATGCCGTGGCCGTAAAAAAGGGCGGCACCCGGTTTCATGTGATGATCCAGGGGAAGATGATCCAAATCGGCCGACGCGAGGTTCGGGTGACGGTGCTGCGGGATATCGACGCACAGGTGACGGCGGAAGCGGCGCTCAGGGAAAGCGAGCGGCACCTGCGTTCCTTCATGGAAAGCGCTTCCAACTTCGTCCTGTTCCGCCTACGCCACCGGCCGGAAACCCCATACCAGCCCTGGCGTATTTTTATCAGCCCGTCCATTACGGAAATCGTCGACCTGAGCCAGGTGACCGATTTTCAATCCTGGCTCAAGATGCTCCGCCCGGACGACCGGGAACGCCTGCTGGCCGCCGGACTGAAGATGCTCGACACGCACAGGCTGGATGAAACGGTTCGGATTCGCGACCGCTCGGGCAGCGGGTGGCGATGGCTGCACATCATTTCCGTCGCGGTACCCGACGAAACCGACAATAATTTGTTTTTCAACGGAATCATTCTGGACATCACCAAGGAGATGGAGGCAACTGCAGCACTCAAAGCCAGGGAAAAGGAGCTGAAGGAGAGAACCGAAAGCCTGTCAGAAGTCAATACGGCGTTGGAGGTGCTCCTGAAAAAGCGTGAAGCGGATCGCACGGAAGTGGAAGAGAAGATGCTGATCAACGCCAAGAGCCTGATTCTGCCATACCTGGAAAAGCTCAAGGATAGTCGGATGGATGAGCGCCAGCGGATTTATCTGAACCTGGTCGAGTCCAATCTCAACGAAATCATCTCACCCCTGTCCCGGCGCATGTCCAGGCACTACCTGAATTTCACGCCCTCCGAAATCCAGGTGGCCAACCTGGTCAAACAGGGAAAGACCACCAAAGATGTCGCCCAGATTTTAGGGCTGTCCACCCGAACCATCGAGGCGGTCCGCTATACCATTCGCCGGAAACTGGGCATCAAGAAAAAGCGCTCCAACCTCAGGTCATACCTGCTCGCCATTGATGGATCCGACACCATTCCCGGCGGCAGCGGCCGGGTTTGATAACGGGCCCTATGGCTCGATTTCAATCTTCGGAGTGCCGATATAGGTTGTCCGACGTCAGACCTCGGTCATCCGACTGCTGTATTCAGGCGGCCAGTTCTCGGGTTTTGTGAAAACGGATCGTCGGCCACTCTTCCATGGCATTTTCGAGGCGCCACAAGCTGGATGCCAGGTAAGTCAGTTTCCCCTGGGAGTCATGGGCCAGGCTGGCAACCTTTTCCTTTTCAAAGGACGCCAATTTTTTTTTGTCCTTGCTGGTTACCCACCGCGCGGCGGCAAAGGTCACCGGTTCATAGTCGGCATCGACCGTGTACTCGGCTTTCAGCCGTGCCATGGTCACGTCGAACTGAAGCACGCCGACGGCCCCAAGGATATAGTTGTTTCCCATCAACGGGCGAAAGAACTGCACAGCTCCCTCCTCGGCCAGCTGCGTCAACCCTTTGAGGAGTTGCTTGGCCTTGAGGGGGTTTTTCAGCCGGACCCGGCGGAAGTGGTCGGGCGCGAAATTGGGAATGCCGGTGAAACTGAGCGGTTCTTTTTCGTAGAAGGTGTCCCCGATGCTGATGGTGCCGTGGTTGTGGATGCCAATGATGTCACCGGGGTAGGCCTCGTCAACATGGGCGCGATCCTGGGCCATGAAGATGGTGGCGTTGGACAAGGTGACCTGCTTGCCGATGCGGGTCTGGAACACCTTCATGCCGCGGGTGAACTTGCCTGAACAGATGCGGACAAAGGCGATACGGTCCCGATGGGCAGGGTCCATGTTGGCCTGAATTTTAAATGCGAAGCCGGAAAAAGCATCCTCTTCGGGCATGACCTGGCGGGTCGTGGTCGCCCGGGCCCTGGGGGGCGGCGCCATATCCACAAAGGCATCCAAAAGTTCCCGCACGCCGAAATTGTTGATGGCGCTGCCGAAGAACACCGGCGTCTGGCTGCCCTTGAGGTAATGGTCCAGCTCGAAGGGGTTGGCGGCACCCTCCAGCAGTTCCACATCTTCGCGCAATTCTTCGGCCTGGCTGCCCAGCATCTCGTCCAGCCGGGGGTCGGCGAGGTCGGTGATCAGGATCCCTTCCTGGCGGCGGGTCTGCCCGCCGGGGCTGAACAGGTGAAGCTGCTGGTGATACCGATTGTAGACCCCCCGAAATCGTTTGCCCATGCCGATGGGCCAGGACAGGGGGGCGCATTCGATTTGCAGTTTCTCTTCGATATCCGAAAGGATCTCCAGGGGAGACAACCCGTCACGGTCCAGTTTGTTGATGAAGGTCATGATGGGTGTGTTGCGCATGCGGCACACCTCCATGAGCTTTTCGGTCTGCGTTTCCACACCTTTGGCGCTGTCGATCACCATGAGCGCGCTGTCAACGGCGGTGAGCACCCGGTAGGTATCCTCGGAAAAATCCTGGTGGCCGGGTGTGTCCAGCAGATTCACTTCAAAGCCGTTGTAATTGAATTTCATGACTGATGTCGTCACCGAAATACCGCGCTCTTTTTCGATAGCCATCCAGTCGCTGGTGGCATAGCGTCCAGCCCGTTTGGCCTTCACGGCACCGGCCAACTGAATCGCACCACCGAACAGGAGCAGTTTCTCCGTCAGTGTGGTCTTACCGGCATCGGGATGGCTGATGATGCCGAACGTTCGTCGTTTTCTGAGTTCTTCTAAGAAATGTCGATCCATATGCGATTCGTCTTTAATCGGTTGGCAAAAAAAAACAGGCCGAATCCGGCCCGTTGAAGATTGGCTTATCCATCGTGGTTATCCTGGGTCCTGCATTACATGGCGGCGCACCCGGCGGCCGACCGAACCAGTTCATCCGCAAGCCGTGGATCGAGGCAGGTGTCTTGAATGATTCCGTTCTCTTCGATCTCTTCGATGAATGTCTCTACGTACTCTTCACAGAAAAAACGGAGGCAACCTTTGCGAAGGATTTCATAGGCCGTGGCTGCCGACTGCCCCTTCTGATAGGGACGGTCCGTGGTAACCGCATCAAAGCAATCTGCAATACTGACAATTTTGGCGCCTGGTGGAATTTCACCGGCCCTGAGGCCGAAGGGATAGCCGTTCCCGTCCTCCTGCTCGTGGTGAAACAGAACGAAATCCACCGCCGGTTTCAGAAAGTCGATATCCTTGAGCAGGGCGGCACCGATCAGGGGGTGGCAGCGCACCTCCTGTTGAAGATCACTGGGCAGGTGGGTTTCACGGTTGGTGAAAATGCGATCGCTCAGGGCCAGCTTGCCCACGTCGTGAAACAATCCGCCGATACCCACGTTCCGGATTTCTTCCGGAGGATATCCCAATCGCCGGGCAAGGCGCATGGCATAAAGGGAGACCCGGTACCCGTGGGCCTGTGTATACCGGTCTTTTTCCCCAACGGCACGGCAAATTTCACTCAATGTGTACAACTGCTGCTCACAAAGCCGTTTCCGGCGCTTCAATTCTTGTTGCATGGATGCCTAACAGCCTCCGGGTTAACCCGCGTGGGTGTCGATGCCACCAATTTATTGCCCATGCCTTGGGCATGGCTTCCAATTTGCCGAAAAAACGATTCATCAATATGGCAAGGTGGAGCGACCATCGGGCGGTTGCAAACGTATCGTCTCGCCTTAGGCGGGGTCGTGTTCAGGTGTCAATCTGAATCAGGTTTTCAAACGGCGTTTAATATAAGGCAGCATAGAAAACGTGTCAAATGAAAAGGGACGTTTGAGCCTGAGCTTAGCGCATACGGCGCGAAGCCCCCGAACCGATCGGTTCGAGATAGGGGTGCAAGGGCTATGCGGTCTCATTTTGCAGCTTTTTTAGACCGTTGTTTCAGACGGTTAAAAACCGCCAGCGCCTGTCTGCGGCTATCGGCCAGGCTGCCGCCGTTATCGATGACCAGCGTGGCTCGCTTGCGTTTCTCCTCAATGGGCATCTGGGAGCGGATTCGGGCCATGGCGGCTTGTTCATCGATCCCATCCCGATTGATCAGTCGCTCCAACTGAATGGTTTCGGGCGCATAAACGACGATAACCTCTTCAAGGTCTCTTCCCATGTCCGCCTCCATAAGCAACGGGACGTCCATGATCACCACTGCGTCGGGGGTCTCGGCGGTGATTTGGTCGATCATTTCCGCTGCGCGTTCAAAGACCAGCGGGTGAACGATGGCATTCAGGCGTGCCTTTTTATCCGGGTCATTGAAGATAATTTCACCCAGCCGCTTGCGATCGATATCCCCGTCGGGAAGAAGAATCGTACGGCCAAAAAAGGCTATAATCGCATCGTAGCCAGGTGTGCCCGGTTTAACGACCTCCCTGGCAATTTTGTCGGCGTCGACGACCTGGGCGCCGGCATCGGAAAAAAATCTGGAAACCGTCGATTTGCCGCTGGCAATACCTCCGGTGAGACCGGCGATAATCACGAGGTATCCTTTTGAATAGAATTGCGTATCAACCCTTGGATCGGGGCGGAAGGGGACTCCACCCCGATCTCGATTATTTTACGGTGACGACGGGGCAGGGGGCCTTTATGATGATATATTGTGCGTTGGATCCGAAGAGCAGTTTGCCTACCTTGGAGCGGCGTTTGATGCCGATGATGATTTCATCAATCGCCTTTTCCCTGGCGTAGTCGACAATGTCCTCTCCCGGGGTCATGCCGCGTACGAGAAGTTTGGTTTCACACTGGATGCCGTCCTCATCAAATATTTTTTTAGCCAATTCCAGGTCTTCGGTGGCATGTTCAACTTCAACGGCGTGCGTGACGCTTCCGCCGGTCAACGATGATACGATGACCACTGTCGCATCGAATGCGGCGGCGTGTTTTTTTGCCAGCGCCAAGGCATCCTTGGCAGAATTGGACCCGTCATAACCGACCAGGATTTTCATTCATCTCTCCTTTTCTGTTGCGGTGGCATCATGCACGACGGGGCATCATGCCGGAACCTGAGTTTTGGGGCAATTGATAGCTGCATTCAGTTGCCGGTGTGCGCCAAACAGCCTGGTTACGCGAAACTGTCAAAACCACGTTTAAGACCATCTGTCAAGAAAACAGTCGTTTCGTGCCGATGGTAATCAGCGCATACTTTTCATCCGCTCCTTGCGACTGACAATTTCGCTGATGCGGATGCCGTACTTCTCGTTTTCGACGACCACAAAACCCTTGGCGATTAGGGTCTGGTTGATCAGAATGTCAACCGGTTCTCCTTCCATCTGCTCCAGTTCGACCACCGAGCCCGGTCCCATTTTAAGGACATCATTGATCCGCTTTCGCGAGCGTCCCAGTTCCACGGTGACCTGCAGGGGGATGTCCATGACAAGACCGAGGTTTTTGAACTGATCGACGGCGCTGTCGGTACCTGCCAGCACTACCGGTGGGACGTCTTCCGCGTTTACGCTTTTTTCCGATACCTCATCGGCTTTTTCAACGGTTGCCGACTTTTCCCGCCTGACGCCGAATTCAACGATGATGACGCGCGCTTTATGGGAAAAGAGAAATCGGGCGGGCTCGATCACGCGGGTGGGACTTACCTTGAAGTCGCGACCGTTGGTGATGGCGGGGGTGGATAAAACGCAGGAGAGCCCTGCATCCACAAAATTGGATTTCAGGTTGCCTCCGATGATGTTGCTCACTTCGCGGATGACATCATAGACTTCCTCCTTGCTTTCGACCTCATCGACGTCCCTGCCCAGCATGGCCGCTGTCATCTCCTTGCCGAAATCGTCATTGACCTGGATATTGAACACACCATCCACCTCACCGGCGAAGGTGACCGAACCTACGGTTCGCATCTCTTCGGCAAAGGATTCGGGGGCATGCTGAATGGCTTCCACCTCCATATCCAGCATGGTGTGGAAAACGTCGATGACTGAGTTGACGATGGCCGTCTGGATGTCCACACCGGCGATCCGCTCCAGGACGACCTCCCTGGACAGATCGCCCGAAATATCTGCTTTGGCGCCGATTTCCTCCTTGGCGCTTAATTCTACCCGTACATATTCATCCGCTTGCCGGAAAGTGAATGTTAACGGTGGGGCGATGTCTGCCGGATCGATCTTGAAATCACTTCCCGATGTGATGGATGGCGTCGATGTGACGCAGGTGAGTCCGGCATCGAGAAATTCCGTTTTGAGGTTTCCGGCCACGATGTTGACCAGTTCGCCGAGCACATCGTTGATCTCCCCGTTAGGCTTGATTTCATCGGCCTCGATGCCCCGCATGGCAGCCGTCACCGTTCGGGCGAACGCCTCGGAAAGATTGAAACGCATCACGCCCACCACTTCACCGCCAAAATGGATCGTTCCCACCATCCGGCTGTCGTCGAGACCGGTGCCTGCGCCCTCCTCGACCGCTTCCAAGGCCATGGACATCATGGTGTCGAAGGTTTCGATCAGCGTGGATGCGATCGTCTGGGCTATGGTGTCGTCGGTGATTTTTTCCATCGGTTCCCCGTGGGTGCAGCGGTTATTAATCGTCCCCATTGTAGGGGTGTTTTCCGATTTTTGTCAATGATTTACGACAAAAAAGGCCCGGGCGAAACGCCCGGGCCGAAGACTATGGTAACGCGATAGGTAGAATTAGAACAGGCCGCTTACCTTGCCTGTTTCGGTGTTTACGTCGATGCGGCGGAAAGCCGGGTTGGAGCCCGTTCCGGGCATCAGGCTGATGGCCCCGGCGCAGGGGCACAGGAACTTGGCACCGGAGTAAATCAGCACGTCGCGAATTGGCAGGGTCCAACCCTTTGGCACGCCCTTGACCGTTGGGTCGTGGGACAGGCTCAGGTGGGATTTGACCATCATGGTGGCGAAATCGTCGTATTTGGGATCGTTTTCAAGCATCTTGGCCTTGGCCTCGGCTTCGGGAGTCCAGGACACGCCGTCGGCGCCGTAGACTTCCTTGGCGATCGTTGCCACGCGGTCGCGCAGCTTCATCTCCAGCGGATAAAGGAATTTAAAGTCGTTCTTTTCATTACAGGCGTCGATAACGGCGTCGGCGAACTCCAAGGCGCCTTCGCCGCCCTTTTCCCAGTGCTTCGACTCAGCGCAGCGGGCACCGGCGGCTTCAGCCGCCTTCTTGACGATGGCCACTTCGGCGTCGGTGTCCGTATAGAAGCGGTTGACGCAGACCACCGGGTTGATGCCGGCTTTGCGGATGACGCCAATCATGTGGACCATGTTTTCGCAGCCCTTTTCCACCAGTTCGAGGTTCTCTTTGGTGTAGACTTCGTGCATGGCGATGCCCGGAACCACCTTGGGGCCGCCGCCGTGCATTTTCAGGGCACGGATGGTGGAGGTAAGCACCGATACGTTGGGTTTCAGTCCGCTGAAGCGGGACTTGACATTCCAGAATTTCTCAAAGCCGATGTCGGCCGCGAACCCGGATTCGGTGACGTGGTAGTCAAACAATTTCAGACCCACGCGGTCGGCGATGATGGAGGACTGACCCACGGCGATATTGGCAAACGGGCCGGCGTGCACGAAGCAGGGGTTGTACTCGGCGGTGCACATGAGGGTCGGGTTGATGGTGTTGCGCATGAAAGCGGTCATGGCGTTGCCCACTTCCAGGTCGCCGGTGGTGACCGGCTTGCCGCTCTTGTCGAAGGCCACGGTGATGTTGTTGAGGCGTTCTTTCAGGTCGGCCAGGTCGCGGATAACCGCCAGGATCGCCATGCACTCGGAGCCCACGGCAATGCCGAACTTGCTCTGCATGGTGAAGCCGTCCATGCGTCCGCCTATGCCGATGATGATGTTCCTCATCGCCTGGGCGCAGAAGTCGATGATCCAGCCCATTTCGACGCGGGTGGGATCGATATCCAGCCGCCGCATGCCGGTCAGGCGGGCCAGCTGCTCGTCGTTGTAGTTGCGCTCGTGCTGCATGCGGGCGGTCATGGCCACCATGGCCAGGTTGTGGGCGTTCATGATGTCGTTGATGTCGCCGGTCAGCCCCAGAGAGAACTCGGTCATGGGAATCAGCAGGGAGTTGCCGCCGCCGGCGGCGGTTCCCTTGACGTTCATGGTCGGGCCGCCGGAGGGCTGACGCAGGGCACCGCCCACGTTAACGCCGCGCTTGCCCAGGCCTTCCATCAGACCGCAGGAGGTGGTGCTTTTGCCTTCTCCCAGCGGTGTCGGGGTGATGGCGGTGACTTCGATGTACTTGCCGTCGGGTTGGTCTTTCAGTCGGTCGATCACTTTCAGGAAATCAATTTTGGCCAGACGCCCCATGGGAAGCATTTCTTCTTTAAGGAGCCCCAGCTTCTCCTGCCATTGTTCCGGTGTCGGCATGTTTTCTTCAGCTGCTTCAGAAATCTGCCAGTCCGCCATATTAACCGCATCGTAAGCCATCTATCCAATCCTCCTTTAGTTAATGATTAACAATGGGGGGCCCTGATGGCCCATCACCAGGTGCCGCTGCACCGTTAGGTCACATGAATAACGCAATCGAATGATGGTTGATTAGAATGATCGAAATTTTTCTGGGGGAACCAGAAAAACGCGTTTAACCTAACACGCCTAAGCGAATTTGGCAAGACTTATATAGTTGACGAAAACCGTATCGAATGGATTTATAACATATTGAAAAATTTAACTAATACGTAATATCGGAACCGGCTGCAGGAACCGTCGGCCGCCCCCTAACCGCCGTTTCCCTGAAGATGATAGAGCCGGAAGTAAAATCCTTGTCCGGCCATCAGCGCGTCATGACTTCCGGTTTCCACCATCACGCCGTTGTTGAGCACCACAATCCGGTCAGCCGTTCGGGCGGTGGTGAGACGGTGGGCCACGACTATGCAGGTGCGGCCGCGCATCAGGTTGGCGATGGCCTCCTGCAGGTGGACTTCCGTCTGGGAGTCCACATAGGAGGTGGCTTCATCCAGAATAATCATCTCCGGATCCGCTGAAAAGGCACGGGCTACCGAGATCAACTGGCGTTCGCCGCTGGACAGGGAAGCGCCTCCTTCCGAGATGCGGGCGTCCAGGCCGTCCGGAAAGCGCTCGACCAGGCCCCGGCATCGGGAGGCGTCGAGGATGTTTTCCTGCTGTTGAAGGGAGAGGCCGTTGGCAGCAAAGAAAATATTCGCTTTCAATGTGCCGGTGAAAAGGAAGGGGTCTTGCATGACCAGGGCGATCCGTTTTCTCAGCACTGCCGGCCGTATCTGTCTGCTGTCGACACCGTTAACGCTTATCGATCCGGTGGTGGGCTCGTAAAAGCGTACCAGCAGATTCACCAACGACGTTTTGCCCGAACCGGTGGCACCGACAATGGCAATGGTTTCTCCGGCTTCGATCGTCAGGTCGATGTCTTTAAGGACGGGTTCCCCCGCGTTGTAGGCCAGGGATACGGACGCGAAACGAATCTGCTCCAGCGCCCCCGGAATATGGACGTTGCGCTGCTCAGGCATGCTGTCGGCCCGGATGTCCATGAGCAGAAAAATCCGTTCGGCGGAAGCCATGGCATTTTGCAGGAGATTGTACTTTTCCGCCAGGTCCCGGATGGGGCGGAAAAACATCTTCATGTAGGCGATAAAGGCAGCTAGTACGCCGAGGCTCACCCTTTGGTCAAGCACATGGGCACCGCCGAAATAGACGACGATGGCGATGGCGGTGACACCCAGGATTTCGATGATGGGCATGAACACGGCAAAGATATTGATCTGGCGCATGCCAGCCAGGTAGTTGTCGTGATTCAGTTGGGCAAAGGTGTCGAAGTTTTCCCGCTCCCGGCGAAACGTCTGGATCACCTTGATGCCGGCGATGGTTTCGGAAAAACGAGTGTTGATCTGAGCCACCTTGATGCGCAGGTCCCTGAACACGTCTCGCACTTTCCGGGAGAATCCGAAGGCCGTTGCCGCAACCAGCGGCAGGACGGCGAAGGTCATCAATGCCAGGCGCCAGTCCATGGCGAGAAGTACAATGGCGATGCCTGCCAGCAAAAACATATCCTTGAACACCATCGAAATAAAGGAGGTGAACATATCGTGCATGTTCTGGATGTCGTTGGTCACCCGGGTCACCAACCGGGCGATGGGATTGCGGGTGAAGAAGCGCAGTGGCATATCCTGGATATGACGATACAGGCCAACGCGCAGGTCGTGCATGATCCGATGGCCGGCCATCTCCATGATCATGTTCTGGGCAAAGGTAAAAATGAAAATGGCCGCCACCACCCCCAGGAACAGCGCGACCATGTGCAGCAGACCGGAGAGGTCCGCATGCCGCAACCGGATCAAGCTGGAACGGTCGAGGCGGTGCATGTCCGCCAGCCGGATGACTGCGCGATCGCCCCGGATCTGAAACAGCGTTTTCTCCCGGTCAACCACCCCGGCAGCGAAAGGGTCCTTCAGGTCAACGGACAGCCACCGTCCATCGGCGTCTTGCGCAACGCCCGTGTCGCCGGCAATTCGGTCCCGGGGGACGATATGGCGGTCGATGATCTCCTTGGTGATGTAAGGGACAGACAACTCCAGGAGGGTAATGGCCACCACCAGGGCGATGGACAGCGCCAGTTTGACCCGGTGTGGGGCCGCATAGGGAAGGACGCGGCGAAGCAATTTTAAATCATAGGGTTTTCCCAGACGATGCTCTTCATCGTAGCCGTAATCAAATCGCATCTTCGAGCTCCTGGAGTCCGTGGGCCCGGGCATAATACCCATTGGCGGCGATCAACTGCGCATGATTGCCGGTGGCGACGATCCGCCCATTTTCCATCACCACGATTTGATCCGCATGGCGCACCGCTGACAGCCGGTGGGAGATGATGATCAGGGTTTTTTCTCCTGCCATGGTCCGCAGCGTATTTACGATACGGGCGGCCGTGCGTGTATCCACCTGGCTCACCGGGTCGTCGAGAACCAGGATGGGGGCGTCATTGAGCAGGGCTCGGGCCAATGCCACGCGCTGTTTCTGTCCACCGGACAGGATCACCCCCTTTTCCCCAACCACCGTGTCGAATCCCTGGGGCAACGCGTCGATGGTGTCGTCCAGCGCCGCCAGGTGTGTTGCCCGTTGCAGGTCCACATCCGTTACGCCTTTGCCGCCGAAGGTGATATTTTCTCGGACCGTGCCGGCGAACAGAAATGGTTCCTGGGGAGCAATGGACACCAGTGACCGCAGTGAGCTGATCTTCAAGTGGCGGATGTCGATTCCATCTATGCGAATGCTGCCCGAAACCACATCGTAAAGGCGCATCAATAAAAGCATTATCGTTGTTTTTCCGGCGCCCGGCGGTCCCACCACACCCAATGTTTGACCCTTTTTTATGTGAATATCGATCCGGCCGAGAACGTTGCCACGACTCGGGTCGAAGGCAAAGCTGACATTTTCGAATGTCAGCTCCCGTTCAAACGCCGAGAGGGAAATGGCATCTTGCGCTTCGGCCAGATCGGGACGGGTGCTGAAGATTCCGTTCAGCCGGTCCAGAGATGCCCGGCCGCGCTGGATGAGATTGGTCACCCAGCCCAGGGCCATCATGGGCCAGGTGAGCAAACCCAGATAGCTGATGAAAGCCACAAAATCACCAGGGGTGATTCTGGCATAAATGGTCTGGCGTCCGCCCTGAAACAGGACGATGGCCAGGCTCAGGTTGGTGAGCAGCATCATCAGCGGGAAAAACGCGCCGGTGATTTTTACCAGGTCGATATTCTCGCGCACATAGGCGTTGGAGATTCGGGTGATCTCTCTGGTTTCGGCAGCTTGGGCATTGTAGGCCATGATCACGCGGATACCGGCAAAACGTTCCCGGACCGCTTCAGTGAGTTCGCTGAAGGCCCCCTGCACCCGCTTGTAGCGGCGGTGCATCCGCCGGCTGAAAAAGCGGGTGCCCAAAACGATCAGGGGCATGGGAATCAGCACGTACAGGGTCAGCTCCAGGTTGATATAGATCATGAAGCCGATGGCTGCCGATCCTAAGAACAGGGCGTCATTCAAGGCCACCAACCCCATTCCGGCTGCCATCCGCACCTGCTGGATGTCGTTGGTGGCGTGGGCCATGAGGTCGCCGGTGCGCATCCGGTCGAAATAGGCCGGTGACAAGGTCTGAATATGGTCGAAAAGCCGGTTGCGCAGCGCCTCTTCGGTCTTGCGGGCGGTTCCCAGCAAGCAGCGGCGCCAGAAGAACCGGAAAAAGCCGATGAACAGCCCCAGGGCCAGAATGGTCACGGCATGATTCAACAGGCCGCTTTGATCCACCTGCAGGAGGGTCAGGTCGTCGACGACCCGCTTGATGACGCGGGGGATGAAAAGCTGGAGCAGGTCCACCACGATCAGGCACAGCAGGCCGAACATGATGCTGCTACGGTTGGCGATCAGGTAAGGCTGTATCAGCTTGAAGGATCTCATCGGTCCTCATCTACTGCGTTGAATGGTGCGCCCTCAGGCGACCTGCCTGAGCACCGGCGGTTGTTACGGTGCGAATAGGCGGGATGTTCAATGTAAGGCAGGAACGGCAAGTGGTCAAACGGTTGGCGGATACTTGAGATCGGGTCGTCAAGCCGGTCCCAGGTTTATGGCCTGAACTCGATACCCGTGGGCATGCCGGCTGATCAGATTCATGGCACCGTCGTCCTGGGCAATGCGAAAGAGGTTTTCCGGCGGCATGCCCAATAGGTGGCAGAGAATCATCCGGTTGACGCCGGCATGGGCCACCATCAACAGGCTCCCGCCGGCTTGATCGACAGCCTGTTCAAAGACTGGCACCACCCGTTGCTGCAGGTCCAGGAAGCTTTCGCCCCCCGGTGGCCGGAACCGCGCCATCTCCGTCCCGCGTTGTCGAAAGGCCTCCGGCCAGCGCTCCCTGACCCGTCGGAATGTCATTCCGTCCCAGCCGCCCAGGTTGATTTCTCTCAGGCCGGCAAGCGGTTCGACGATGATGGGACGGTCGGTGCAAAGGATGCGGGCGGTTTCCATGCAGCGGGACAGGTCACTGGAAATGATGTGCGCGATCGGCACCTCCGAGAGCCATTCCCGCCAGTATTGTGCATGGCGGCGCCCCATTCGACTCAGCGGAAGATCCGTCTGACCCGTGAAGCGTTTTTCGTCGGTCTCGCTCAGGGATTCCCCGTGGCGGAGCAGTAGAATCTTTTTTTCACGACCGGACAGCAACCAGGTTCTCAGTCTGTTTCTCACGGTTGCCGCCTGTCGAGAACCCCGGCCGTGTTCAGCAGCTGACCTATCGTCTGACCTGATATTTGTTCCACTTTGCCTTGGATCGAAAGCGCAGCATGCTGACAGTGGTCAATCTTCGCTGAGATCTTCGGGTCGTGGCCATATTTTTTCCGCTTCGCGTCGAACCTCTGTTTCAGGCTCACCAGCGTGGTTCCGGCCACCAGCTTGTCTGCCAGGTAAACGATTTGCGCCTCGTCCAGGGGGGAATCCTGGGACAGGCGGATATCCATGTGGCGCGCGACGAGGGCGGCCATGGCGGGAAACCCCATAACATGCAGCAGACGGGCCCCGGCGGCGGCATGGTTTTTCTCAGTCCGCGCCACATCGTGAACCCGGGCGGTTGATTGAATCAAGTGGACGTCAAGGGCCCCGCCACGGTCATTGACCGCCCTGGCCAGCGTCCCGGCCACACATGCCACACGATGGCAGTGGTCGATCAGCGGCCCGGGTAAATTGCGGACCTTTTTCATGAGCACCCGGCACTCATCTTCGGTGAGCCTGTTGGACGTCGCCAGCCGGGTTTCAAGATGCAGAAAATCATCCGGCGTGTCCGCGTCCAGAAGCACACCTTCATCGGCTACTTGGACGTCAAGGGCCGTTGCGTCGAAATGACGAAGCAGGGTGCTTAGCCCGCCGCCACCGCCATGGGGCAAGATGATTTTTTTCAGCGCGCCGTCGATCAGGGGCGGGTGCCCCCGTTTTTCATCAAACACCGGATAGGCCACGGGGGACGGGCGCCGATCGAAAGCATCCATCAGCAATGCCAGGGTGTGCGGGCGAACCAGGGGAATATCCACCGGATGAACGAAAAAGGATGAAACGTCCGACGCAAGTGTGTCGATGCCGGCCAGGACGGAAGCGAACATGCCTGCATCATGTGCCGGGTTGTGGACCACCGCCACCGGCAGGCCGGTCAGCGCAGACTGGATGGCTTCCGAACGAAAGCCGGTCACCACCCGGATGTCGGTCACGCCGGCGCTGCGGTAAAGGGAGATGACGCGTTCCATCACCGTTTGCCCGCCCAAGGTCAACAAAGGCTTGAATCGCTTCATCCGCCGGGAGTAGCCGGCGGCAAGGATGATGGCGGATGATTGACGGCGGCGGGTCATGGAAGCCGTCTTTCTCCTTGCGCGGTTCACTTGCCTGTGACCATGGCCATGTACTGGCTTTCGGTGAGTACAGTCACACCCAACCGGTTGGCCTTGGCGATCTTCACGGCCCCGACGTTCTCACCGCAAACCAGATAGTCGGTCTTACCGCTGACGGCAGTCTGCACCATAGCGCCCATCGCCCTGGCCTCTGCCTGCATGGCGTCGCGCGAGCCGTGAACCATCTTTCCGGTAAAGACGATGCCTTTGCCCGCAACGCGCGTGTCGATGGCCTCCTGCGCAGACGCAAGGGGCGTGCGCCGCAGATTGAAGCCCAGGTCGAGCATGTGGCGGATGGTCCCCGCCATGGCGCCGATGCTGGCCACGATACGCTGGCTGGTTTTATCACCGAACCCTTTGATTTGAGCGATCGCTTGGGGGTTCAGCTCCACAACATTTTCCAACGGAACGTGGGCCAACAGTTTGCGGCTGTCCCCGGTGCCCAGATCCGCGATGCCGAAAGCGGCGAGGAACCGCCAGTCCTCGACCGGTTTGGTGCGGCTGATGACGATGGCCTCGGCCAGATTTTTTGATTGCACCGGCCCAAATCCCATGGATGCGAAATCCGATTCAGAGAGCCGGTAGATCGACTCCAGGCTGTCATGGCCGTTTTCGACAAGCTTGCGAATGGTCTTGATGCCCAACCAGTCGGCATTGCCCAGGATCCGGAACCAGTGGCTGATGCGCTGCTCGATCTGGGCCCGACAGGCGTTGTTGGTGCACATGAGAAAATCGTTCTGCCACACCAGCGGTCCGCTGCAGGCGGGACACGTGTCGGGCCGGCCGACCGCTCCCTTGACTTCCAGAACGGCTTCCAGCTTGGGGATGACCTCGCCGCTGCGAATGACCTCGATGCGGGTGCCGATGCCGATGCCTGAATTGCGGATGTTGCCGGCGTGGTGGGCGGTCACGCGGCGGATTGTGGCGCCCGACAGCGAAACCGGCTCCACCTCCAACACCGGGGTGACCTTGCCGGTGCGGCCCACCTGCCAATGGATGCCGGTTACCGTCGTCTGGGCCGTCTCGCCCTTGGTTTTGATGGCGATCTGCCAGCGGTAGTGGTGGGCTGTGGCGCCCATCCGTTCCTTTAACCGGTCATCCGTCACCTCGGCCACCACGCCGTCTGTCGGATAGTCCACATTTTTCAGCAGGTCCTGGATCAATTGTCGGGTGTCTTCCACCAACCGGCGCCCATCAACGATTGTCGACGTGGCTTGACTGTATGGGACAAAGTGGACCACGCCGTCGTTCAATGCGGTTGTGGCGTTTTCGTTGAGCGTGTCCGAGGAGATGATGCCCACCACCATGTTGCGCGGGTGTTCGAAAAAATCGGCCATGTGTTGGTCGAAATAGCTTTTCACCACGACAATTTCTCCCACCCCCTGGCCGCGGCCGCCGATGGGGACAACGCCTTTGGCAAGGGCGCTGGAGATTTCGTAACCGACTTCTCCGTTGCCCCGGGTGGTGAACACGCTGCCGTCATCCCGGCCGGCCAGGCCATCCAGTTTGGGTGTCAGTCTGAATGTTACCGAATCCATTTCAAAGGCCTCGGCTTCTTTTTGCACCCGGGCCACGAAGCGTTCCAATTGCACTTTGGTGTAGGCTTTTTCGATCGAGAGCATGGGCGTGGGATGGCGGACCTCCCGCCGGCCGGTGAACTGCTCCGGTTCCACGGCCTGCAAAAACGGATGCTCGGGCGCGAGCTCACGCAGTTGCTCCACCAGCGTGTCGTATTCGGCGTCACTGACAATGGGGGCGCCTCGGCGATAGGCCTCATTGTAGGCGTTCAGCAGATCGACCAGTTCGTCTACGGTTTCTTGGCTCATGTTTTTCGGTTCTGCGTTCAGGGTTCTGCGTTCAGGGTTCTACGTTCATTGGCCAGGCTCAACGCCGCCCGGCAGGCCGTCTCACGGGCGATTTTAAATGCCGGGGTGTTGAAGCCCGGACGCCACTGATAGTCGGAGAGTTCATCGGAAACCACCAGGATACCGGCAGCCGCCATCTCGCGAAATCCGGCCACCGTGAAAATGGCGGACTGCTCCATCTCGACGGCCAGGGCCCCTTTGGACTGGAAGTGTTTCACCTTCTCAACGGTTTCGCGGAAGATGGCATCGGTGGTCCAGACGGCACCGTCGTGAAACCCGGCCCCAAGGTGCTGCAAGGCCAACCGGACCTGATGTACCAACGGGCGGGCGGGCAGGGCCACCCGGCATGAGGGGTCGCCGTAGTGGCCAGACGTGCCTTCGTCAACCATGGCACTGTCCGGCACGATGATATCGCCGGCTTTTACGTGACGGGATACGGCACCACACCAGCCGACAAAGAGGATCGATTCAACCCCCCAGACACCCAACGCTTCGACGATCATGGCGGCATAAGGGGCCCCGACCATCGGTCCGGCCAAGGTGAATCGCCGCCGGTCGTCCGCATGCACCTGAAGGCTGCTCATGTAGAGCTTGCGCTGTTCCACCACCGGGACGTCCGCCAGGCGCGACAGCAGGCGCAGGTCGCTCTCCGTGGCCGCAATAATAGCCAAGGGGCCGGTGTCGGGCGGCTTCTTCCCTTTCACGGGGTTAACGATGGCGCGGCGGTCAGGCATAGTCTATTATTCGAGATCATGTTTTTGGACTGCTTTATCGGTCGTCGCGTCATGCCTATACAGCATCCTCCCTCTGGCCTTGCCAAAAGCATGATCTCGAACCTTAGACGTCCAACTTGGATGTAGAATGGAATGGCCCGCAGATATACTTTCGTTCAGGAGGTTGTGATATGTATCGTACGGCGGCGGTACGAGTCACGCCAATCGTCCGGTGCAGTTGGCAGGTCAGGTCGGTCGCTGCAGGTCGGTCAGTTCATCCTTGATTTCATCCATGATGTCATACAGCCAGAGGATGTCTTCGGTGGTCAGACGGCCGGCCTTCGCCGGGGCTCGGTCACTGCCGTCCTGTTTTTTGAGGATACGGGGTCCTATCTGCACCTTGGCCTCCCCCTGGTCGTAGCGGTTGATGGTGACCAGCAGCCCGGTTTCCGGGCATTTCCATTTTTTTAGGACCTTGTCTTTGTTTGGATCGAAGGGCATCTTTTATCTCCTAACCCGGATAAACTGGAAATAACAAATTACAAACAACAAATCATAAACAAATAACAAAATACAAAAACCAAATCTCAAATAAATTCCAAGTTACAAGATCTAAATCTCAAAAAAAGACAAAAACCAACAGTTGATTGTCATTTTGGTGTCTCCGATATTGATGATTCGAATGTCCTTTCTTCATGGCCATAAGGTTTAGAATTTTGAATTTGATTATTGTGATTTATTTGTCATTTGGTTTTTGTAATTTACTCACTTCTTTTGTTTTCTGACATAAAAACATGAATTTCAGAATTAAAATCTTACATGACCCGGCATGTCCGGGTCATGTGGATATCTGTGAGAAATCGGCGATCTGTCCGAAAACGGCCGATATGGATGCCAGCAGAGCCAGTCGGTTACGACGAATGGCATCCTCGTCGGCCATGACCATGACCTTGTCGAAAAAGGTGTCCACCGGATCCCGCAGGGTGGCGATGGCGTCCAGGGCGCTGTCCAGGTCACCCTGGCCCATGAGCCGGGACACTTGTGCCGTTACCGTCTGGCAGGCGGCGTGCAGGTCACCTTCCGCGGCGTGTGCGAACAGGGCCGGGTCTACCGGTGCTGCGCTGGTTTCCGTGGCTTTTTTAAGGATGTTCTCCACGCGTTTGAACGCCGCGGCCAGGGGCTCGAAGCCCGGTTCGCCCTTTAGCTTTTCCAGGGCACCCACCCGTCGTTCCACATCGGGGATACGATCCGACGAGATGCTGGTTACCGCGGCGATGATGTCTTTGGATCGTCCCTCGTCGGCCAGCAGACGGGCGAGACGGTTTTTCAGGAACGTCAATACGGCGTCCGCGATTTGAGCCATCGGTTCGGTGTGCTTGTCGGTGAACAGGGAGACGCCCTTGTTCACCAGATCGGCAAGTGACACGTTGATATTCCGGCTGCGCATGATCTGCAGGATGCCGATGCCCTGGCGCCGAAGGGCGTATGGATCTGCCGCACCGGTAGGAATCAGGCCGACGGCGAAGCACCCACAGATGGAATCGATCTTTTCGGCGATGGAGAGCAGGGCGCCGGTTTCAGTCTCCGGCAGTTGCCCGCCACTGTGGGTGGGCCGATAGTGCTCCTCGATGGCAGAGGCCACATCCGGCTCCTCACCGGCCGCCTGGGCGTAAATCCGCCCCATGATTCCCTGGAGTTTGGCAAATTCCCCGACCACCTGGCTCACCAGGTCCGCCTTGCACAGGTAGGCCGCGCGGGTCACCTTCTCTTTCTCTGCCGGGTTGACGGCCTCGGCCAGCCAGCCGGCGATGCTTTTCACCCGCACCACCTTGTCGTACATGCTGCCGAGTTTGGCCTGAAAGAGCACGCCTTTGAGTTTCTCCACCCAGACGTTCATAGGCACCTTGGTGTCGGCGGTGTAGAAATAGCGGGCATCGGAAAGCCGGGCTCGCAGGACGCGTTCGTGACCGGTGGCCACCAGGGCCATATTCCGCGTGCGGGTGTTGTTGACGGCGATGAAGCCGGGCATCAGCCTGTTCGTCGCGTCGATCACGGCGAAGTATTTCTGGTGCTCGCGCATGGCCGTGATGAGAATTTCCTTGGGGACCTCGAGAAAGATGTCGTCAAACCGACCTGCCGTGGCGATGGGGGTTTCAACCAGATTGGTGACGATGTCCAGCAGTTCTTCATCCGGCAGCACCCGTCCACCCATGTCAGCCGCCGCAGCCATCACGGCCGCCGAGGTCATCTGCCGGCGCTCGGCGATATTGACCACCACATTCACCGAGGCCATGGTCTGCACGTAGGCCTCAGGGGAGGGGATCGTCACCTTGCCCGGACTCATGAACATGTGGCCCAGTGCCTGGCGGCCGCTTTTGATTCGGCCGCCCAGGGCAAAAGAAACCAACTTCGTGCCATAAAGTGCCACGATGCTCTGAATGGGTCGGGCGAACTGAATAGAGAGGTCCGCCCAGCGCATGCTCTTGGGAAAGGGGGTGGCAAGGATCACCTCGGGCAGGATGGTTTTGAGCATCTTGACGGTGGCTTGCCCGCGGCTGGTTTTTCGGGCGCTCAGGTACCGGCCCTTGTCAGTCTGCAACACGCTCAGGCGCTTGACGGCCACGCCGGCTTTTTCGGCGAATTTAACCGCCGCCACGCTGGGTCTGCCATGATCGTCAAAAGCGATTTTTTCCGGCGGGCCCATGAGGTCTTCGGTGATAGTTTCCTGCTTGGGTGCTACCTGATCCACGATCACCGTCAGTCGCCTGGGCGTGCCGAAGGTATGGGCCTGCCCGTGGCCGATGCGGGCCACGTCCAGCCGTTTCAGCAGGTTCTGGGCCAAGGCCTCCAATGCCGGCCGGATGTATCCTGCCGGGATCTCTTCGGCGCCGATTTCAAGTAGTAGGGTGTCCATATTCACCTCGATCACGGTTTCACGTTCGATGTTCGTCCCAATCCCTTAGCCTGTCCGTCAATCATGCTGTTTTTTTCAAGAGCGGAAATCCCATGGCTTCACGTTGCTTCAGGTAGCCCATGCCGCAGGCCCGCGCCAGATTTCTGATCCGGGCGATATAACCGGTCCGCTCGGTGACGCTGATGGCGCCGCGTGCGTCCAGCAGATTGAACGTGTGGCTGCACTTGAGGGTGAATTCATAGGCCGGAAGCACCAGACCCGCTTCGATAATTCGTCCGGCTTCGGCTTCATAACGATTGAACAGGTCCAGCAGCATGCTCACGTCGGCCTTTTCAAAGTTGTAGGTGGATTGCTCCACCTCCTGCTGGTGGTGGACCTGACCATAGGAGACCGTGTCGTTCCACCTCAGGTCGTAGACGTTGTCGATGCCCTGAAGGTACATGGCGATGCGTTCAAGGCCGTAGGTCAGCTCCACTGAAATGGGTGACAGCTCCATGCTGCAGGCCTGCTGAAAATAGGTAAACTGGGTACACTCCATGCCGTCCAGCCACACCTCCCAGCCCAGACCGGAAGCGCCCAGGGTGGGCGATTCCCAGTCGTCTTCCACGAAGCGGATATCGTGCTCCAGCGGATCCACGCCCAGCGCCTTCATGCTCTGCAGGTAGAGCTGCTGAATGTTGGTGGGGGATGGTTTGAGCAGCACCTGGTACTGGTAGTAATGCTGAAGGCGGTTGGGGTTGTCGCCGTAGCGCCCGTCGGTGGGCCGCCGGGATGGCTGGACGTAAGCCACATCCCACGGCTCGGGGCCCAATGCTTTCAAGGTGGTGTGGTGGTGAAAGGTCCCGGCGCCTACTTCCAGATCATAGGGCTGAACCACCACGCAACCCTTGCGGCCCCAGAACCGATCCAACGTGAGAATTACATCCTGAAAATTCATGCGCGTTTCCTCGACTGTCCGTATCGATAGTCAAACGGTTGATAAAATTAATAATCGATTGGCATTTCCGGATATGACACGGTGTCCGACAGTCGACCTACGTAGCATTATCGATAGGGTTTAACAAGACCTTGCTTGTCTCGGCGCTCATTCGCCTTCCCATGGGGTTGTTTACATGACTCCGTTGGTGTCTACCCCGCAGGCGAGCAATCCTGCCGTGGGCCGCTCTGACAGCAGTTTTTCCCATACCGGCTTCAGGGCTGCCATGGCGTCGGCCGCACCGATGGCCCATAGACAGCCGCCGCCGCCGGCTCCGGTAAACCGGGCACCGCATCCGGCTTCTGAAGCGGCTGCCGCCAGCCGGTCGCCCATGTCGTCAAGCACCTGTGGCGTCATGGCCTTTCGAATGGCCGTCTCCCGGTTCATGGCATCGGCGGCTGCCTGCATGTCCCACCGGGTGATCGCTCCGGCAAAATCCCGGGTCAAGCGGACGATCTCATGCCAGTTTTCACGGCGGTTTCCGCTGATGAACTGTCTGACCCAGGTGCTGTTGACATCCTTGGATATATGCGTGACGCCCAGGTATGCCACCAGCAGGTGGCGGTCAAGGCGGCGAAGCGCTTCGCCCGCCAACAAGGGGTTCCCGGCGAAAGGCGGCAGACCCGGATCCGCCGGCCAGGTCCAGGCGTTAACCCCGCCGAAAGCGGCGGCCAGCTGGTCCTGAAGGCCGCAGGGTACACCGGCCACGCTCTGTTCGATGGCGTGGGCCAAGAGCACCATCCGGTTCCGGGAGATTCCTTTTTTGCCCATGGCCACCAGCGCCTTGGAAAAAGCGGCGATCAATGCCACGGCGGCCACCGACGACCCCCCCAATCCGCTGCGCGGGGGCGAGGTGGACTGGATATCAATATGGGCGCCGCTGACATGAAAATAGTCGGCCATGGCGAACATGAGCCCCAGGGGATGATCATAGGGGGCCGTTGATGGGGTATATTCCGCCTCGGCCAAACCGGCTGATGAAATTCGAACCTGATTACCGGCGTGGGGATGCAGGCGGACGGTGGTGCGTCGATCCAGGGCGATATTTACCGTGGATGGAACCAGGTGCCTCAGCGGATAATGAAAGCTGCTGATGTCCAAGGTTCCCCCGAAATCGATTCGACAGGGCGCCGACGCGTCGATGGGATGGCCTTCCAGCAGCGGCCCGATATTGCCCAGTGTCATCGCATTGGTCTGTGTTGCCATGGCTTTCCGTTTAGATTGAAAAATGTATTAATTGTGCTTGTTTTTCGGCAGCATCGGTGCTTGCCGGCCATTCATCGATTCCCTGACCGCCCGAAGCACCTTCAGGCTTTTCGGGGACTTGCCGATGTGGAAGGGGACGAAGGCTTCCAGAAATCGTAGCCCCTCGGAGATGGCTACAGGCGCAAACCGGACTCGGGCGGCCCGCTCCAGGTTCCCGGTGTCGGTCCACATGAGCTGTTTCAACGTGCCTTTGGAGATTTTCAGCCGGCCGTTGGTGGGGATCCCGCAGGTCGGGCAGGCAATTCCCCCCTTGGAGGGATCCGAGACCACCGACGCATGCCGGATCTGGTCCAGGCAGGTTTTACAGGCATGGCAGTGGTCGAAATTGGGACGAAATCCAGCCAGTGACAGGAAGCGCATCTGAAACAGGATGCTGAGCACTTCCACGGGCGTCTCTCCCCGGTTGAGTTCGGCCAGCACGTGCGATATCAGCCGGTATAGAGGCTCCTGGGGTTCTCCCTCGGCCATCCACAGATAGATCAATTCCGACCAGTAGCTGGCATAGACGGTTTTAACGATATCTTCGCGGATCTTGAAAAACGGATCTTCCAGAGACGCCTCCTGGAGCACCGGCATGCCTTTGCCCCTGCCTTGGGCCAGCACCACGTCGAGCCGGGAAAAGGGTTCCAGTACCCCGGAAAATCGCTTGACGCTCCTTTTTGCGGATTTGGCAATGGCGCTGGTCTTGCCGTGTGCCGGGGTGAACAGCGTGACGATGAGATCGAAGTCGCCAAACTCGATCCGACGGAGCAGGATGGCAGGTGTGTTCAAGCTGGCCATGATCTCAGACGCCGAGAAATCCGGTGGCGATGGTAAAGTAAAAGTAGACGCTGATGATATCTACGGAGGTGGTCACGAACGGCCCGGTGGCGACGGCTGGATCGATATTGATCCGGGCCAGCAGCATGGGCACGCATGACCCAACCAGAGCGGCAACGGACATCGAACAGATGACCGCCAGGCAGACCGCCAGCGCCAGCATGAGGGTGCTGTACTGCAATTGGGCCACCGACCCGATGAGCAGGCCGTAGACGAGGCCCAGGATCATGCCTACGCTCAGCTCTTTACCCACCACCGACCCGATGTCCCGGATGTTGAGCCGCCCGGTGGCCAGTCCGCGCACCACGATGGTGGAGGACTGGGTGCCGATATTGCCGCCCATGCCCATAATGACCGGAATGAAGGCGGCCAGGTAGGTGAGCCTGTTCAGACTCTCCTCGAATTGTCCGATGACGTAAAAAGCGAATATACCGCCCAGGCAGCTGGCAAAGAGCCAGGGCAGGCGGGTGCGGGTGCTTTTCAAGATGCTTTGGGTTTCAACGAACTCTTCGCCCACACCGGCCATTTTCAACATATCTTCGGTCGCCTCTTCGCGGAAGATATCGATGACATCGTCCACGGTGACGATTCCCACCAGCCGGTTGCTTTCGTCCACCACCGGAACGGCCAGGATGTCGTAGCGGGCGACCAGCTTGGCCACTTCCTCCTGGTCCATGTGGGTCTGCACGGAAAGGACATCGGTGGTCATGAAGGATTTCAAGGGGGTATGGGGTTTGACCACCACCAGCTGCCGCAGGGAACAGACGCCCACCAGGTTGCCGTATTCGTCCACCGCATAGAGATAGAAGGGCATCTCGACATCGGCAAACTCTTTCTGGATACGCTCGATGGCCTCTTTGGCGGTAATCTCCTGGTTCAAGGCGATAAAGTCAGGGTTCATGATACCGCCGGCGGTATCGTCTTCGAAGCGCATGAGGTCCTCGACCTCATCGGATCCCTCTTTCTTCATGCGCTTGAGCAGGGTGCTGGCGGTTTCATCGGGGAGTTGATTCAACAGGTCGGCGACGTCATCGTTGGGCATGTCATCCAAAATGGCCACGACTTCATCCGGATCCATGCCGTCGATGAGTTCAACAAAGAGGTCTTCATCCAACTCGCTGAAGACAACCCCCTTTTGCTCAACATCGTCGATCATGTCGAACAGCAGCCGTTGATCCTGGAGCGACAGGCTCCTGAACAGGATGGAAATATCCGCGCCGTGGGTTTTGTTGACGATTTTGTGAAGCCGGCTGCTGGCGCCTCGCCGCAACAGCCGCTTGACGCTGATCGTCAGAATTTTTTGTCGATCCTGTTGCATGGGTTCGTTGAGTTCGTTGAGTTCGTTGGGTCTTCGCGCCTGATCTGCTTGATCTTGAGCCTAAAGCGTTGACCGTTGAGCACATCTTCTATGGAATCTTCAGGCTTACCACCTGACCGCTGCTCCCGAAGATCTTCACCGGTCGCTCATTCAGTAAGATCTGCAGTCCGGTGGCGTTGCCGATCATCAGATTGAAGTTGTGTGTTCCTTCCAACTCCAGGCGGTCTCCGGGCTTCAGATTATAGGAGCGTGCATTCTGACCGTCCACAATCACCTTCAGCCAGGTCAGTTCCACGGCGATGACCTGGAGTTTGAGCGTGTCCTTGGGTCTTTGCAGCGGACGGGCGGTTCCCCGCTGTCTCAGCTCCGGAAGCAGAAGGCTCGGACAGGGCTGTGCGTTCCGGCGGCGTTGTGTTTTGCGGCGGCGCCGGAGTCATGATAAAATCGGTGTACCGCAGCAGGAGCAAAATGCCGACGATAACACCCACGGCCATCATCGCCTGACGGACGGCCCACAGTTTTTCCCGACGTCTCAGGTTGTGCTGCTTGGCGTTTTCCTGCTGTTGCAGATCCGACAGGTAGAGCTCGACGGCGACGTCCGCGTTGGCCCCCACGGCATCGGCGTAGGTCCGGATGAAGCTCTTGACGTAGGCCTGGGGAGGAAGTCGGTCATGGGCATTTTCCTCAATGGCCTTGAGGCAGTGGACGGCGATTTTTGTTTTTTCGGCGACCGTTTGAATCGCCAGTTCCTGTTTCACCCGGAAGCCTTTCAGATAGCCGCCGAATGTATCCTGATTCGTTTCCGATTCCATATATCGGCCTTAAGATAATTAATTTAAACTGCGTTATCTGTCGTCGCAGTATGATCGTATCATCGTACGGCTTCCTCCCGCCAGTCTTGCCAAATTAATTATCTTAAAGCCTACAGGAGAACCGCTAATTCCAAGGATCCTGACCTTATCCGTTCGATTCCAATCCTAATTGATGATTTTGATGTGTGATTGGCTGCGCAGATCCTCCAGCCATGAGAGGAATTTTTTATCCACCACCTCGGCAAACAGCTTCTGATGGATCTCTTCCCTTACGCTATCCAGAGGGTTTTCCTTCGGTCCGGTTGACCGCCTCCACGTAAAAGAGCTGAAACCCCTGATCCGTATCCAGAACGCCGGTTGCCTGGCCCGGGGCCAATCCGTCGAGCGCCGCCTGAATCTTGGGAGAAAGGGTCATCTTTGGCAAACTCACCGATGTCACCGCCGTCTGCAGCGGCCGGGCTCTGGCTGTAGGATCGGGCCAGATCGGCAAAGGATTCCCCGGCTTCGATCCGTGATCGGATCTGTTGCATCTGTTCGCTTAGCGCCTGCTTTTCGGCATCGCTGGCAAAATTCGGAACCCGCATCAGGATATTTCTCAAATGGTAACGAAGCGTTCCGCCGTAAATTTCGGGGTGACTGTCGTAGTAGGCCCGGATTTCTTCTTCGGTGATGACAATCTTGGACTTGACCTGATAATTGACCAGCCGGGTGCGCAGGACCTGCTCTCTGATTTGTTCCCGATACTGCTCCATGGTCATTTGATCCTGTTCCAGAAAACGGCGCAGGTCTTCATCGGTAAACGTGTTGGCCGTTTTGATGCGTTCGATGGTGCTGTCGATTTCCGCCTCACCCACCTGGATATCGTTGCGTTTGATCTCCTGATCCGTGAGCTTTTCGTCCACCAGGCGGTTGAGCATCTCACTGCGAACGTTGAACAGCATCTGCCGCTCCTTGTCCAGGTCGAATCCCTGCTGACGGATGCGCTGGGCATAGGGTGCCATGCGCTCCTCGAGTTCAGACAGCAAAATGATGTCTTCGTTGACCACCGCAACGATCCGATCCAATACCTCGGATGCCGCCGATGCCGTGGCCGTGGCCGTGAAAACCAGTACCCCCATCCCGATCAGCATACCCAAAGACAAATTTCGCTTCAAGGCCACTATTCCTTTACCTGGCCGGCGGATCCGGCGCCAGGGCGTTGGGACTGTTCCCACAGTTCCCAGTTGATCTCGACTCCGTAACGCGCTCGCAGCCCCTCCATCCATGGCGGGTAGGCCGCTTCCACCTTTTCGAGTCGAAGCTGTTCAACGATGTGATGCTTTAAATCCATCTCCGGCGGACTTCCATCCTTGACGGCAAAGTCTTCTTCGTGGGCTTTATAGTAGGCTTCTATATCCGTGCGGTGATGTTCACCGGTTGAACCAGTTCCCGGTCCACCACCTTTTCCATCAGCAGGCGCACCCGCAGCCGATCCTTCCACAATGAATAGGGGATGGCGCTCTCCAGCAGCATCTGCTCGAATTCGTCATCCGGGTAATCCTTTTTGATGGCCTGGATCGCCGCATCCAGTTCGGCGTCATCCAGTACGATGCCCAGCTCGTGAGCCCGGCGGTCGATGATTACCTCTTCGGTCATCTGATTCAGCAGGCGCAACCGCGCATTTTCAATCACCTGTGGATCCACCGACCGGTCGTCGCTGTAGGCAATCCGGGCGGCCTCAAAGGCGCGTTCGAACTGGGCCTGGGTTACGGTCTGCTGATCGGTGCGGATCAGCACGGCATCTCTCTGCGATGGGTGGTCCGGCCCTGAGCACCCCGTCCATGCAACCATCGCTGCCCAACAGACGAGGCGACACACATGGCTCGCGCCCGGGGAACCACCTCGCCTCGTCGATTTTTGATCCTGAGTATAACTTATTGCAAACTTTCTAAATATGGTTCTCATAAGCCTTCAGGAGTTAACATGTTGCGCTATTTCGATCAAGATGTTTTTCGTCTGGGCCAGCATGGTCCGTGCGGTCCCTTTGGCCAGGGTGGTTTTGAACTGGTGGTCCGGGGTGAATTGGTAGGGTTGTTTGCTGCCGGTGATCATCTGGACAATTCCCAAGGGCCGCTGTTGATGGATTTCGCTGAATGCCAGGCACAGCTGCTGGCCGTAAAGGTCAAGGCGTCTGACCCCGGCGCGGACCGACAGCACCCGCAGCATGATCTTCAGCAGCAGATTTTCCGTCTCTTCGGGAAGCGGGCCGAATCGATCCGCCAGCTCAGCCTTCATGGCGGCGATATCCTTGAGGTCGTTCATCTTGGCCAGGCGGCGGTAGATGGACAGCCGCTGGTCGATGTCGACCACATAGTCTTCGGCCACATAGGCGGACATGGGCAGGTTGATTTCCGGTTCAAGACCTTCGGTGATGGGCTCCCCTTTGATCTGGGCCACGGCCTCTTCCATGAGCTTGAGGAACATGTCATAGCCCACGGCGGCAATGTGGCCGGATTGGGATGCGCCCAGAATCGCCCCGCCGCCCCGGATCTTCAGATCGTTCATGGCAATCTGGAAACCGGATCCCAGATCGCTGTGTTCCATGAGTACTTTGAGACGTTTCTGGGCATCCTTTCCCAGCCGGGTTTCTTCGGGAATGAACAGGTAGGCATAGGCCTGTTCGTCGGACCGGCCCACCCGGCCGCGCAGCTGGTATACCTGGGCCAGGCCGAACCGGTCTGCCCGGTTGACCAGGATGGTGTTGGCCGTGGCCACATCGATGCCGGACTCGATGATGGTGGTGCACACGAGCATGTCGATCTCCCGGTTCATGAAGCGCATCATGACCGCTTCCAGATCCTCTTCGGCCATCTGCCCGTGGGCAACGGCCAGACGGACCTCGGGCACCCTTTCCTGCAGGTAGGCGGCCATGCGGTCGATGGCCTTGACGTTGTTGTGTACGAAAAAGATCTGTCCGCCCCGGGCCAGTTCACTGCGGATGGCCTCGCTGACCACGGTGTCGTCGAACTCGCACACGTAAGTGATGATGGCATGGCGTTGCTCCGGCGGTGTGGAGATGACGCTGATGTCCCGGATGCCCATCATGGAGAGATGCAGTGTCCGGGGGATGGGGGTGGCGGTGAGGGCCAGCACGTCTACGGTGGTTCGCAGCCGTTTGAGCTTTTCCTTGTGCCGAACGCCGAACCGTTGCTCTTCGTCGAGGATAAAGAGTCCAAGATCGGCAAAGGCGACATCCTTTTGAAGCAGCCGGTGGGTGCCGATGACGATGTCCACGGTGCCCTTTTTTATCTCTTCCACGATCCGGCGCTGCTCGGGCCGTGAGCGGAAACGACTCAGGCAGGCCACCTTCACCGGGTAGGCGTCAAAGCGTTGGACAAAGGTGGCGTAGTGCTGTTCGGCCAGCACCGTGGTTGGAACCAGCATGGCCACCTGTTTGGCCTCGCTGACGGCCAGGAACGAGGCGCGCAGGGCCACCTCGGTTTTTCCGTAACCCACGTCACCGCACACCAACCGGTCCATGGGGGTGGTGCGGCGCATGTCCTCGAGTACATCTTCGATGGCCTTGCGCTGGTCCGGGGTTTCCTCGTAGGGAAAGTCAGCCTCGAAGTCGGCAAAATGGCTGTCGGCCACACCGTACCCGTGCCCTTCGTTGACCTTGCGCTGGGCGTAGATTTTAAGCAATTCCCCGGCGATTTTTTCTGCTGACCGGCGTACTTTCTCCTTGGCCCGCTCCCAGGACCGGCCGCCCATTTTGTCCAGGGCCGGCATCATGCCCTCCACCCCCATGTATTTCTGGATCAGCCCCATGCGATCCACGGGCAGGTAGAGGCGATCCTCATCCCGGTAAACAACCAGCAGGAAGTCATTGACGGTGCCTTCCAGGCTCAGTTTAACCAGCCCTTCGTATTGACCGATGCCGTGCTCGTCGTGGACCACCAGGTCCCCCTGTTTCAAGTCGGAAAAGGCCAGCAGTTCGGTTCGCACGGTCGTTGCACCGCGCCTGGGGTGCCTGGTACGCGGGCCGAAAATCTCAGCTTCAGTAGCTACCGCAAGGCCGTCTGCCGGCCATACGAATCCTTCAGACAGGCTGCCCCGGCAGATGAAGAGACCCCCCGGCCGGAGCTTTTGCGGGAACGGTTGGCCGGTGACCGCGTCAACACCATGGGGGGCTAGAATTGAGGATAGCCGGCCGATCTGGCGGTCGGTCTCACAGGCCATCACCATGGTGCGACCCGCATTCTGTTGCACGGCAATCCACCGCAGCAGCGGGGCGGCCGGCTGGTCGGTCTTTCTGGCCTGCTGCAAGGCCAGCAGCAGGTCGCTGTTGTCAGCCGTGTCGACACCTGCGGCCAGACGATCGCCATCGCCGGTCACCGCCAGCGGCGCCAGGGAGACGGCCTCGCGACGGGTCAGCTCGGCACCGATCTCTTCCCAGTTTAAAAACAGGTCCGCCGGCTCCACACACAGGTGCTTTTCGCTGCAGGCTTTTTCATAGTTGACCTGGGCAAGCTGTGCGCTTTTAGCAGCGGCCTGGGCCAGTTCGGCGGGATTGTCGGCGATGATGACCGTGCCCTCCGGCAGGTAGTCGAAAAGCGTGTCCATGCGGTCGTAAATCATCGGGGTGAGATTCTCGATGCCGGGAAAGACCCCCTGCTCCTTGATGCGCTGCACGATGTCCCGAACCGTGGTGCGCGGCAGTTCCTGTTTCAGCGCGCGTGCCCGGAACCGGCCGACGATCACATCCAATCGGGCTTTCTCCAGGGTCACTTCTCTGGCCGGCAGAATGATCACTTCGTGCACGTGCGCCAGACTGCGCTGACTGGCGGGGGAAAAAAAACGGATGGTTTCGGCAAAGTCACCGAACAATTCGATGCGAATGGGGTTTTCATAAAGGGGTGAAAAGATGTCGATGATACCGCCGCGGACGCAAAAATCGCCCGGTTCTTCTACGACCACGCTTCGGTTGTAGCCGCCGGCCACGAGTTTGGCCACCAGGCGATCCGGTTCGATCTCCTCTTCGGCGATGATCAACTCCGCAAAGTCCGCTAACACAGACTTGGGAATCAGTCGTTGGCGCAGGGCCGTGGCGGTGGTCACCATGATCTGCGCCCGCTGACCCTCGATCATGGCATACAGCGCCCTGATGCGCCGGGCAGCTGTTTCGTTGTGGTAGGACATGAATTTGAACGGCGAAATATTGTAAGCGGGAAAGAGAACGGTGGCGCCATCCGTCTCTCCGGAAAAGAAGTCAATTTCCGCCAGCCGCTGTTCGGCGGCCTTGGATGATGCGGCCACCATCAGCACAGGCGAGCTGAGCGCCTGTCTGACGCCAGCCGCCAGTCGAGCACCGGCGCAGCTGCTCATACCGGTAATCACCAGGGGCCCGGTGCGTTCGGAAATGGTACGGATCAACATATCCGATGTACTTTTTGCTTGCTTTTGATCCATAAACGCTATACGTGATCCTTCTATTTTTCAGCCGGCGCAGCTCAGCTGGCAGCGCAGCTGATTCCCGGTAAGCGTACTAAAATACTAAGTAAAAAGCCTATCTACGAATCAGCGGGACAGTTCCACGCCACCGTAGCTCAGTTGGTAGAGCGACGCACTCGTAATGCGTAGGTCCGCGGTTCGACTCCGCGCGGTGGCTCCACAGCCAGTTCCGGGTTCCCTCATCTGCCATGCGGGAACCCTTTTTTTTGACATCCGGCACGGGATGGCAGCCGGTGCGGCACAAATCTGCCGATGGGCGCCTTTTTAGCGCATCACCCATTGCTTTGGCAACTGCTTAACTTTACATAATGATCAAATCACTAGCATCAAGTTCCAAATAAACTTCAAATTACAACATCCAAACAAGCGTAGTTGCCTCTTCGCCATCCGGTTTGAAATTTGGGTCATTGTGGTTTATTTGAGATTCGGTTTTTTGTTATTTGGGATTTTTCTGGTAATTAATTTTTCATTTAGCTTTATTGCATCGTACTGGATTGTTAGCATTTAAATTGTTTTTGGAGAAGATCATCCATGCAGCTTTCGCCCGAGCAGCAAGCCGCTGTCGAACATACCGGCTCCCCGGCCCTGGTCGTGGCCGGCGCCGGATCGGGAAAGACCCGAACCCTGACCGCCAAATTCGCCTACCTGGTGGAATCGGGGTTGCCGCCCGAACAGATTCTGGCCATCACGTTCACCAACAAGGCGGCCGAGGAAATGAAGGGCCGCCTGATCCGTATGACCGGCATGGGTGCCCAGCGCTTTCCCTGGGTGCGCACCTACCATTCCGCCTGTTTCCAGATCCTGAAAGAACACAGCCACCTGCTGGATTTTCATTCGCCGCTTCAGGTCTTTACGTCTTACCACCAGCAAAAGACGGTCAAGGAGGTGCTGTTAACCCTCAATTACGACAAAAAACATGCCATGTCCGTGCTCGGGCAGATCTCCAATGCCAAAAACAGTGGACATCCAGGTGCCTATTTTGACAGCCATCCCAGGCAGGGCAACATTCGCCTGGCCGATGTGTACGAGCGTTACGAGGGCGTCCTCAAAGCGGCCAATGCCGTCGATTTTGACAATATTCTGCTGCTGACCCGTAACCTGCTGCGGGATTACGCAGACGTCCGGCAGCGCTACCGGACCCAATTTCAATATATTCTTTGCGACGAATACCAGGACACCAATGACCTGAACGAAGAGATTACCGCCTTGCTGCTCAAAGATGGGAATCTTTTTGCCGTCGGTGACGACTGGCAGTCCATTTATTCGTTCAGGATGAGCAACGTCGACCATTTCCTGTCCTTTAAAAGAAAATACAAGGGCGCACGGATCTTCCGGCTGGAGCAGAACTACCGCTCGGCCGACGAGATCGTGCAACTGGGCAACCGGGTCATCGGACACAATGAAAACCGTATGGAAAAGGCCTGTTTTTCGGACAAGGAAGGCGGCGTGGTGGAGACCCATGAGTTCTATACCGACCAGGAGGAGGCCCGCTGGGTAGCGGACAAGATTCGCAGCATGGTCCGGATGGGCATCTCCTATGAAAAGATGGCGGTGCTCTATCGCACCAAGTTCTGCTCCCTGCCCTTCGAACAGGCGTTTCGCCGGGCGCACATTCCTTATCATATGATGGGTGGCAAGGGATTTTTCGACCGGGTGGAGATTCTTGACCTGAATTGTTACATCACTGCCGCCGTGTTCGACAAGGATGACACCGCCTTCGAACGGGTCCTCAACACACCCAAGCGGGGCATCGGGCCGGGGACCGTGAAAAAGATATCCCAGATGCGCAGGGGACCCATGAGTCTCAAGGAGGCCGCCCGGCTGGCTGTTTCGGAACGCGTGCTTACCCCAAAACTCTACCAATCCCTGAATGATCTGCTGGCGCTGCTGGACGAGATCCGGGATCTGCGGCCCGATGAAGCCATCCGCCTGACGATTGCCCGCACCGGTTACATGGACCATCTGGAAAACTACACCCGATCCAATTCCATGGATTTCACCGCCCGCCAGGAAAACATCGATCAATTGATCCATGCCGCCTCCCAGAAAGAGACCATCGTGGACTACCTGGAAGAAGCCGCACTGGTCCGCGAGGACAAGGATGATGAGGAGGAATCCGACGGTGTCAACCTTTCCACCGTACACGGGGCCAAGGGCTTGGAATTTAAAACGGTTTTCGTGATCGGCTGCGAAGAGCAGTTGTTTCCCCACTGGCGATCCATGGACAGCGCCGAAGATCTGGAAGAGGAGCGTCGGCTCATGTACGTGGCGGTGACCCGGGCAGAGCGCTTTCTGTTTATCACTTCCGCCAGTTTCCGCAAAGGCCAGTTCAATCCCCGCAGCCGCTTTTTAAAAGAGATCGACACGGTGTTGGCCAGTCGGTAGCTGACGCTTTCCGTCGACCCTTGACGCCGAACATGATGAGCGATTGCTGGACGTTTATTGCTAGCCCGCTGGTTCTGAATTCAATGGTTATTGTATCTTATGAACTTGACATCCTCCGGTCTTGTGTATATTGCTAATAGCTGTATGATTTTATTGAACAAAGCGACAGTTTAAAGCCCATTAAAATTCTTGAGACGCCCGGATGTATACCAGGGGGCCAGAATCGAGAACCGATGAATTGTATCGATGCTGTTGAAGGCATGGCCAAGGCTTTGCTGGGGAAGTTTCTGGATGTTTCCGTGGAGTATCGTACGGACGACAGCGAATATATTCGTAGTGTCAAGGCGGTAATCGATGCCGTGATCCTCTTCGTCAAAAACAACCCAGAGGTCAGCGACAACCCCGATCTGATCCGTGACGTCCTTTACGATTTTGCGAAAACGCGATGGCTGGCGCGTCTGGAAAAAACCGTGGATTCTTATCAGGAAGCGGGTGACACGCCTGATGTCGAGTATCAGGCATACTGCTATGATTACCTTTATACCCACGGTAACTACCCGCGTTGACCCGACATGCATCCCGTGGAAAAAGCCGGATTTCGCCGGATTTCAATTGGTGACTTGAACTGAACCATGGCTGTTTACAGCGGAAGATCCAAAAAAAGGAAATTTCCAAATGACCGAAACAGATGATGAAGCGCTAAAAGTTGAAATTGATGAGATAATGAGCAGGGTGGACATGATCATGGACAAGGTGGCCCGTTTTATTCCCGAAGATACAAAAGATACCAACGGTTGTGAGTTACCGGACCGTGCGCCGTGATCCGATGCAATCTGCACATTAATACCCGGCAACCCTTTCTCTCAGGAGGCTCTATGGCATTGACCAAGAACGACATCGTCGCAAAGGTGAACGACTTGGGCTTTACGAAGAAAAAGTCCATTGAAACCGTTGAATCTCTGCTCGAGATCGTCAAGGGAACCCTCGAAGATGGAGACGATCTGCTGGTATCCGGTTTTGGAAAATTCTGCGTGAAGGAAAAGAAGAAGCGGCGGGGCAGAAACCCGGCCACCGGTTCCGACCTGACCCTGCGGGAGCGCAAGGTGGTTACCTTCAAATGCTCGGGAAAACTGCGAACCAAGATCAACGACAACTGATTTAACCGTCGGGATGAAGCCGTCCTATCGGGCCAGGATGCCGGATTGTCGCCCAGGGGGGGCATTTGCCTGTCTCCGGTGGCAGGCCAAGGGCGGGTTATCCTGATCGTATGTTTCCGTTGATCAATTTATTTTTTCAGAGACCCTGCTGGCCGCGTCCGCCCGAGTTTGTCGAGAAATGTTCGATGACGCCATGTTGTCAGCACCTCCCTTTCTTCCACCAGATAGTAAACCGGCTGATTGTTTTCATCATAACAGGCATAAATGGCGTTGTAGCCTTCTGGGTCGGACACCGTCTTGATCCTTCTTACATCGTTATTGAACCGCTCGCATATATCTTCCCAAGGCTCATGGGATGCGTTGTCGATGGGCTCAACCGCCTGGGTCGATTCGTTGAAATTGACGTGAAGGGATTTCATGGGAACCACCTTGTCTCATGTCGTTTAAAACCGAGTGAACGCGGATCAGGGGTCGATGTAGGTATTAACCATAAAGGGTCCCAGTGCAGCAGGGTGATCTTGATGGCGTTCATGGTTTCACTCCGCGTTTTCGTTGGAAGCGGCTAAAAATAAAATAATACCCGCCCACCATGATGCTGTCAATGCATCCATCGTCAAGGAAGAGACCTTGCCGATGGGGGCAGGCGTGATGGGTGGAAACGGGCAGCGATCTGCCAGCAATGCGGTTGAGCCACCATACCAGGCAGGGTGTTTTTTCCGTTTACCGTGGATTAAGGATGAGAAATTTGAGGTCCTGTATCTTATTTATTTTGGCCGTCCTGGTGTTTACCGGCTGCGCCATTGTCCAGGTGAGTCAGGATTATGACCCCCAAGCGGACATACCACGCTACGGCACCTGGCAGTGGCGAGACCCGGTTCAGGGGGCCACCGGGGACATCCGCATCGACAACCCACTGCTGGACAGACGTATTCGCCATGCTGTCGAGAATCATTTGACGGGTCGAAACATGGTTCAAGCCCAAGTACGGCCGGATCTTTTTCTGTCCTACCACCTGACCATCGAGCAGAATATTCAGAGCGACAGCTATTACTCGACAGTGGGCGTGGGCAGTTTCTATCATCCGTGGTATGGGGGCATCGGTACCGAAACGCGCATCCGCCAGTACGACCAGGGTCGCTTGACCATCGATATCCATTCAGCGGATACGGGGGCCTTGATATGGCGGGGGGTAGGTGTTTTCCGGGCCAGAACCCACGACACTCCTGAAGCCGCAGCCGAGGCGACCCACAGCATCGTGGACAAGATCCTTTTCCAGTTTCCGCCGGGTGCCCGGCAATGATCCGTTCTTCGGTCTTCCATCCATGTTGGTCGCACCCTACCTGTAGTCTGGCCTGTCATAGACAATCGGATGGCCGAAGGCGCAATCGGTCAGCTAAAATTGCAGATCATGCTGTCATTGGGCGTATAGCGTGCGAACGATCGCCCGGCTTCCCTGGCCAGATGTCCGGGAAGGGCAATCCCGGAGTCATGCTCCGCGTAGTTGACAAATGTGCGACCATCGACACGAACTTTCATTCCTTTTTGGGGCGCTTTCAAGGGGACAATGACAAAGGTCTGTTTGTATCTATCCTCCAGATCGGCATATCCCAGCTTCTGTGCCTGTTTGCCGACGCTGACTTCGAGATAATGGCGTGATCCCCTCATGATCAAAGGTTGGTATACCTCTCCAATTCGATCCAGCAAACCTGTCAAGTTGCGATTCATGGTCTTGCCTCCTTTAAACATTTCCGATGCGCCATATGAGCCGTACGGCGAATGATTATGGGAAAATCGTCCATTTCCATCTTGGTGATCGACACCTTCCGGCGCCTGTCTGAGACCGGTCGGTTAACGCGACAACCCGCAGTTGGTGAAGACGGTGAGATTCTTTATAATGTATTGACACGCCAAGGTCCCTGGGCAATATGAGTGAAGTAAGCACATGTTGAGAGGATAATCCTATCATCGCGAGGATTTCAGGGCAGGGCGACTGCGCCGCAAGCCCCGCTCGGGCATTGTTCCATTGAACCGCCATGGCGAGCGAATTTTCCGCCGCTTGTTGGCGCGAAGCAAAAATCCCGCTCATCGGGGCTCGGGGAGGGTTCAATTCGCGGGCTGTCCGCCAGTGGCCGGGCAATGGGATCTTATTCTGTCACGTGCCGTTATGCCAAGCGTTTTCTCCCTACGGCAACGCCATTGCAGGCGCTGTAACTGCCTGGAAGAAATGCCTAACCCCAAGGTGACAATCGAAACAGGCAATGGCTTTTGTCAACGCGCTGTGATATGCTCCAGACTCGAAAACAGAGCGATAGCAGCCACCTGAACCGCAGCGATGCCGAACCGAAAAAATTGTTGCTGTTTACAATCTGATCCTTTTCCCTTTTAGGTCATGAGCGTGCTATCTATTGGTTTGTCCCATGGATTAAGATCTGAAACATTAAAGGTGTTTTCAATCAGATGGAGATAACGAATGACAGACCCCAGATTTTTGTCCGCTGACATCGATCCTGCCAAAGACACCAATGTGAACAACCTGAAGGAACGGGCGATGCAGCTGATCCATCAAGAGATGACCGAGGATCAGAAACTCCACGACGATGCGGCAGTCGCCATCCTGAACGACTACGACGGGATGGGAGCTGAAACCTTTTTGAAACAGATGCACACCTACAGTTTAATCCTGAATGCACTTAAGAATAAGGCTTTTTTCCAAGAGATGGCGGCGTTACTGGCAAACCTGTTGCGGGCAGGGATTTACAAGGTTGATGGCGAGGCGCTGGACGCTGTGACCGTGCGACGGGATGCCATACAGGTGCAAGTTGATGGCCAATCGACAATGATTGGCAGCGTGAATGCTGAACTGCTGACGATCTTGTCTTTGGGGAAGGAGAGCCTTGAGACGGAGCGGCAGTTGATGGTCATCGATCGCCTGGTCAAACGCCGCAATGAAAAAAACATACACGCCGTCTCCCAAGCGTTCAAGATCCCTCTGCATGACACAGAAAAAATAACGCTGTTAATTGAGAAGCTGTTTGATGGGCAGGGTAACTTCATCCGCAAAACATTTGAGCCGATGATCGATGAACTGGCACGGCACGGGAACCACGCCTTTGAATTGTTGTGGTGCTATTTCAAGGCGCTGAAAGGCCGCGCCAATCGGGTTTCCTTCCTCAATGCCCTGCAGCACCTGATCAGCCGCATCAAGCGTCCCAAACACGCGCTGCGTTTTCTGTTAGCCGATTTCTGCCGGCATCCCGATCGGGTGGAGCCGTCGGATCGGAATGCAATCATGCTGGCCAACATCCTGCTCAGGACCTACAACAAAGAGCTCGATGTCGATATCGAAATGACGCCGGAAGAGGTTCTCAATGTCCGCAACGGATTAGACAGGAACGTGGTACACTATGCACAGTTCCGGATCGATTCGGTGGAGTATCGATTCTCCAGCAAAGTGGTTACCATTCATGAGAAAATGGTTGCGCTTTTAAACGCCACCACACCTGGCAAACAGAAGCCATCCGTGCGCCACCTGCTGTTTCTTGAACGTGAGATCTTCATCTTTCTTTCCCTGCTGTCGGGTAAAACTGCGCACCTTGTCCTGGTCTCTGCATTGCATGAATATGGCGATCCCAAAGCGGGAATCTATCGCACCCTCAGATCTGCAACCTATCTGCCGGTTTTCCTGCAGCACCTGAAAATTATTGTCCGCGGCGTTGGGCGGGTGGGGACGCGCGATGATGTGGGCCTGCTCAGACAAATCAGCGAATATGGCTATCAGTTGTCCGAAATCAGTGGTACACCGGAAAATCAGCGATCCGTCGTTCGAACCATGGAATGGATCGAAAATGTCATCCGGAGCATCACCACCGCCAACTGGCATTCAGGCTAAGCGCAGGGGGATATTCACGTGAGCGATCAGCTGTCGGAGAAACACCTCCTTTCTGCGCTTGAAAAAAAAGGCGTGATATCCTTCCCACAGGCGCGAGACCTGTACGGTCACCGCTTTGAATTGATCAAAAAGTTCGAGCGGCGCCGTGTCAACCATGATGAGACCGAATTTATTGAAAAACGGGACAAACCCTTTATCTTTATCGATACCCTCGTCGCACTGAACCTGAAACGCAGAGATGACCCGTCGAAAACCCTGGACGAGGATACCATTTTTCAAACCCTTGCGGAAAGCTGGGGCATTCCTTTCGTCAAGGTCGACCCCCTGAAACTGGACCTGAATGTCGTCACCAGCACCATTCCCATCTCTTTTGCAAAAAACCACCTGGTGTTGCCGGTGGAGATCAGCCAGGGAAAACTCACCGTAGCTACACCGAACCCGTTTAACCTCGACGTGTTCGAGGATATTACCCGTGCCTGCCAGATGCAGGTCAGTGCCGTGGTGAGCCCTCGGTCGGACATCATCAAACTCATCGAAGAGTTTTTTGGCTTTAAACGATCCATTGCGGCGGCCGAGCATCAGTTTTCCGGACCCACGGTGGACCTGGGCAATCTTGAGCGGTATATCCAGCTCAAATCCGCAGGCGAGTTGCCGTCCACTGACCATCACGTGGTCAATGCCGTCAACCACCTGTTTATTTATGCATTCGACCAAAAGGCCAGTGACATTCATATTGAACCCAAGCGGGACGTCAGCCTGGTCAGAATGCGGATTGACGGCGTATTGCACACGGTCCACAAGCTGCCCAAAAATGTTCACTCAGCAATCATCAGCCGGATCAAGAACCTGTCCGGACTGGACATGGCCGAGAAGCGTCGGCCCCAGGATGGTCGAATCAAAACCGGCAAGAAAGATGTGGAAGTCGAGATTCGTGTGTCCACCGTGCCCGTGGCCTTCGGCGAGAAGGTGGTCATGCGGGTCATGGATCCGGATATATTGTTCCAGGATCTCGAGCATCTGGGCTTTTCATCGGTGGATATGCAAAAATACAACCAGATCGTTTCCCACCCCCACGGTCTGGTTCTGGTCTGCGGCCCCACGGGCAGCGGGAAATCCACCACGCTCTACTCCACGCTCAGGAAAATCAGCACCACCAAGGTCAATGTCACCACCGTCGAAGACCCGATTGAAATGGTGCATGAAGATTTCAACCAGATAGCCGTCAGGCCCCAGGTGGGAATTACCTTCGGGTCGATCATGCGCAACATTCTCAGGCAGGATCCCGATATTATCATGATTGGGGAACTCCGGGACCTGGAAACAGCGGAAAATGCCATCCAGGCTGCGCTCACCGGTCATTTGGTCATGTCGACCCTGCATACCAACGATGCCCCGTCATCGATTGTCAGGCTGATGGACCTGGGGATTCCCGCTTTTCTGATCCAGGCGACACTCAGGGGCATTCTTTCTCAGCGGCTGGTTCGAAAAATCTGCAATGCCTGCAAAGCGCCCATCGACATGGACGCGGCAAAACTCCGGGCGCTGGGGCTGGAAACCGGTGAATCAGGCATTTTATCGCTTTTTCATGGCAACGGGTGCCAGAAATGCAGAGGGACCGGTTATCAGGGAAGAACCACCATCCATGAAGTGCTTCCTTATTCCGATGCGATCAAATCCCAGACCGTTCCTGACGTGGATCTGGCCGTCCTGACGGAAACGGCCCGGACAGAGGGCATGGCCTCCTTGCGGGAGAGCGCCATTGAGAAGCTGAAGGAAGGCATTACTACCTATCAGGAAGTGCTTCGCGTCACCTCCGAAAACGATCTTAGGTGACGATCGCACTGTTTTCGCATGCGCATAAAACGAAAAGCCTGCCCTTTATAGGGCAGGCTTCATCTTTATATGGCAAGGGTCGTGTCTGTTTTATTTGATGGGCGTTCTGAATCGTTCTCCGGGAAAAATGACATTTGCCGCACTGGTAATAATCACCGTGGATGTGGTCTGCTCTGTATGCAGGACGAGAAAGGTGCCAAAGTCGACCGGGGGCAGGTTTTTTGAGCTGATCTCGTTATTTTCCAGGACTGTTTTCTGTTTGCTGTAGATGCTGTATTGCTGGCCGACCTGGATGTTGTCGGCGCGGCCCTTATCGATAAACGCCAGCGTATAATCACCGGTCAAATCCAAGTGATCTTCAGAGATGATGATATGTCCATCCATGCCGGGGATGCTCGGCTTGAGTTCAATGTTTGAAGACCGGTGACTGTACGGCATCACCATGTCGTCCACACGGATTGGGCGAAAGGACTTCAGGACCTTTGCGATTACCATATCCGGTTCCTTTTTAGTCACTTCCACGATGCCCAGGATGTAATGCTGGGTTCCGATGGTTTCGATTGAATCGCGATCGTCAGTCGGTTTCATCTGCCTGAAAACGGTATGCCGGCTCCCGGGAATCAGAAGGGTTTGGGCGGTATCTCCTTCCGGACGGATATAAACCATGTCCCCCTCACTGATCAGGACTTTTCTCCCTTGAACCTCGAAAATGGTTCCCGAGGGCGCTACGGGTGGCTTCCGGATAAATCCGACACGGTCAATGGAAGGATATAAGAAAAACGGTGCAGACGCTTTTTTCCCCTCGGCGGGTTTTACAGGCGCAACGGGCGCGGGTTGGATTACGGCAACGGGCTGGCTGACTTCGGTTTGCGTAACGGTTTGAGAACCCGACTTTCTGTACAGGCGGATTCGTTCACCGGGGAAGATCCAGTGCGGATTGGTAATCTGATCGTTGCCTTCCCACAGTTCAGGCCACAACCAGGGAGAATTGTTAAAATGGTTTGACAGATCCCAGAGGGTATCACCTTTTTGGATCGTGTAGTAAAACCCCGTCTCGCTTTCGACCACGTCGATCTTGTCTGCTGCCCTTGAAGGCTCCAAAAACAGCAGGGGCAGGAGCAGAAAAACAGAAATAAGTGCGGTTGAATTGATTCTGCGATTCATCAGAAACCTCATTTTTTGGGTGTCTTACAGGCGTAAACCTATCGCTTTCAGAGAGTCTTATCGGCCGTCGTACGATTTCACTAAAGTTTCTTTACGCCATCGCTGCCAAAAAAAAATATTTTCAGGCCCATCGGTGATGGACTCGTAAAAAGAATCAATGCATCTATTGCAACTTTCTTTTTGATTTCAGTAACCTGATTAATGGTGTGTTGTCAAGAAATTAGGGCAGAAACAAAAAGCCCCCGCAGGATCAACCATGCGAGGGCTTTTTTATCAATATGGAATCAGGGATCGGGCGACGGGTTACATCATACCGCCCATGCCGCCCATACCGCCCATACCACCCATGCCACCGGCCCCAGCGCCAGCCATCGGGTCAGCGGATTTGTCATCGGGCTTGTCAGCGATCATGGCTTCGGTGGTGAGCATCAGAGAGGCCACGCTGCCTGCGTTCTGAAGGGCGAAGCGGACCACTTTGGTGGGGTCGATAACACCGGCTGCGATGAGATCTTCATACTCGTTGGTCGCCGCGTTGAAACCCATGGCACCTTCGGCGTTTTTCACCTTATCGATAACGACACTGCCTTCGTAACCGGCATTGCCGGCGATCTGTCGCAGCGGCTCTTCTATGGCACGCATAACCACCTTGACACCCAATTTCTGGTCGGATTTGATTTTGATCTTGTCCAGCGCAGGAAGGGTGCGGACCAGAGCGACGCCGCCACCGGGCACGATGCCCTCTTCGACCGCTGCGCGGGTCGCATTGAGGGCGTCCTCAACGCGGGCTTTCTTCTCTTTCATTTCGGTTTCAGTTGCCGCACCGACGTTGATCACGGCTACGCCGCCGATCAGTTTGGCCAGGCGTTCCTGCAGTTTTTCACGATCGTAGTCGGAAGATGTCTCATCGATCTGTGCACGGATCTGTTTGACACGTCCTTCCAATGCGGAGCGCGCACCGGCACCGTCAACGATGGTGGTGTTGTCTTTGTCGATGCTGATGCGTTTGGCTTTGCCCAGATCGGCGAGGGTCAAGCTCTCCAGTTTGATGCCCAGGTCCTCGGAAACCACCTGGCCGCCAGTTAGAATGGCGACGTCCTCCAGCATGGCCTTTCTACGGTCACCGAACCCAGGTGCTTTTACAGCGGCCACTTGGAGGGTGCCCCGCAGCTTGTTGACGACCAGGGTCGCCAGCGCTTCGCCGTCAACGTCTTCGGCGATGATGACCAGCGGTTTGCCCATCTTGGCCACCTGCTCGAGTACCGGCAGGAGGTCTTTCATATTGCTGACTTTTTTCTCATTGATGAGGATGAAGGGGTCTTCCAGGGAAACAACCATTTTCTCGGGATCGGTCACGAAATAAGGCGAGAGGTAGCCCCGATCGAACTGCATGCCTTCAACCACATCCAGGGTGGTCTCCATGCCCTTGGCCTCTTCTACGGTTATCACGCCTTCCTTGCCGACCTTGTTCATGGCCTCGGCGATAATGTTGCCAATCGTTTCGTCATTGTTGGCGGAAATCGTTCCTACCTGAGCGATCTCCCGCTGATCCTTGGTCGGCTTGCTCATCTTGTGAAGCTCTTTGACGGCGACTTCAATGGCTTTGTCGATGCCGCGTTTTATGGCCATGGGGTTATTGCCTGCAGCAACGAGCTTCTGACCCTCTTCATAAATGGCGCGTGCGAGAACCGTTGCCGTGGTGGTCCCATCTCCGGCCATATCACTGGTCTTGCTGGCCACTTCCTTTACCATCTGTGCGCCCATGTTTTCAAACTTGTCTTCCAGTTCAATCTCTTTGGCAACGGTAACGCCGTCTTTGGTGACGGTGGGGGAACCCCATGACTTATCGATAACGACGTTTCTGCCCTTGGGGCCCAAGGTGACAACCACTGCATCGGCAAGCGCCTTGACGCCGTTGAGCATCGCTTCGCGGGCTTTCATATCATATTTAATTACTTTACCAGCCATTTTTCATAACCTCCATAGTCTGTCGTTAGTGGGGTAATCGTCTACTCTATGACGCCGAGCACGTCGTCTTCGCGCATGATCAGATACTCTTCACCGTCAATCTTCACTTCGGTCCCAGAATACTTTCCGAACAGAATCCGGTTTCCGACCTTGATTTCCAGTGCCACACGCTTGCCGTCATCACCTACTTTACCATTTCCTACCGCCTTGACTTTCCCTTCAGCCGGTTTTTCCTTAGCGGTATCCGGGATGATAATGCCGCCTTTGGTCGTGGTCTCCTCTTCGACGCGCTGCACCAGAATTCGATCCTGCAATGGTCTGAGTTTCATTGTTCCTTCTCTCCTTTTTTAGTTAGAACTTGTGTTGATCACCAGAAAAACAAAGCCTCACAACTATTTTAAACCAGGTCAGACCTCATGACCTTTTTTTAAACAAAAGTCGTCGAATACGCTGATTTTTTTTCAGGAAGACGAAAGATTAAATAATCTAATCACACGTCATGATTTGTAAAGCGTAGATGTCAATTTTTGTATGCGGATAACGCCAGTTTCCTTTTTCGTATGGAGGCGTTATCGCCCAGCACCAGTGGATGACGCCGAAAGTGCATCATCTGGCATCTGGTCAACAGAAATCAGTCCTCACTCGCAGTGGTTTTAGAATCGGCGCCGCCGGCACCGCTTGGCTTACTCTCAGTCGTGGATGCCTCCGCAGGTTTGCCGCCAGAGGCCGCTGCCTGCTTTTTAGAGTAGTCGGTCACATACCAACCGGTTCCCTTCAGATGGAAGCTGCTCTGGGAAATCAGTTTGCTCAGCTTTCCCGAACAGTGTCTGCAAGTGGTCAAGGGCGCATCTGAAAATTTCTGAATCGCCTCTTCTATTCCTCCGCACTCCGCACACTGGTATTCGTAGAGCGGCATGATTTGATTCTCCTGTAACGTATTGCAAAAACTAAAAAAAATTGCGCGTCCCGCATCAATGACTGGTTTAATATATGTCAATTTTCGTGCTTGTCAAGAAAATGCCGATGAAAATCAGGGGATGGTTTTTAATCCATCGAATGGGGTGCGCCAGGTGCCGTAAAAATCAAGCACGACACCCAGTCCAGCGGTCTTCAGGGGGTCTAGAATGTCGTGGGTGATACCATGTACCCGGCGCTCCTCATTGAGTTTTTCAACCTCGCTGGCATTGAAGTTTTGTTGAAAGCGGCTGAAGCGAACGATGTGGACCAATTCATGGGTGACAACGTACAGGGCGAAAGGAGATAGACCCATTTCAGGACGATGCATAAGCACTTCGAGGATGGCGTGATCCTGAATACAAATTTTGTAGAAATCGTATGCGCTCGATCCCAAAACCCCGCCTTTGAGTTTGCCTTCATATCGAATGATCTGGGCGAAGGGACCGCTGACAATTTCATCTTCGGCGAGATCGGCGAGGGTTTTTACGTCATATTTGGGGTGCAACCACTGGCTTGCTGACATTTTATAGTAGTTGCTGACCACCTCTTCGGCCATGGCCACGGCATTGTTGACAATCGTCAGTTCATCGTCTGTGAATGTGGAGACACCAAACTTCTTTTTCATTAAATTCCTGTAGCATACCCCATTTTACGGATCAATGGCTAATCGGGTGGACCTGCAACGGCAACTGGCTGTTTTCATTTCTCTGTGGTGATGCCGACCGTTGGACCCCATAGTTGTATGGTTGGTCAGTAACAGGAAATAAAAAATTATGGACAAGATCAATGCAATGATATAAGAAAATGAGTTTATCCGGTTATTTTATTATGAATGGGGGTGATCTGTTGGGCAGCGTGATCAAGAAACGAAGAAAAAAGATGCGCAAGCATAAGCACCGTAAGCTGTTGGCCCGCACGCGGCATCAGAGAAGAAAGGGTAAATAATGACGCCTTCGCACTTCTGTGATGGACACCAATAAAAAAGCACCGGCACAACATGCGTCGGTGCTTTTGTTGCCTCCTGGCTAATTCGCCGCTAGGGCTTTCCCAACGTTTTGCCTTCGTAGCCCTTCATGTATTTGAAGATCTCAGAGTCAGTTGACAGGATGATTGAACTGTTTTCGGAGAGCGCCTCGTTGTAGACTTCCAGCGTCTTGACGAAGGAATAAAACTCCGCGTCCAGCCCATAGGCCTTGGCGTAGAGTCTTGTCGATTCGGCATCCGCCTTGCCCTTGACCTCCTGCGCCGTCCGGTAGGCTTCCGATTCGATGCGCTTCAGCTCGCGCTCTTTCTCGCCCAGGATCTTCTGGGCTTCACCTTTTCCCTCGGACCTGAATTTCTGGGCGATCTGTTTTCTCTCGGCAATCATCCGCTCGTAGACGGATGTTCGGACCTCTTCGACATAGTTGACCCGCTTGATCTTTACATCCACCAGTTCGATGCCGAAATTGGAAAGCTTGGGCTTGGCCTGTGTCAGAATGCCGGTGTCGATTTTATCGCGTCCGACAAACACCTGAGCAAATCTGGCCGGTCTGTCTGTTCGCGTCTCCTGCTTGTTTTCATCACCCAGGTCTTCGAAGGTGTCCAGTTCGCGGTTGCTGTTCCGGACGGCTTCGATGAGGCGGTTGGAGGTGATAAAGTTTCTCACCGTGGGATCGATGATTTCGTCCAACCGCTGCTGCGCCCGGCTCACATAGCCCACCGTTTTGAAAAAGAGCACGGGGTCAACGATCTTCCAGCGGGCGAATGTGTTCACCCATATGTAGGTCTTGTCCTTGGTGGGGATCTGTCCCGGGTCGCCGTCCCATTCCTGCAGGTTGTTGGGGAAAACCAGTGCTTTTTCGATGACCGGGAGTTTGAACCGCAGCCCCGGTGTCAACACCGTCCGCTGGACCTTGTCGAAACGGGTGATCACCACCTGCTCGGTCTCATCTACCGCATAGGCACAGATGAACAGGAGCAATACCAGTGCACCGGCCGAAGCCAGCAATGCTTTTATTTTCATTTGGATTCACCATCGCTGTTTCCGAGGTTCAAGAGGGGCAGGATGTTTTTCTGGTCGGCATCCACGATAAATTTCCGGTTGATCTTGGGCAGCAGCTCCTTCAGCGATTCCAGATAGAGCCTTCGTTTGGTCACGTCCTTGGCCTTGACATATTCGCTGTATAGGTCCGTGAACCGGGCCGCATCACCCTGGGCCCGGTTGACCCGGTCCAATGCATAGCCCTCGGCGGCCTTGATGGTCCGTTCCGCCTCACCCTTGGCGGCCGGGATGGCCTTGTTATAGTCTTCCCGGGCCTGGTAGATCATCTTCTCTTTTTCCTGAGTGGCCTGGTTGACTTCATTAAAGGAGGCTTGCACTGGTGTGGGCACATTGGTTTTTTTCATTTCCACGGTGACGACATTGATGCCCGTTTCCGCTTTGTCCAACTCGATCTGGAGCACCCGATGCGCCTCCACGGCAATTTCATCACGCTTGGTGATCACCTCGTTGATGCTTCTGTCCCCAACCACCAGCCGCATGCTGGATTCCGACAGGTCACGCAGCAGGCCGTTGGCGTCTTTCACCTTGAACAGGAAATTGTAAGGATCCTTGATCTTGTATTGAACGATCCACGGCACCACCGCCACATTCAGATCGCCGGTGAGCATCAGGGAGATGTTGGCCGTGTCCGCGGTGGATGCGTATCTGTTTTCACTATCGTTACGGTCCGACTGAAAACCGAACTCCTCTTTATATACGCGGTCCTGGCGGACTTTGGTGACTTTTTCGATGCCGAAGGGCAGTTTGAAGTTGGGGCCCGGCTCGGCGATGCGGACAAATTTGCCGAAACGCTGAACCACCCCGACCGAACCGGACTCGATGGTAAAAAAAACAGAATAGCCGATCATCAGTACAGCGATGACAACGATGATCAGCATCGAACCGCCCGGCGGTTTGAATTTTTTCAACTGGTTGATGATGTCATCCATCTGCGGCGGAACACCGCCGGGTTGCTGCTGGTGCTGACGGTTTAATTTTTCCCAATCCCAAGCCATGTCTTATCCTTGTGTGATGGTGATGCTTTGATGACTCTCACCGCCGACTTCATCATCGTTGTCCGGACCGATCGCCTTTTCGTGGTAAACAAGGCTTACCCCGCGGTACCGGGAGGATGTTGAATGTCGGCGGAAGGATGAACGAAAGCCGGCCACAGACGTTTTTCAGATGTAGGGTAATTTAAGGTTGGCAATGGGTTAAGTCAAGGGAAATCAATTGGGTATCACCCATCCGGATTGCCTTACCCCTTTGTTCCGGTTGACTTTGGAACCCGATTGATCCGGGTTTGTGTTGACTTCCGGGAGGACAGTTTCTATACCGGCTTCATCGTAAAAGGTTTAAGGAGATGGATCCGGCATGGGGAAAAAGCGTCAACCGAACAGCACGTTCACACCGATTGGCCAGGTGCTGGATTCCATTCTCGATCAATGCCGGTCAGAGAGCGGCGGCGGTATCCTGCACCTGGTCCATGTATGGGAGAAAGCGGTGGGGCCGCCGATTTCGGACAACGCGAAACCCTTTGCCGTCAATGGCTCCCTTCTGTTGGTGCATGTCTCCAGTTCCGCGTGGCTGCATCAGCTCCGGTTTTTGAAAGCCGAACTGCTGGACAAGCTCAACCACAGCCTCGCAAACGAACGGATCGAGGATATCAAATTCAAAATCGGTCTGATGTAAAGCACCATGGAACCGCTGACCCGCGACCATTTCTTTAATGGCAAGATCGTCCTGAATCAACCCGAATCAGGCTATCGGTTTTCCATCGACGCGGTTATCCTCTCCCATCTGGTCTGCCCGGCACCCGGCGAGACCGTCCTGGACCTGGGAACCGGTTGTGGTGTGATTCCCGTCATGCTGGCATTCCGGCATCCGGAAATCCGCGTGATTGGCGTTGAAATCCAACCCGCACTATCCAGACTTGCCCGACAGAATGTTGCGGAGAATCGCCTGGCCCACCGGGTTCGCATGATAGACAAGGATATCGGGGAATTGTTACCGGCGGATATCGGGGGGCCGGTTGACTGGGTGGTGACCAACCCGCCCTATCGTAAACTGGACAGCGGCAGAATCAATGCCGACAGCCAGAGGGCCGTGGCGCGGCATGAATTGAAAACCGATCTGGATACGGTGTTGCGGACTGCCCGGCGGATGTTGCCCAAGGCCGGACGATTTTCCATCATTTACCCGTCCGTTCGAAGCGTTGACCTCGTGGCGGCGATGCGCTCAACAAGGATAGAGCCTAAACACCTGACGATGATCCACTCCAGAGCAGCGTCTCCGGCCAGGCTGGTGGTGGTGACGGGGATTAAGGGCGGGCGCCCGGGGCTCGAGGTCGGCCCGCCGCTTGACTTGTATCATGAAGACGGGACGTATACCCGGGCCGTTGAGGCGATGTTTTGCGGCTGAGCCGATCGTCGCGGCTCAAGGAGACGCACCTATCCCTTGAGCGTGTTCATGACCAGTCCCGATTTCACTTTGGGATAGAAATAGGTTGATTTCCGGGGCATGATCAATCCTTTCTGGGCGATCTCCTGAACCTGTTCGATGCGGGTGGGATTGAGGATGAATGCCACATCATAGGTGCCGGTGTCGATTGATTGGAAAGCCTTGTCCACGCTGCTGGCGTATCCGATGAGCTGTTCGTTGTCCAGTCGAATCTGGTCAAATCCAAGAATCTTCATAAACACCAGCCGGGTCAGCACCGTTACATCCAGCAACCGCAGCGATGCATCCAACTCATCTGAGAACAGCTGATCCATAACGCCGGCCTTGAGGGTCAGCAAATAAAAAATCGGCGATTTGTGGGCATAGATGCCCATGCGCTGCCGGCTTCCCCCGTCGCTGAGGGCGGCCAGGAAGTTCTGTTCAACCCGCGAGCGATCGTCCGCCGTGAAGGGGTGTTCGGCAACCTCGAAGTAGATGTGGATTTTCGCCATCGCCTGTTGCATATCCTCGGTACTGACCGCTTTAAGCAGGCGGTGGGCCGGAAGAATGACCAGCCCCGGATCGCTCATGCTGCACAGGTACATCAGGACATAGTTTGCCGGATGACGGTCGCTGAAGGACGGATCCGTTTCCTTCAGATGCGTTCTGAAATCCAATGCGGTTTCGTAGCGGTGGTGGCCGTCGGCGATAAACAGCCGTTTGTCCTGCATGGCCGTGGTCACCTGCCGGTGGACCGCCGGGTCGAGGATTCTCCACAACTGGTGCCGGTGGCCCTGGTCGTCCATAAAGTCAACGATGGGTGCGGACGTGTCAACTGCATCTTCGAGGGAGGCCAACAACCCGCCATCGTCCGGATACAATGAGAAGATCGGGCAATAGTTGCAATGCGTGGCTTTCATCAGCTGGAGTCTTTCAGACCGAACTTTCGAGAAGGTCTTCTCATGGGGGAGAATAATGCGTTTCTCGAACGGCTCGAGGCCGACCCGCGCGATCAGTCCATAGCGGGCAATGGGTTTTTCTTCATGGGCGTAGGTGATGGCCTTGAGATAAAGGGCCGGCTGTTCTTCCTGTTTGAGAACGCCTTCGGACATCCATTGCCGGAAAAAATCTGCCGAGCGGGTATGGGGGTTGTCCAAGGCGTTGTCGCTCGCTTCGGCCCGGCCCAGAATCAGGCGGATGACATTGTATGGATGTCTCTCGTAAAAGGCCGCCTGCTCCTCAGGCGCGATTACATCATAGGGCGGGGTGGTGACTTCCGCACTGTCGGCTATTTTTTCTGGATTGAAAAGGACTCCTTTTAAGGGCAAGACGGTTGCCATGGATTGTCGTTTCCTTTCTTCTTTTTCAGTCGGATGCCAAATCGGAACCAATACTACAGACGGCCTTGTCAGTTCAAGAATAATTCGAAGGGTGCATCTTTGAGGGGGGCGGCCGACCATCACCAAAAGGCCAACTTGAGGGTTGACAAACCGAGCAAAAACAGGATATCGAGTGCTTCTTTATGCTTGTGCCTGTGAGGGGAAAGGAGAGGTGGCCGAGCGGCTGAAGGCCCCGCTCTCGAAAAGCGGTATCCTGCCAAAAGTGGGATCGTGGGTTCGAATCCCACCCTCTCCGCCATTTTCCGACGAAGGCTTGCACCAGCACTGTTCAGATTTGTCTGCCCGATGCGGAGAGATGTCCGAGTTGGCTGAAGGAGCACGACTGGAAATCGTGTGTGTCGTTTATAGCGGCACCGAGGGTTCGAATCCCTCTCTCTCCGCCACAACCGTTTGAACCCGTCCCGCCCCTTTTCCCTCACGTCTGTTTTTCCGACCGCTTTTCCAAATCCCCGACGGACGGAGCTCGGGAGATAGTGGGTTGCCACCTGTCGGTGCATGGGATACAATTAGACGGCAAATCGACGTTCAAGGAACCATTAAATGGCTTATCTGGTTTTAGCACGAAAATACCGGCCACAGACATTTGCGGATGTGGTCGGACAGGAGCATGTCACGCAGACCCTGAAAAATGCCATCAGTGGTGACCGTGTGGCACATGCCATCTTGTTTTCCGGACCGCGGGGAACCGGTAAAACCACGATTGCCCGGATACTGGCCAAAGCCGTAAACTGTGAATCCGGACCGACGCCGACCCCCTGCAACGCCTGCCACTCCTGCCAGGACATCACGGCTGGACGCGGTGTGGATGTGTTCGAGATTGACGGCGCCTCCAACAACAGTGTGGACCAGGTCAGAGAACTCCGGGACAACAGCCGATACATGCCGGCGCACAGCCGCTACAAGATCTATATCATCGATGAAGTTCACATGTTAAGCATTGCGGCCTTCAATGCCCTGCTCAAGACGCTGGAAGAGCCGCCGGCCCATGTATTGTTTTTCTTCGCCACCACCGAGGCCCACAAAATTCCCATTACGATACTTTCACGATGTCAGCGCCACGACCTGAGGCGGATCGAGACTGGCGCCATTTCGAAGCATATGGAAGGCCTTTGCCAGCAGGAATCGGTCTCCGTCTCCTCGGGCAATCTGTGGGCCATTGCGCGAGAATCCGGCGGCAGCATGCGCGATGCACTGAGCCTTTTGGACCAGATCCTGGCCTGCGGAGACGGTCAGGTCAACGATGAATATGTGCTGAAACTGCTGGGGGGCATGGATCGTCAGGTGCTTTTCGATCTTTCGGAGGCGACCTTTACCAGAGATATCTCTCGAACCCTGGCCCTCATCGACGCCGTTTATAAAAATGGCCAGGATTTGAAGCGCTTCTACGCGGATCTGCTGATGCATTTTCGTCACCTGATGCTCGTCAAAATGGATGCCCGGCCAGACATACTGGTGGATCTTTCCCCCAACGAAATGGAAACCCTGGCCCGGCAGGTGGAAGGGGTTTCCGTTGCCATTATCGATCAGGTGTTCACCCTGCTGTTTAACGCCGAGTCCAGCGTCCGTTATGCGTTGCAACCCAGACTGGCTATCGAGATGGCCTTTTTCAAGATTCAACAAATCACGCCGGCGTTGCCCATCGATTTGTTGATCGAGCGGCTGGACGCGCTCCTAAACGATCCGAACCTGAGGCCGGAGCCGGGTATTGTTGAGGTGCAAGCTGCCTACGGAGATACCGTGACACCACCGATGGCTCAACCACGCAGCGAAGCCTCAGCAGGTGATCGTGCGGGCGTAAAGGCACCCACAGGCGATGAACCTCCCGCTGATCCAGACCGGGTTCAGCCTGGCGACGGTGACCCCGGTCGTGACGCCTGGCGCGGGATCATTGCGCGTATCGCAGCAACCAAACCGTCCATTGCCGCGGCGCTCAACCGGTCGCAATTGGTATCCATGTCGGAACAGGCCCTTACCGTGAAGTTGCGTGACAACGACTACTCGATGAACCTGGTCAAAAAGAATTTATCCATGATCGACGCCGTTTGCCGCGAACTTGCCGGTCGTGGAATCCATGTCGACTTTTTCAGCGGTGATACGCAGGATGACTCCGCGACATCGGCGAAACAGAAGGCGGATGACATCCGGCAGAAACTGCTCAATCATCCGCTGCTGGCGGATGCAGTTGAGATTTTCAGCGGGAAAATTGAAGAGATAAAAATCAGATAGGAGGAACGCCTATGAAGGGCATGGGAAACATGATGAAGCAGGCCCAGAAACTTCAATCCAAGATGCTGCGCATGCAGGAGGAACTGGCCACAAAAACGATTGAGACGTCGGCCGGTGGCGGCATGATCACCGTCGTCGCCAACGGTGCCCAGCAGATCGTTTCGATAAAAATAGAAAAGGAAGTGGTTGATCCCGATGATGTGGAAATGCTCCAGGACCTGGTGCTGGCCGCGGTCAACGATGCCCTGGTAAAATCCCAGGAGATGGTTTCCGGAGAAATGGGAAAACTTACCGGCGGTATGAAGATTCCCGGCCTGATGTGATGGACTACTATCCCGGTTCAATCAGAACCCTGATCAGAAGCCTGGCCCGACTGCCGGGCATCGGCCAGAAAACCGCCGAGCGGCTGGCGATGCACATTCTCCAGCAACCGGACGAAGATGCCCATCGACTTGCCAGAAGCATTGTGGAACTGAAAAAAAAACTGCGCCTGTGCAGCCGATGCTACGCCCTCAGTGACGATGCCCTGTGCCGGATATGTAATGACCCCTCCCGTGAAAGCGGCCTGATCTGTGTCGTGGAACAGCCGGCCGACATGGCATCCATCGAAAAGTCCGGTGCCTTCAAGGGCCGCTACCATATCCTGGGAGGGTTCCTTTCACCCATGGACGGCATCGGGCCCGATGACATTAAAATTGCGGAACTGGTGACCCGGGTGGAAAACGAAGATGTCCGCGAGATCATTCTGGCTACCGGGACGAATGTGGAGGGGGAATCCACGGCGGCATACATTGCCGGGATCCTGGCCGGAATGCCGGTGAAGGTGACCCGCATTGCTTCGGGTGTGCCCATGGGCGGAGATTTAAAATATGTGGACCAGGTGACCCTGAAGCGCGCAATGGAGAGCCGTCATGGGATCTGAAGAAGGGGCTTGCCAAGCGCTGTTTGCCTGCACCCTGTGCGGCGACTGCTGCAGCGGCTATGGCGGCACCTACCTGACTGATACCGACATCCATGCGATATCTCGCTACCTGGGGATATCAGCGGATCGGCTGGTGTTGCACTACACACGCAAGTCCGGCGGTAGACGTCTGATCGCGCAGGGGGATAACGGCTACTGCATCTTCTGGGACAAAGTCTGCACCATTCATCCGGTAAAGCCGAAAATGTGCCGGCAGTGGCCCTTTATCCCCAGCATTCTGGTGGATGTGGGCAACTGGCGGGCCATGGCGGCATCCTGCCCGGGAATGGACGCCGTTGCGCCGGATCAAAAGATCCTTGACTGTGTGAAAAAAGCCCTGGAGCGATAGAAAATATGGGTCAAATCAATCCGTTCAGTGGACTCAACGCCATTTCTTTTCATCCATCATCCGGTACACAGGCTCACCTTGCGAAGCCTCGCCATCGTTTGCCAAAATATTTCTGCTCTCCAGCCGGCGCAGTTCTTGTTCAAGTGTGGTCCGGTTGCCGTTCCATTTTCCCTGAAGCGTTGTCCGGGTGATCGCTGCACCCGCATCGGCCACCGCGCAGCACAACAGGTAAAGGGAAACCGTTTCAACGCCCAGATTCATTGAAAATATTTTCTGCCTCATGGCCGGTTCCACTGAATGGCTATTCATGGTTTTCTCCTGATCCTAACCGATCATCGTGTAATTGGGGCCGGCGATGAGCAGATTGTTTGAAATGGTTGATTGGATTTTTTCCATCATGCTGCCGAACATGATGTCCCTGATAATTCCGTGACCGTAGGCCCCTAAAACGATCAGGGCATTATGGGGGACGTTATACAGGTTGTCCTCGAAGCGGCCCTTTTCAAAAAACGTCCATTGGTTCAGAATGCTTTCCAGCGGTTTTTCCAAGCCCTTGTCCTGGACAATGGACCGGTATTCCGAGGGCGTTTTTTTCCCCACCTGGGTGTAGATGTCGAGTGGCATGCCGGTTTTTTTAGCAATCCTGATGCCCAGCCGCAGGGCCTTGACCGCATTTGCGGATCCGCCGAAAAAGACGGCAATGGTCTGCCATGGCTTATATACCGGGCTGGTAATGAGAACCGGAAAACGGGCAGCCTGGATGATTCGGCGAACCCGTGGACCGATGTAGCCCAGGCCGATTTTTGAGGAGAGATCGCTGATGCTTCGTGGGCAGCACATAAACTCAAAACTGGTGGGGACGTCGGGAAGGGTGGAGGCGGTGAAGTTCTTCGGCGTGAACAGCTCCGGCTTGATCTTTGCCTTCTCGAGCAGCGCCTCCACGTGTGAGACAGCGGTGTCCGGATCGTTGAGGTACGATTGATCCAGGTCCACCTGGACCACGTCATTTTCGAAGTACATCAAAAACTTGGTGGATTCAGGGATGTAGATGGTTGGCCGCACACCCACCTTCTGGCAGAAATAGATGGACTGGAGCAGGGTCTCTCTGCCCAGCGGCGTATTCCTGAAGATATGGAACAATTTTTGTGTCATGCGCGTTTCTCCTTTGCTCGTTCATCACTCTGGTGCGGTGCCGGACCGCAGTCACCCTTCAAAACCGACCGGTCTGCACCATCAGTTCCTTCCGGTACTGATCCAGCAAGGTTGCTTTGGATATCATGCCTAAAAAACGGCTGTCCGACACGACCGGCATGCTGAAAATGTGGTCGTCATCCATTTTTTGCAGGACGTCGGACAGGTCATCATGCAGGGAGACCGTTCTTACATGGGGATCCATCAACTGGCCGGTCAGTACCGCGTGGTGCATGGCGGGGTCGAACAGATAGGGCCGAATGTCATCGAGGTGAATCATACCGACAAACTGGCGGCTTTCCTGATCTTCAACGGGGAAGTAGTTGCGGTGAGAGGATTTGACGATGCCAATGAAGTCCGCCAGGCGCATATCGGGATGAACGCAGATACAATCGGTTTCCAGAAGCTCCTGAATACTCAGGTCCGTCAGCACCCGGGCGTCGGTGCCGGGACGGAGCAGCTGGCCCTGCTCCACCAGGTCTTTCAAGTAAAAGGAAGCCGGCTCCAGGTAGTGGCAGAGCGTGGTGGAAATGGCTGAGACGACGATTAATGGAAGGATGACTTCGTAACCGCCGGTAATCTCGATTATCAAAAAGATGCCCGTGAGCGGTGCCTGCAGGATCCCGCTGATGAGACCGGCCATACCCAGCAGGGCAAAACAGCCTTCGTTGACCCAAGGCACCGAGGACCACACCATTGCTATAAACCGGTGAAAACTCAGTCCCGCGAATGCACCGATGACCAGACAAGGAGCGAAAATACCCCCGGAACCGCCCGACCCCAAGGTCAGCGCGGTGGCCAAAATCTTGACCAGGGCGATCACGGTCACCAGCAAGAGGCCGCCCGAAAACCCCCCTTCGATGGCTGTGCGGATGGCATGATAGCCCTCGCCGAGAACATACGGCAGAAAATAACCGATGGCGCCAACCATGCTGCCGCCGATGGCGGCACGGACCCACAAGGGCAGGGTAACGCCCTTGGACACGTGATGCATGGCGCGCAGCGCGCGGGTTAGCAGGATGGAGGCCAGCGCACAAAACACGGCCAGTCCGACGCAGGCCAGAATGTCATGGAAATGAATGTTGAAGTCCCTGTGGGCAAAGGCGATCTGGTTCCCCTTGAGCAGGCGGCTCACCTCAGTTCCAGCCACTGCGGCAATGGCAATGGGGATGATGTTCATCGTGCTCCACTCACCAAGAATGACTTCGATAGCGAACACCATTCCTGAAATGGGGGCATTGAATATGGCGGCGATGGCGCCTGCCGCACCGCATCCAACCAGCGCTACCCGCTGACGGTCATTGAGCGAGAAGGCCTGGGCGATGTTTGATCCAATAGCTGCGCCGCTCATCACCACCGGAGCCTCGGGGCCCGCGGATCCACCGCTGCCGATGGTCAGAAAACTGGAAATCAGACGGGAAAAACCGGACCGCAGGCGCAGCAGGCCACCATATCGGGAGACGGCGTAAATGACTTCGGGAACACCGTGGCCGGCGCCTTCGTTGACGATTTTTTCCAGAAACAAGGAAGAGAGCGCCGCTCCGGCTGCCGGCAGGAAAATGGCCCACCAGTAAACCCGGTAGTGATGCAGCCACGCGAGCGTTGTTTCCAGGCCGCGGTTTAACAACAAGGCCGCCAGACCGCTGCAGATGCCGACGATGATGGCGAAGATCATGAGCAGCAACCGGTCATCGGACCTGAACAGGGACCAACTGCCCGGGTATTTCATTTTTTTTAAAAAGCCTGTCATGACGATCAGAGGTTGTCCAGCTGTTTTTCAAAATCGGCGACGCGCGAATAGAGATCCGCTGCATCGGGATGCCGGTTTAAAAAGGCCACAAATGCCCTGTCCCGGATGCAATAGGAGAGCCTGGAAAGCAGGTGCAGGTGGTGTTTGACCGTCGGACTGATCAGCAAAAAGAAAACAGATACCGGCTGGTCGTCTATGGCGTTGAAATTTATCGGCTTTTCCAGAAAGCAGGTGGTGATGGCAGGCATCTCGGGTGGCTGAGAGAGTGGATCCCGGGGATGGGGGATGGCGATGCCGTTGCCGATGCCGGTGGACGCCAGCCCTTCGCGCTCGATCAGTTTTTCTAAAAGTTCCTCGCGACTATCTTCGGACAGAAAGTCGATGCAGGCGACTGCCGCTCTCAAGACAGCGGTGGCATCCTTGCCGGCTATCCGATGACAAACCTTTCCCCGTTGCATTGCCGAAGCCAGGGAGTCGAAGGCTTCGGGCAGGAGATTATCGGACTGGCTGCTGTTCAGGGAAAATGGTAAATTATGCGTGGCGGCCCATTTTTCCACTGCCGCGTGAGAAAAGACCGCATCGGTGCCGCTGCGCTGGATCGGGATTCTTCCCTGGCGGATCCATCGATCGATAGTGGATACGGGAAGATTTAGGCCCCCGGCCACTTTTTTCATGGACAGTTTCATGGTCGCATTCCGAATGAATCATTCCTGAAAATTTAAAAACAATAAATTTACGCTGATATTCAGGAATAATCAAGGGATCGCATCATCTTTTTTCTGTTGATGGGGTTTGCCGGTGTGACGGTCAACAATCGTGATGTCTCGTCTGGGAAAGGGGATTTCGATGCCGTTATGGTCAAACAGGGTTTTCACCGTGTCGGTGATATAGGAGATCGTATCCATTCGCTTGCGGGCATCCTTGATCCAGACCCTGAGCTGAAGATCCACCGATGACTCGCCGAAATCCCGCACTACCACCTTGGGCGCCGGTTCGGCCAGTATCCAGCCGGCCGACTGCGCCGCTTGAATGATCAGCGCCTTGGCTCTGGCCATGTCTGCATCGTAGGCGATGCCGATATTGACGCGGACCCGGATGGATGAAGAGAGGATCGTGTAGTTGACGATGTCCCGGGTCATGATTTCGTTGTTGGGGATGATGACCACGATATTGTCCGTTGTTTTAATGCGGGTGGCCCGCAATCCGATATCGATGACATCCCCCCACGAGGCGCTGCCTGCCGGCGCGCTCCACACCTCGATGCGATCTCCGATTTCGAAGGGCCGATCGATAATGAGCAGGATTCCGGCGATGAGGTTGGACAGGGTGTCTTTGGCGGCAAAACCCACGGCTACCCCCATGACACCGGCACCGGCGATAAACGGCATCACGTTGACCCCCAGCGCATCTAAGGCGATGATCGCTGCCGTGGCATAGACAATGGCACCGGAAAACTTGTTGAGCAGATCGATGACAATGTTGTCGATGGCGGTTTGCGTGCGTTTGGCCAGATTGCGTTCGAGGTATTCCAAAAAAATGAGCAGAAACGATTTGACCGGTGCGGCCGCCACGATGATGAAGACGGCGTGGAATATCTTTTCAACCACCGTTAAATGAAACAGCCGGATCCACAGCACGCCGACCAGCCATATCAGCAGAAGGCCGGCCGTTTTTCGCAGGATGACAAACAATTCCTTGCGCACTTGAATAAGCTTGAAGTGGACGACCTTCCTTTCAAGAATGGTCAGGATCCGTTTGATGATCAGCCACAGGATGAAGGCGGCAAGCAGGGCCAGGATTGCGTTGGCCCAGCTTTTCGACAGGGACGCCTCGGCGCCGAAAAATGAAATCACCCGATCGATGTAGCCAGTGATGGTGTTCATGGGTAGCCTTGATCAATCGTTGCACGCGCTTGGCTAATCGAATCAGGAGAAGAACCCGGCTTTGAAGTATTCACGGTTCAACCGGGCAATATTGGTGATGGAGATCTCTTTCGGGCATTCGGCTTCGCATTCCCTTTCATTGGTGCAGTTGCCAAAACCCAGCTCATCCATGGTCCGGACCATGTTGATCGCCCGTTTGGCCGCTTCGGGTTTTCCCTGCGGCAACAGTGCCAATTGCGAGACTTTGGCACTGGTAAAGAGCATCGCCGAAGCATTGGGGCACGATGCCACGCAGGCGCCGCAGCCGATGCACTGGGCCGCGTCCATGGCCAGGTCGGCGACCTCCTGAGGGACCAAAATCGCATTGGCGTCCTGGGCTCCGCCGGTGTTGACCGAGACATAACCGCCGGCCTGGATGATCTTGTCCAAGGCGCTGCGGTCCACGGCGAGATCCTTGATCACCTTAAAGGCCATTGCCCGGAACGGCTCGATGGCGATGGTGTCGCCGTTGTCAAAATGCCGCATGTGCAGCTGGCATAAGGTCGTTCCCTTTTCCGCGCCATGGGCTCGCCCGTTGACCACACAGCCGCACATGCCGCAGATGCCCTCCCGGCAGTCATGATCGAAGGCGATTGGCTCCTTGCCGTCGACCGTCAGCTGGTCGTTGACCACATCCAGCATTTCCAGAAAGGACATGTCTGTGGAAATGTTCTCGGCATGATAGGTATCGAACCGGCCTTTGTTTTTGGGTCCGTTCTGGCGCCACACTTTCAGTGTCAAATTAATCGTCTTTGTCACTTGTAGCTCCTTTGCGTAAGTTTGACATTCTCAAATACCAGGGGCTCTTTGTGAAATTCAGGTTCCTGGCCGTCCCCCATATGTTCCCATGCCGCCACATGACAGAAATGGTCATCATCCCTGCGGGCCTCGTGTTCCTCGGTTTCGAAGCGTTCGTTGAAGTGTCCGCCGCACGACTCCTGACGTGCCAGCGCATCGACGATCATCAATTCACCGAATTCGAGGAAATCTGCCACGCGTCCGGCACGCTCCAGGCTCTGGTTGAAGTCGGCCGCAGCGCCGGGCACGCAAACATTTTCCCAGAATTCGGCTCGAAGCTCCTGGATCATCCCGCGGGCCATTGAAAGGCCCTCGTTGTTTCTGGCCATGCCGCAGTATTCCCACATGATGCGTCCCAGGGTTTTGTGGAAATCGTCCACCGTCCGTTTGCCGTTGATGGACATCAGCCGATCGATGCGGCCGGTGACCTGCTTTTCCGATTCATCGAAGGCTTTGTGCCCGGTGGTGACGTCCGCCTTGGCCGTGCCGGCCAGGTAGCCGCCGATGGTGTAGGGCAGCACGAAATAGCCATCCGCCAACCCCTGCATCAGGGCGCTGGCCCCGAGCCGGTTGGCGCCGTGGTCGGAAAAGTTGGCTTCGCCGAGGACAAATAGTCCCGGGACGGTGCTCATCAGATTGTAGTCCACCCACAGGCCGCCCATGGTGTAGTGGATGGCCGGGTAGATCATCATGGGGGTCTGGTAAGGGTCGTCCGCGGTGATTTTTTGGTACATCTGGAACAGGTTGCCATATTTTTTGGCGATGACATCCCTGCCGTCGCGATTGATGGCATCGGCAAAATCGAGATAGACGGCCTGGCCGGTTTCGCCGACGCCCTTGCCCATGTCGCACTGCTCTTTGGCGTTGCGGGAGGCGACATCCCGGGGGACCAGGTTGCCGAAACTGGGATATTTGTTTTCCAGATAGTAATCGCGGTCCGCCTCGGGAATCTGGTCCGGTGGGCGCTTGTCGCCGGGATTTTTGGGCACCCACACCCGGCCGTCGTTGCGCAGGCTTTCGCTCATGAGGGTCAGCTTGCTCTGGAACGTGCCGTGCACGGGGATACAGGTGGGGTGGATCTGGGTGAAGCAGGGGTTGGCGAAAAAAGCACCTTTTTTATAGGCCCTGTATGCCGCGGTCACGTTGGAACCCATGGCGTTGGTGGAGAGGAAAAATACGTTGCCGTACCCCCCGGTGCACAGCACCACGGCGTCGGCGGCATGGCGCTCCACTGCCCCGTTGATCATGTTGCGAACGACAATGCCCTTGGCGTGGCCGTCGACCAGCACCACATCCAGCATTTCACGCCGGGGGAACATCTGGACTTTGCCGGCGGCCACCTGGCGCATCAGGGCGCTGTAGGCCCCCAAGAGCAGCTGCTGGCCGGTTTGCCCCCTGGCGTAGAAGGTACGTGAAACCTGGGCGCCGCCAAAGGATCGGTTGTCCAGCAGACCGCCGTAATCCCGGGCAAAGGGTATGCCCTGGGCCACACACTGGTCGATGATGTCGTTGCTCACCTGGGCCAGGCGGTAGACGTTGGCCTCCCTGGCCCGAAAATCGCCGCCCTTGACCGTATCGTAGAACAGCCGCCAGATGCTGTCACCGTCGTTGGGGTAGTTCTTCGCGGCGTTGATGCCGCCCTGGGCCGCGATGCTGTGGGCCCGTCGGGGGCTGTCCTGGATACAGAAGGTCTTCACGTTGTAGCCCAGTTCAGCCAGGGTGGCCGAAGCCGATCCACCGGCCAGACCGGTGCCGACGACAATGACGTTGAATTTTCGTTTGTTGGCCGGATTGACCAGTTTCAGTTCAAAACGGTGCCGGTCCCATTTTTCTGCAATCGGTCCGCCGGGTATTTTTGCATCGAGTGCCATGGTATTTCCTTTCTGGACAGGTTGGAGGTGGGCAACCCCGTCGTGTGTTAAGTGTGGCCGAAGCCTGGGCATCGTAACGGTCGGCCCATCAGGCCAGCAGGAAAATATAAATGGGCAGAAAACCGAATCCGATGCCCACCACCACCGCAAAGGCGATGCCGACCGTCCGGATGGCCGGCATGTACTTGGGATGGTTGGCGCCGACCGTCTGAAAGGCGCTCCAGAAGCCGTGACTGACGTGGATCGCGGCGACCACCATGGCCACGATGTAGACGACCACATAGCCGGTATTGGAAAAGGCGGCGGAGACGATGTTGAAAATAGTGGTGTCCGTCTTGTCCACGAAGTGAAAGTTCATCAGATGAAAAAGAATGAAGGCCAACAAAATAGCGCCGGTGTAGGGCATGGTGGCGGATCCGAAGGTTCGTCCGCCGGCGGTCTTGTTGACCGCATAGCGCACCGGCCGGGCCTTCAGGTTCTGCAGAAAAAGGATCAGGCCGGTTATCACGTGAACCAGAAAAAAGGACAGCAGGACCAGTTCGGCCACCGTCAGCAGCGGCCCCAGGGCGTGTAGATGCTCGGCATAGCCGTTGAACGCATCTTTGCCGCCGTAGATGGTCAGGTTGCCTGCCAGATGGGCGGCCAGGAATCCGCAAAAACTAAACCCCGTGATGGCCATCAGCAGTTTTTTCCCGATGGATGACCCAAGTGTGCCGGTTATCCAGTTCATGATTGCCTCCCGTTTAAGGTCATTGCCATAATTTTTGAATAAGGGAACTAAATTATTTTCCTTTCCTGCCCCTGTCAATAAATAATTTCAACCACCATGAATCCCATTCAGTTTTCGCTATGCTCTCCGACAGTTTGATGCCTGCAGCCGTCTGCAGGCGTGTTTTTACATGCACGGACCACTTGTCCGGGGCCGCATAGCCCATATCCGACAGAGATTTCAGATCCAGCAGGAAGGACAGTTGGTCAGCGTCGCGGGCCAGCCGGGCCTCGAGGGTTTCACGGGCATTGAACTCGTCGAGCAGCGCGTGGATCTCAGGTCCGAAAGGCAGGCCCCGGGTCATGTGTTCCACAGCCATTTTTTCATTGGCCGTTACATATTTTTTCTGAACCGAGTTCAGATCGCCCATCCTGGCCTCAGGGAGATCGTGGACCAGACACATGGCCAACAACCGGCCCTCATCCGCTTCCGGTTCCATCTTTGCCAGCGTCCAGGCGATACACATGACCCCAAAGGTGTGTTCGGCGACCGACTCCTTGCCCGGTCCCAGGAATTGATACCCGGTGCGGTGGATCCTTTTTAACAGCATGGTTTCAAACAAGAACTCGGCGATGCGTTCCATTATTTCTCTCCTCTATGTGGATGCTCGCGGCCAGGTGGAAAGGGTGCCGGCCGCAAAATTGTCGGCATCTTGCGAAAATGGCCGGCACCTGCGGCTGCAAAGCCTTTAACCGCGGCACTTCAAACGTCAAACTGCTTGACACCATCTGGAGGCTTGTATAGTTATACGAAACCTTTTTCAAGGGGTTGCGGCGCATGGAACATCCCCAACCGGTTAATATCGGACTCACCGGCAGCGCGAACCCCACGCATGCGTTAATCATTACACAGTGGAGAGATGGACATGGTGCCAACCCAGATGGATTATATCCACATTATCAGCAACGCCAGCCTGATGGTGAAATTTGTCCTGCTGATGCTGCTTTTTTTCTCCGTGATGTCCTGGTCGATCATTATTATTAAGAGCCGGTACATCCGCAAGGCGTTTAAGGAGTCGGATATTTTTATCGACTATTTCTGGAAAAGCCGGGATCTGGCCGGTGCCTTTACCAAGGCCAAGCAGTTGAGCGGCAGCCCGGTGGCCCGCATCTTCAGGATCGGATATGCCGAACTGCGCAAACTCAACCCCAGCGGCAAACCCGGCGACGAGGTGATCCCCGATGAGAGCAGTCCCTCCCTGCGCCATGGCTTTTCGGGCACCGACAACGTGAAACGGTCCCTTCGCCGGGCCATCAACACGGAGATGACACGGATCAATCAGATGGTTCCGTTTCTGGCAACCACCGGCAACACGACGCCATTTATCGGGTTGTTCGGCACCGTGTGGGGAATCATGAACTCCTTCCATGGCATCGGGCAGCGGGGATCGGCCAGTCTTGCCGTGGTGGCACCGGGTATTTCTGAGGCGCTGGTGGCTACGGCTGCCGGTCTGGCGGTGGCCATTCCCGCCGTGATCGCGTTCAACCATTTCATGCAGAAGATCCGCGTGATTGAAACGGAATTGCACAGTTTTTCGGCTGATTTTCTCAACATTCTCGACCGGGACATTCTACGGTAAAAGGGAGGCGGAATGGCAATCGGCAGCGGCAGTGATCGGCTCATGTCGGACATCAACGTGACCCCGTTTGTGGACGTCATGCTGGTACTGCTTATTATATTCATGGTGACGGCACCCATGATGGTTCAAGGGGTCGATGTGGCCCTTCCCGAGGTGAGCGCCACGCCCATGGTGACTGAAAAGGAAAACCTCACCGTGACCATCGACCGGGAGGCCAACATTTATATCAACGATTTTCAGGTGCGGATGGATTTCCTCAAAGAAAAGCTGGAAAAAATCCTTGCGGGAAAAACGGATCGGGAGGTTTTTTTCCGGGCGGACAAAGACGTCTCCTATGGGGTCGTTGTCAGTGTGATGGCAGAAATCAAGGCTGCCGGTGTAGACAAACTGGGCATGGTGACCGACCCCTTCGACGACCAGACCATCGGACAATCCTCCGGTAAAAAAGGCTGATGAAAAAGAACATCCGCGTTCCGGTCTCTTCCAGCCAGGACCTGCGGGGCGATGGGCAGGCGCCGTTGTTTTTTCCAATGGCCCTTTCCTTGTTTTTTCACTTGGTGTTTCTGTTGCTTTTCGTGATCACGCCCAGTCTGCGTTCCGAAAAAGTCCAGACCCAGTCGGTGATCAATGTCAGCATGGTATCCTTGAAAAATTCCGCTCCAGAGACCACCGCAAAAGCGGCGGTGGAAAACAAGGCGCCCAAGATCGAAAAGCCCGACGTGGTGAATAAGCCGAGTGTCACCCCGCCGGTAAAAAAAGCGGTCAAAGTGGCGGACACGCAGCCGCCGAAGCCCAAGACGTCGCTGAAACAAAAGACCTTTAAGTCCACCCAGGTGGTCAAGCAGGCCATCGAACAATTGGAAGAGAAGGTGGATGTCAAAACAGACAAACAGACGGAAACGGCCCAGCCTGAACCACTGAAATCCGCTTTGGAGCGATTGCGGCAAGCGGTGGGCAAGACGGAGGCCAGCCGGTCGGTCCCATCCGGCGAAAGCACAGATCGTTCAGCCGGGAAAACGGGCGGAAAGTTAGGGAAGTTTAACGAAGACGGAAAAAAGACAGCCGAGTTGATCGATCTGTATCGCATCGAAATTGCTTTCCAGATCCAGAAAAACTGGGCGTTTAATGAGCAGATGGCCGGCGGTGATAAATCCCTGGTGGCGGCCATCGTTTTCAAGGTGATGCCCGATGGAGAAATTCGGGATATCTTTTTCACAGACCGCTCCGGCAACACCTATCTGGATGAGTCGGCTTACAAGGCCATTGTAAAATCCAACCCGGTGGACAGCCATCCCAATGGACTGAATCAACCCTATGTGGTCATGGCCATCCGGTTCACCCCCCAGGGCATCCGTTAAGCGACCAGGGTCCAGAGACCCTGAACCGTTGAACGGTTACCTATAAATCAAGGACACCATGTTATTATGATTCGACGCCGATTGATGTTCGTCCTGCCCGTGTTGTTCGTTTGGCTGCTGCCTTGGACGGCTGCCGCTGCGCAGTACAATTATATTGATATATCCAATCCCTTTCTTCGAAAAACTCCCATCGCCGTGCCGACCTTCAAAGCTGCCGCCCAGGATCCGAAAGCCATGGAAGCGGCCAAGGCTGCATCGGCGCTGCTGGAATATTATCTTGATTTCACAGGCTATTTTTCAATCAGCGACCCGGGCGCCTTCCTTGAAGACCCGCAGGTAATGGATATTTCCGGTGCCGGTATGCGTTATCGGAACTGGACGGCCATCGGTGCTGAATTGCTGGTGACCGGCGGTGTGGTGATTCGGGATGGTAATGCCGAATTCGAGCTTCGACTGTTCGACACGGTCAAAGAAAAAATGCTGGTGGGGAAACGCTATCGAGGCAGCCCTGACGACCACCGTCAGGTGGCCCGACGGTTTTGCAGCGAGGTGGTATTTGCCGTCACCGGCAGCCGCGGCTTTTTCGATTCGAAAATTGCCTTTGTTTCCAACGGTTCCGGCCATAAGGAAATTTACCTGTGTGAGTTTGACGGCAGCGACGTCACCCGGTTTACTCACCACAACAGTATCTCGCTTTTTCCCGACTGGTCCTCGGACGGGCGGTGGATCGCTTATACCACCTATGCGGACAAATGGCCGCGGATCCGGATTCAACATGTGAGGGAAAACCGGACTGCAACAATCGACAAGCCGGGTCTGCAGGTCGCGCCGGCATGGGTTCCAGGCAAGTTCGAACTGGCAGCCAGCCTCTCATTTTCCGGCGATCAGGAAATTTATCTGTTGACCGGAAATGGGAAAGTGATTAAAAGATTGACAGACAGCATGGGGATTGACGTTGAACCGACGTGGTCTCCGGACGCCAGGCGCCTGGCGTTTGTGTCGAAACGATCGGGCAATCCTCAAATTTATATTTACGACAGCGTTTCCAACCAGGTTCAGCGGCTGACTTTTGAAGGGCGCTACAATACCCAGCCCAGCTGGTCTCCAAAAGGAGACAGAATTGCTTATTCGGCCATGAATAATGGCGTCATTGATATCTTTACCATCAACTCCGAAGGTGGCGAACCCGTTCAGCTAACAGAGAATCAAGGAAGCAATGAGGCGCCGACATGGTCCCCCGATGGCAGCCTTATTGCTTTCAGTTCGACGCGTGAGGGTAAAAGCAGGCTTTACGTGATGACCGCTTACGGAACCGACCAGAGACGTCTGCTCAACTTGCCCGGCGAGCAGACCAACCCAAAGTGGTCTCAAAATATCATAAACCCATAAATCGTACGTATACCGTAAAAAGGAGGAGAAAGTGATGAAAAGAAAGTGGATTATTCTGGCCATGTTGTTTATTATTCCCGCCATGTTGTTCTCTGTTTCCTGTGCCAAGAAGGCCGTTATGACAGAGCCATCCACCACTGACACGTCGGCCGCCGATGAAGCTGCCCGTCAGGCGGAACTGGAAAAACAAAAAGCGATGGAACGCCAGAAGCAAATGGAAGAGGAGCGTCTGGCTGCCGAACGTGCGGCGAAGCTCAAATCCGAAGCCATGCAGCGGGACATGACGATGGCAAAAAGCCGATTTCTCAGCGAAAATGTCCATTTCGACTTCGACAACGCCACCTTGGACTACCAGGCCCAAGACCTGCTGAAGCAAAAGGCCATGTGGCTGCGGGACAATCCCGATGCCAACGTCGTCATCGAGGGGCATTGCGATGAAAGAGGCACCAATGCCTACAACCTGGCACTGGGTGAACGCCGGGCTGAAAGCGCCAAAGCGTTTCTCGTGAATCTGGGAATTTCCGATGCACGGTTGACCACGATCAGCTATGGTGAGGAAAAACCCCTCGACATGGGCCAAAATGAAGAAGCGTGGGCAAAAAACCGCCGTGCCGCCTTTGTTCTGGAGTAATTTTAAATAATATGTGTCGTTGACGACCCGCGTCATCCTGCCGGCTATCCGGCGGATGACCGTTGCGGTGCCGATTGGGACTTCCTAAACCGGTTGCCGGGGGCAACAACGAAACCAATTCCTTATCTACCTCACCGAATATGCAGCAATCGGCCAGGAAGTCTGCCGTTGCTGCATATTCTATATGGGACGGCATCATAGGCCGTCCTTTTTCGCGGGCCATGCAGGCCCAAAAGATATCCGGGAAGGTGATCATGCCAAACAAAACCTTATGGATTGGCCTTGTCGCGGCAGTTTTGCTCGGCGGTTGTGCGCTTCAAGATGATGTCTACACACTGGATCACCGCCTTTCCGCTTTAGAGCGTCAAAATGTCGAACTGGAAAAGCAGAACCGCGAACTGGAAACACGCAACCGGGATTTACTTCAGGCCAAAGAGCGTATATCCAGTCGCGTCGAAGGATTGGACCAGACCCGTCGGGATGATGAAATGGAACTTCGCGGTCAGTATGCCGGGTTGACTGCCCAGGTACAGTCATTGCAGGAATCGTCTCAGACGCTTTCCGGACGGCTGGAAGAGATGGAATATCTGCTTAAACAGAAACTCGAAGGGTTTGAAGCCAATCAACTGAAAAATCAAGAGCGAATGGACCGGCTGGCCACGGATACGGCCGCCGTCCAGAAGCGCATGGATACAATTGACCAGTATCTGAATCGCGAAGCCGCCCAGACGCAGAAGCCGGTGACACCGGCTGCTTCGGTCGTTGTCGCTGCCAAGCCGTCATCGGACCAGGCCCTTTACAGCCAGGCAAAGAAGGCGTTCGATGAAGGCAACGACCAGGCGGCGCGGAAAGGTTTTGAACAGCTGATTGCCGACTATCCCCAATCCCCGAATGCGGACAACGCTCAGTTCTGGATCGGCGAAACCTATTACCGGGAAAAGTGGTATGAGAAAGCAATCCTTGAATACCAGAAAGTGATTGAAAAATACCCTTCCGGCAACAAGACGCCTGCGGCGTTGCTAAAACAGGGATTATCCTTTATGAATATCGGCGAAACCGGCAACGCCCGCCTGGTGTTCAAAGAATTGGTTGCCAGACACCCAAATACCAATGAAGCCGGCATCGCCAAACAGAAACTGGAATCCCTCTAATCCGTTCAGCGGTTCAGGGTCCAGTGTTCAGGGGTTCTCCGAAAATTACAGCCAAGATGAGCATTAACGATAAACGCTGAACCTGTGAACGCCTGTTAAGAAATCGACCATGATCAAAGTGATCGGCATTGATCCCGGCCTGGCGGACACCGGGATCGGTATTGTCCGCGGCAGCGGCCTGAACGTGCACGGCTATGCCTACGGCACCATTTCCACCTCCAAGGAGGATTCCGCTGCCTTCCGACTGGAGCGGATCTATACGAAGATCCGTCAAGTGCTGGCAGACGAGAAGCCTGACCTCATGGTCCTCGAGGATGTCTTCTCCCTTGAAAAATACCCCAGGTCGGGTATCGTTTTGGGTAAGGTGTGCGGGGTCCTGCTGCTGGCGGGCACCCGGTCCGGTATTCCCTTGACGGAAGTGCCGGTGCGTCAGGCCAAGCAGATTCTCACCGGCAACGGCAACGCCTCAAAAGTCCAGTTGGAGCGGGTGGTGCGAAGCACCCTTTGCGCCCCGGCGCCCATCCGGCCCTTTCATGCATCGGATGCATTGGGGTTGGCCTTGATTGGCCTGTTCCGGTTCAAACCCAAATGATGCGGTGCGCACAAAAAATAGAAGCCGCTTGATTCCAGCGTTGACAAGAGATGATCGGATATCTTGAAGGCAAATTGATGAAAAAGGAAAAGGAACGGATCCTGCTCCTGGTGAACCAGGTGGGATACGAAATCCTTGTTCCGATCGTGGTGATGGAAACCTTGTCCCCGAAAGCCATCGGCGACGAGGTCTCCCTGTACATCTATTATTACCAGACGGAGAGACAACCCAAGCCGGTGCTCATCGGATTCAACCTGGAGGCCGAAAAGGAATTCTTTCAATACTTCATTTCCGTGGAAGCGATCGGACCGCTCAAGGCCGTCAAGGCATTGAACATCTCGGTGGGAGATATCGCGCATGCCATCGAAAGCGGTGATGTCAAGAAGTTGAAGCAGTTGAGCGGGATTGGTGATCGTACGGCCCATAAGATCATTGCTTCCCTGCAGGGCAAGATGAACAAGTTTGCCCTCATCAGACATGAAAAAGGAGGGGCGCCGGCGTCGATGGACGAAGATTTTATCCAGATGGTGATGGATGTGCTGGTATCGCAGCTGGGTTACAGAACCACCGATGCCCGGCAGATGATCGCCGATGCGGTGAAAAAAAACAGCGCCATCGCCACCGCGGAGCAGTTGTTTGACGAAATTTATCGGGGACAGCGGCAATAGACGGCGATCCCCCCTGAAGTAAATTGGTTGATTGAAGATGGTTGACCTGCAACCAAGTGGACCACTTGATGCCGGATCGTATTCTCACCCACAGCTCAGATGAAACGGCAATAATCGATGGCGCGGTTCAGCCCGATGACCGGGATCCGGACATTCTCTCCTTGCGTCCCGAACGGCTGCACGAGTACGTCGGGCAGGCCGAGGTGGTGGAGACCCTGAAGATCGCCATTGAGGCGGCCAAGCTAAGGTCAGAACCCCTGGAGCACGTTCTTTTCCATGGCCCTCCGGGGCTGGGCAAGACCACCTTGGCCCACATCATTGCCAATGAAATGGGCGGGACCCTGACCGTGACATCGGGACCGGCTCTGGAAAAGGGGGGGGATCTGCTCGGGATCCTTACGCACCTGGGAGAAGGGGATGTGCTCTTCGTTGACGAAATCCACCGTACCCCCAAGACAGTGGAGGAATTTCTCTACCCGGCCATGGAGGACTTTGCCGTGGACTTTGTCTTCGACAAGGGGATTCATGCCCGCAGCCACCGTTACCGGTTGAAATGTTTTACCTTGGTTGGCGCCACCACGCGGGTGGGGCTGCTCTCCGCGCCACTGCGGGACCGCTTCGGTATTTTTCGAAGCCTCGATTTTTACGGCCTGGATGATTTGGTGCAAATCACTACCCGGTCAGCGACGCTTCTGGACATTGCTATCGACAAACCGGCTGCCCTGGAACTGGCCAAACGCTCACGGGGGACGCCTCGGATCGTCAACCGGCTTCTCAAGCGAGTTCGGGACTATGCCCAGGTACGCGGCGACGGCGCCATTTCCAAACCCACCGTGGAAGCGGCCCTGGCGCTGGAGGGGGTGGATGGCAGGGGGCTCACCCGGTTGGATTATCGCTACCTGAAAACCATCATCGATTATTACGGCGGTGGCCCGGTGGGCATCGAAGCCATCTCTGCCACCCTCCAGGAAGAGACCGACACCCTGGTGGATGTGGTGGAACCTTATCTGCTGAAGATCGGTATGGTGATACGCACGTCATCGGGTCGGCGGACCTCGGATGCGGCCTATCGCCATCTGGGCGTGCCGGTCCAGCGCAAGCTATTTTAGTTGTTAAACTGCTAAACGGCACACCGTGTGCCATAGGAAATGCGAGGAAAGCCTGACCCATGGCAAAACCCGAAAAGCGATGGCAGCTTTTACTGGTGGCTGACGACGGGCGGATCATTCCTTTCAAGAGAGTCAAGGGGATCGCCGTGACGCTGGCGATCCTTCTGGTGATTCTGGGGCTGGCATGCGCCGGATTGGGGTGGCAGCTGACCGCGGAGAAAGTCAGACATCGCCGGACATTGGCTCAGCTTACCGACGCCAGCCGCCAGGTGGTCCATTACAAAAGCGAGCATGAATTGATCACGGCTGAACTGGTGTTGGCCGAAGCACGCATGGAAAAAGCGGGGCTGCTGGTTCCCATTCGACAGTCGCGTGCCGGGCAGCCAACGCCTGTGAAAACCGTTGATGCCAAACCGGTTTCCCAGCCGACAATCGATGCGGGCGAAAAAGAGACGCAGCCTGCAGCTGCAGCCAGCCAGGCAGCCGTCGATCAAACATCTGCGCCACCGTCAGCGGCACCCCCGGCCAGCGTGGCCAAGGCGTCCGTCCCGGACGCCGACCCGGCGGAAGCATCCGCAGCATCGGAGCTACCGGCGGTTGCCATGGATGATCTTAAAATTGAACATGACGCCGGAAAAAAGACCCTCCTGGCGCGATTCCGGGTAAAAAATACCGGCCCCCGCGCTTCACCGGTTGCGGGCCGGTGTGTGGTGGTGCTTAAAGCCGACCAGATGGATCCCAGTGCGTGGCTGGCCATGCCTGGTGTGACGCTGGTGAACGGCGAGCCTGATGGGGAGCGGGGACAGGCATTTAAAATTTCCCGGTTCAGAGATATGGAGATCAAGACCATGGGTCAGGCGGACCCCTCCTCCTTTGAATCCGCCACCGTCTATGTGTTTGATTCTTCCGGGGCCAAGATTCTGGAAAAAGATTTCCCCATCGATCTGCCTGCTCCCAAACCGGATCCAGAGCCCGTTTCCACGCCAGCGGTGCAGCCGGTCGACGCCTTCGGGACAGCTGCTGTCCCGGCGATACCAGAGGAATCGACGCCAGCCAATATGCCCTTCGACCCGAAGGTACCGTTGGCGGATTCGGAAGAAGCGGTGGGCACGCTGCCAATGACGCCCACCCGGGAGAGCGATGTCGGGGCCGCATCGCCGACCGTACCGACCGGAAGGCCGGTTGATGACCCATCACTGAAAGAAGGTGTTGAACCGGTTAAGAAAGAAGACGTCCGTTCCCGGTTTTAAAACCCGGGAAACGTGATTTTCCGGACCCGTTCAGTCCCATGGCTACGACCCAGTTATCAGGAGAGCGGATGTGAAGGACAATGGTAATAAGTTTTCGATCATCGACAAAGGGATGACTGTAGACGGTTCGCTGGTGGGCAAGGGAAATCTGGTGGTCAAGGGGTCGGTCAAGGGCACCCTCATCGGTGAAAGCGTGGTCATCAGCGAGGAGGGTCACATTGCGGCAGATACCAAAGCCGACACCTTGACGGTCGGAGGCAGCTTTGAGGGCCGCGTGGAAACGTCGGGGCAGTTGGTGATTCTTGCCACGGGAAAATGCACCGGTGAGATCATTTGCGGGGATCTGGTGGTAGAGGCCGGCGGCCGCCTGGATGCCCGGGTGACCTGTTGCGGGCCGGCTCAGGGCAAAAAATAGTGCCCATCCGTCTGTAAGGTCATCCACCACCGGCTTCAACCAGGCGAGCGTATCGGTCGAAACGAATGTTGACGTTGTTAAAGTTGTCGAACGTGAGGTCGCTAAAGTCCAGCCCCTCCTTTTCCCGTAGGATTTCGAATATGCCCAGATAGCTGGAAAGAATACGCCGCTCCCAGCTTAATCCCAGGGCGTGAACAATCCGCATGATCGTGTCCGGTAAACCTTCAATTTCCAGGAACCTGCCAAAGGGCATGGTGTCCATACACAGGGTGGCGTCGTCCAGCTTCCAAGTTTCGCGCCATTTTTCGTAGATCTGGCAGCGAACGTAGCCCAGGGCATTCAAGATGGCGTCCATGGTGTCGAAATCGCTGACACGCACCTCCAATTCCCGGTGAATCTTAAAACGGGCGTCGGTCGCAGGCGGTGTAGATTTGAAGGTGAGCGTGGTGTCCTGGTCTTTTCTCAGACGCAACAGGCAGTTGTTTTTCAGTAACCGACCGTCTTCGGTGTCGTAGCGGATATTTTGCTCGAATGTGCGGTCGCCGATGCACGCGGCGCCGATATCCTGGAGATGGTTCCGCAGGCCGGATAGATTCGGAATCATAAATTTCAATTCAATTTCAAGATGTTCCATGATGATTTGAAAATTACAGAAATAATGGCCAATGTCAAAGCAATAGATGACGAGACGAATGAAAACGGTGGGTTGATGCCTTTTCCCGGCCTACTTTTTTCTTGACACGTGTGGGATTATCTATTAATAGTCCCTGATTCTAAGCAACGAACAGGAGACAAACGGTGAAAAAATATACCTACAGCGCAAAAGACTCCGATAATCAAAATAAATGGTGGGTGGTGAATGCCGAGGGTGCCATCCTCGGCCGGCTGGCCTCTCAGGTTGCCGCCGCACTGCGCGGCAAAAACAATCCGCTCTATACCCCCCATGCGGACCTGGGTGATTCGGTGGTGGTGATCAATGCCGAAAAGATCGTCCTGACCGGCAGAAAAATGGACCAGAAGAACTACTACCGCCACAGCGGCTACATCGGCGGGTTAAAGACCATCACCGCCAAAAAACTGATTGAGAAAAGGCCTGAAGATGTGATCCGGTTCGCTGTTAAAGGCATGCTGCCCAAAAATAGTTTGGGGCGCAGGTTGTACAAGAAGCTCAAGGTCTACGCCGGGGATCAGCATCCCCATGAGGCCCAGCAGCCGAAACCGATGAGCCTCCAATAAGTGCAGGGGAAACCATAGCATAAAGTCGATTACTGGGGAATTACATGGCAACAGAAAAAACAAATTACGCTACCGGAAAAAGAAAGAGTGCCATCGCTAGAACATGGATCAAGCCCGGCACCGGTGTCATTACTGTTAACGATCGGCCTGCGGATGAGTATTTTTCAGTGGGCACGGCCAGGACCATTCTGCGGCAGCCGCTGGCCCTGACCAATAATCTGGATGCCTTCGACATTAATATTAAAGTCCATGGGGGCGGTATTTCCGGGCAGGCGGGGGCGGTGCGCCATGGCATCACCAAGGCCCTGATCCTCTTCGATCCCGATTTGCGACCTTCACTGAAGCGTGCCGGTTTCGTCAAACGGGACCCGAGAGAAAAAGAGAGAAAGAAATACGGCCAGAAGGGTGCCCGGGCCCGGTTCCAGTTCTCAAAACGCTAAGATTCCCGATTTCATATATACAAAAAGGGAGTAGAATGCATTCTGCTCCCTTTTTGTGTTTTCCGAACCATTGAACGCGTTTGTTTGTGTCCGTCCAGAAATAGTCGGATTTCCGACGGCTTCTTAAAAAGCCCGAGATCAAGGCATGCAAATCCCGAGGAATGAGGCGTACTTATGGTACGCCGCAGTGACGAGGGATGAAGCGTAACGCAGATATCGGGTTTTTTTCGAAGCCGTCCATAGTTAGACCGATACGATCTGCTGCTCAGCATGCGTCAGCTGGTCGAGACCGCTTCGGGTGACCACATGGGTGTTTTCGATTCCGACGACCCCTTTGCCCGGAAAGACCAGCTTCGGCTCCAGTGCGATCACCATGCCCTCCTCCAATTCTGTCGTCTGGCCATGGGCCAGAAAAGGAAATTCATCCAGTTCCAGCCCCACGCCGTGACCGATGAATCGTATGCGGTCGGCCCCGGCTCCCATGAAATACGCATCAACACCTTTGCGGGCGGCAATCTCAATGGCCGCCGAATAAAGGTCCCCGGCGCTTGTACCAGGCGTCGCCATGACTTTGATCTGCTCCTGCAGGTCCAGCATGTGGGCATGGGCATCAACCAACTGCTGCGGCGGGCGTCCGATGGCATAGATCCGGGTGTGGTCGCTGATGTAGCCCTTCCAGGCAAATACATAATCAAATAAAATCGGTTCATGGCGTCTTATTTTTCGAAAACTGGGCCCCTGGGCCACGGCAGCGCTGACTGATGCGCCACCGGTCGGAGAAGCCAGGAAACTGGGAACCGCTGCGGCGGGACCGGACATGAGGTGTCCATAGAACATTTCCGCACCCCACAGGCGCATGCGCACGATGCCCTGATGGCCCAGTCGACGGGCCTGCGCTTCGACCATTCCGGCCAACTCGATTTCGGTTAATCCCTCGCGCAGCAGAATGGGTACCGCTTCCGCCAGCTGGTCGGAAAAGGCCGCCGCCTGTCGGATCAGATTCAGTTCATAAGCGGACTTGACCGCCCGGATCATGCGGATCGGTATGGAGATGTCCCGAATATCCACCTCGGGAAACAGCCGCTTGTAGGAAAAATAGATGTTAACCGGCAGTACATCCAGTTCCATGCCCATTACCGCCGGTGGTTTCAGGCCATTTTCCTCGATACGTGTCATCAGCTGTTTGGGGCTGTTCAACGAAAGGATGGTTGAAAGGGGAGACTCTGCTTTGGCTCGCTGCAGGCTTTTGCGAACCATCAGCAGTGGTGGGCCCTGGGCGGGTATGTAGAGATGCGATTGCTGGATAGTCCCTGAGAAATAAAAAAGATCCGTGTTTTGCAGAATCAGCGCGCCGTCGAGACCCTCATGCAACAGCCGGCGCTGGAGTTTTTCGATGCGTTGGTCGATTTCAGTTTTCGGCGTGGAGAAGCCTTGGTCGGTCATGGGGCGACATCCTTTCTCAACGTTTGCAGGCTGCACATGAATGAACCGGTCGAAAAGAAAAACTAAAAATAAGACCCCGACTAAGGCAAAGTCAAGCGCCCACTGGCGCTGACGTGTGTTGCCGTCCATTTTACCCCATCGTTGCATAAAAAACATGGTGAAGGCATATAATGGTTTGATTTTATGAGATTATGGCGCTTTCTTGTGTCTTGGTCAGGATTTCTCCAAGGGTTCGTTCAAGGAATCTATCAGAACGTCTCTATTTTTTACCCTTACGGGAACGCCTGAGCACTTCATCGCCTTTGTTGCCAAGGGCTCGCAGTAAAGAACTACGGCGTCACCCTTGCCGCCTCGGCGCTGAAGCGCTCAGACGTTTGCAACGCTGGGGTTTACCGGCCGGCTCGACAGGGGCGGTGCGTGTGGACATCCTCCAAATTTTCAGCTGTTGAACAAATACCCGCAGTCGAAGGGCCCACAGGTATCAAGGCGTAATTGCTATCCGTGCGTCTATCCTTGACTTCAATGGACCTTTTGCTTAATCTAATGTGAATTCCATTCGTTATGCACAGACCGGAACGACGGTTCCGCGTGCGAATGGGGTGATTTTAATCCAGGCCGGCAATAGCGGCTCGTGAAGGTAAACCGCCACATATGACCGTACGACGCTTTCTGATCATCGCACCGGCCATCGTTTCGCTTGTGCTGATGCTCTCCTATTTATGGGTGCCCACCTATGAGGAGCAGACCCGGGGGAATCCGGATCGGTTGGTGCAATTTATCACCAGTTCATCCGGTGATGCCGCCATGCTCAACCCCATCCTTTCCGCGGACAGCGCCAGCAGCCAGATCAGCGGGCTGGTATTTGAAGGTCTCATCGACCGGGATGAGAACCTCCAGTTTCGCGGCCGGGTGGCCTATCGCTGGAAGATATACGAGCATGCTTTTTTTTACATCAACAACCATACCGCCACGGCCCGCTGGGGTCTTGTCGACCCTTTGGTTCTGGTCTCAAAGCTTCGAACCGCCCTGGACCCTGGCGCACCTGAATGGCAGCATGTCAAAAGCGTTGATTTGCTGCCTCCGGAAGAAATCACCCACACCGTTTCGATTCAGGAAGGAGAGAACACCACACCCATCACCCTGCGGGCCAAGGTTCCACAGCGGGTTCGCATCGTGCTCGATCGGGTGGATCAGATGCTCTTTGAACGCCTGGCCGAAATATTGGGAGATGGCTATTTTGAGACGTTTGACCCATCCGTTTATGTGACCGCCGAGCCCGACCTGCCCGCAGCGCTGTTAAAGGCCAAAGCAAGAGAGCTAATGCCCCCGACCGCCCACAACCCGATCATCGAGTTTTTTCTTCGGCCGGGTGTCAAATTTCACGACGGTCATGAGGTGACGGCCGCGGATGTGAAGTTTACCTATGAAGCCATCCTCAACCCCAAGAACCTCTCCCCCCGCATTCCCGACTACGAGCCGGTGAAACAGGTGGATGTCGTCGACCCGCTGACGGTGCGCATCATATACAAACGGCTCTATTCACCGGCGTTTGCAACCTGGAGCATGGGTATTTTACCCGCCCACCTGCTCAACGACCAGGCGCTTGCCCAGGAGGCGACCGAAAGGGGCCAGGCGCCGGAAGACTTCAGCATGCGTCAGAGCCGATTCAGCCGCCAGCCCGTTGGCTGCGGGCCATTTGTGTTTCAGGAGTGGAAATCGGACCAGTACGTTCGTCTGAAACGGTTTGAAGCCTATTGGGAAGGCGCCCCCAACTACCAGGAATACGTGATGCGCATCATTCCCGATTCCCTAACCCAGGAGATGGAGTTTTATGCCGGCACGGTTGACGATTACAACGTGCTGCCGCATCAAGTGGCGCGGTTCAGAAAAGATGAACGCTTTCAAAATTTTTCGGGCACAGCCTTCGGGTACTCCTACATCGGCTACAATTCAAGGCGGGAGCCGTTCAACGATGCCCGGGTACGGCGGGCGTTGGGCATGGCCATCGACACCCAGGAAATCATCGACTACGTGCTCTACGGCCAGGGAGAATCCATAACCGGTCCATTTGTGAAGCAGACCGATTTTTATAATCACAAGATTGCATCTTTGCCCTATGATCCACAAGGCGCGGTCCAGCTGCTGGCCGAGGCCGGATGGCGGCGTGGAAGCGACGGCTATTTGCAAAAAAACGGCAAGCGCCTGGCCTTCACCTTGATCACCAACAACGGCAACCCATTGCGAAAAGCTATTCTGGCCATTGCCCAGGATGCATGGAAGAAGATCGGCATTCAGGTGGAGACCGACTTGCTGGAGTGGTCGGTGTTTATTCAAAGACGCGTCAATCAACTCGACTTTGACGCCTTGATACTGGGCTGGTCGATGGGCATCGATCCCGATCTGTTTCAAATCTGGCACTCCAGCCAGAGCGGCCCTTTTCAACTCAACTTCGTGGGGTTTTCCAACCCCACGGCCGACGATTTAATCCTGAAGATCAGACAGGAGTATGATCATGAGCGCCAGGTGGCCTATTGCCACCGGTTGCACGAAATCATCGCTGCAGAGCAGCCTTATACTTTTTTGTACGTCAGCCGCTGGACCGCTTTGTTGGATAAACGCATTGTAAGAGCAATCACCGGGGCCGACGGCCGCAGCGTTTACCAACCCATCGTCCCCACCAAAACCGGCAGCTACACCTTTCATTTCAACCAGTGGATCAAACTGAACCGGCCACCCGAATTTTCGGCCGACGGATAGGGAGCACCCATGCTGGCATTTATGGGAAGAAGCATCATTCAAAAGGTCGTAACCCTTTTTTTCGTCTCGGTGATCTCCTTTTTGATCATTCATCTGGCTCCGGGCGAACCCAGTCAAATCGATCCACTAAATCCCAAGTTCACGCCGGAGATGGTGTCGCGCATGCGCACGGAGTTCAACCTGGACAAGCCCCTGCATGTCCAGTACATGCTTTTCTATAAAAATCTCTTCACCGGCCGAATTGTTTCCTGGCGTGACAATCTGCCGGTTCTGGGCAAGATATGGGAGCGTTTTCTGAACAGCCTGCCCCTGTTTATCGTGGGGACCATTCTGACCTGGACCTTCTCGTTTCCCGTGGGGATACGATCGGCCATCATGCGAGATGGGGTTTTCGACAAATCTGCCACTTTCCTGGCCTATCTGCTCATCTCCATCCCGGGATTCTTTTTTGCCTATATCCTCATCATTCTGACCGTCACCAAACTGCAGGTGCCCGTCATCGGCATGGAGACATTCGGTGTGACGTCGGCGTCCCCTTTTGTCCAGATCATGGATCGCACCTGGCATCTCGTGCTGCCCTCGATTCTCGGGGCTACCGGCGGGGTGGCGGTGCTCTCCCGGTATGTGCGCAGCCAGATGCTGGAGATTATCGGACAGGACTATGTGCGCACGGCCCGGGCCAAAGGGCTGCCGTCCGAAACCGTATACTACAGGCACGCCCTGCGCAATGCGCTGCTGCCCTTCGTCACCATGTTCGGACTGATTCTTCCCGGCCTCATCGGCGGGTCGGTGATCATCGAATCGATCTTCTCCTGGCCCGGCATGGGAAGATTGGCCTATGAGGCCATTTTGGGCAGGGACTACCCGGTCATATTAACAGTCAACTTCATCACCGCCGTTCTGGTACTGGTGGGCACCTTGATCTCCGACGTGCTCTACACGGTGGCCGACCCGAGGATCAAACTCTGATGCCGACTGCAGTTAACCCCGTGGATCGAATTGAGACCGGCGAAACCGATATGCCGCCATCCCGCTCGCCCTGGGCGGAGACATGGCATCTGCTGCGCCAAAACCGAATGGCCCTTAGCGGCCTGGTCATTTTTCTGGTTTTTTTTGCCGTGGCCGTGGCCGGGCTGGCCGTGACTTCCGGCAAGGACCCGATTCTGGACCCCGCCCGCGTACGCCTGCAGGAAAAGCTGCGGCCTCCCCTGTCTGCCCCTAAGACAGACAGCCTGCGACCGGAAGCGCTTCCCGCTCTGGGCGTCTATCTGCTGGGCACGGATGAGCTGGGCCGGGATGTATTTGCCCGCATGCTCCAGGGGGCCTGGGTGTCGTTGACGGTGGGGTTTGTGGCCGTGGGCATTGCCGTGGGCATCGGTATCCTGCTGGGCGGCATGGCCGGATACTACGGGCGGCAGTATATTCAGTCGGGGCATATTATCTTCGGAATGCTGTTGGTCGCGGCGCTCGTGCTGGCTTACCATCGGCTATACACGGCAGCCGCAGTTCTGCTGATCGCTGCCATCGCCGGATTGGTCTGTACCCGCCGATACGACCGCAGCGTGTCGACGTTGCCCGGCTACCTGAAATGGATGGTGCTGCCGACCATGCAGGTCGATACCCTGGTCATGCGCGCCGTGGACATCATGCTCTGCTTTCCCTCGTTCTTTTTGATTCTTACGGTGGTCGCCCTGCTGCCGCCGAGCATTTACAACATCATGGTCATTATCGGGCTGACCAGCTGGATGGGGACCACCCGCTTCGTTCGCGCGGAATTCCTGTCATTGAGAGAACAGGATTTTGTGGCGGCTGCCAGGGCATTGGGCATCAGCGACGCCCGCATCATATTTCGCCACATCATGCCCAACGCCGTTGCACCGGTTCTGGTGTCGGCCACCCTGGGCATTGCGTCGGCCATGCTCACCGAAGCGGGTTTGAGTTTTTTGGGCTTCGGCGTACCGCCGCCCCACGCCACATGGGGTAACATTCTGTCTGACGGCAAGGCCTTTATTTTTGACGCCCCCTGGCTGACTTTTGCACCGGGCCTGGTTATTTTAATTGTTGTGCTGGCATTTAATCTGTTCGGGGAGGGGATGCGGGATATATTGAATCCAAAACTTCGCGAACGCAACTAGAAGCGGCTTTCCAGCCCTCTCTCAGGCCCAATCTCTGCGTTGGCGCAAGGCGTTTAATCCTCAACGTAGCGCGGCTACGCCTGCGGTTAACCACCTTGCGCCGCCTTGACCTTGAACCTGTGAAAGGGCTGTAAAACCACTTCGTGAACCCTGAACCCCGTACTTTTATGCATCAACCGAACGATATATTGCTTTCCGTGGAGAACCTGCAGGTCCACTTTATCGGCGACGGCCCCGTGGCAAGGGCGGTGGATGGCGTGGATTTCCACGTCTGCCGCCAGGAGACGGTCTGCATCGTGGGGGAGTCCGGCTGCGGAAAGACGGTGACGGCCCTGGCCATTTTGGGATTGCTCAAGCAGCCGCCTGCATCAATTGCCGGCGGCCGAATCACCTTTGACGGCCAATCCCTTTTGGATATGCCGCAGGATGAATTGCGCGCCCTGCGAGGCAAACGCATCGCCATGGTTTTTCAAGAGCCCATGACCTCCCTGAACCCGGTGTTTACCATCGGCGACCAGATCGGTGAGGCGGTTCTGGCCCATGAACGGGTGTCGGCGGAGGAGACCCGTCGCCGCACAACCCAGCTTTTGGACGATGTGGGCATTGTTGACCCGCAACGGCGTATGGGCGACTATCCCCACCAACTCAGCGGCGGGCAGCGTCAACGGGTGATGATCGCCATGGCCCTGGCCTGTGAGCCGGACCTGATTATCGCCGACGAACCCACCACCGCTCTGGACGTCACCGTGCAAGCCCAGATTCTGAGTCTGCTGAAAAACCTGAAGCAGGATAAAGACATGGCCATTCAATACATCACCCACGACCTGGGTGTGGTGGCAGCCATTGCCGATCGGGTTTACGTGATGTATGCCGGCGTGGTGGTGGAACAGGGTCCCACCGGCATCATCTTCGGACATGCCAGGCACCCTTATACCATCGCGCTCCTGAATGCGCTGCCCACCAAAAAAAAGCGCGGCCTGCGCCTCTACAACATTCCGGGCAATGTCCCCCATCCGGCATACCGGCCCAAGGGATGTCCGTTCCATCCGCGTTGCCAATACCGTGAACCACCATGCGAGAACGCGTTTCCCGCCCTTTGCAGCTACGGTGAGGGGCACAATGCGCGCTGCCCCATCCTTTTTGCCGACCGCGGCCGGACCCGGGAGGTGCGCGTATGACCGCACCCGCTGCACCCATTCTTCGAATAGCCGCGCTGAAAAAATACTTTCCGGTTCGACGCGGCCTGCTTCAGCGGGTGGGCGGCTATGTGAGGGCTGTGGATGGGGTGGACCTGGAAATTCAACCTCACCAGACGCTGGGCCTGGTGGGCGAAAGCGGTTGCGGCAAATCCACAGTGGCGCGTCTGATTCTCAGGCTGCTGGATCCCGACGACGGCACCGTTCAATTCGACGGCCGGGAGATCACCGCGCTGAACGAGCGTGCGTTCAAACCGCTGCGCAAACAGATTCAAATGATCTTCCAGGACCCGTATAGTTCTCTCAATCCGCGCATGACCGTGGCCCAATCCATATGCGATGGTGTTCGCATGGCAGGCATCAGGGACAAATCCGACCAGCGAAAACGGATACGACAGTTGCTGGATATGGTGGGCATGCCGGCGGCCAGCGCCGGTCGCTATCCCCATGAATTCAGCGGCGGCCAGCGCCAACGGGTTGGCATTGCCCGCGCACTGAGCGTCTCTCCCCAGCTGATCCTTTGCGACGAACCCATCTCGGCGCTGGATGTCTCCATCCAGGCGCAGATCATCAACCTGCTCAAAGACCTTCAGGAAGAGCTGGGGTTAAGCTACCTCTTCATCTCCCATGACCTCAACGTGGTCAGTTACATTTGTGATCACGTCTGCGTGATGTATCGAGGCCGTATAGTGGAATCGGCACCGGCAATTGCGCTTTTCGATCACCCCTGCCACCCCTATACCCTCAACCTGTTGGCCGCGGTTCCCGAAACCACGGAGGTCGGGTGGTCACCCCAGGTGGGGGTTGAATGGGAGCGAGTGCCGCTGCCCGATGGGTGTGCCTTTGGCAACCAATGCCCTGACGACGATGACGATTGCAAGCATGAACCGCCCGCCATGGTCAAGGTGGGCGAGCATCATTATGTGCGCTGCTGGAATGCGGCTTGACGCCATTGTTCTGCCACTATCCTACGAAGAATTGATAGAGAAAATTGGCGTCTTTAGAGCCCGGTCGTCGGGTTGCCTGCCACTTCGCCGGGCGGCTGCGTGGTGGAGGCGATGCGTCTCGACGCATCTGCCGTGGCGTCAGGGTCGGTAGGCAATGGCGGACAAACCGACATCAGATGATTTCTCGTGGCATCGGTGTTGCGGACGATCAGGTCGGTGTCACGATTGTTAAGGGCCCCCAGCAGTTCTCGATCTCGCCCGTAGATATCCTCCCTGAAATTCACCGCCCCATCCGCATCCACCCAGGCGGTAAAATAAACCAGGTACACCGGGATGGGGTCGTCAAGCACCACGGTTTGCCGCCGTCCATCCATCATGGTGGCTTCCAACCGGGCGCGGTCCCAACCCTGGCCAGCTAACAGGTATTGGGCCAGGTCCAGGGGCGTTTCCACCCGTACGCATCCGGAGGAAAAATGCCGTTCCTGACGGTTAAAGAGGCTTTTGCCCGGGGTGTCGTGGATGTAGACGCTCTGGGGGTTGGGAAACATGAATTTGATGCGCCCCAGTGCGTTCACATCCGAGGGATCCTGCCTGAGACGGTAAGGAAAATGGTGCGCCGACAGGTTTTCCCACATGATGCCTGTCGGATCCAGTTCACGGGCCTGACGGTCCCAGCTGTCAAATACCCGGATGCCCTGCCGGGTCAGGTAATCCGGATCGCTGACGACCTTGGGCAGGATGTCTTTGCGGGCAATTTTTTGAGGGATATTCCAATAGGGATTGAACTCGAGGTAAGTCATCCGGCCGGACAGGGCAGGGGTCTGGCGGCGTGACTTGCCGACGATGGCGCGCATGCGCCTGACCGTCCAGTCCCCCTCCATGACGTTCAACGTGTAATCGGGGATATTGACCAGCAGGTACCGCTCACCGAAACTGTCCGGATACCATCGCCATCGCTCCATGTTGAGTTGCAGCTGAAGGATGCGTTCTTCAACGGGAACGGACAGGGCGGCCAGCGTCTTCCAGCCGACAACGCCGTCTGGAAAGAGTCCATGACGACGCTGAAACCGCATGACCGCCGTTTCCAGCCCGTGGTCATATCTGTCATCGTCAACCGGCAGGTCGGCGGTCAGGTTGTTAGGAATGGCCAGTCGGCGGCGCAGTGCCGACACACGGGGGCCCTGGTCTCCCAACTGCAGCGAGGGGCCCGGCGCGATTGCCGGCCAGCCCCCGCTTTTCCGGATTTGCTCATATTGCTTCAATGTGGCGCTCAGGCGTCGATAGGCTTTTTGCTTGGGCCGCAATGATTCAATAAATACAGGCAATCGATCTTCTTTCACGGCAGCGGCCAGCTCGGCAGGCAGGTCTCTGCCCCGCGTTCGTTGAGTGGTAAACCCCATGTGGGCGAGTGTTTCCGATTCAATTCGGCCCTGCCACAAATGGGTTGCATAGGTGAGCATCACGCCGGTCAGGGCCACATCCATCTGGACATACCGTTTAAGTTGGGAAAGACGGATCGCATCGGAGAACGAAACCGAGTCGGTCCACGGCTGCGCCAGCGAAGGGAAAAGGTAGTCGTCCGGCCGGAGGCCGTCACCGGTGGATGCCATAATGGCCCGCCATAGGATGTGCCCCTGCGATCGCAGTCCGTTTGCATCCACCCATACGGGTCGGTAGTCGACCATGCGGTAGAACCGCGCCACGGGAGTCAGCGGCCTGCCGCCCGCCGCGTCCAAGGTTTCATCATCACGGTGCGCAATCGGTGTCAGGCATGCCAGCAGCTCATCCTCAACGGTCGCATGGGTCGCCTCTGCCGCTGCCATGCCCGGCGCTTGACAGAGGGCGACCATCATCAATATAAGTATTACGCCAGCTTCGATTTTCATGGGTTGTTTTAGCGCTTGTCGTCGGTGTGCCGGCGGTGCTCCGGCACGGTTGGCTGCAAGGCAAACCCGCCAACGCAGAGTCGAACCATTGCGGTGCGTCTGTTAGGGTCTTTGGCAGCATCTTTGACCCGCGGATCGGGCAATCTACCCATGCATAAATTCAAGAAACGGACCAACCACGTTATTTTTATGTAAAGTTTATTTTAGTTGTTATTACAGAATGATGGATAGATCTGTGACTTGAGGAGATATCGACAAAAAGCTAAATTGTGAAATATTATTCTCATTATCTAAGAAATAAACATCAAATACATCAAAATGTGAGTTTTTTTTCACACCTAACGCCCCTGGCCCACCACGCGATACGGAAACCCGTTGCATGACGGACCGGTTCAACTGTTTCAGCTTAAAAAACACTTGACATCCCATTGAGAAATCTTCATATACTCACAAAGTAGCTACAATATAGTTACATTGTGGTTTTTCGATCGCAGCCGGTCCGACCCAGGATGATTTCTGATCGATGATTCCTGAAAAACCCGGGTCCGTTGAACCAGAATCATTACCATTTTTAACCGACACCAGATCAATAATCCGAACCAGGGAAACATAAAATATCAGGAGGGTACGGTGAAAATTCTCACAACCATTAAAAAGGTCGTTGATGTGGAATTGACCATCAGGGTGGAGAACGGGGCGATTGTTGAAGAGGGACTGCAATACGTCATGAATGCCTGGGATGAAAATGCGGTGGAAGCCGCTGTCCAACTTAAGGAAAATAACCAGGCGGAAACAACCCTGGTCAACATCGGCGGTAGTGAAGACAATACCAAGATCATCCGCCGAGGCTTCGCCATGGGGATTGAGAACGGGATTCAAATCGATGATCCGGCGCTGGTCGCAGCGGATTCGTTTGTCTATGCCAACGTGTTGCAAAAGGTTTACGAAAAGGGAAGCTACGATCTGGTTATCACCGGGAAACAGGCCCAGGACACGGATAATGGTCAAACCGGAATCATCTTGGCGGAGCAGCTTGGATTGCCTTGCGTCAGCAATGTGATCGCCATCGATGTCATCGACGATCAGCACTTGAAGGTCTCCCGTTTGGGTGACGCCGGAACCGAAATCGTTGAATTGACGTTGCCCGCCGTGATTACGGTTACCGATAGTATTAATGAACCGCGACTGCCCCAGATGCGCGGGCTCATGATGGCCAAGAAAAAGAAAATCGAAGTAATGGACCTGGCGGCCCTGGGTACATCGGTTGATGAAGTCGGCGGCGCCACGCCTAAGTCTGAAATCGCCGAGTTCATGAAATCGAAAACGCGCACGGCCGGGCAAAAATTTGAAGGCGACGCTGCCGACATCACTGCCCGGGTCGTCGCTCTTTTGGCCAATGAGGCTAAGGTGTTATAGAAAAAATTCAACCAAGGAAGACATCATCATGGCTAACGTACTCGTGATTGCAGACATCAAACAAGGTGTACTAAAAGGCAGCACCGCCGAACTGTTGTCAAAAGCCAAAGCCATCGGCGCTGAAACCGCCGTGGTGGCGATTGGCAGCGGTCTGGAATCGTTGATCCCCGACCTGGTCAGTGCCGGCTCCGATACCCAATATATCGCCGATGATCCGATGCTGGAACTGTTTTCAGCCGGTCCGTGCGCGTCCTGTGTCGTCGACGCCGCCAAACAATTTGGTGCCGATCTGATCTGGTTCGGATTTTCCGAAAGCGGCAAAGCCGCCGCCCCAAGAGTTGCCGCGCAACTGGATGCCGCCTGTGCGACGGAAATTACCGACGTGATGCTTGACGGCGATCACATCGAAATCGTCAGGCCCGCCATTGCCAATAAAGTCATGCAGCGGGTGAAAATCAATACGAAAAAGCTGGTGGCGGTGGTCAGAGCCGGCGCCTTCGAGGCAGCGGAAGCGATCACAGGAACCGAAAACGTCGTCCGGCTTACCGCTCCGGCACCCGACCTGAAGGCCGTGATCAAGGAACTCCTGTCGGATGCGAGCGGTGAAATCGATCTTGCCGATGCCGACGTCGTCGTTTCCGTGGGGCGAGGCGCCAAGGATCAAGCCGGTGTCGATCTGGTAAAAGAACTGGCCGCCGATCTGAAAGCGGGGTTTGGTTCTTCCCGCGCCATGGTAGACGGCGGGTTCATGGCCCACAACAAGCAGGTCGGGCAAACCGGCAAGATTGTCGCGCCGACCCTTTATATGGCCATCGGCATCTCCGGTGCCATTCAGCATCTTGCGGGAATGAGCGGCTCACAAGTGATCCTGGCGGTTAACAAAGACCCCGAAGCACCCATCTTCAACGTGGCTGACTATGGCATCGTCGGAGACCTCTTCGAGGTGGTTCCGATTTTGCGCGAAGAGATAAAAAAATTAAGAGCTTAGACCGCAGCATAGAATTTCGGTCGCCGCATTATGTGCCACGCTTTGGCTTTAAAACAGCTAACCATGAGTCGATGAGGCAACTGTGAATCCCCTATTGATGGCCCTTTTACTGATTGCCGGATTGACCATTTTCAGCCGTACGATGTTTCGCAGGATTCAATTGCTGAAGGCACTCGAACCGACCGATAGAGCCAATCATCTGAAGGAACGACTGATCAACATGGCCACACTGGCCATCGGGCAGAAACGCCTGGTCGGAAGAGCAAAAGAGAGAAGTTCGGGTTTGATTCATGCGTTCATCTTCTGGGGTTTCTGTGTCCTGTTGATTCGCAGCCTGACCCTGTATGGAGAAGGATTCCAGGAAGGCTATCACCTGCCGTTTTTAGGTGGCGATCATCTCTTCGGATATCTTTATATTGCCGTCAAAGACATCATGGAGGGCATCGTTTTATTGATGGTGATCTTGGCCATTTATCGACGCGCCGTGTTAAAACCCAAGCGCATGCACAACACGTTCGAGGCCTATCTGGTCCTCGTGATGATCGGGATCCTGATGGTGTCGGATCTATTGTACGACGGTGCTCGCTACAATTTGATTCAACTATATGACAACCCTGGAAATATTCACTTCTTCAACAACGTGAAGTATGGTTCCGAATTTCTCTGGACTCCCATAACGGTGGGTGCGGCCAGTTTGGTTTCGGGATTAAATGCGGATGCCAATTTCGCCATCCTGGTGATGATGTTTTGGGTGCACATCTGTACCCAGCTGATATTCTTGAATATTCTTCCTACCGGCAAGCATTTTCACGTGATCACCGCGCTGCCCAACGTTTTTTTGAAAAGCCTGGGCTATCCCCATGAAAAGACAAAGCAGTTGGATTTGGAAGACGAAACCGCCTGGGAGGAAGAATCCCTGGGGACCAACCATATCCATCAGCTCAACTGGAAACAGGGGCTGGACCTATACACCTGCACTGAATGCGGACGCTGCAAAGACGTCTGCCCGACCTATACCACGGACAAACCCTTAAACCTGCATGAATTCAATGATTCATTGAAGCGCGAACTATATGAAAATGCAGACCACATCATCAAACGGGCCAAGTTGTCCGCCACCATCCGGCAGAGCCAGGATGCCGAGCAAATTGAAAAAACCAAGCAGGCGATCACCGCGCTTAACAGCGATAAACAGTTAATCGGCGAGGTCATTGCGCCAGAGACACTCTGGGCATGTACGACGTGTCGTGCCTGCGAAGAAGTTTGCCCGGTAACTATTGAACATGTGCCCAGAATCATCGCCATGCGGCAGGGGCAAACTTTGATCGCTGAAGCCTATCCCAAAGAGCTGAACCCGGCCCTGAAAGGGCTTGAACGAAACGGCAATCCGTGGGGAATCGGTTATGACAAACGCGCCGATTGGGCCGACGGGCTGGACGTTAAAATAATGGCTGACGACCCGGACGTCGACTATCTGCTGTGGGTCGGGTGTGCCGGTTCCTTCGATGATCGGTCCAAAAAGGTGTCCATCAGCCTGGTCAACATCCTGAAAAAAGCGGGGGTCCGCTTCGCCATGCTGGGTGTGGAAGAAAAATGTACCGGGGATTTTGCCCGGCGTGTCGGCAATGAAATGCTGTTCCAGATGATGGCCGAGGAAAACATTGCCACACTGAACGCCTACAACGTTAAAAAAATAATCACGGCCTGTCCGCATTGCCTCAATTCGCTGAAACAGGATTATCCTCAAATGGGGGGAAATTACGAGGTGATCCATCATGCCGAGATCATCGATGGTCTCGTCCAGGCCGGAAAAATCAAACTGAACCCGTCGCTCGACGGCGCGCTGACCTATCATGACCCTTGTTATCTCGGGCGCTACAATAACATTTACGATCAACCCCGATCGATCCTGCGATCTGTCTCCAGTGGTGGTCTCAAAGAGCTCGACCGCCACGGACGGGAAAGCTTTTGTTGCGGTGCCGGTGGCGGAAGAATGTGGATGGAGGAGACGATCGGTAAACGAATCAATCTGGCGCGGTCGGAAGAAATCGTCGATTGCGGGGTGTCCAACGTAGCGGTGGGTTGCCCCTTCTGCCTGACCATGATCGAAGACGGGATGAAGGAGCTGGGCAGGGAAGAGGAGATCAAAACGATGGATATCGCCGAACTCGTTGAAAAAAATATGGTGTCATAAAGCATTATTTTAAAGGGGTCAAAAAATGAGGTACGCAGAAACAGGGTTTAATTTAGAGGTTGATCTAACCCGGGGAAACATCGAAAAAGTGGCCACAAACCCAAAGGAGACCGAGCTTTACCTGGGTGGTCTGGGCACGAATGCCAAGATTTTGTGGGATCGCGTTCCCCCTGAAGTTGAACCGTTTTCTCCTGAAAACCTATTGATCTTCAGCGCCGGGCTTTTGTGCGGAACACCCGCAACCGGTTGTAATCGCACCATTGTGACCACCATTTCGCCTCAAACCAAGTTGATGGCCTTTTCAATGATGGGGGGGTTCTTTGCCCCTGAATTGAAGTATGCCGGTTATGACAAAGTGATCCTTCGCGGCAAGTCACCGGACCTGGTTTATTTGTGGATCAACAACGGCACGGTGGAACTTCGCGAGGCCTCTCATCTAAAGGGAAAAGGCGCTATCGAGACGGCGGAAATCATACGCAAGGAGCTCAAGCAGCCCAAAGCCCAGGTCGCCGCCATCGGAATGGCCGGTGAAAACAGGGTTTTCTTTGCCTCCATCGAGCAGGGCCGGTCCAGCGCCAGTCGCGGCGGCATTGGGGCGGTCATGGGAGACAAGGGGGTAAAGGCGATCGTCGTTCGCGGCACGCAGGACGTTCATGTGGCCAAGCCGGCCGAATACATGGACCTTTGCAACGAAGTCATGGAATATATCAAATTTCGCAATGACAACCCGATTCCGGGGGTTATGCCGATTCTGGCCGGGTTGGGATCCCCCCAGGAGATGAAGGTCCATGACGAGAAATGGCATACCGAAAATTTCATGTGGGGAAATTCACGCGTCCGGCGAAAAGATTTCTGGACCGATGAGATCGCGCGGGAGTGGATGGAGACCCTGGACAAATCCCGCACGAGACTGATCAGTTGCTACAACTGTCAGATGACCTGCGGGGCGACCATTTCCATGCCGGGTCTGCCAACCTACATGATGAAATGCTTCACGAAGCTGACCTATACCATGGGCGCCTTCTCAGACCTGGATTTTGGTTTAAAAATCGCTCAGCGTGCCACTGAGTACGGCGTAGACGGATTCTCAGCCCCGCAGGTGATGGCCTTCGGCCTTGAGCTTCTCGAAAACGGCATATTGGACAAGGCGGACTTTCCGGACATGCCGGAAGACAACGATGGCAGATTCTACTATCTGCTGGATAAAATTGTCCGGCGTGAAGGGATCGGCGACGTGTTGGCCAATGGTACGTATTGGGCGGCCAAAGCGATCGGCAACGGCGCGGAAGAATATGCACACAACAACATCAAGAAGCATGAACAGCTGCCGCTCAAGCTGTCCATGCTCAATCCGATCTATTTTTTAATGTACAGTACTGGCGAGAAGATGAATATCACCCAGATAGAAGGCCAGTTCCCCCAGGCCCCTTATCCCAAGAGAGAGCACAGGGAGGCGTTTGTAAAGGACTGGCACCATGTGCCCGATGAAAAATTTAAACAGTACTTTCTGGACTGGGAGCCGCGTGGAGAAAATTCGATGCCCTATTACCCGACGGTGGACATGTGTTGTGACATTGTCGACTGGCAGGAGAAGATGCACTACATCGATGACGCCCTCGGCATGTGTGCCGGTTTGTCCTCCTTCCCCCTGAAACCGCCCTATCATATACACAATTACCCGAAATTTATATCGGCAGGGACCGGCTTTGAAATGGATGAAGCTTCACTCAGCCAGGCGGCCAAGCGATACCGGACGTTGGTCAGGGCCATCAATATAAGAAGGGGTATGCGCAGAAAAGATGACCAACCGCCAAAGAACCATTGGAAGAAACGGTTCCCCGAACTCGAAAAGGAGCTTTTGGATACCTATTACCGATTCAAGGGGTGGAACAATGACGGTATTCCCACCCAAGAATCGCTGCATGAACTGGGTTTGGATTACGTAAGCGAAGACTTTGTCAAAAGGGGGATCTTGACGGATGGTGAGGAGGCCCCTGCCGAAGCGGCTGCCGCTCAACAAGAGACAGATTAGCGTGGAGGACGTGTGCCTTGAAAGGTAAAAAAGAGAAAAAAAACATTAAAACGATAAAGATCAATGTCGATAAATGCAACGGCTGCCGGGCTTGTGAGATGATCTGTTCCGCCTTTCACGCGGAACCGAAATACAGCAGCAACAATCCAGCCAGGTCTCGCATTCGAATCATCCGGGAACCCTTAAGGGACTTGTACGTCCCGGTCTATGCGGGTGAATATGCGGTTGCCGAGTGTGCCGGCAGGGACAAATATACCATTGACGGCAAGGAATATGACGAGTGTGCCTTCTGCCGGGCCTCTTGTCCATCCAGGGACGAGTTCAAAGAACCCGATTCCGGCCTTCCGCTGAAATGCGATATGTGTGAGGGAGAAGAAGAACCCTTGTGCGTGAAGTGGTGCCCGCATGATGCCCTGGTTCTGGAGCAAAGGGAAGAGGAAAGCGACGAGCAGGATCCACAGGATGAGCGGGAAGATCTCGAAATCGGATTGGAAGCGCTGGCAGACAGATACGGACTGGAAAAGATAAAAGACGCGGTTGCGCGGATATCCAAGAAGGACTAAATCAACAAGCCGAAAAAAGAGGATTGATACAGACAGTGGAAACAGTCGCTCCCTTCAAAGAAGTCATCAACGAGATAAAAGATGCCGGTGGAGACGCACTCAGATTCTGCTTTCAATGCGGATTGTGCGATACGGTCTGCCCATGGAACCGGGTCCGACAATTCAGCATTCGCAAGATCATTCGGGAAGCCACGTTCGGTTTGACCGAGATCGACGGCGAAGATATATGGCGATGCACGACCTGCGGGAGATGCCCGCAGCAGTGTCCCCGGGGCGTAAAACAGATAGAGGTCGGGGTCTCCTTGCGCAGAGTGGCCGCGGAATATGAGGTCTTTCCGGCTTCCGTCCGTTCTGCCCGCACCGCGAGAGCGAGCCTGATTTCTGAAGGCAATCCCCTGCAGGGAGAACGAAGCAAACGGGCGGATTGGGCCACGGGCGTGGGCGTGAAAACCTTTACCGAGGGGATGGAGGCGCTCTATTTTGTCGGTTGCTATCTCAGCTATGACCCGAGAATGAAAAAGGTGGCTACCGCCACAGCCAACATCCTGAAACGGGCCGGGATAGAATTCGGTATACTCGGTGCAAAGGAAAGCTGCTGTGGAGAAAGCATCCGCAAGACGGGCAGTGAGAAGGTGTTCAAGAGCCTGGCCCGGGAAAATATCAAGACCTTTATCGACAACGGGGTTAAAAAGATAATTGTCTCTTCTCCTCACTGCTACCACACGTTCAAAAACGAGTACCCCGAATTCATGGTCAACTTCGAGGTGGTCCATATCTCCCAATATCTATACGCGTTGATCAACGAGGGAAGGCTCGAACTGACCCAGGCGTATGAAAAGAAAGTGACTTATCACGACCCCTGTTACCTGGGTCGACACAATGACATCTATGATCAACCCAGGGACATTTTAAAGCAAATACCTGGTTTGGAAATGATCGAGATGCCTGATTCGCGCAGGGACAGCCTCTGTTGCGGCGGCGGCGGCGGCAGGATCTGGATGGATACACCCATGGAAGAACGGTTTTCCGACATCCGGTTAAAACAGGCTGTTGCGGTCGGTGCCGTTGAACTGGTGACCGCCTGCCCATACTGCATCACCAATTTTGAGGAAAGCCGGTTGAACCTTGAGTATGATGACGTCATAGCGATCAAAGATATCACGGAGATTATCCAGGACGTGATGTAATTCGATTTCATCCGGCCCGGCCAACCCGGACCCCATGAACTTAAAAATGATGATGAGGTGAGAGAAAGTGGAAAACGAAGTATTGCCAAAAGAGATCCTACAACAATTTTCCGGAAGCCTTGGAGACATCAATTTTGGAGACGTAATGGTTGTCGGTGGGGGGGTCAGCGGCATCCAGGCCTCTCTTGATCTCGCCACTGCCGGGTTTAAAGTCTACCTGGTTGAGAAAGGCCCGAGTATCGGCGGCCATATGGCCCAGCTTGACAAAACCTTTCCGACCAATGACTGCTCCATGTGAATTCTCTCACCGAAACTGGTCGAGGTCGGCCGGCATCCGAATATAGAGATTCTGACATTTACCGAAGTTGACAGGGTAGAGGGGCAGGCTGGAGATTTCACCGTCACCCTGACCAAGAAACCCCGATACATCATCGAGGAAAAGTGCACCGGCTGTACAACATGTGTAAAATATTGCCCGGTTCAGTATCCTGACCCCTTCAACCAGGAAATATCGGACAACAAGGCCGTACATGTGTACTTTTCCCAGGCCATTCCGCTGGTCGCTTATATCGATGAAAGCTGTCTTTACCTGAAAGAAGGCAAGTGCGACATCTGCAGAGGCGTGTGTCAGACCGGGGCCATCGATTTCAAGCAGACGACGCAAAAAGAGGAGGTAAATGTAGGCGCGATCATTCTGGCTTCCGGCATCGTGCCATTTGATCCTTCGGTCAAGGATGAATATGGCTACGGACGGTTGCAGAACGTGGTCACCAGCATGGATTATGAACGGCTGTTGTCATCCACCGGGCCTTACGGGGGGGTGGTGCTGCGTGCCTCAGACAAGCGGCATCCCAAAAAATTAGCCTGGATTCAATGCGTGGGTTCCAGACGGGTCACCGAGGGCGAGAACAGCTATTGTTCAGGCGTGTGCTGCACCTATACCCAGAAACAGGTGATTTTGACAAAAGATCATGACACCGAGGCCCAGTGCACCATATTTCACAACGACATCCGCTCCTTTGGCAAGGATTTCGAACGCTTTTTCCAAAGGGCGGAGCAGCTTCCGGGCGTTGAATTCATCAGAAGCTATGTGTCCATCGCCGGAGAAAACCCGCAAAACAAGAATGTCATTGTCCGTTATGCGACGAACGATGACGGCGTCAAAGAGGAAGAATTCGACATGGTCGTCCTGTCCGTCGGATTGAACCCTCCGGCGGAATATAAAGGGCTTGCGCAAAAATTCGGCATCGCGCTCAATTCCCACGGATTCAACCAAACCACCCATGAAAACCCCATGAAGACCAACCAGCCCGGGATCTTCGTCAGTGGGGCCTTCCAGGGGCCGACGGATATTCCGGAATCGGTTTTTACCGCCAGCGCCGCCAGCGCCCAGTGCGGTGCATTGCTTGACTACAGACGAGGAAAACTGGCCAGAGAGAGAACCTATCCGCAGGAACGGGATGTCTCCGCGGAGGCGCCCAAGATAGGTGTTTTCGTGTGTCATTGCGGGGCGAATATCTCCAGTGTCGTCAATGTCCCCTCCACCGTCGACTATGCCATGACCCTGCCCCATGTGGTCTACGCCCAGGAGCAGCTGTTTTCATGTGCCACCAACTCCGCCAGGGAAATAACCGATCTGGCCAAGGAAAAAGGGTTGAATCGCGTGGTGATCGCCGCCTGTTCCCCTCGGACGCTTGAACCGTTATTCCGGGACACCCTCCGAGAGGCGGGGCTGAATCAATACTACCTGGATATGGCCAACATCAGAGAACATTGCTCCTGGGTCCACTCCAAACAAAAGGACGAGGCCACTAAAAAAGCGCAGGACATCGTCCGGATGTCCGTGGCGCGTGCCAGCCGTCTGGAACCGTTGCAGGAGTTCGATCTGCCGGTAAACAAGGCGACCTTGGTGGTTGGGGGCGGTATCGCCGGCATGACCTGTGCGCTTTCCATCGCCAGTCAGGGGCATGAGGTCCACCTGGTGGAAAAGAAAAAAGAGCTGGGCGGAATGGCGCGCAGAATTCACACCACCATCGAAGGCATGGATGTTCAAGCCTACCTGGATGACCTGATCCGCGCGGTGTATCATAACCCCTTGATTCACGTATCCCATGAGGCCACCATCACCACCGTTTCCGGCTATCTGGGAAATTTTATAACCACGCTGGAAACGGAAGGCCGCGTCAAAGAGATCAAACATGGTGCCTCCGTCCTTGCCATCGGCGCAGATGTGTATCAACCCACCGAATACATGTACGGGGAAAACGACAAGGTCTTCACCCATCTTGAATTGGGAGAGCTGATCGCCCAAAAGGAAGATAGGGTGATGAATGCCGAGACGCTGGTGATGATCCAATGCGTGGGCTGCAGAAATGAAGAGCGTAATTACTGCAGCCGGGTGTGTTGCAGCCACGCCGTGAAAAATGCCCTGAAACTCAAGGCGACCAACCCGGAAATGGACATTTACATCCTCTTTCGGGATATGAGAACCTATGGGCTCAGAGAGGATTATTACCGCGACGCATCGGACAAAGGGGTAAGGTTCATCCGCTATGAGCCGGATGACAAGCCCCGGGTCGAAGCGGCCAAGGAGGGGGGCAAGGAAGTTGTCCGGGTGACCGTCGCCGATGCCATACTGGGCCAACGGCTTGAATTGGACGCCGATATCCTCTCTTTGGCGGCCGCGGTCATTCCCTCCGCCTCAACCCGTGAAGTGGCTGGATTGTTCAAGGTGACCCTGAGTCCGGACGACTTTTTCAAAGAAGCCCACGTCAAGTTGAAACCGGTCGAGTTTGCCGCCGATGGTGTCTATCTTTGCGGGACGGCGCACTATCCCAAGCACATACAGGAAACGATCAACCAGGCCTATGGCGCAGCCGGCCGGGTGATGACGCTTCTCTCAAAAGATACCGTCGTGGCCTCGGGTTCCGTTGCCGAGGTAAACGCCTACGATTGCGTGACGTGCGGTGCATGCATTACCGCGTGTACGTATGATGCGATAGATTTGATTGATACGCCAAAAGGCAGGAAAGCCTGGGTGAATCCCATTCTCTGCAAGGGGGACGGTGTCTGTACCACCAAGTGTCCGACCGATGCGATCGTGCTGAAGCACTTCACCAATGCGGCGCTTTGCAGCCAGATCGATGCGGCGGTTACACAGCAAGAGATCCTGCGGCAAATGGATGCAGCGGCTGAAGACCGCTAACGGTCTGCCATGGTGGCCGATCGGGATGACTAAAAAAAGGGAGCGCACGAATGAGTACAAATCCTGAATTCAAACCAAAACTGCTGGGCTTCGTCTGCCACTGGTGAGCATACGGCGCTGCTGACCTGGCTGGAGTTTCCAGACTGCAATATACAAGTGACCTCAGGCTGATCCGCGTCATGTGTTCCGGAAGGGTGGACCTGGAATTCATACTCAGAGCATTCTGGAATGGGCAAGACGGGGTGTTTATCGGTGGTTGTAAGTTAGATGAGTGCAACTACATTACCCACGGCAATTACGATGCATGGGCCAACGTCTACCTGTGCAAAAAAATAATGGGTCACATCGGCATCAATCCGGAGCGGCTGAGGATTGCGTTTATGTCCGGTGCGGATGGGAACCTGCTGGCTGATGCGACTGATGATTTTACAAAACAGATCAAGGCGTTGGGGCCGATTGGCCAGGGTGAAGGCATAGACGTGAATACGCTGAAGTTTAAGCTCGAAGCAGCCAGGACATTGGTCCCCTACCTTCGACTGGTTGAACGGGAGCGGCTGAGAGCGCCGGAAAAATCAAAAAAAGCGTATCCCGAATTTTTCGAAAGCAACGAGGTCAATCGGCTGTTCGATGAGATATTTACCGAAAAACTGGCCATAAGCCAGATCATGCTGCTCCTGAAGAAAAAACCCCTTTCAACGATTGACATCTCCGAGCGGCTGGGTTTGAACCCTTCAGATGTATCGAAACACATGAATCGTTCTTCTCGGCACGGGTTGGTCAGATACGATACAACCAGCAGGTGCTACGCGCTGGCGTGAAAGAAACGCGTATGGATAATCAACGGGCAGGAATAAATTGGGGAAACGGTTAATGGACATTGAACAAATCGATCGGATCATTGACAGCCATCACGGCCAGGCCAGTTCACTCATTCAAATATTGCTTGATATCCAGAGTGAAAACAGCTGGCTTCCCAAGGAAGCCTTAACACGGGTCGGCGAACGATTAAATGTCCCCTCAACCCGGGTACAGCACATCGCGACCTTCTACAAGGCCTTCAGTGTCGTTCCCAAGGGGCGCCACAAGGTCCACATCTGTTTGGGCACGGCCTGTCATGTCCGCGGTGCCACCCGAGTGCTTGACACCGTGCAGGATGTGACCGGAATAAAAGCGGGTGAAACGGACCTTGATTTCAAGTTCAGCCTGGAAACGGTTAACTGCCTGGGTTGCTGTGCCTTGGGACCGGTATTGGAAGTTAATGGAAAGGTCCATGGAAAGATGACTCCGGGGCAAACAGCTGACGTGCTAAAAACTTACGAGTAGGGGAGAATTATGGCGCGGTTAAATTCGCCTGAAGAATTAGAGCAATTCAGGCAGGAACTATTGTCCAAGAGAGACCCCAGTGCCCCTTGCATCTCGGTCTGTGCCGGTGCCGGTTGCGTGGCCTCTGGTGCAGATGCCGTCATCGCCGCCTTTAAAGCGGAAATTGAAAAAGAGGGCCTTGCCGCGAAAGTGGATACCAAGGGAACCGGGTGCCCTGGATTCTGTGAGCGGGGTCCGGTGGTCGTGATCTATCCTGAAGAGATATGCTATCTTCAGGTAACGGAAAAAGACGTTCCCGAGATTGTCTCTTCGACGATCAAGGCGAATAAAATCGTCGAGCGCCTGCTCTACCAGGATCCCGTTACCGGTGAACGCGCCGTCCGGGAATCCGATATCCCCTTTTACAGAAACCAAAAACGCACGCTGCTTTGCAGTAATATCAAAATCAATTCCAAGAGCATCGATGACTACCTGTCCATTGGCGGTTATTCAGCACTCAGCAAAGCGCTTTTTCAGATGACGGATGTGGCGGTTCTGGAGGAAGTCAAAAAATCCAACCTCAAGGGACGTGGCGGTGCCGGTTTTCCGGCCGGCCGAAAATGGGAAGGTTCCCGAAATGCCCCGGAACCCATCAAATATGTGATCGTCAATGCCGATGAGGGTGACCCCGGTGCATTTATGGACAGGGCCCTGCTTGAAGGCAATCCGCACTCCATCCTCGAAGGACTGATTTTGGGCGGCTATGCCATCGGTGCCAAAGAGGGCTATATTTATGTGAGGCAGGAATACCCCCTGGCAGTAAAAAATATTCATCTGGCGATCGAGCAGGCCCAAGCATATGGTTTTCTCGGGGAAAATATTCTGGGTTCATGTTTTACTTTCCAGGTCATTGTCCACCAGGGGGCGGGTGCCTTTGTCTGTGGTGAATCAACGGCATTGATGACAGCCCTGGAGGGCCGTGTCGGTGAGCCCAGACCCAAGTATACCCGCTCGAATATCAAAGGCCTCTGGGAAAGACCGTCGGTGTTGAATAACGTTGAAACATGGGCCAATGTGCCGCTGATCGTCAATAACGGCGCCGACTGGTTTACCCAAATCGGAACCGATGGCAGCAAGGGGACAAAGATTTTCTCATTGGTCGGCAAGATTACCAATACCGGGCTTGTGGAAGTCCCCATGGGCATTACCCTGAGAGATATCATTTACAATATCGGGGGCGGTATCCCAAACGGCAAGCAGTTCAAAGCCGTGCAGACCGGCGGACCGTCCGGTGGATGCATCCCTGAAGCGCAATTGGACCTGAAAGTCGGGTTCGACGAATTAACCAAGGCCGGCTCGATGATGGGGTCGGGGGGGATGATCGTACTGGATGAGGATACCTGTATGGTCGATGTCGCCAGGTACTTCATTGAATTCCTCACCGATGAATCGTGCGGCAAATGTGTCCCGTGCCGTGAAGGCCTGCGGCAGATGAACAGGATCCTGACCAACATCACCAAGGGAAAGGGAAAAGAGGGTGACATCGAGACCCTGGAGGAACTGTCCGAGACCGCCATCGAAGCCTCTCTTTGCGCCCTGGGCAAGAGTGCCCCGAATCCGTTTCTCAGCACGCTGCGCTACTTCAGGGACGAATATGAGGCACACATCAAAGAGAAGCGATGCCCGGCGCTATCCTGCAAGGAGCTGATCGCTTACTACATCGATCCAAACAAGTGCCAGGCCTGCATGATTTGTCTGCGCAAGTGCCCTGCGGAAGCGATCAATGGCGGCAAGAAGAAGATCCATGTCATCGATCAGGAAAAATGCACCAATTGCGGAACTTGCTTCGAAGTATGCCCCTCTCGGTTTGGCGCGGTGACAAAGATTTCCGGCGAACCGGTCCCGCCCGCTGTCCCGGAAGAGGAAAGAAACATCATCAGAAAGAGTAAAAATAATGAGTAAAATCCTTTTGCAGATCGATGGAAAAAAAGTAGAGGCCAGTGAAGGGATGACGGTATTGGAAGCAGCCCAAAGCGCCGGGATATCGATCCCCACGCTCTGCCACCACGAAAAACTGGAGCCTTTTGGAGGCTGCCGGCTTTGCATCGTAGAAGTAGAATCACGCGGATGGACCAAACTGGTTGTCTCCTGCGTTTATCCGGTAGAAGAAAAGCTGGTCGTAAGAACCCGGTCGGAGAAGGTCGATCGGATTCGCAAGACCATCCTTGAGCTGTTGCTGGCCCATGCGCCGGACTCCCCGGAATTAAAGAAATTTGCCAAAGACTATCATGCAGACAAAGACCGTTTTGAAAAAGATGCTTCATTTTGCATCCATTGCGGCCTGTGCGTCAGATATTGTGCCGAGGTCAAGAAGGCCAACGCGATTGGATTTGTGGACAGAGGAATCAGGAAAGAGATCAGCTTCATTCCGGAAATCGCCGCCAGGGCCTGCAATGACTGTAAGGCGTGTTTCCCGCTCTGCCCGACATCCTATCTCCAGGCAGTCTTCGTTTTGACCGAAGCCCTGGCGTTTCCGTCGGCGTCATCCGACCCCGTGCCAGCGAATCAGGCAAAGATGCGGACATGATGCGCTTCATGCAGTTGAGCGAAACGATCCGTCTTGCCGATGGGTTCTAAAGATCTTTTTTCAAGTTGATAAACTTGCTGCGGTCGAACCCCAGGGTTTTAAAAAAAGAGAGCAGATCGGAAGAGTCCCAGGGCACCGAGGTGTATACGCGGCTGATGCCCATGCGCTTGTACAGCTTGAAGATCTCACGGGCCAGGCGGTCGCCCAGGCCCTGGCCCATGTATTCCGGATCCACGCCAAGGGTGGCGATCCAGGCGCTTTTTTCAATGCCGAAGCCGAAGGTGAGGATGTAGCTGATCATAAAACCGATGACCCGGCCGTCCAGCTCGGCCACGAAGCAGATGTCATTTTCGCTTCGGGCATGTTTTTCGATCAGGTCTTTGAAGTCCATATCTACGGATTTTCGGACAATGGATGCGTAGATGTCGGCGATGTCGTCCGCATCCGCTGCCGCAAGTTCTCTGATCCGGATATTTTCCACGTCAATGGTCCTTTTTTTCTGCGTAATTGGGGTTAATCGACCCGGATGATCTTCACATGACGCCCCACCCAGTCCGGGGGCAGATAGACGCGGCCACTGTTGCCACTGGATTTGACCAGCTTCTCGATCATCTCCTCCCCGTATATTTCGAACTTTACCTTTGTGGGAGCTAAACTCGGCGGCGCTTCAGCGGTCTGGTTTTTTTTGTCGTCTGCCACGATGAATGCCCACCCTTTTCGAATGACTGGATTGGGGTTGTTTCGAAGGTGTCCGGATCATTCCTCTTAACATCAGCATCGGGCCGGGTCAAGCCGGTTTAGCTAATATGTCGCTATTTTTTAGCTGTCATTGGGTGCATTGCTTCGGCTTCGATGCCGATGCACAATTTGATCATGACAGGTAATTGTTCTTCAGCAGGTCGGCCATCCGGTTGACTGCGCCAAAAGCGCGCTCCACGGTGCGCTCCCTGTCCGGGTTGACCAGGCAGCACGTGGCCGGCGAGAGCATGCTCTGGGCGATCATTCGTTGCCGGTCGATTCCCTTGGACCACAGCACCTTCCAGACATTTTCCAGGCGTTGTATCAAGGCGGGGATCTCCTCCTGCGCAAACGTCTCGAAACCCGTGGGCACAATACCCCAGACAATCACGCCACCCCGATCCAAGAATTTTCGAATCGAAGCGGCATAAGAAGCGAAGATTTCCGCGTTGGTGTATACATCCAGGGAAAGCACGTCCAGATCGAGATTGAGCAGGAAATCCCAATCTGGATTGCCGCACAGATGGATTCCACGAGGCCGGTCTACCTGGGAGAAAAATTGATCCAGGTCGCCCTTGGCTTTTTGATCCCCATAACCGGCCATGGCGGAAAACAGGAATTGCAGACCCGGTTCATCCACAAACATGAAGGCCTTGCCATTGCGCTGTTTGAGTCGCGCCAATTGCACATTCAACCGCTTGGCCATAAAATCCAGCATGAACGGCCGAACGGTATCATCAAAAATAATGGGGCGGTCATCTTGATCCAGGATGTTGAACCCGAAGCTGATCGGCCCTTCCAACTGGCCCCGGATGGCGGGCCGATCTGTCAGGTCCAACGCCAGAAAGCGGTGGTACACCGACGAATAGGTCTCACTAATGTCGAACATGGCCGGTTCGTCAAAATGCTGCAGGGCATCTTCCAGTTCCTCGGCGAATTTATCCATGGAAAAACGCAGGGTCCGCTTTTCCATGTCCAAGACGATGCCGGGAAAATGTTCGGCCGCCTGCACATACATGTCTTCGTAGTAGCTGTAGTTGGGCAGCTGGGGCCAGAAGGGCACATCCAATGACAGGGCCGTTTCGAGTGCACGCGTCACGTCCGTGTGTGGCATCACCGCCATGGCGGTAGTCAGCAGATTGCCGGGTATCTTGATCTCCATTGGGCGTCTCTCCGCTTTTCTTGTAAAGGGATTAAGATTTCGTTTCTCCGGTCGTCACGGCATCGTCGATGTCAGCCTGCAGCCGGGCAACCAATTGATCCTGGTTGATTCCATTCTCTCTGTCATTCGTCTGGCCATCCGGTATTTTGCTGCTGATCCGGTGGACGGCTGCTATCGGAAAAAATCCGCTCGACGGGTCAATTTTTAGATGAAATAATGGAAGAACCTTACCTTCCGGGCTATTGATATTCAAGTTGGATTTTCTTATACAGGGTTGTCGAGAACACACGGAGTTACACACGATGATGAGTTTCAGCACCTGGTTCACTTTTTTTCTCTTGATGACGGCCATCGCCTACACCCCCGGCCCCATGACCATGTTTTCCATGTCATCGAGTGTGCGAAACGGTTTTTATCGCACGCTTCCAGCTATTGCAGGTGGCTCTTTCGCCTACCTCACGCAGATGGCTGTGGTTTACCTGGGGTTGGGCGTGATCGTCCAGGAGTCTGTGCTGGTCTTCAACACAATCAAGTGGGCGGGCGTGTTGTACCTGTTCATTCTTGCCATCAAAAACTGGCGTCAGTCAGCCAATGGCATCGGTTTCAAGGACATTGTTTCCGGAGTGTCTTCATCCAGGCAGTTTTCTTTGGGATTTGCCACAGGCATGTCCAACCCTAAATCCGTGCTTGTGTTCACCGTTCTGTTCCCCCAGTTTATTGACCCGGTTCACTATACCAACCATTTCATTACGCTTTCCATGAGCTTCTTTTTCATTCAGGGAAGCAGTGCCATTGCTTACGCGCTTTTTGGTGCCAAGGTGTTCCTGTGGATGAGACAACGATGTTTGACCCATATTCAGAGTAAGGCAACCGCCGTGATTCTTTTTCTCGCCGGCGGCCTGCTGGCTTGCACTGAAAAATAATATCGCTCAACGTGTGGATGCTCTGCGGTATAAGGCAAGAAGGCATTCATTTCAAATCCGGATAAAGATTTGAGCCGCCGTTTAAATTAGGAGTTCCACAACCATGTCGAACTTTTTTACCACCCATCGCCCGCTTCTGATGAGCACCAACTGGATGATTACGGCCGATCATCCCTTAGCCGTCCAAGCCGGCGCAGCCGTATTGGAATCCGGCGGCAACGCCGTGGATGCGGCCGTCGCCGCCAACCTGGTGATGACAACTGTCAGGCCACATATGTGCGGCATCGGCGGTGATCTGTTTATGCTGATCCACATGGCCGACAAAGGAACCTTCGACGCTCTCAACGCCTCGGGCCGGGCCCCGGCGGGAGCCACCCTGGAGGCATACCAGCGGTTCGGCTACCAGCGTGTGCCCGAGACCGGCATTCACGCCTGCACCGTGCCGGGTGCCATTGCCGGCTGGCAGGCGGCCCTGGAGAAACACGGCTCTATGGGATTGGACACCCTGCTGGCAAGGGCCATCCCCTATGCGCGAGACGGATTTCCAGTTTACCCGGACCTGGTCAATGCCCTCATAGAACGTCAGGCTGTCCTGCTTGCCGCCGGAGCCGCCGGAGATACTTTTTTGCCTGGTGGGGTACTCCCCCGGGTAGGCCAGTTGATGGTGCAGCCCAAGCTGGCCCAGTCCTACCAGACGCTCATGGAAATAGGAACGGACGCCTTTTACCGTGGACCATTGGGTGAGGCCCTGGTTGCGCATTCTGAGGCCATCGGGGGCTTTTTCAGCGAGGCTGATCTGGCCAGACACACGGTGGAATGGGAAACGCCGATCACCAGCGATTACCGCGGCTACACCCTGGCCACCCAGCCCCCCAATTCCCAGGGAATCGCCCTGCTCATGCAGGCCAACATGCTGGCAACCCGCGACCCGGCCGCCATGGCCGTGGACTCGGCCGAGTTGATCCACCTGATGGTCGAGGCCAAGAAACTGGCGTTTGTCCATCGGGACGCCTATGTATGCGATCCTACCACCCACACGGTTCCGGTAGCAGAGATGCTGTCCCAAGCCCTGGCCAGGGATTGCGCCAATTTAATCGATCCGGATCGGGCGGCCAAAGGCTATGAAGCCCGGAACTTCACACGGGGCGGTGATGACACGATTTATCTGACCGTGGTGGATGCAGACGGCAACGCCGTGGTATTGATCCAGTCGCTGTACGAGGCGTTCGGTTCTTGTGTGATGGTGCCCGCAACGGGTATGGTGCTGCATAACCGCGGCCGGGGATTCACCCTGGATGCCTCCCATCCCAACGTGTTGGCGCCTAACAAACGGCCTTACCACACGCTGCACCCGGCCATGATTCTTAAGGACGACCGGCCCGCCATATTGCTGGGAACACCGGGTGCCGACGGTCAGACCCAGACCAACATCCAGGTGGCAATGGCCTTGATCGACTTTAAGGCCGATCCGCAGCAGGCCGTTGAAGCGCCGCGCTGGCGCTCAAACTCGGACGGCTCGTTAATGATGGAAAACCGCTTTCCGGAAAAGACCATCGCGGCACTCAAGGCAAAAGGACATGATGTCCAGGTGATTGACGGCTACGCCGAAATCATGGGCTCTTCCCAGGTGATCATGATCGACCAGGATAACGGTGTGCTCATGGCCGGCGCGGACCCGCGTAGACAAGCCTATGCCATCGGTAAGTAAATCGATGCATTCTCTACATGATCCTAAGCTTTTTCGCTTCGAGGAGGTAATGCCTCCAACGATCACTTTCCACCGTTTCGCGACCGTTCATTCCCGGTGGCATGATCATATCCAGAAGCATGAGATCCACCTCGTGTGTATTGAGATAGTCCAGGGCAGCCTCACCGCTATCCACCATGTGGACACGATACCCTGATCTATTGTCCTTATCATTTACGCTGAATTTATTGCGGAGAGATTTGCGGCAGGTAAATCTCAACCTGGGTTCCTTTGCCAATTCTTAGATGAAACAGCAATCCATCCCCGGTGTCGTTTGATAATACCCAACACCGCAGCCATGCTTAACCCCCTTCCCGTGAATTTGGTCGAAAAGAAGGGTTCGAATAATCGGCGCAACATATTGTCGTCCATTCCGCTGCCGTTATCTTCGACGCCAATACATGCATAGTTTCCAGGCTTGAGTTCACTTCGGATACAGTCAGGTATTTGACCCCATTGAACCGATCTGACAACGATCCGAATGATGCCTTTATCGACGATGGCTTCCTTGGCATTGTTGACGATGGCCAGGATAACCATTCGCATTTGAATCAAATCTATTTCTACCGTGCATGACGCGTCGGCAAGTGCCACTTCCAGCTGAATCTGCTTTTCAAGAATATGCTTGATACGCCGGCAATACCTCATCGAAAAGCGCTCCCAGGGAAAGGACCTGGGTCAGGTAGGTTCCACCTTGCGCATACGCCAATAGTTGACTTGTCAATTTTGACATTCTCTCGATGATGGGGTGTATGCGATCGATGTAAGGTGATACATCAGAATCTTTATTAGCGGACATGGATATGAGATCGATGTTGCCGATCAACCCTGTCAGGGCATTGTTAAACTGGTGAGCCACGCCACCAGCCAAAGCGGCAATGGCTTCTGATTTCTGGGCCTGCGTCAGATCTTTTTCATAGCGAATCAGTTGCTTTGTTTTCTCTTCTAACACTTTTTCCAGATCTTGTTTTTTTTGTCGCAACAGGGTTGAATGCATCAGGCTTTCAATGCCGTTGACCGCATTACGAAGGATGATGGAAACGATTTCCAACGATGCGTCAGGCAGCCTCGATAATTGGGAAGGGAAAATTCCCATGAACAGCCCTCGAATCCGCGAGCACGTCGCCATCACATGCAGAAAGAGTTGTCGGCTGCCGTCTTTCGAAAAGACCGTGATTCCCCGCCGTTCACGTATTGCCCAGGCAACGAAGCCATTTTCAATCAAAAATTCCAGCTCTTCTTCGATGGATGCTTTAGCATCGTCGGGAGTGAATACAGACAGTGACATATCAGACGTTTTGTCATCTACGATGCAGATGGCGCTGGCCTCAAAATGAATCAAACGCTGAATACGGTCAATGGCTTTTGTATTGATGGTGCGGGGCGTGCATTCGCTGTTAACTTCCTTTTGAAAGTCACCTAAGGACAACGCCGATTCGATGGCATTTTGAATATATCGTTTACGATATTCTTGATTTTCCCCTTGAACTGAATCGACGTTTGGATTGAGTCAGCATAATCAATTCACTCGGCTCTGGAAAATAGCTTCCATCGGACCCAGTTGATGGACTGCCTGGCGAACTACCATTTGAATGCTATGGGGCGAATCCACAATTTTATCCATGATCGGATAGTCAAAATGGGGTATCGATCGTTCACCGCTATATCCGATGCCCAGCCCCTGCGAAATGATATCTGCCAAATGGACGATTCCGGCTGTGTCCGGATTCGATGCGCGACTGGGAGCATGGTGATAGATGATATTATCGGTCAGGTCCATGGGCAGTTTCCACTTGCTCAGCAGGTTTTTGGCCAGTTGAGGATGGTTTATGCCGATAATATTTTTTTCAGTTTGAAAGACACTCGAATTGGAGGATTCTGCCAGGCTAGAAACAAGCGATCGCATGCTCCGGATAGTAACTGTAGACAATCAGCTTGCCAATGTCGTGCAACAGCCCGGAAACAAACAGTTGTTCGGTCTGTGGCAGATTGTTGCGTGCGGCCAAAATGCGCGCAATGATTCCGCAAGCCAGGCTGTGGCGGATGAATGCCTGCATATCCATAATATGCTTTGGAATATTTTTAAACGTCTGCATTACGCTGATCCCAAGCGCCAAGCTGCTGATTTCCTTCGTCCCGATGATGGTCACGGCCCGAGATATGCGGTCAATTTTGGAAGGGAAACCATAATAAGCTGAATTCACAATTTTTAATAGTGTAGCTGCCAGACTGGGGCTCGTGTTAACAACCCTTGCGACGTCATTGGATGTCGACAGAGGATCAGTAATGACTTGATTGAGTTCGGAAATGATGGTGGGTGTCTCAGGCAACTTATCCTCTATACCCTTGATGTGGCCACTGACCGCATTGGCTTTGCCCTGCATATCTTGACTGCCTGAGATGCAGTTCAGCCTCGGTGAAACTATAAAATCGTTTTTAATCCGATGGATCAAAGCGACTCTGCAGATTTCTTTCAACGTGCTGTTTGAAAAATCGGCGTTTTTGAAAACGAGGTTGATGGCCTTTTTGATGCCCTCTGCCTTTTCATTATCGATGACCGCCTTTACTGCCGGCTGCAGTTGTATCACTGCCGACGACCTTGACCTCGGATACCCCCCATATTTTCAATATTCTTATGTGGTTATTGGCTAACTTCTGTCCCTTCGATAGGAGTAGGCGGGTATTGATGTCGTAGACATCTTCTTCAAGGACCATCCCTTGTTCTAAATTTTCAACAGCGATATGGCCCATTTGAACACTGATCGATAGTTTATATTGGTTTCATTCGGCGCCAGAATCTAAAGTCGCAGCGCTACCATAATTATTGTATCGTCTTAAAATCTTGATACTTAATGAAATAGTTTATTATTTTTTGAATGACTAAATGATTCTGCCTTGATATTGATCGAGTATCACCCACCCAGCCTGGAGGTAATTCCAGTGAACGATCAAGGAAGCCACATCGTCAAAACAACAACCTGGTCACCCGGCCCCGGATGCCACGGCGGCTGCGGCGTGCTGGCCCACATCAAGGACGGGAAACTGGTAAAGATCGAGGGAGACCCCGACCATCCCATGAACCAGGGACGCCTGTGCGCCCGGGCACTTGCCATGACCCAGTATGTCGATCACCCGGACCGGTTACGGTATCCGGTCAAACGTGCCGGCAAGCGCGGTGAAAATCACTGGCAGCGCATTACCTGGGCCGAGGCCTTTGACCTGATTGAAGAAAAGATGAATAAAATCCGTGAGGAACACGGGCCGGAGAGCATGGTGTTCAATGTGGGCACCGGCCGGGATATTTATGCCTGGGTCTGCATGCTGGCCTATGCCTATGGCAGCCCCAACGTCATGTTCGGCCTTTCCGGCCAGGCCTGTTACGGGCCCCGTCTTTCCGCTGTTTGCACCGTCCAGGGTGATTTTGCCGTTTTCGACGCCGCCCAGTGGTTCCCGGACCGGTTCAAGGATCCGCGATACACGCCCCCGGAGTGCATGATTATCTGGGGCTATAACATCCATGCCACCTGCCCGGACAACCAGTTCGGCCACTGGATCGTCGATCTCATGAAAAAAGGGACCAAGATCATCTGCATCGATCCCAGACTGTCCTGGTTCGCCTCCCGTTCAAAGCACCACCTGAGATTGAGACCCGGAACCGATTCCGCCCTGGTCATGGGATTTTTGAACGTCATCATCAACCAGGACCTTCACGACAAACCGTTCCTTGAGCGGTGGACCAACGGTGCCCATCTGATCCGGGAGGACACCGGCAAGCTGCTCAGGGAGGACGATCTGACCGACACGGGTTCCCATGGCAATTTTGCGGCGTGGGATGCTGAAAACGCCAGGCCGGTCATCTGGGCGTCGACCGATGCCGCCTACCGGGACAGCCAGGCCAGCCCGGCCCTGTCCGGCCAATGGGACGTCGTGCTGGCCAGCGGTGATACCGTTCGGTGCCATACAGCCTGGGATGAATTCCGCCGGGAGGTCGATACCTATCCCCTGGACAGGGTTGAAGCCATCACCGGGGTGCCGGCCAAGGAAATCCGGGCGGCGGCAGAGCTATACGCAAAAAGCAAACCCGCGTCCATTCACTGGGGGGTCGCCGTTGACATGACCCCCGCACTCACCCCCCTGGTGACCGGGATTACCGCCCTGTGGGCCCTGACCGGAAACCTGGATATCCCTGGCGGAAACGTATTTGCAAAGTTTGCCTTTGATGTGGTCTCCTACGCCCTGCCGGGCACCACCGGACCCATCGGCCTCAAGTCCAAGGAGATGGATAAACCCCGTATCGGTGCCGACCGGTTCATGCCCCTGAACAAGTTCTACTGGCGATGCCAGACCGATGTGACCCTGGTTCAGATCTTTACTGAAAAGCCCTACCCCATCAAGGGCATGTGGATACAGACCGCCGGCATCATGCAGGGGCTGGGCATGGACCCGAAACGATGGAAAAAGGCCCTGAAAAAACTGGATTTCGTGGTGGCCGTCGACCTGTTTCACACGCCGACCACCCAGTATGCGGATGTGGTTCTTCCGGCGGGAACCTTTCTTGAAAAAGACAGCCTCAGGAGCTGGTGGGTGCCGCTGCAGAGTATCAACAAAGCCATGACCGTGGACGAATGCCTGCCGGATATGGAAATCAATTTTGAACTGGCCAAACGATTTGATCCCGAGTACAAATATGAGACTCTCTACGATCTGTATGATGATATTCTCAAACCCTCGGGTATGACCTTCAAGGAGCTCCAGGAAAAGGGGTGGGCCTATCCTCCCGAGGGGAGTTCGAGCTGCCCCTACCGGCGTCACGAGAAGGGGCTGCTCCGGCCGGATAAGAAACCGGGCTTCAGAACCCAGACAGGCCTTTTTGAACTCTATTCCACCCTCCGGGAGGAGTGGGACCTGGAGCCTATCCCCCACCATGAAGAGCCCCCATTCACACCGGTCAGCCGGCCGGACCTGGCCAAAGATTATCCCCTGATCCTATCCACGGGAAGACGGTCGCCGGCATTCTTCCATTCGGAACATCGCAATATCCCATGGTTGAGGGAGATCGATCCTGATCCGCTGGTGGAGATCCATCCGGATACCGCTGCCAGCCACGGCATCGGCAACGGCGAGTGGATGTGGATCGAAAACTGGATGGGGCGGGCCCGGTTCAAGGCAAAACTGACGCCAGTGGTTCCTGAATGGATGATCATGGCATCCCATGGCTGGTGGTTTCCGGAAAAAAAGGCGGCGGAACCCAGCCTTTACGGGGTGTGGGAATCCAACATCAATCAACTGATCCCCATGAACCACCACGGGAAAGACGGTCAGGGCGCCCCCATCAAACATTCCATGTGCAGGATCTACAAATGCAGCCCCGAGGAGGTGAACCATGGCTAAAAAGCATGAATTCGGCCTCCTGATCGACTATGAATACTGCACCGGATGCCATACCTGCCAGGTCGCCTGTGCCCAAGAACACGGCTGGCCTGCGGGAATGGGGGGAATCCGTGTCAACGAGATCGTCCAGAAACTGCCCAAGGGAAAGTACTATCTCACCTACCTTCCCTTTCCCACGGAGCTGTGTATCCTTTGCAAACCCCGCACAAAAAAAGGCCTTGATCCTGCCTGCGTGAAGCATTGCATGGCCGGATGCATGCAATACGGCCCCGTGGAAGAACTGGCTAAAGAGATGACAAAAAAAGCGCGTATGGTTCTGTGGGTGCCGAGATGATCAACCGCCACCAGAATTGATTTGAGCCGGTGAGGGAAGGAATCGTTGAATCAAAAACCGATGCCGGACTTAGCAAGGCCGCCGATATCGAAGCCACGCTGGTTCACGGGGACCACGGGCTCCGGGCCGTGATGCCGGTCTTGATCATAGAGGATTGAGTCTGAACTTTTTCAATTGACTGAAACCAGAGTCATGGTAGCATAGTTGCATTGTTTATTGCCATCCAGTTCACGGTTCCAGCTTGTCTTTACCTAATCTTTCAACGGGGAGGTTCAGCATGAAAACGTTTTCCTGGTTTTGCGTCGCTCTGGCATTGGCCATGATCCTGATCACCGCTCCCGCCCAGGCGGCCAAGGAGATCAAGGTCGGCATTGTCGACTGTTACAGCGGTCCGCCGGCTACATACACCAACGACGTCAGAGACGCCTTCAAGCTGGAGGTCGACAAGATCAATGCCGCCGGCGGCGTTCTGGGCCACAAGATCGTCTTCACCACCCGGGACAGCAAGTTCAAGGTCGATATCGGCCTGTCGGCCGCCAAGGAACTGGTCTACCGGGAGAATGTGGATATTCTGATGGGGACGATCAACAGCGCCCTGGCACTGGCCATTTCTGATCTGGCCGCAAAAGAGAAGGTCCCCTTTTTCGCGACCTTTTCCAAGAGCGCTAAAATCACGGGCGAGAAGGGACACCGCTATGTCTTCTCGATCACCGAGAATACCGCACTGGCCGGCAAGGCCGGCGCCGTGGGGTTGGCCAAGCGGCCCTATAAGAAGTACTGGATCGCCGGTGACGATTACGAGTACGGTCATGCCCTGGCAGACGGCGTATGGAACAACCTCAAGCTGCTGCGTCCTGACGTTGAATTGCTCGGCCAGTCCTGGTGGAAAGTTGGCGAGCCCGATTTTACCCCCTATATCACGGCCATCCTGTCGGCCCAGCCCGATGCGGTGATCATTGCCACGGGCGGACGCGATTGTGTGCCGTTCCTCAAGGCGGCCAAGGCCACCGGCTTCAACGAACGCATGCCGTTTTTCATGCACACGGCCACCGAGCACGCGACGCTGAAACCTTTAGGGCTCGACGGGCCGGAAGGGGTCATCGGCACCTCAAATTACTTTTTCTACTATCCCGAAACTGAGGCCAACCGCCAGTTTGTTGCCGAGTTCAAACAGGCTTACAACCGCGAGCCGGCGGTGGGCGCCGTCTACGGGATGCTGACCGCCAAACTGATCTCCCAAGCCTACCTCAAAGCCGGCAAGGTCAATACCGAGGCGCTCATCGACGCAGTCGAAGGGCTTACCGTCGACAGCCCCGTCGGTCCGGTGACCATGCGTGCCTGCGACCACCAGGCCACGCTACCCATGTTCATGGGCGTGACCAAGAAGGTGGCCGGTTACGACTTCCTGACGGCGACGGATATCGTCACGATTCCCGGCGAAGAAGTCATGCCGAGTTGTGAGGAGATTGCCGAATCACGTAAATAGTGCCCATCCATAAACGGTCTTTTTGCCCGATACCTGCGTTATCGAACATATTAATTTCAGTTCCCGCACACATTTTCGTGTGCGGGAACAAAAGATTCCGAGATAGCGATCTTTATGGAATTTTCCGCTAACATCACCCTGGCCGCAATGGTCCAGCAGGTACTGGTCGGTCTGAGCCGAACCACGATCCTGTTTATCGTGGCCTCCGGCCTGAGCCTTGTGCTCGGCGTGCTGCGCATCCCTAATGTGGCCCACGGGTCCCTATATATGACCGGTGCCTTTGTGACTTACAGCGTGGCCACGCTGTTCGGACAGAGCGCCCTGGGTTTCTGGCTGGCCCTGATCGTGGCCCCGCTGGTGGTCGCGCTGCTGAGTTTTATCGTGGAGCGGGCGGTGTTCTGTCACCTGTATGAACGCGAGCACATGATGCTCCTGTTGTTTACCTTCGCTTTTTCATTGGTGATCGGAGATCTGGTCAAGCTGGTCTGGGGCTCGGATTACCGCAGCCTGGTCGCTCCGTTGTTTTTGCAGGGATCCTTCTCTATCTCCGGTTTTCCTTTTCCGCGCTACAACCTGTTCCTACTGGTGATCGGCCCGCTGGTGGCCGCCGGCCTTTGGTTTTTGACCAACAAGACCAAGATCGGCAAGATCGCCCGCGCCGCAGCCGTAGACCGCGAGATGGTCGGTGCCATCGGGATCAATGTCAGTTGGGTGTTTGCCGCGGTATTTGTTATCGGCTGCTACCTGGCGGGACTGGGCGGCGCGCTGGTGGCCCCCACCCAGAATATCACCCAGGGCATGGATCACGCTATCATCATCGAAGCCTTTTTGATTGTCATCATCGGTGGGCTCGGCAATATCTGGGGGGCGCTGCTGGGGGCATTGATTTTCGGCCTGACCGATTCGATCGGGATTTTGTTATGGCCGCAGTTTGCCATCGTCTTTCCCTATGTGGCCGTGGTCACCGTGCTGCTTTTTCGCCCGCGAGGGCTGCTCAAATCAACTTGGTAGAGGGTCCTTTGTTTAAAGCCCTGTTCGACGCAAAGACATTGATTTCATGCTCAGTCCTGCTGGCATTACTGCTGATGATGCCCCAGTTCCTGCCGCGGTTTTACGTCTACCTTTTCGCGCTGATGTTCGCGATCGCGCTCTTGGCGACCAGCCTCAACCTGGTGCTTGGCTTCGGCGGCATGTACCAGTTCCACCATGCGGTGTTTTACGGGTTTGGCGCCTATGCCTTTGCTCTTTTTGTCACCAAATCCGGCCTGCCCCTGTGGATCGGCTATGTAATTGCCCCTATTTGTTCCGCTGCGCTCGGGCTGGTGATGGGGCTGATCACCGTGCGGTTGAACCAGCTCTACTTCGGCATGCTGCAGATTTCGCTCGGATCCCTGGTGTGGGCCATCACCTTCCGCTGGTATTCATTTACCGGCGGTGATGATGGTATCCATGGCATCCCCCTGCCGGACCTGGTCGGGTCGTCCACCGGGGCATACTATTTCAATTTGATCGTTGTGGTCATCTGCCTGCTGCTGATGTATATGATCGTCAATTCGCCTTTCGGTCGGATTTTTCAGGGAATTCGCGATAATCCCGAACGCTGCCGGGCCGTCGGGGTCAATGTTCAGAAGCAGCAGCTGACAGGCCAGGTCCTGGCCGCTTTTTTCGCGGGGGTGGCGGGTACGCTCTTTGTGACCGTCGAAGGCTCGGTGTTCCCGGATATGATGTTCTGGACCCTCTCCCTGGAGATCCTGATCATGTGCCTGCTAGGCGGCTGGTTTATCTTTCTGGGCCCTGCGCTGGGCGCCGCCATCATCATCAGCCTGAGAACGTTTGCAGGCATTTACACGGAATACTGGACCCTGATTCTGGGCATTGTTTTAATGCTGCTCATTTTCTTCCTGCCCGAAGGCGTCCTGGGCCTGTTTCTCAAAAAAGCTGATCCTGTCGCAAAAGGGGAAGGGTAAATGCTGCATGTCGAATCCATAGTAAAATCCTTTGATGGATTCATGGCGGTCAACGGAGCTACGCTCAAGGTCGAGAAGGGGGATGTGGTTGCCGTGATCGGGCCCAACGGGGCCGGCAAGACCACCTTGTTCAACCTGATCAGCGGCCAGCTGCCACCTACCGCCGGTAACATCTGGTTCAAGGATGAGAATATTGCCGGCCTGGCGCCCCATCGGGTCTGCCGCAAAGGCATCAGCCGCTCCTACCAGGTGGTCAATATCTTCCACCGCTTGACCGTATTTGAGAATGTCCAGGTCGCCGTTCTCTCCCGCCGCAAAAAAACCTTCAATATTTTCAAGCCGGCCAAAATCATGGCGGTCAAAGAGACCCGGAAAATCCTCGACAGTGTCGGTTTGCTCGACAAGGCTGAAATGATCAGCGGGACGTTGTCCCATGGCGATCAGAAAGTCCTTGAGATTGGGATTGCCCTGGGCAACCGTCCCGAACTGCTCATTCTCGACGAGCCTACCGCCGGCATGTCACCCGAAGAAACGGCAGTGACGCTCCGGTTGATGAAGCGGTTGTCCGGAGAACTGGGACTGACGATCCTTTTTTGCGAACACGACATGGGCATGGTGTTCTCCATTGCCAACCAGATCATGGTGATGCAGCACGGGGGGACGATCATCCAGGGCTCGCCAGAAGACGTGCGCTGCAACCAGCAGGTGCGCGAAGCCTATCTTGGAGGCGCAGACGAATGCTTAGTGTAGAAAATATCCACACCTATTATCAGCTAAGCCACATTCTTTTTGGCGTTTCCCTTGAAGTGGGTCAGGGTGAAATCGTATGCCTGCTGGGGCGCAACGGAGCAGGCAAAAGCACAACCATGAAAAGCATTATGGGGTTGACCCCCCCGAAACAGGGGACCATTGAATTTAAAGGCGAGATCTGTACCGGCCATAAACCGTATCTGATGGCTCGCATGGGCATTGGCTTTGTTCCCGATGACCGCCGGGTTTTCGCCGACCTCACCGTTGGCGAGAACCTTGAAATCTCCGAGCGGAACGTTCACGAAGGCGGATGGAACAAAGACAGGGTGTATGATTTTTTCCCCGCTTTAAGGAGGATTGATGCCCGACGGGCCGGATTTCTCAGTGGCGGTGAGCAGCAAATGCTGACCATTGCCAGGGCGCTGATGACCAACCCGGATTTTATTCTACTCGACGAGCCTACGGAAGGATTGGCCCCCCTGATTGTGAACATGCTCGAAGAGCAAATCGCCCGTCTCAAAGAGAGTGGGCTTACCGTGCTTTTGGCCGAACAGAACCTGGATGTCGCCCTGCGGCTATCCGACCGCGGCTACGTTATCGACAACGGAACCATTTGCTACCATGGCACCCGGGATGACCTGCAACACAACGCGGATGTGCGCGACAAATACCTGTGCGTTTGAAACAGCAGATCATTGACGCCTATTGGCTGCCTATGTTCTTGAACAGGCCATCCTCGCGAGAGTTTCTGGAAAACTGGATTTGTTTATGGGGTGAAACCTTATTTTTCTTACCACCAAGGTCCGTAATCGATTGATCCTCGAACTGATGGCCCGATGCGGTAAGCGCATCGGTGAAGTGCTGAAACTGCGGTTAGGAGATCTTCAGGACCGCAAGCTGAGTCTGCGTTAACCCAAAAGCGGCAAGGAATACGAATTTGTATTCATCCCTCAAAAAGTGGCGGACCGATTACGCGAATACGCCCTGCAGGTGTGTATTACGTCCAGGGATCGGATATTCCCCATTTCCTATGAAGCGGCCCGAATGATGGTAATCAAATCCGGACAACTGATGGGTGTCTAATTCCGTGCGCATGATCTACGCCGGCATTCCGCCACCTACGCCTCGCGTTCCGGCGTACCGATCGAAATTGTCAGCAAGGTCATCCTGCGCCATGCGAACCTGTCAACGACACAGCGGTATCTTGGAACGATCAGTAATATTATGGCTGCGGTCAGTCTTCCGGTTGCACCTGAACGGGTT
>CAVONM010000005.1:0-13748 GCA_963697225.1 uncultured delta proteobacterium
CGATGTACCGGCACGTGGTCGTCAATGATGACCTGGAGGCGGCCATCGCCCGGTTTGTGTCCATACTAAAAGGCAGGGCAGCTTGACATGGCCGCAGTGAACAAAAAAAGACGGTCGGCGCCGGACAGCCGGGAGGTGCTTTACGGATTTCACCCGGTCACGGAGGCATTGACCGCCGGACGGCGAACCATGTATACATTGATGGTGGACCGGACGGCCCTTTCCGACCGTCAGACCCGGGTTGTCGAACTGGCGGAAAAACGGGGGATCTCCTGTCAGACCCTGACGCCCGACCAGCTTCGCGCAGCCTGCGGCAGCGACCAGCACCAGGGCGTTGCCGCCGCCGTGTCCCCCCTGCCTACCGATTCCATGGAATCGGTCGTTGCCGACACAGGCCGGAACGATGGACCCCTCCTGCTGGTGCTACTGGACAGTATTGTGGACCCGAATAATCTGGGCGCCATTGTCCGTTCGGCGGCCTGTGTGGGCGCCGATGCACTCGTGATTCCCAAAGATCGTGCCGTCGGGGCGACACCGACCGTATCCAAGGCTTCCGCCGGCGCCCTGGAGCATATGCGGTTGTGTCGGGTGACCAATCTGGCCGGAACCATTCAATGGCTGAAAAAAGGAGGCGTCTGGGTGACCGGCCTTTCCATGCAAGCGGATCAGACGGTTTTTCAGGCCAACCTGAAAGGCCCTCTGGCCCTGGTGGTGGGGGGAGAGGAAAAGGGCCTCCGCCCGCTGGTCAGGCAGCATTGCGATTTTCTGATCTCCATTCCAATGCGAGGCCGCGTGGACTCGCTCAATGCATCGGCTGCCGCCGCCGTCGTGCTCTACGAAGCCTTCCGGCAGCGCCAGCTGGCGGGGTGACGATATAATGTAGAATTTATCATTGGGTTTTAAACCAGGAGGAACGGCCCATGGCAGATGCAGAAAAGATTAAAAAGAACAGTGACGGCAGTCTGAACGTTCCGGATCATCCGATCATTCCCTTCATCGAGGGTGACGGCATCGGGCCCGATATCTGGCGGGCGACCCGGCTGGTCATCGACGCAGCGGTTGAAAAAACCTACGCCACAAATCGAAAGATAGCTTGGCTGGAACTGCCCGTCGGGGAAAAGGGGTACGAGAAAACCGGCAGCTATCTGCCCCAGGAGGCTCTGGACGTCATCGAAGCCAACGTGGTGGCCATCAAAGGACCTTTGACCACGCCCATCGGCAAGGGAATAAGGAGTCTCAACGTGGCCATCCGGCAGAAGTTGGACCTGTATGCCTGCGTCCGCCCGGTGCGTTATATCGAAACGGTTCCCAGCCCCATGAAACACCCGGAAAAGATCAACATGGTGGTGTTCCGGGAAAACACCGAGGATCTGTACGCGGGCATCGAGTGGGCCTCCGGAACCGATGAGGCCAACATGGTGGCTGATTTTCTGAAAACGAAAATGGGGGTCGACCTGCCGCCCGCCGCCGGCATCGGCATCAAGCCCATCAGCCCGGCAAATACCAAGCGTCTGGTGGCCAGCGCCATCGTTCACGCCCTGGAGAACGGTTTTCCCAGTGTCACGCTGATGCATAAGGGCAATATCATGAAGTTCACCGAAGGCGCCTTTGCCCAGTGGGGCTACCAGGTGGCCAGGGAGCGCTTTGCCGACCGGACGATCACCGAGGCACAGCTCTATGACCAGTACGACGGCAAGGCACCCGCAGGAAAGGTGGTGATCAAGGACCGCATTGCGGACATGCTGTTCCAGCAGGTGCTTCTGCGACCCGATGAATACAGTGTGATCGCCACGCCCAACCTTAACGGCGACTATATATCCGATGCCTTGGCCGCCCAGGTGGGAGGGCTGGGCATGGCGCCGGGGGCCAATATCGGCGACGTCTGCGCCGTGTTCGAGGCCACCCACGGCACCGCTCCGAAATACACCGGCCTGGACAAGGTGAATCCCGGCTCCCTGATCCTGTCCGGCGCCATGATGCTCGATTACATGGGGTGGAAAGAGGCGGGGACCGCCGTTCGCGATGCGGTTCAGGCGGCCATCAAGGATCGCCGGGTGACCTACGATCTGGCGCGGCAGATCGAGGGCGCTCAGGAAGTGAAATGCTCCGAGTTTGCCGCCGCTATCGTTGCACAGATGAAATAGGACATCGGCATGCTGAGCCGAACGAGGCTGGCGGGCGTACTTAAGCGGCTGTTGCACGGCATGGGTGACGCCCTTTTTCCGGCCATCTGTCTGGGCTGCGGCCGGCTTTTTCAGCATGACCGCGAAACGCTTTCAACGGCCTATCCAATTGGTTTTTCCGCTGCAATGGCCCCTCACTTTTGTTTGCCTTGCCGAGACCGGTGGACAGCGGTGGCATCACCGATGTGTCCCCGGTGCGGGCTGGTATTTAAAAGCCGTGAGGGTGAGGATCACCTTTGCGGCCGATGCCTGGACCGACCCGGTGCCTTCACCCGGGCCCGCGCCGCCGGTATCTACAATAACACCCTGAAAACCGCCATCCATGCGCTAAAGTTCAAGGGGCAGGTGAGCCTGGCCGGCCCGCTGGGAGGATTGCTTTTCGATACCTTCCGGTACCATTGGACGGCCGGCGACATCGATATGGTGGCACCGGTTCCCCTTCACCGGCAACGATTCCGCCAGCGGGGGTTCAACCAGGCCTACCTGCTGGTGAGACGGTGGATGCTGCCCGCGGAGACCGTCGTGGTTCGTGACCTCCTGGTGCGCATCCGGGCCACGGCCCCTCAGACCGGCTTGGATCGGCAGCAGCGGCGGATCAACATCCGGAGGGCCTTTTCTGTGAGGCGTCGTGGTCAAAGCGCAGGCAAGCGGGTGCTGCTGGTGGATGACGTGCTGACCACGGGAGCTACGGTGGATGCCTGTGCCGCCGTGCTCCTGAGGGATGGGGCCAGCCGGGTGGATGTGTTGACGTTGGCTCGGGCGCTGTAGAATTCTTATTAAAAAGTATTCTAACGACCAATTGACAATGCGTTTCAAAAATGAGGTAAATGTCGTTGCTGTTAAAGAAAAAGGATAATTATCTGTTTCAATTTTTACCGCTCCTGCGTATCCCGGGACTGGTCCATGCTGTGGTGAGCCGAATGGGGGGGGGCAGCCGGCCGCCCTATGACGGCTTGAATCTGAGCCAAGGGGTGGGTGACGACCCGGCGGCGGTCACGGCCAACCGGAACCGGTTGCGGCAAATGACCGGCGGCGGCATTCACGTCTACACCCGACAGAATCACGGCACATCCATCCGGACCATCACCCGGGACGCAGTCCACTGCGGGGAGTCGATTCAAACGGTGCCGGAGCCGGCCGATGCGCTGATTTCCGATGTGCCGGGTATTCGGCTGTTGATCCAAACGGCGGACTGCCAGGCGGTGATGCTCGTCGATCCGCAAAAACGGGTGGTGGCCAACATTCACTGCGGCTGGCGGGGCAGTGTGGCCGACATCATCGGCCGCACGGTCTTGCGGATGGTTGCCGAGTTCGGTTGCGATCCAGGGAAGATGACCGCTGCCATCGGTCCATCCCTGGGGCCCTGCTGTGCCGAGTTCGTCAACTTTAAAGATGAGATCCCCCGACAATTCTGGCCCTTTCGTGTGGGCGCGCACCATTTTGATTTCTGGCGCATCAGCCGGCATCAGTTGACCACGGCCGGCCTGAAGGGAGACAACGTGCACGGCCCGGGAATATGCACCCGGTGCAATCCCCACCTTTTTTTTTCCTACCGGGCGGTGCGGAAAACCGGCCGTTTTGTCGCCCTGATCGGCATGGACGATGATATCGCGTCGGGGAATTGCAGCCATTTGCTGGTATAACGGGGGTCAGTGGTTCAACGGTTCAAGGTTCTAACTTTGCCGTTATATCCCGATTTTAGTGACCGCTGAACCTTTGAACGCCTGCGAGGAATAGAAGCAATGTTTAAACAAGATACCACCGTATTGTGGAACCAGCCGGCAGCGCCGGGCTACTATCGCATGGGACTATCCTGTGCCACCGGTTTCGACACCGCTAAACCCGGCCAGTTCATCATGGTCCGTATCGGTACTGACGCCACACCCTTGTTGCGCCGCCCCTTTTCCCTACTGGGGCTGATCCGAGACGCGGATCGTGTGACCGGGATCGAAATTTTGTATAAAGTGGTGGGAAAGGGAACCGAACGGTTGTCCCAATGCAGGGAAAGTGAGCGATTGTCCGTCATCGGGCCGCTGGGAAACGCCTTTTTGGTGCCCGACCACTGCCGGCAACTGATCCTCGTGGCCGGCGGGGTCGGTGTGCCGCCTATCCGCTTTCTGGCCCAGTCGATGCTGGCGCGGGAGGGCTGTCTCAATCGGTGCGTAGTATTCGTCGGCGGTCGGACCAAGGATGACCTGGTCTGCATCACCGAATTCGACCTTCCCGGTTTTTTGCTGGAGGTGTCCACCGACGACGGCAGCCAGGGGAATCAGGGGATGGTGACCCGAAGCCTGGAAAAGGTGCTGGATGCCGGTCCGGCGGATCTCATCTGCGCCTGTGGCCCGCCGGGGATGCTCAAGGCGGTTTCCGCCATTGCATTAGCACGCGGTATCCCCTGCCAGGTTTCCATCGAGGCCATGATGGCCTGTGGGATGGGCGCCTGCCTGGGATGTGCCGTGAAAGTGCGGGACGACAACCAGCGCTACCGGCACGTCTGTGTGGACGGTCCGGTTTTCGATGCGCACCGGCTCGCGTGGTGATGCTGTTCAGTGCTTCGGATCCACTTTGAGATTGACTTGAACTCAGAGCTGTGTTAGACGCACATATTCCGATCAAGGCCTGATCTGACGCCACTTTGCGGTCGGAAAAGGGTCGAATCCCATGAACAAAGAAACGCGAACGTGGATCCGAGAACTGGCCTATTATTCGAGCCTGGGTTTCTCGGTATCACTCTCCATTTTTATCGGGCTTGGGATCGGGGTGTATCTGGACAGGCGCTTTGACACGACACCATGGTTGACGCTTGTCTTCCTGGGGTTCGGCATTGCCGCTGGCTACCGCAACATTGGCCTGGCAATAAAAAAAAGCCGCAAACTGTGACCCGAAGCAGTGAGAAATTGTCTACAGTGAATAATATTCAGCAGCGCTTGCTCACATTCGTTACGCGATCCAACTGGGTGCTTCTGGCTGCGGTCAGCCTGCTGGGACTGCTGGCGACGACGCCGGCATTCGCCCGGGGGATCATTTTCGGCGGACTTATCGTCACGATCAATTTTCACCTGTTGGCCCATACCCTCAACAAGGCCTTTCGACCGAAGCGGCTGACCTCCCCCAACGTGGTCCTGATCAAATACTACATCCGATTCATCATCAGCGGCGTGATTATCTTTTTCCTCATCAGCCGGCAGGTGGTGAACCCCATCGGTCTGTTCATCGGTCTTTCCGTCGTGGTCGCCAGCATCACCCTGGCCACCATGGTTGAGCTCAAAAAACTATTTTTCAAGGAGGCGGTCTAAGGATGGAGCATCCCTATCTATTTTTCGTGAAGATTTTTGAAGCGATCGGGCTGGGGCATTTTGCCCACACATACACACATGTAGTCTACTCCTGGGTTCTCATGGCGATTCTGATCATTGCCGGCGCCCTGGCCACCAAAACCATCTCCATGATACCGGGAAAAGCCCAGAACCTGTTTGAAGTGATCGTTTCGGGCATCGAAGAGTTCATGGTGGAAACCGCCGGTGAAGAGGCGCGTTGGCTCTTTCCCCTGGCGGCCACGATTTTTCTCTATATCTTCATCGGCAACCTGATCGGAATCATCCCCGGGTTCTTTCCGCCCACCGCCAACCTCAACACCACAGCCTCCTGCGCCATCGTGGTGGTGGTGTTCACCCACATCATCGGCGTCAAATACCATGGTGTCAAATACATCAAACACTTTATGGGGCCGGTCTGGTGGATGGCGCCGTTGATCTTCATCATCGAGATTATCGGGCACCTGGCGCGGATTCTGTCACTCTCTTTCCGTCTGTTCGGAAACATGATGGGTCATGAGATCGTTCTGGCCATTCTTTTCGGCCTGGCAGGCGCCTTTTTTGCCCCCCTGCCGATCATGGCCCTGGGGATCTTTGTATCCTTCGTGCAGGGATTTGTCTTCTTTCTCCTGTCCATCATCTACTTCTCCGGGGCCATGGAACACGCCCACTGATGGGGAAGCGTTAAAGGGAAAACCGTCGATTCGCTGATGCGGATCATACAACCCGGTGAATCGACTTGCGTTCAATCGGTTTGGGGTAACTGGAAGAAGCCCTAATCATTAATCTTTTAAAGGAGGTAGTGTCGGATATGGAAGCTCAAGCATTGCAGTTTTTCATCGCGTGTGTGACAGCAGCTGGTTTTGGTATTGCAGTGGCCGCCTTCGGTTGCGGTATCGGACAGGGCATGGGGCTCAAATCCGCCGTTGAAGGTATCGCCCGGAATCCAGAATCTTCCGGTAAGGTCACCGTGACCATGCTGATCGGTCTGGCCATGATCGAGTCTCTGTGTATTTACGCACTCGTCGTGGCGCTGATCCTGATCTACGCGCATCCCCAGGCAGGCGCCATCGCCGCGCTGTTCGCAAAATAAGTCCGCACCTGCCAGAGCAGAACATGAAAAGGGCCGCTGCTGTATTGCCGCGGCCCTTTTTACGTTTGGGTTCCGGGTGCGGGGTTCGGGGTTCTGGGTTCCGGGTTTTGTGCCCAACGATGGTCGGTTCTTCATATGAGCCATAACCCCGAACTCAGAACCCAGAACGCAGAACCTTCTTAAGATACCGGCCGGTGTGGGATGTGGCCACCCGGCAGATGGTTTCCGGTGTGCCGGCAGCCACCACTTCTCCGCCGGCGTCGCCTCCTTCGGGTCCTAAATCGATGACATAATCGGCGGTTTTGATCACATCCAGATTGTGCTCGATGACCACTACCGTGTTGCCCGCATCCACCAGACGATTCAATACCCCCAACAGTTTGCGGATGTCGTCGGGATGCAGTCCCGTGGTCGGTTCGTCGAGTATGTATAGGGTGATTCCCGTTCCCCGTTTGCTTAGTTCCCGTGCCAGTTTGATCCGCTGGGCTTCGCCTCCGGAGAGTGTCGTGGCCGACTGGCCGATGGGGACATAGCCGAGTCCGACATCCACCAGTGTCTGCAGTTTGGACCGGATGACATCGATGTTTTGAAACATGGCCAGGCACTGATCGACGGTCATGCCCAGCACCTCGGCGATGTTCTTGCCTTTATAGCGGATTTCCAGGGTCTCGCGGTTGTACCGCCTGCCCTTGCAGATGTCGCAGGGGACATAGATGTCGGGCAGAAAATGCATCTCGATGCGAATGATGCCATCCCCTTCGCAGGCTTCGCAGCGACCGCCGCGAATGTTAAAGCTGAAACGGCCGGGTTTGTATCCCCGCATTCTGGCTTCCGGTGTCCGGCTGAAAAGATCCCTGATCGGTGTAAACAGGCCGGTATAGGTGCCGGGGTTGGACCGGGGCGTCTTGCCGATGGCGGATTGGTCGATGTCGATGACCTTGTTGATTCTCTCCAGGCCGGTGATCCGTTCATAATGGCCGGCCAGCAGGTTGAGTTGTTGAAGGCTGCGGATGGCAGCCCGGTAAAGGGTTTCCAGCACGAGGGTGGATTTGCCCGAACCGGAGACACCGGTGACGCAGGTGAACACACCGGTGGGGAAGGATACGTCGATGTTTTTCAGGTTGTTCTGACGGGCCCCGACAATGCGGATTTCGCCCCGGTCGGCGGGCCGTCGTTTGGCCGGCACGTCGATTTGCAGTCTGCCGGAAAGATATTTGCCCGTCAGGGAGCGGTCGTCTTTTAGCATCCGGGCCGGTGTCCCTTGAAAGACCACATGGCCGCCGTCGATGCCGGCACCAGGCCCCATGTCGACGACGTGGTCTGCTGCCAGAATCGTTTCTTCGTCATGCTCGACCACCAGCACCGAATTGCCCATGTCCCGCATGTTGATCAGCGTACCCAGCAGACGCTCGTTGTCGCGTTGGTGCAGACCGATGCTGGGCTCGTCCAGTACATAGAGCACACCGGTCAATTTGGCGCCGATCTGGGTGGCCAGGCGGATCCGCTGGCCCTCTCCACCGGACAGAGTGTGGGCCGGCCGGTCCAGGGTCAGATAGGAAAGGCCCACATCATTCAGAAAGGCCAGGCGAGCGGCAATCTCCTTGATGATTTTTTCGGAAATCAGGCCGCGTTTGCCTTCGGGCCGGAAGGCGTTGAAAAAGGTCTGCAGATCGGAGATGGATCGGGCGGTCAAATCCCCGACAGACTCTCCATTAATCTTTATATGCCGACTCTCCCTGCGTAGTCGCGAGCCCTTGCAATGGGTGCATGGCGACTCGGCCAGGTAGCCGCTCAGGGCGTTTTTCTCGGCCGACGATTCCGCTTGGGCATACTGCTGCTGCAACTGCGGGATAATTCCCTTAAATGGTTTCAATACTTTTTTTATACGACCGTTTTCATGGGCGGTAAAGGGGATCTGCTGGTCGCCCGAACCATACATGAGCACCGTTGTGAACGCCTCAGGAAGGTCCCGGTAGGCGGTATAGATATCCATGCTGTAAAAGGCGGTGAGATCTTCCAGAAACTCTCCAAAGGCGACTGAGTGGCGATGGGCCCAGACGGAGAGCGCGCCTTCTCTTAAGGAGAGTTCGGGGTTGGGGACGATCTGCAGGGGCGAAAAGCGCTTGATCGTGCCCAACCCATCACAATGCGGGCAGGCGCCGTGGGGAGAGTTGAAAGAAAAACTGGCCGGTGACAGTTCGGGATAGCTGACGCCACAGCCTTTGCAGGCGGCGTTTTCACTAAAATGCAGGGCCTCTTTGACCTCTTCCATGCGATTGCCGACAAATGCCACCTCCACCTGTCCTTCGGATCGAGCAATGGCCAGTTCCATCGAATCCGCCAGGCGGTTGCGGATTCCCGAGTTTAGAATCAGCCGGTCGACCACCACATCAATGCGCGGGTAAAGGGCGTCTGAAAGATCGACGGCAGTGTCCAACGCGTGGATCTTGCCATCGATGCGCACCCGGGCAAAGCCATCTTTTCTCAACCGTTTTAACAAACCCTCGCAACTGCCCGCCGTCTCTTTCGCAAGCGGTGCGAGAACCATGAGCCGGGAACCTTCGGGTCGTTTCATGACCGCTTCCACCATCTCGTCGATTGTCTGGGCAAGGATGGGCTGACCGCACTGGAAACAGTGGGCGATTCCGGCCCTCGCGTAAAGCAGCCGGATAAAATCATAAATTTCGGTTACCGTGCCCACCGTCGAACGGGGGTTGTGGGTGGCGGTTTTCTGCTCGATGGCAATGGCCGGAGAGAGACCTTCGATCCGGTCCACATCGGGTTTTTCAAGCCGCTCCAGAAATTGCCGGGCATAGGTGGACAGCGATTCCACATAGCGCCGCTGGCCCTCGGCATACAGGGTGTCGAAGGCCAAGGTGGATTTGCCGGAGCCGGAAAGGCCGGTGATCACCACCAGTTGGTTGCGGGGCAGACGCAGGCTGATGTTTTTCAGATTGTGCTGCCTGGCCCCTTCAATGGTAATTGCGTTTATGGTCGTCACGGATTCGGTTGGGTCGATGGGCCGAGGTTCATGATGGTCGCGTTGAAGAATTCAGCTATCATACTTAGCCGATCCGGGTTTGTAAATTCATTTTAAAGGTATAAAAAAGAAAAAATAAGAAAAACTAAATAAAAAGAAGAAAAACAGAGTTTAGCGATTGTTTACACATTGTTGATAACTCCCGATCTGCTTAAAATGCTTATGGAAAAATAACGGGTTAGGAAAACCTTGTATTTCGAAGCAGTTGCTCGGTAAAAACATGATAACTAATAGAAAAAATTATAATAAAAAATCTTTGTACGTATCGTGTTAGCAAGTTGATTAACCGACCGTCTTCAACATTGACTTGGAACACCCTATTTTGTAAATAACTCGCCAGTCGTCAAATTTTGCGACTGCCTTTCTGAAAACCTCAGATAATCAACCAACAGCTTCATATTTAAGACCAGTAGTTGGCTGTTTCAATAAAGCTCGCAATTAATTTTAGATGCTGCTGAAGGGAATTTATTTTTTAAATGGAACAGATATGGACGTCAGTGAAATCTCTGCTTAAGGAAAAACTTCCCGGCCACAGCTATCGAATGTGGATTGACCCCATCGAATTCAGCGAAAATGAAAACGACGCCATGGTGCTGGCCTGCCCCAACCTTTTTTCTCAAAAGCGAATATCCGACAATTATGGCCATATGATCGAAGACGCCGTTTCCAGTGCGGCGGGAAGGGCCTTTAAGGTCCGCTTGATTGTCGGGCCAAGCCAAACCACAGCGTGCCAAGAGATAAAACAGAACCGGCAGATGAAACTGCCGGATATCGATTCGCCGACTTATGGCGGCCGACTACTCAGAAAAGACTACACATTCGATCAGTTCGTCGTCGGCAAAAACAGTGATTTTGCATACTCTGCCGCTTTGTCACTGGCAGCCAGCAACCTGGGAAACCAGAACGCCCTTTATCTGCTTTCGAAAACCGGCCTCGGAAAAAGCCATCTCTCCCAAGCGGTGGGGCACCACATTTTCCAGACATTTCCCAATGAGCGGGTCTATTATATCACGGCCGAAGACTTCATGAATGAGATGACCGATTCCTATCGCAGCAGCAGTATCCACCGATTCAAGGAAAAGTACCGCCAGAACTGCGATGTCCTGCTGCTGGAGGACGTTCACTACTTGAGCGGAAAAAGCGGTACTCAGGAGGAGCTGTCCAATACGCTGGAGTCATTGATGAATGCCAATAAAAAAATCATTTACTCCAGCAACTACCTGCCATCAGAAATTCCCAAACTGAATGACAAGCTAAAATCCCGGCTCTGTTGCGGCCTGATTTCGAAAATCGACGCCCCTGACTACAAGACCCGTCTTCGAATTCTGAAGAAAACGGCTTTATCCAGTGGGTACGACATTCCCGAAGCGGTCTTGCAATATCTGGCATCAGAACTGACCGATGATGTGAGGCAGTTGAAAAGCGGATTTATCGGTGTCGCCGCCAAGGCATCGCTGCTTGGATCGGATGTTGATTTGGCGCTTGCCCGAAGCGTCGTAAAGAACATCGTTACCTCACGAGAGGGTATCACCCTGGATTCAATCAAACGGCTGGTTTGCAAGTATTACAATGTCAGCATTGCGGATCTCACTTCTCCCTCCCGGCGGCAATCCATCGTCCGGCCGCGGCAGGTGGCCATGTACCTCTCCCGGCAGTACACCGACCATTCTCTTCAAACCATCGGCAAGAGTTTCAACCGATATCATGCAACGACCCTGCATGCCCTGAAGGCTGTGGAAAAGGGCGTCAAGGAAAAAGGTCCCTTTCAGAAACACGTCGAATTTTTGTCCGAGCGTCTGGAAAAAGGAAAGATCTGATTCGGCAGGGAAAATCATCGCGATCGATCCGATCAGAAAGCACCGAAAGGTCCCCTGGGTCAACCGAGTGGGCGCTGATTCAATTGGCTTTTATAACCATGCTGCTGGCGGAAACCAGCTCTTCCAACATCTCAAACCGTTCATTCTGATCGTTCTCAATGGCGCAACGCAGGCTCAAGGCACACCGCTGGCGGCATATCGGATCGGCTTTCCGATATCTGCCGAAACAGCCCAAGTACTGATCAAACGAGAGTTCCATTTCCTGCTCCGCTGGTGTATGCAAATCCTGTTACTCCATTAAGTTGAGAAGTTCATCATGGATGAGGCCGTTGGTGCTGACGATTTCATCCTCGTCGATAGCATAGGGGGCACCCGAAAAAACCGTGGTACGAGCACCGGCTTCTGTGGCCACCAGAAACCCGGCTGCCGTATCCCAGGGTTTGAGATGCTGCTCCCAGAAGCCGTCAAAGCGGCCGCTGGCCACGTAGCATAGATCCAGGGCTGCCGATCCGAGTCGTCGGACGCCCTGGGTAGCCGTCAGGCAGCTGCCGAAACGCCTCATCAACGGCCCGAAAATAGTCTGGTGATCGTAGGGGAAACCGGTGACCAGCAGGCTGTCGGCAAGTATGGGGGTGCTGGATACGGAAATGGGTGTTCCATTGAGTTGGGCCCCCTGGTCTTTGACACCCACGAACATCTCGCCCAGAAGGGGCGCCAGGACGAATCCGGCCAAGATACGGTCATCAACCGCAAAGGCGATGGAGACACAGAACAAGGGCAGGTTGTGGGCAAAATTGGTCGTGCCGTCCAGCGGATCGATGATCCATCGGCCGCCGCTGCCTACATGTGTTCCGCTCTCTTCTGCCAGGATGGCGTGGTCGGGAAAGGCCTTAGCGATGGTGTCGATGATGGCCGCTTCGGAACGGATGTCCGCTTCGGTCACCAGATCGATAGCCCCTTTTTTGCGGACCGATCGAAGTCCACCGAAATGCTCCCGGAGAACCTTGCCGCCGCTGCAGGCAGCAGCGATCCCCACCCGTTTGATCCGTTCTATGTCCATAAGAGAAACTGTCTACAAATATTTGGTACAATCTGTCAACCGAATTGTCGGGGTAGATTAAACCCTCTACACGATAGTAAAGATATTTCTGTTTTCTGTCTGTTTAAGTGGTGTTCCCATACAGGTGTTCCACGGCGGCTTCCATCTTTTCCGACAGGTGCTTCAGTGTCGATCGGTCTAATGCGCTGACCGCGATGCCATCTAAACGCTGGATCAGACCATCACAGATTTCCGGATCCACCCGGTCCATTTTATTGAGCACCCGGATTGTGGGAATGCCGCTCAGATTGAGTTCGGTAAGGATCGTTTCAACAGAACGGATCTGGTCCGGGTGGCGTGGATTGCTGATGTCAATGATGTGCAGCAGCAGATCGGCGTTTTCCAGCTCTTCCAATGTGGCCCGGAAAGCGGCCATCAGCTCCTTGGGCAGATCCCGGATAAACCCTACCGTATCGGTAATGATCACCTCGATGTCCCTGGGAAACCGCAGACGCCGGCTGGATGGGTCCAGGGTGGCGAACAGCTTGTTTTCGGCCAGTACCCGGCTGTGGGTCAATTGGTTGAGCAGTGTTGATTTTCCCGCATTGGTGTAGCCGATGATCGAGATGATGGGCAGGCCTTTTTTGCTTCGCCGACTTCGCTGCTGGCTGCGGTTTTTCTGAACGATGGCCACTGCCTGTTCAAGACGCCGAATGCGGTCTCTGGCCCGTCTCCGGCTGATTTCAAGCCGGGTTTCACCTGGACCGCGACCGCCGATGCCGCCCGTCAGCCTGGACATGGCGGTGTCCTTGGTAACCAGTCGGGGAAGGATATATTTCAACTGGGCCAGTTCCACCTGCAATTTGCCTTCTCTGGTCTGGGCCCGCTGGGCGAAGATATCCAGGATCAATTGTGTCCGGTCGATCACTTTGATCTCAGTGCGGTCGGCGATGGAGCGAATCTGGGATGGATTGAGTTCCTGGTCGAAGATGATCAATGTCGCACCCCGGTGAAGCGCCATGATGGACAGTTCGTCCAATTTGCCGCTTCCCATGAGAAAACGGGGGTTGGCTTTTTTCCGTTGCTGCAGGACTGTATCAATAATACTGATATTGGCGGTACGGGTCAGTTCCTCCAACTCGTCCAGTGAATCGACCGCATCTTTTCGGGGGCCGGTGAAGACGCTTACCAGCAGCGCACGTTCGGACCCCGCATGGCCGCCGCCGGTGTCGGATTTTTTTCGGGCCAATTCGGCTTCTAAC
>CAVONM010000006.1:0-69574 GCA_963697225.1 uncultured delta proteobacterium
CCGGCAGGCAATTTCGGCTTCGGCGTTCTTCATGCGCTTGTCTATCACCGAACCGCTGTCCAGACCTCTGGCGGTGATCCGCTGGCGAAGGATTTCCATGGACGGTGCCATGATGAAGATGGTGACCGCATCCGGGTAGCGCCGCACAATCTGCGCGGCGCCCTGGACGTCGATATCCATCAGGACATCCTGGCCGGCATCCAGATGATCCTCGATGAACCGGGCGGACGTGCCGTAATAGTTGTCATGGACCCTGGCCCATTCCGCCCATTGCCCGGTGTCGATACCCTCGCGGAACTGCGCTTCGGTGACAAAAAAATAGTCCCGGCCATCCTGCTCCCCGTCTCGGGGCGCCCGCGTGGTCGAACTGACCGAGTAGACCAGATCAGGCAGGTGCCGGCGGGCCGCATCACACAGCGTGGTTTTCCCAGCCCCCGATGGCGCGGAGATCACAAAGAGCCGAGCGCCATGTCTTGGCCCATCATGCGCGTCTGTCGACATCATATTGGCCATCTGGAATCACTTTTCCGTTGTCAGGTCTTCGAAACGCTGGGAGATGGTTTCGAACTGGATCGCGGACAGTACGATGTGGTTGCTGTCCATGATGATAATCGCCCGGGTGCGGCGCCCCTGGGTGGCGTCAACCAGATGCCTTTCATTGCGGGCTTCATCTTTCAGGCGCTTCATGGGCGACGAACTGGGCGAAACAATGGACACCACCCGTTCAGCCACGACCGTATTGCCGAAGCCGATGTTCAGCAGTTTTTTTTCCATCCCCTTCCCTTCTCAATTTAGTGCGGCCGCTGACAGGGCCGCCGCCATCGGTGACCCGGCAACCCATTCGGCCGGCAGGATGCTATTCCACGTTCTGAATTTGCTCTCGCAGTTTCTCAAGCTCTGATTTCACCGCCACGATGATGTGGGACATGGTGGCTTTACCCGATTTCGAGCCCATGGTGTTAAACTCCCGATTGAATTCCTGGAGCAAAAAATTCAATGGTCTGCCCGCCGGCGTGTCGTCTTCCATCAGTGCCCTGAACTGCTGAATGTGGCTGTTGGCCCGCACGATCTCTTCGGAAATATCACTCCGGTCGGCCAACAGGGCCGCCTCCTGGGCAATGCGCGTCTGATCGATCTCTACGACACCGTGGGTCAGTGCCTCGATGCGCTCTTTCAGCCGCTGCCGAACCATTTCCGGCAGCTGTGCGGCTTGGTCGCCGACCTCCTTCAACATGGTCTCGATGGCGTCCAGACGCTGCCGGAAGTCAAGGGCCATGTTGTCCCCTTCCACCCGCCGCATGGCATCCAGATCGGTCATGGCCGTCTGCAGACACGGTTCCAATTGCGGCCACACGGTGTCCATGTCTTTTTCCACCTCCACCGCCTGGATCATGCCGCCCGCCGCCAGAACCGTTTCAATGCTCGTCTGGCCGGTCAGGTCCAAGGCGTGGTTCAGTTGGGTCAAGGCCTCGCAATACGCCCGGGCTCTCGGCAGATTGACCTCAAAGCCGATGCCCGCCTCCGACGCATCGTGAATCTGCACCCGAATATCCACCCGTCCGCGGGCCACGGTTTCGGCGATGATGCCTTTTATACGCTCCTCCAGTGATTCGAAACCGTGGGTGAGCTTCAGGGCCACATCCAGATGCCGGCTGTTGAATGAACGCACTTCCACACGAACGGTGTAGGAAGCGGTCTGATTTTCCGACCGGGCGTAGGCAGTCATGCTCTTGATCATGGTTACTTCCCTTGCTTCAGATCCAGCATATATTTTTTCCGGACCAGGGTTAGAAAGTCAATCAGGTGCTTGTCGGCATAGTCGGGGTAGGTCCACGGCAGCGTGCGAAAGGCCCCTTTCTGATAGATCAGCGTCAGGTCCGCATAGATGCCTTGGCCAATGTAAATACGATGGGTAAAATTTTTCCCGGTGGCCAGAACGAACCGTTCGGGCAGCAGATACCCCGGATCGATATTGACCCGTCGCTGCCCCTGCCGCTGGTAGGTTTGTTCCACCGCATTGGTCATGCGCTTGATCGCGGCCAGTTCGGTCTGCTCGACAGGCGTTTTAAAAACGACCAGCCGGCGACTCAGCGGTGCACCCATCTCCTTTTCATAATACGTCGTGAAATCAAAATTGAACCAGGCGCTGATCATGTCGACGGGACCCAACCGGTCCTGCAACGCTTGTGCGATACCCGCGGCAAGGGCCTTTTCCTTGACGAAGAAACCCACAATCAGTTTGGCTGGCGTAGGCGGCTGGGGCAGACTCATGGATTAAGGGGTTTGGCCTCTTCGATCAGCATGATGGGGATGTCATCCCGGATTTCGTAAACCAGCCGGCACGCTTCGCAGATCAGCCCGTCTTCGGCGTCGTTGAGGCGGATTTCCCCTTTGCACTGGGGGCAGGCAAGGATGTCAAGCAGCTCCTGGTTGATGGCCATTGTTTACTCCTTCATCTTTTCGGTTACCGTTCGCGGACAGTTTGCGCGCAATGGCGGTGGTACTGTGCCCTTGGAGGATATCCACCAGAAGGACCTGGCCGCCATAGGACTCGACGATCGATTTGCCGACCACGTCAGCAACCCGGTAATCCGCACCTTTGACCAGGATATCCGGCTTGAGTTGGCCGATGAGATTCAATGGGGTGTCTTCGTCAAAAAAAACCACCATGTCGACGTCCTCGAGCGCGCTGAGAATGGCTGCCCGATCTTGCCCCGGAAGGATGGGCCGCTGTTCCCCTTTGAGCCGTCTGATGGACGCGTCCGTATTCAATCCCACAATCAGCCGGTCCCCCAGATGCCGGGCCTGGTGAAGCAGGCTGACATGGCCGGGATGCAACAGATCGAAACAGCCGTTGGTAAAGACAATCCGCTGCTCCGCCTGCCGCCACCGGGAGAGCCGTGCAGCGGCCTCCTCCAGGTCGGCCACTTTCCACAGCGTCGACGCCGGCTTCTTTTCCGTTTCAACCGTCAGCGCGTCCGCCAGTTCGGACCAGCGCACCGCCCACGTGCCCAGTTTCCCCACGACAATACCGGCAGCCGTGTTCGCCACGCCAGCCGCTTCGGGAAACCGCAAACCGGTGGCCACGCAGGCCGCCAAGGTGGCGATAACCGTGTCGCCGGCACCGGATACGTCAAACACCTCCCTGGCCCGGGCGGCAATCATCACCGGTGATTCATCATCACCGAACAGGGCCATGCCCTTGGGTCCCCGGGTGACCAGCAGCCAGTCCAGGCCCAAACGCCGTCGAAGATCCCGGGCAGCGGGGATCAAATCGCTTTCCCCCTTGACCTCGGTGCCGGCGGCCAGTTCCAGTTCCGCTGTGTTGGGGGTGACGCAGGTGGCACCGGCATAGCGATTCCAATCCCTGCCCTTGGGGTCGATAAAGACGGGGACATCCATCTTCCGGCAGGACTGGATGATCGCCTGAATGAATTCAATAGAATCAAACATGCCCTTGCCGTAGTCGGACAAAATGAGGGCATCCACGGTAGGCAGAATCGCTTCGACCGCCTTGAGGAGGCGGTCGGCCGTCTGGGCGCCGATACCGCTGCCGTCCTCTTCGTCGAGCCGCACCACCTGCTGTTTGCTGGCCATGATCCGTGTCTTGGTGGTGGTGGGGCGACTGGCATCGACCAGGCAATGATCCTGTATGTTGGCGGCGGCCAGCAGTTCCTGAACCTGGATCGATGCCGCGTCCTGTCCGATCAGTCCGATAACGGCTGCCGTGCACCCCAAACCGGAAAGATTGGCGGCGACGTTGCCCGCACCTCCCAGTCGAAAGGTTTTCTGATTGACTTTCACCTTGACCACCGGCACCGGCGCTTCCGGAGAAATCCGGCGCACATCGCCCCAATAGTAGCAGTCCAGCATCAGATCTCCGACCACGAGGACCTTGGTGCCGGCCAGTTGACCGGCCAGATGGTTGTAGGAGGGATTGGCGCTCACATCCGATCTCCGGGAAACTTGGGGTAAACCGCTCTCTATCTGCCAGGCCCAGTAGTGCAGGATAAAGATATGAATCTCCTGGATGCGGGCCGTGGTGGCACTCTCCACCACGATCGCCTGATCCACCATGCGTTTAAGTGCTCCCCCGTCCTTTCCCAACAGTCCCACGGTCTGCAGGCCCAGGGATTTGCCTCGCTTCACTGCCCGGATCACGTTTTCCGAGCCACCGGAGGTGGAAATACCCAGCAGCACATCACCCGGTCGGCCGAGGCCGTCTACCTGGCGGGCAAACACTTCATCGTAGCCGTAGTCATTTCCCACGGCAGTGAGAATAGAGGTGTCCGTAGACAGTGCCACGGCAGGATAGGCGCGCCGTTCTTTCTCGAAGCGACCCACGATTTCGGCGGCAAAGTGCTGGGCGTCGCTGGCACTTCCGCCGTTGCCGCAGGTCATTATTTTACCGCCGCCGAGCAGGCACTGCAAAAGCATATCGCCCACCCGCTTCAAGGCCGGTTCGATGGTTTTCAGGTGCTGCAGGCATTGGACATGCGCGTCGATCATGGCGTTCAGCATGTTTTTTTTACTCTCCCATTTTTCGGTAACGGATAGGGGTTTGCCCCTGCTGCGCTATGCCGAAAGGTGGGATTTAATACCATACACAGGCATGATTTGCAGCACTTATGTTTCTTCAATCAGATTCCGGTTTCCGCATACTCATAAACCGCCGCGGCAAGCAGGGGAATCATGATTTCGTGGTGACCGGTAATCGCATAACCGCGGCCGCCGGCCAGCACCGGCCGATGGACCACATTGACGCCGGGACGGTAGTGTTGAATCATGTCAAAATTGGCCGTGGTGAAATCCTTGACCGGATATCCCAGGTTACGGGCCACGGCCAGGGCTTTTAAAAAAACCTCCGGCATAACCACCGCGCTGCCAAGGTTGAGGACCACACCGCCGCCGCCCAGCTTGGAGACGGTCGAGGCAAAAATGCGGAAATCCCTCAGCGACGCCTCACCGATGGCGGCACCGCTGGCCGTCGGGTGCTGGTGGACGATGTCGGTACCCAGTGCCACGTGAAGGGTGTAGGGGATCTTCAATCGATGCGCGCAGGCAATCAAGGCACGCTTTACATGCGGTGCATTCTCTTCGAGCAACAAGGCCCCCACCGCCTCACCGAAGCCTTCCTGGCCGCTCGGCTGCCCGTTTGGCCGCATGGTTGACCAGAAAAGCGGTATCCGACGCCATGCCGAAGGAGCCGTCTTCCAACTGCGCGGCCACATCCTCTGACGTGTGGCCCAACCGCGCCAGTTCCGTATCGTGAATGGCCGCCGCGCCATTGGACGCCAGATGGGTGATGAAGCCGTCGGCAGCCAGGCCGGCAAGCACCGGTGCGCAGCCGGTTTTGATGACATGGCCGCCGATCATGACCAATACTGGTTTTCCCAGGTGCCGGGCACCCACGACGGCGCGGGCGACAGCCTTGAGTTCATCCGCTTTCAGGACGGCAGGCAGACGCTCCAAAAAGGCCGACATGCGCATACCGCGTTTCAGGGGGCGGCCTTCAAGCGCCGTCGTTACCTTCGAGGCCCGTGTCGAAGCCGGGTAGGTCTTGATTGCAGAAAGGTCAATCTCTTGAAAGGGCATGATTCAGTTTCCAAAGATGAAAGTTGAAAGCTCAAAGATAAAAACTGCAAGTTTTTATATCGTGCCGGAATGGTATTGGCAATGGCAATTCTAAAAGCCCATTCTGGTTTTCTCTTCCAGATTGACCATCAATCCGGTCACTTTTGACCGCATTATTTACAAAACGGTTCCCATGGTTTAAATACGGGGCACGTGATGTTCACGGACGCAGCGCGTTAACCGATTAACAGGGGAAACCGTGTGAAGCATTTTTTCAAGATTGAATTCAAGGAACGGCATCGGCGGATCCTGTCCTTGATCAAGAAAAACAGCGGGCGCCTGATTTTTGCCGCGGGATGCAGTTTGATGATCTCAGGGGCCACCACCGCGATGGGCTACCTGATCAAACCGGTGATCGACGATATCTTCGTCAACCGGGATACCGCGGGGTTGTTATGGCTGCCCATTTTGATCATTGCCGTTTTTTTAATGAAGGGGTTGGGAAGCTACGGCCAGGAGTATTTCATGAACTATGTCGGCGAAGACATCATTCGCCGGCTGCGCAACATGCTTTACGACCGCATTCAAGATCTGCCCCTGGCCTTTTTCCAGAAAGAACGCACCGGTACGCTCATGTCGCGGATCACCAACGATGTGAACATTCTCAAAGCGATGGTATCCTCGGCCGTCACCGGATCCCTGCGCGACATCTCCACCATCATCGGCCTGACGGCAGTGATCTTCTATCAGAACTGGCGCATGGCGATCCTTGCCTTTGTTGTCCTGCCGCTGGCCTTTTGGCCGGTCATTATCCTGGGCCGCAAGGTCAGGCGGGTGAGCACCGGATGTCAGCAGGCCATGGCCGAACTCAGTGCGTTTCTGCATGAGACCTTCGCCGGCAACAAGATTGTCAAGGCCTTCGGCATGGAGGGGCACGAAAAAAAGCGCTTCTTCGATAAAACCCAGCGACTCTTCAAGTTGGAGCTCAAGGGCGTCGTCATCCGGTCGCTCTCCTCGCCGATCATGGAATTCTTCGCCGGATTGGGTGTCGCCTTCATCATCTGGTACGGCGGGTCGGAGGTGATCGACGGCAAGACCACCCCGGGTACATTCATGAGCTTTCTGGCATGCGTCCTGCTTTTGTATGATCCGCTCAGGAAACTGAGTAGTTTAAACAACTCGATTCAGCAGGGGCTGGCAGCCGCCGATCGTGTTTTCGATATCGTTGAAACCCCATCTGACATCCAGGATCCCGTTGCCCCCCAACCCATGGACTCAGGCCCCCACGAAGTGCGATTCGAAAATGTTCATTTCAGCTATGGTGGCAAACCGGTTCTCAAGGGCATTGATTTGTGTATACCGCATGGTAAGGTATTGGCGCTGGTCGGTATGAGCGGCGGTGGCAAAACGACATTGGTCAATCTAATACCACGCTTTTTCGATGTGACAGGCGGCCGCATCTGCATCGATGACAGGGATATCCGTGAATATCGCGTTGCTGATCTTAGACGGGAAATCGCGATTGTTACCCAAGACCCGATCCTGTTCAATGAGACCGTGCACAACAATATCGCCTATGGTCATCCTGAAGCCGATGAAAAAGCAATCGTCAAGGCCGCCGAGGCCGCCTATGCCCATGAGTTCATCCAGCGATTTCCGGAGGGTTACGATACGGTAATCGGTGAACTGGGTGGCCGACTGTCCGGCGGTGAAAAGCAACGCTTATGTATCGCGCGGGCCCTTCTCAGGAATGCACCCATTCTGATTTTGGATGAAGCGACCTCTTCGTTGGATACCGAAGCCGAGGCATTGGTTCAGAAGGCACTGGAAAACCTGATGCAAGGCAGGACCACCTTTGTGATTGCCCACCGGCTCTCCACCGTCGCCAAGGCCGATCACATCGTCGTCATCGTGGATGGCCAAATTGTGGAGCAAGGCACCCATGATTCGCTGTTGGCTGTCAAAGGAGAGTATGCCAAGCTGTACGAGATGCAGTTTGCTTCAAACAAGGAGCCTGCGGCAGATCAACACCCGAGCAAGCAGAATCGATGACGGAAATGAAAATCAGCATCGTGGTAATTTCGCTCAATGAAGCCGACCGCATCGGTCACCTGCTGAACCATGCCGGGTTTGCCGATGAGGTGATCGTGGTCGATTCGGGAAGCACCGACCAGACGGTATGGCTGTGCGAATCGGCAGGCGCCCGAGTCATCCACCGTCCTTGGGCAGGCTATGCAGACCAAAAGCAATTTGCTTTGGAACAGGCCACGGGGCAGTGGATTCTCAACCTCGATGCGGACGAATATGTCCCGGATGCATTGGCCGAGGAGATCCAAATGGCCATCGCCCAAGCGCCGGCATCAGTGGTCGCTTTTTCCATGCCGCGTCTGTCATACTACTTGGGACGCTGGATCAAACATGGCGGGTGGTATCCGGACCGCAAGGTTCGCTTGGTTCGCCAAGGTGCGGGAAAATGGATCGGCGACGGCATTCACGAACGATTGGCAGTCGACGGCCATGTTCAGGCCCTCGAAGCCCCCTTTCATCACCGGGTCTATCGGAACATCGCCGACCACGTCAACACCGCCAATCAGTTTTCCGACGTCTATGCCAGGCATCGCGGTGCCGCCGGTGCGTTATTCCTGTTGGGCGGCATTCCCCATGCCCTTGGGAAGTTTTTAGAATGTTACCTGTGGAAAAGAGGCTTTCTGGACGGATGGCCCGGACTCATTATTGCCATGGTCTCATCGGGTTACGTGTTCTTAAAGCACGCCAAAGCCTGGGAGGCGGGACAAGCCTTTGCACCCATCGACCATCCATCGGCCCTGCCGCCCAATCGTCCGCCGCCGGGTTAGTGCCCACGTGAGCGTAGCCGGCATTTCCGTGTTCGGCAGCGCAATGCCAGGTGATGATTGTTGAACCCTCCCCGCGGCAAGCCGCGGGGAATCTTCACCGAAAGGATGAACGTCTATTTTCAGTTCGCTTGCTAATCCCGCCGCAAGCGGCGAGGAATGCGCTCGCTATCGCGGTTCAAATCAAAAATCGCAAACAGATGAGACCGGATCCAATGCGCGCTTCAGATCAGTTGCTTTACCATATTGTCCGAGGGCTGCTGCGCCTGCTGGGTCAGTTCCCCAACAACATGCGCCGACGCTGTGCCGTTCTGCTCGGTCGTTTCTTTTTTGTCGTGGACCGCAAGCACCGCCGCATCGCCCTGGATAACCTTCAGCAGGCGTTGGGCCGTGAACGCACGGCCGACCAGATCCATGTCATTGCCCGGCGCGTCTTTGAAAACCTGTTTCACATCGTTTTTGAAATCGGCTGGTCTCTGCATTTACCCGATAAAGCGTTGGCTGCCCATGTCACCGTGCATGGCTTCGATGATTATCACACCGCCATGGCCAAGGGCAGAAGCGTCCTTGTTCTGGCAGCTCACTTCGGCAATTGGGAGTTACTGACCATTGTCGGATATTTTGTCAATATTCCGATTCGAATCGTCTACCGCCCCCTGGACACGCCGTTTCTCGACCGTTTTTTCAAGGAGAATCGTTCCCGGTTCGGCGGCATGCCGATTCCCACCCGACGCGGCGCCATGCGGCAGATTTACAAAGCGTTAAAGCACGGCCACCCAGTGGCCATGTTGATGGATCAGAATGTAGACTGGTATGAAGGTGTTTTTGCAGACTTTTTCAATCACCGGGCCTGCACCAGCAATGGCATGGCGCTGTTGGCGCTGAAAAGCGGTGCACCGGTATTGCCGCTTTTTTTGATCCGGACAGGCAACGGGTTTCAAGCGGTCGTGGGACCTGAGCTGCCCACCATCCGGACCGGTGATGCGAGAAAAGACGTGGAGTTGAATACGCAGATGTACAACCGGGTCATCGAAATCTATGCCAGACGATTTCCGGATCAATGGTTCTGGGTTCATCAGCGATGGAAAACCCGCCCCTATTCACTTTGGCCGAGGAAATGAAACGTTTCGTATCCAACGGTTTACGATTGGAATAGCACGTTATGACTCCCAACGGATTAAGGAACATTCAGCGCATCCTGGTGCGTTCCGCCAACTGGGTCGGTGACGCCATCATGACGACACCGGCGCTGCATACCATACGTAAAAACTTCCCCCACGCGCAGATCATCCTGCTGGCCAAGCCATGGGTCGTGCCGGTCTTTGAAAACAGCCCGGACATTGACGACATCATGGTGTATGCGGCCCGTGACCGCCACGGTGGATGGGACGGCATCTGGCGGCTGGCCGGAGATATCCGCCGACAGCGTTTTGATCTGGCCATCCTCTTTCAAAATGCATTTGAAGCGGCACTGTTGGCCTTTTTGGCTCGTATTCCCCATCGATTGGGGTATACCACCGATGCCCGCACCGCCCTGCTCAATCACCGGATTTGGTCCTGGCGGCCGCTCAAAAAAGGCCATCTGGTGGATTACTACCTCGGTGTACTGGCCGGCGCGGGCTTTACCCTGCACGGCCGTCAACTGACTCTTTTTATCCGCCCCCAGGAATTGAATGACGCCCGGCACTTCCTGGCAAACAAAAAGATCCCTGCCGAGCGCTTGCTGATCGGTCTCAACCCAGGAGCCACCTTCGGTACAGCCAAACGCTGGCTAACCGATCGTTATGCGCGGCTGGGGCAGCGCCTGATTGCCGAACTCGATGCGCACGTGGCGATCTTCGGGGGTCCCGGCGAAATGGCGCTGGGTCGACAGTTGGCAGCGGATATTGGTAAAGGATGCATCGATTTAAGCGGCCAGACCACCCTGCGGCAGGCAATGGCCCTCATCGGCCGGTGCAACCTGTTTATTACCAATGATTCCGGGTTGATGCATGTCGCCGCGGCATTGAACACACCCCAGGTCGCTGTGATCGGCCCCACCGACCCAACGGCTACCGGACCGTGCAATCCTGAAAGCCGCTTGGTGCAGGTGCCCGAGGCCTGCCACCTCAGCCCCTGCCTGCAACCCCACTGCCCTATCATTGACCATCGTTGCATGACGGCGATCAGCGTCGACATGGTGATGGCGGCGGCCCGGACGTTACTCAAGCAGCCACAGGTACGGTAAGAATGGCCAAGCCCAACATACTCATCGTAAAATTGAGCGCCATCGGTGATGTGGTGCACACCTTGCCGGCCCTGAACACACTTCGGCAACACTATCCCCAAGCCTGCATTACCTGGCTGGTGGAAGCCGCCGCCGCCGATTTGGTCCTGGATCACCCGGCACTGGACCACGTGCTGGTGTCCCACCGGCAAAAATGGATCAAAGGATTATTCACCGCCAAATGGCCTGTGGTTGTGAAACAAATTGCGGCCTTTATCTGTCGTCTGCGTGATCGACAGTATGATATGGTGTTTGATTTTCAGGCTGCGTTGAAGGGGGCGGCCTGGATTGCGATGGTCCATGGAAGACGCAAAATCGGATTCGATCGTGGTCTGGAGCATCAGGAGCACAGCTATCTGGTCTTGAATGAACGTATCCCAGCGGTGAGCATGGAGACGCATGCCCTCGATCGCAACCTGATGATGCTCGAGGCAGTGGGTATTCGCCCTTCATCCATTGAATACAACCTGCCCATCACACCGGAACATCATCATCGGGCCAGCCAACAACTTTCCGTGTCCGGCATCCCTGACCGACAGCCTTTTGTGGCCATCAACCCGATGGCCACATGGGAAACCAAATTATGGGACCCGCAAAAATTTGCCGAAGTGGCCGATCGCGTCAAAACCGAATTCGGCTGGCCGGTGGTCTTTACCGGCGGGCCCGGTGACAGGGCCTATATTGAAAACCTTTTGAACCACATGCACACCTCAGCCCCCAATCTGGCCGGCCGCACCGACCTGATGACCCTGGCGGCCCTGCTGCAACGCGCTGGCCTGATGATCACCACCGATACCGGACCGATGCACATTGCCGCCGCCGTGGGAACACCAACCATAGCACTGTTCGGCCCCACGGCACCATGGCGAACGGGCCCCTATGGACAGGGGCACCGTATTGTACGAGCCGATTTGCCCTGCAGCCCCTGCTTTAAACGTCGCTGCCCGGTTACGTCCGCCTGCATGTCATCGATCCGTGTCGAGCAGGTGTTGTCCGCCGTATACGACCAACTCAGTTCGAACGGAAACGCGCTGCCGATCGCATCACCATCGGCAGGCAGGGTATAGAAAAATGCATCTGCTTGTCTTTGAACCAAGACTCGAGGGACATCATCTGAGTTGGCTGCGCTATGTCTCTGAAGACTTTCTCGCTGCCGGTCATCGACTCACGCTGGCCATAGACGGACGCGATCAGGCGGCCCAGAGCTATCATGAAGCATTGGGAGACATACTGAATCAGGTCGCAACCGTTTCCATATTCAACCCTGACCAGGGACTCAAAGGCGGCACCAAAACGGCGGCGCTGGGCATTTGCTTTGCTCAAAGCCAGGCACAGCATGTGTTTATCAACAACCTGGACGATCTCGCGTCATCCCTGCTGCGACGTGCCGCCGTGGGCGTGTATCCACCCCATCCCCTCAAAGGAAAACTGAGCGGCGTTTACTTCAGGCCGCGTTTTTTAGCCAACTCCCTTTGGCCCATGGGAAATATTGTCAAACACATCGGGTTCAACCGTTTGGCTGAACAAGGCTGGTTCCACCGCATTTGCCTGGTGGATGAATACCTCCTCCAGGACCACCAGCACCGATATCCGCATGCCCGACTCACGTTCCTGCCGGATACCTGGAGCGGAGATTTCTCAATTCCTAAAAATCATGCCCGGGAGCACCTGGGGATTCCGATTGAAAAGTTGGTGTTCCTCCATTACGGCATCGGCACCCGCCGAAAAGGCCTACACTTGGTCGTCCGGGCCATGCTGTCTTCAAAACGGCCCGATCGATGGCACCTGCTTTGTGCCGGTCAACTCTCGGATGACCGTCAGATCAACAACGGCATCCGCAGGTTGGCCGAAAAAGGATGGGCAACGGTTCTGAATCGTTATGTTTCCAAGGACGACGAACAAGCCTGCTTTGCCGCAAGCGACGTTGTCCTGCTTCCCTATGTGCGCCACTTTGGTTCCAGCGGGGTGTTGGCCCTGTCTGCCGCGGCCGGCAAAATGGTCGTCGCCTCGGACGAAGGGCTCATCGCACGTCGTGTGCGCGAAAAGGGATTGGGCATCTGCTTCCCTTCCGGAAATATCCGGGCATTGGAAAGCGCCCTCCATTCAGCCGGACAGATCCTGGGCGTCAACCCGCAAAAGTATACGGACGCCGCCCGAACGTTTGCCGAAGGTTGTAACCGGGAAGCATTCCGGCATGTCTTGACCGCCGCCTATGATCAAGACGACCGTCGGGCGGATGCGATTATGGAATAATGGATTCAGCCTGATCCACCATTGACAATGATGGCTGAACAGGTGTGATCCGGCAGGCTGGTCGCCTGCCGTGGACGTGTAAATATCAGCAGGAAAGATAAATGACGGTGAGATTGACAAAAAACGACCGGATCAAGCGGGTGGCCGTTGTGGTGCCCAGGTATGGTCTGGTCGGTGGCGGAGAAAAGCTGGTCTACGAACTGACCGAACGCATGGCCACCGACTGCCGTTGGGAAATCCATGTTTTCGCCAATAAATGGCACAACGAATCGGAATTAATTCATTTTCATCATGTACCGGTGATTTCTTTTCCACGTTTTATGGCCCCGTTGAGCTTTGCTTATTTTGCCCGGCGGAAAATCAACCGCGTGGGCGTGGACCTCATTCACACCCATGAGCGCATTTTCAATGCGCACATTTACTCGGTTCACGGTATTCCCCACCCGATCTGGGTAAAACAGATCCGTAAAAAACACGTTATGGGGCTATTTGATCATACACTGGCGATAATTGAAAAACGTCTGGTCCAGAAAACCCAGTGCAGGCATTTGCTGGCGGTTTCCAGCATCACGGCGGAGCAGCTGGAGATAGCCTTTGACGGGGTATCAGACCGGATCCGGATCGTTTCCCCGGGTATCGATGTCAGCCCCTTCATGCGCTGGCAAAAGCAGGACTGCCGTATGGCTTTGAGAGCAAGGCACGGGTGGGATGACAATGACACGGTGATCCTGTTCGTTGGTATGAATTTCGAAATTAAAGGGCTGGATCGCATCATGCGGGCCATGAGCTTGGCGGGTCGATCCGACACTGTCGGAACCTTGCGGCTGGTCGTTGCCGGCAAGGGGAACACACGTAAATACACCCGCCTCGCTGAATCACTTGGCATAAGCGGCCAAGTGGTTTTTAAAGGAATGATCGAATCCGGCATCGAACGGATCTACCTGGGATGCGACCTGTTTATGCTGTTGTCCCGATTCGACACATTTGGTTTGGTGGTACTCGAAGCCATGGCCGCCGGATTACCGGTGATTATCAGCCGCCATGTCGGTGCCAAAGATGTTGTCCGGGACGGTTTGAACGGCTTTGTTGTTGATGCTGAAGATCTGGCATCCATTGTTGAACGCCTGAAGATTCTCAGCGGACGTGACACCCGGGAGCGAATGGGTCGCGTGGCCGCGGAAACGGCCCGCACACACAGCTGGCACCTCATGGCGCAAACCGTCAGCGACCTGTATTCGAAAGAACTGAATATTCAATAATATTAGTAATAAGGAATATTTTTTAAATGCATCACTTGATTGTTAAGGGGGGGGCGTTAAAGACGAGCCGGGCCCACCGCATATTGATCATCCAGCTTGGCGATATCGGTGATGTCGTGCTTTCGACGCCGACGCTGGCAGCACTGCGAAAACGATTTCCGAAAAGCAAAATTACCTTGGCCGTTCGCCAAAAAGCGAAAACGTTAATGGAAGATTGCCCCTTGATCGACACCGTCATGGTGGCGGATAAACGGTTCGGCACACTCCGCGAATGGATGGTTTTAACGGGGCGTCAAATGGTGAGACTCATCCGATCTGACTATGATCTGGCCATCGACCTTCGCACCGGTGTGAGGGGAGCCGTCCTGGCATTGCTCAGCGGTGCGCCCCAACGGGTGTCCTTTTTCGCCGATGATGAACCGGTGTGGCGAAACTGGATGTTCACCCACCTTGCAGCTATACCTTATGAACTGGGCACCTATGTGGGCGATTACTATCATGAGGTATTAAAAGTATTTGCACTTTCAGGTACACCCGGACCGATCAAGCTGTGGATCAATGAAAAAAAGCAGCGCCAGGCGGACCGGATATGCAAGGCGGCTGGCCTGGATCCACACGTACCCTTTATTGTCGTCCATCCCTTTTCCTTGTGGGCTTACAAAGAACTCCCGGAGCAGCATTATATTAAACTGATCGCTTCAATCCGTCACCAGCTAAAAATTCCGGTGGCCATTGTCGGTGGGCCGAATGAGAGATTACGCGCCAATGCAATATGCCAACATTTCCCAAAGGGGGTTGTCAACCTGGCAGGCAGCACCTCCCTCGCCCAATTGGCCGCCCTGCTGTTTCGAAGTCGGCTGTTTGTTGGCATCGACAGCGCCGGCCTGCACATCGCGGCCGCCGTTGGGCGACCGACCATCGGGATATTCGGGCCTTCCGCACCGGAATCCTGGGCACCGCGAGGCAAGCGGCACCTTGTGGTTCAACCGGAGGACCCTTGCGTTCCCTGCCGGGGCAAAGGGTGCCAAAACACTGGCGTGAGTCGTTGCCTGCAGCAACTGCCCACCCAGAAGATCATGACAGCCATCGAAACGCTGATCGAAGCCTCGCCGGAAATAGAAGGAAAAGGACAACCTTGACAACCAATCAATCAAGCACGGATCGCCTTTCGGGGGCAATGGTCATCGGTCACCATTTTCGACAATATGGCTGGTTGTGGCTGGTTTTCTCAACGGGCATCCTCTTGCGGGTCTGGGCCGTTTGGCAAACAGCCATCATCAATCCGGACGGCGCTCTCTATATTTTTCAAGCCAAAGCGATCCTGGCAGGACGCTGGGATCAATTGACCACCTGCAGTCTTACGTATATCAGCGTCTATCCCTTCCTGATTGCCGGTGCCTATGCCGTGATCGGCAACTGGATAATAGCACCGCAGATCGTTTCAATGCTGTTTTCCAGTGCGACCCTGATCCCGATTTATCTTACCTGTCGAAGACTCTTCGACACCCGTGTCGCCGCCTTGGCCAGCTTGATTGCAGTGATGAATCCGGTCATGTGCAGCCGCAGCGGTGACGTCGTGCGTGGCCCCGTCTGCTGGTTTTTTTTGTCGTTGGGAATTTACGGGGTTGTCCGCTACTGGGATGCGCGTTCACGCCACGTATACCTCTTTTTCAGTACCATCGCCTTCATCCTGGCCGCATGGGCGCGCATCGAAGCGATCCTTTTGATCGGCGTAACCGGCATTTTCATTTCGTTTCTTGGCACCAGGGGGCTATTAAAAAGAATGACTGCATTTGCACTGCCTCTCTTTTTTCTGGGCGCATGCGTCATTGCTTGCATGGCATTTTTGGACGTCCCCATGGATCGTTTGCTGAGACTCGATGGCGTGTTAAAAAAAGGCACTGCTTTCATTGACAGCTACCAGCAGGTCAGTTCGTATCTGGAAACAGCGAAGACGTCAGAGTTACCGATCACCATACAATTTTTCCTTCCAGAAGCGGAGAACCATATCTGGCTGATAGGCTTAGGCACCATCCTCAATCGCACGCTCGAGTCATTTTTTTATCCTTTCATTCCTTTTTTTCTGATCGGACTATGGCAGTTTCGCCAAATCAAACATAGTGATTCAAGGTGGTGGTACTTTCTGCTGGCATTCGTATTTGGATACCTCCTACTCTATCTCCACCTGCTGACTGTTTGGGTGCTGGAGTACCGATTTCTGATGCTGGTTTTCATACCGGGCATACCCTTCGCCGCTGCCGGACTGCATTTCTGTGTTGAACAAATTGAACGCCGTTGGGGCTGGCAAAGAAACCGGATTATTTGGGTGATGGCCCTGGTGCTTTTGGTGGCCGGCTTGCCCAAAAACCTTCAGCAGCGTGATCCGGACAAGATTGTTTTTGTCGAAGTGGCCACACGCATAGCCGAAATTCAGGGTCCCGATGAGCCGGCCTTGATCTCGAGTTCAGTCCATACCCACCGATTGATATCCTTGTATGCCAACATCGACCACCTCAATCCACCCTGTCCGGAAGCAAATTTAAGCGGACAATGGGCCCGGTACGCCCATAATGCGGATAAAATAGCAGCCGATCTGAAAGAAAGGCATATCGGTTTCTTTCTGTATGAAGAACGCCATTGGCCGATCAGGAATTTCGATCCGGAAGGCTTTTTCAAAAACCAGCACTTCAAACGTATCGGCGATTGGTATCACCGGGATACTGGCCGAATGCTGCTCTATCAATTGCAATGATCCGATTACCTTTTTCAGGCGAGGAAAAAAATGGCTGACCGCCCGAGTATCTCTGTCATATTAACCGCATGGAACCGGCCGAAGTATCTTGAGGAACAGGTGCAGGCCATCTTGGCGCAATCGGTATCTCCGGTTGAAATAGTCTTGTGGTACAACCAGCCTTCAAAAAAAATGGGACTGATTAAGCAAAGGCACCAATTGGACTTTAAGGCAGCCAAACATGTCAAAACTATACTTTGCGATGGGAATTTCGGTATTTTCCCCCGTTTTGCCATCGCACCATGCCTGTCTGGAGAGTACATTTGCATTTTTGATGACGATACGCTGCCAGGCCCGCGTTGGTTCGAAAACTGTTTGAGATATGTCGACGCCGAAAAATGTTTGGTTGGCACCATCGGCCTTCGTTATGTAACAATAGACAACGGTAAAGTAGAGACGGAAAAACCACGCATGGGATGGGAAGGTCAGAACGAACGACTCGAATTCGTCGACCTTGTGGGCCATTGTTGGTTTTTTCGAAAAGAATGGATGAAATACTTTTGGATAGAAACCCCTTTTAGCATGACCTTTGGCGAAGACATTCACTTTTGTGCAATGTTGGCTCGTCATGGTATCCGATCAGCCTGCCCCCCCCATCCGGCAAATAATAAAGATTTATGGGGATCTCTAAAACCCGAAAGAGGAATCGACCGGGTCGCCATTAGCGCCAAAGACCGGTCGAAGGAATATCTGGCGATCGTTCAGCATGAAATCAATCAAGGGTTCAGGCCGATATTACTATGATTGCGATTTGTTACGGTACAAGACCGGAAATCATCAAGCTTTTTCCACTCATTGAAGCCTTACGGCAACGTAAGGTCCCCTTTAAAACGCTATTCACCGGGCAGCATCTGGATCTCTACCATGATGTAAAAGAGCTGGTTCCGAACCCAGACATCCGCTTGGAAACGATGCTGGCGGGTCAATCGTTGGTAAAGTCCTTTTCAGCCATTTCATCGGCGACAGAAGATGCTCTGAGTAAGTTTCCGGTGAGCCTTGTTGTTGTCCAAGGAGACACGACCACGGCGTTTGCCATATCCTTGGTCGCATTCTATAAAAAAATACCCGTGGCACACGTTGAAGCCGGACTAAGATCGGAATACCCGGCCAATCCTTTTCCCGAAGAAACCAACCGCCGCCTGATTTCCCAGATCGCATCACTTAACTTTGCACCCACCCAAATCGCCTATCATCGGCTCCGGGCAGAAGGCGCCTGCAATGTTCATCACACGGGCAACACCATCGTGGATGCATTGGACCATTTTTCAATCCAACCATCTGACGATCCGATGGTGGTCATCACCATCCACCGCAGGGAAAACCATGACCAGATGGCTGTCATTTTTGATCAAATCAACCAGGCCGCCCAAAAATGTCCGTATCTGTCCTTTGTCTTTCCGATACACCCCAATCCGAATGTTCAACGCCATCGCCACCTGCTGCAGGCACCCAATATCCAAATCATCGCGCCTGTGGGATACCCACAGATGCTCGCTCTCATCGGTCGATGCAAATTTATCATCTCCGACAGTGGTGGATTGCAGGAAGAGGCGGTCTATTTCAGGAAAAAGATTTTGGTGGTGCGTAAAACGACCGAACGCCCGGAAACCATCTCCTGTGGTTTAGGCCGCCTAATTGATACGGATATCATGGGGGCAATCCCGTGGGCATTGACTAAAATTGAGCTTCCCGAGATGAAGAACCCCTACGGAGACGGGCGGAGCGCGACACGGATCACCGATATCATCATCGACTTTTTAGGGCCCTCAAACCAAACGTAGCGGTTTGCCTTTATTGCCGATAATTTTGAACGATCGGCACAAATGGCGACAAACGGCCGGCAACTTGTGACACCGTCAACCAACGGAACTGAAATAGGCGACGGCGTTCTCGAAGATGCGGATCCCGGCCCCCATCCTCTCCTCGGCGCCAATCCCGGCCCTTTTGTTCTTTTCCATCTGCCGTGTCCAATCCGGGTGGTTGGTGACATGGTTGTAAGCTTCCGGGTGCGGCATCAGGCCGAAGATGCGACCGGTGGGGTCGCAGATGCCGGCAATGTCAGCCAGGGAACCGTTGGGGTTGTGCGGAAAGGCACCGCCGGCCAGATTGCCCTCCGGCGTGGCATATTGCATGGCGATCTGGCGGTTATCCGCCAGTGCGCCCAGGGTTTGGTCTTCGGCATAGAATTTTCCCTCACCATGCCTGACCGGCATTTCAAGGGTTTCAATACCTCGGGTGAATACGCAGGGCGAATCAGGATCGATTTTCAGACGGACCCATTGGTCTCGAAAATTACCGCAGTCATTATAGGTCAGGGCCACCGATCGCCGGGTATAATCCCCGTCGATCCCCGGCAGCAGGCCGAGGTTGACCAGGGTCTGGAATCCGTTGCAGATGCCGATGATCAGCTTCTGCGCAGCCACGAAATCGAGCAGACGGTCGCCGATGTTCGTCTTCAGGCGCAGGGCCTGAATCACCCCGGCGCCATGATCGTCCCCCCAGCTGAAACCGCCGCCGAAGGCCAGGATCTGAAAATCGTCCAGACGCACGTCACCAGCGATCAGGGCATTGATGTGCACCCGTTTGGGCACGGCCCCGGCAAGCTCGAAAGCATAGGCGGTTTCATTGTCACAGTTGAGGCCAAAACCCGTCAGGACCAGTACGTTCGGTTTTTTGCTCATATCAGATCCTCAAAAGGCCCTTTCCAGGCCGACTTCATCTGTTCAACAGTCAAGGCTGCCAGGCACTGACCATCAAAGCCGATGATTTTCAATTGCGGCGTCTCGGTCACCGCTCCGACACAGGCAGCCGGCTGATCGGAAATCAGCCTCTGAAAGGCCTCCTGGTTGTCAGGCGCCACGGTAACGATAAACCGGCCGGCGCTTTCCGAAAAAAGCAGGGTGTCGTCCCGGTCGACGCCTTCCGACGGGACTTTGGACAGGTCCACCGTCAGGCCCAATTCGCCCCCCATGGCCACCAGGCCCAGATGAACGGCCAGCCCGCCGCGATAAATACCGTGGCAGGAAGCCAGAAGCCCCTTTTTCACCGCTTCCGCCATGGTGCGATAGCGGGCGGCAAAGGTATCGGGGTCGACAACGGGGGCATTCAACCCCACATGGCCCAGGTGCTCATAGTACTCCGAGCCGCCCAGTTCGTTTTTGGTGACCCCGACGACCCAGACCCGATCCCCGGGGACTTTACCATCCATGGTGAGGCATTGGCCCACGTCCTGGATCACGCCGGTAACCGAGAACTGCAGGGTCTCCAGCGCCGAGACCTTGTGGGTTTCACCATAGCGTCCCGGCAGATGCCCGTCCACGTACATGGAGTCCTTGCCGGACAGCAGCGGAATGCCATAGGCCATACACATCGTTTTGAGTGCCTGGCACGAGCGCACCAGCTGGGCGGCTTTATGCTTGCCGTCGGGATTTTTCAGGGGATCGTATTGGATGTTGGGCCAGCAGAAATTGTCCACGCCGCCCAGATGGTCCGGATCCCCGCCCACGGCGATGGCCCGGCGCACGGCCTCGTCAATGGTGCAGGCGGTCATTTGATAGGCATCGATGGCCGAAACCATGGGGATCAGCGCCTGTGAGAAAACCAGGCCCTGCTGCGAGCTTAGCACCGGTCGAATGACGGCCGCATCGGAGGGTACATCCCGCCCGGCGCCGACCAGGGGTTTGATCACGCTGGTGCCCTGCACCTCATGGTCGTACTGGCGGCACACCCACTCCTTGGAACAGATGTTTGGCCGCCCCAACATATCCAGAATCAGGGACTCGCAATTCTCCGGAACGCCCAGCACAGGCTCGGTCAGGCCGCGAAGGGCCGGCGGTCGCCAGAGGGCCTCGAACTCCCACTGGGGAAAGGCCGATGTGAGCAGATCCAGGTCGATATAGGCACAGGTGGCCCCGTTGTAGGTGATATGAAGCTTCCCGGTATCGGTGTAGGTGCCGATTACGCTGCTCTCGACGGCATGCTGCCGACTCAGCGCCATGAAGCGATCCAGATGCGTGGGATCGATGGCCACGGTCATGCGCTCCTGGGATTCGGAGATCCAGATCTCCCATTGGTCCAAACCGTCATATTTCAGGGGCACCTTTTCCAGCTGGATGTCGCACCCATTGGAGAAAAGCGCGCTCTCGCCGATGGAAGAGGAAAGCCCGCCGCCGCCGTTGTCGGTGATAAACCGGATCAGCCCTTCGTCACGGGCTTCCAGCAGAAAATCATGCATCTTCTTCTGGGTGTACGGGTCGCCGATCTGAACATGACCTGCCGGGGTGTTGGCCGAAAAGGTTGCCGATGCGGCCGTCACCCCGTGAATGCCGTCTTTGCCCACCCGACCGCCCAACATAATGGCCAAATCACCGGGCAGGATGGTCTTTTGATCGGATGGCTCGCCGTTGATCTGGGACGGCATGATGCCCAGGGCCGTCACGAAGACCAGGCATTTGCCCAGATATCGGGGGTGGAACATCACCTGACCGAAGGGCGTGGGGATACCGCTTTTGTTGCCGCCGTCGCGCACGCCTTCGATCACGCCGTCCAGCAGGCGCCGGGGGTGCAGCCGCGGTTTGAGATCTCCTGAGTAATCACGCGGCCCGACGCAGTAGCCGTAGCTGCCCATGATCAGTTTGGACCCTTTGCCGGTGCCCATGGGGTCCCGGTAAATACCCACGATGCCGGTGATGGCCCCGCCGTATGCTTCCATGTTGGAGGGCGAGTTGTGGGTTTCACCGGTGATCACGTAGTGGTGACCCGCGTCAAAACGCCCCACACCGGCATTGTCCCACAGCACGGAGACGACCCACGGCTTTTGCGCCTTCAAGGCCAGCGTGGGTCCTTCGATAAACGTCTTGAACAGGCTGTCGATGGTCTCCGTTTTTCCGGTCTCCAGGTCACGGTAGTGGAACCGGCCGCCAAAGGTGTTGTGGTTGCAGTGATCGCTGCGGGCCTGGGAGATGTATTCCAGCTCCACATCCGTGGGGTCTGACAGGGATACCTGCCGGCGTTGGCGCTGCACGTCCGGCTTCAGAAAATAGGACCGGATGGTGGGGATGTCCCTGGGGTTCAGGGAGAGGCTGCGCTGGTCGCTGAGCCGGGTCAGTGTCTCGTCACTGTCGATGGACAGCGTCGTCACCTCTGGCCGGTGGTCGAGCATCACCTTGGGGATGACAAACCCGATGCCGGTGGCCGGGTCCCACTGGCTGTGGTCAAAGACCGACCACTGCTGGATGATATCGTTGGCCAGCAGCTCGCCGGCAATTTTTTCGGCGTCCTGGCGGGTGACGCCGCCGCCCTTCAGGCAATACCGTTTTGACGTATAGACCGCCTGGCCGGGTTTCAGCCGCAGACGCAACAGGTCTTCCACCGCCTCAACGGCGGTGGCGCCGGGATTGTCCCGGACACCGGGACGGAAACCGACCCAGATGACCCAGTCGAAATCCACATCCAGCGGCTGCAGGGACGACACCTGGGTCACCGGATTGGTGAATATCTCCGTGCGGGTCCGCTCAACCTGGTCGGCAGTCAGATCCGCATCGAGGGTGACAATATGAATGGTGCGCACCTGGTGCAGATCGATGTCAAAATAGTTCTTGGCTTTTAGTCGCAGGGATTGCCCTTCTGCGTCAAGAAGCTGCTCCTTCAAGGTGATTTCGATTCTTTGCGGCATGATTTCTAACCCTCAGCTGGAAAATATGCGCATAATATCATTGTAGAACACAAAAATCATCAGCAGAATCAGGATGAAGATACCGGCCTGCTGGGCGATCTCGCGCATGCGGATATTGATCGGGCGCCGAATGACCGCCTCGATGAAAAAAAACATCAGGTGACCGCCATCCAGAACCGGGATAGGCAGAAAATTGAGCACGGCAAGGTTGATGCTCAGCACGGCAATGAAAAAGATCAGGTTGGTGAACCCCGCCTTGGCCTGCTGCCCGGCCATTTCGGCGATCATGATCGGACCGCCCAAGGTCTTGGTGGAGACCGTCCCCTTGATCAGTTTGCCGATGCTCAACAGGGTCAGCCGGGAGATCTGGTAGGTCTGATCCACACTCTCTGCGACCGCCGCAAAAAGCCCCCGTTTGATGGTGATTCGATCGGCCTCGGGGATGTCGATTCCCGGCGTGGAGATGCCGATCCGGTAACTGTCCACTTTCTCGCCAAGCACGTTTTCCTCACTGAACAGGACCGGTACGATGTCGATCGATAGGCTTTCCTCGCCGCGGACGATCCGCAACCTCATCGGCCCGCCATTGCTTCGGGAAATGATCGCTTTCATCGTGTTCCAGCTGTCTACCGGTTGATCGTCGATGGCGACGATCAGATCCCCTGGTCGCATGCCTGCCTTTTTGGCCGGGTAGCCATCGGCGACTTCTCCGACAACGGCCTTTAAGGGCGCCAACCCGGAAAAACCGATATCGTAGTAAGGGGCATCGTCCCCTAAAATATCCTTGGCCACCTTGGTCTGAGGGACGACCGAGACATCGAAAAAAGAACCCTCACGTTTGGCGCTGATGTGCACGGCACGGCCCTGGCCATCGGCGATCAGCCGGTTGATGTCGCTCCAGGAGGCCACCGTCGACCCGTCGATGGCCACAACCACATCGCCGGTCTGCAGGCCCGCCTGGGCCGCCGGGCTCTCCTTGGCCACATGGTTGACGACCGGGCGGATATCCTCGGTACCGATGAAGGCGAAAAAACCGGCATAGATGATGACCGCCAACAGCAGGTTGAAAAACGGGCCGGCCGCCACGATCATGATCTTCTTGAACACGTGCTTGTGGGTGAACGAATAGGGTATCATCTCCGGTGCAAGCTCGGCATCGGGTTCATCGCCCACCATCTTGACGTAGCCCCCCAGCGGAATGGCGGAAATCCGGTAGTCGGTCATCCCCACGGTTCTGCCGAAAAGGCGCGGTCCGAAGCCCAGTGAGAATTTCTCCACACCGACGCCAAACAACCTGGCAACGAGGAAATGGCCTAGCTCATGAAAGAAAATGAGAATGCCGAGAACGACGACAAAGGCAAAAATATTGGTGGTCATAGGCGATACGTTAACGCTCCTGCCGGCGGATCAGCGCAAGGGCCGTCTCTCTGGCCCAACGGTCCGCCTCGATAAGTTGCCCTAAATCAGCGCCATTTTTTCCTGCATGGCGGTTCAGGGTCTGGTCGACGATCAGGTAAATTCCCAGAAACGGCAACCGGTTGTCCAGAAACGCGGCCACGGCGACTTCGTTGGCGGCATTCAGCACGGCAGGCAGGGTCCCCCCCTGTTCTCCGGCCGCATACGCCAGGGCAAGGCAGGGAAACCGCTCCTGATCCGGCGCTTCGAAAGTCAACTGAGCGATGTGGGCAAAATCAGGTGACGGGACCTCCAGAGGCAACCGCCCGGGATGGGAAAGGCCGTAGGCAATGGCCCCCTTCATGTCCGGCACACCCATCTGCGCCATCACGGCACCGTCCTGGTAGGAAACCATGGAATGAACGATGCTCTGGGGATGGACCAGGACCTTGATCCGGGCAAAGTCGACATCAAAAAGCCATCGGGCTTCGATCACTTCCAGGCCCTTGTTCATCAGGGTCGCCGAGTCGATGGTAATTTTACTCCCCATGGACCAGTTGGGATGCCGCAGTGCGTCCTGCGGGGTGATGGACTTGAATTCCGCAGCCGGCCGGTTCAAAAACGGGCCGCCGGATGCGGTCAGCAGGATCTCACGGATCCCATTGCGCCCATGACCGGCCATGCTCTGAAAAATCGCGCTGTGCTCACTGTCCACGGGCATCAGTTTGACGCCACGGACGGCGATTTTCTCCATGACGATGGCGCCGGCCATGACCAGGGTTTCCTTGTTGGCCAGGGCAATGTCTTTTCCGGCGTCGATGGCGGCCAGCGTCGGCACCAGACCGGCCGACCCCACCATGGCACCCAACACCATGTCGGTTTCCGGACAGGTGGCGGCCGCGACATACCCCGCTTCGCCATAGACAATCTCCACGTCCAGGGTCGGCGGCAGCAACGCCCTCAATTGCCTGGCATGATCGGCGTCGACCACGGCGGCCAAACGGGGCGTGAATTCGACAATCTGCCGGGCCAACGCCGCCACCTGGGTCTTCGCCGTAAGCGCGTTCACCGTGAACCGTTCTGGAAATTGTCTTATTATTTCAAGGGCATTGGAGCCAATAGAGCCGGTTGCACCCAGTATGGAAAGTGATTTCATGGTCCGATTCTCGTCAGATTATACTGATTTTCAACAGATAGGCAAGCGGTGAGGCAAACAGAAGGGCATCCAGCCGGTCGAGAAACCCACCGTGGCCAGGAAGCAGCGTCCCGGAGTCTTTGATGCCGGCCGATCGTTTGAATTCTGATGCAAACAGATCACCCACCTGCCCGGCAATGCCGATGACCAATGCAAAAACAACGCATGGCAGGACCGCCAGCGAAGGAAGCAGGATCAGTTTAAACAGCAGGGCGACGATGACATTGGCGGCCAGTCCCCCCATGCTGCCCTCGATGGTTTTCTTGGGGCTGACCCAGGGGCAAAGTTTGTGGCGACCCAGGTAGGTGCCGGAATAAAATGCCCCGGTGTCACCGGCGGCAACGATGCATAGGATCCAGAAAATCCAGCCGGCACCGTTCTCACCCAAGCGGATGAGGACTAAAAAAGATAGAAAAACTGGAATATAGACCAGCCCCAACACCTGCTTGGCCACCAGGTGAGGGGCCTGGGTATCGTTCTTGAAAAGGGGCAGGGTCAACCCGGCCACAACGATCAAATCCACGGCCAGAATCAACGGCGCATGGATCATCGCGCCCCGGTATACCGACCATACGATAACCGGAGACAGGCATAGCCCGAGCAGTGGAATCAGTCGCATGGGACCGTCGGCGCCTGGTTTGAAAACCGCCCGGTAATACTCCCACAGGGTCACCAGGCTGACGGCCGCAATCAACAGGGCGAAGACCATGCCGCCCGCCGAAACCAGCAGGTAAATGATCGGCAGGGCAACAATTCCGGTGATCCAGCGTTTCAGGTGCATGGGAGTCTTCTGGACCTTTTCGGTTTAGGCTAAGTTGAGGGAACCGCGCCGAAACGACGTTCCCGATGCTGGTAATCCTTAAGGATCGTCACGAATTCATCTTCACCGAAATCGGGCCACAGGGTCGGTGTAAAAAAGATTTCCGAATAGGCGATCTGCCAAAGGAGGAAATTGCTGATCCGCATTTCTCCGCTGGTCCGGATCAACAGGTCCACGTCCGGCATCCCGCGGGTGTAAAGGTGATCGGCAACGGTCTCGGGCGTTATCGCATCCGGATCGACGGCACCCTGCCGGGCTTTGGAAGCGATCTGTTTGACCATCTCGACGATTTCCGCGCGGGCCCCGTAACTGAGGGCCAGGTTTAAGACCATCTTCCGATTGGTTGCGGTGGCATCCATGACCGCCTTGAGGTTGTCGCGGACCGCTTGAGGCAGGCGATCAATTTGACCGATGGTGCTCAGCCGGATTTCATTGTCGATCATCGTTTGGCGTTCAGACGCCAAGAAGCGCCGAAGCAAAAGCATGAGCCCGGAAATTTCTGGTTGGGGTCGCTGCCAGTTTTCGGTGGAGAAGGCGTAGAGGGTAAGCACTGCGATGTTGAGCTTGCGGGCGGTCTGAACGATGGTCCGCACGGCGTCCGCCCCTTTTTCATGCCCGTTGATGCGGTTCAGCAAGCGTTTTTTGGCCCAGCGGCCATTGCCGTCCATGATGATGGCAATGTGTTTGGGCATCCGGTCGGGGTCGAGTTCATTCCGCGTTGAAGAGGATGAACTAGAATTCAAGGATCTCTTTCTCTTTGTTTTTGTATGTCTCGTCGATGCGGTTGATATACTCGTCGGTGACCTTCTGGACGCTGTCCTGGGCCTTGAAGGCATCGTCTTCGGAAATATCGCCGTCTTTTTTGAAACCCTTTAGCAGTTCGTTGGAATCCCGACGGATATTGCGAACGGCAATCTTGTGTTCCTCACACATCTTGCTGACCACCTTGACCAGCTCTTTGCGGCGCTCCTCGGTCAGCGGCGGGATGGCAATGCGGATCAGTTTGCCGTCACTGGACGGGGTCAGGCCAAGATCGGATTTTAAAATGGCCTTTTCGATTTCCTTGATGGCTGAAACATCCCATGGTTGAATGACGATCAGCCGGCTTTCGGGCACCGTCAGTGACGCCATCTGGTTCAGTTGGGTCTGGGTGCCGTAGTAATCCACCCGAATACCATCCAATAGAGACAGCGACGCCCGTCCGGTCCTTACCCGCTTGAGCTCGTTTTTTAGATCGGTGATGGTTTTGCCCATCCGGTCTTTGGTTTCCTGCAGTGTAGATTCAATCATGGCTGACTCACCTCGTTCGCAAGTGGCCCTTCGTTTGCTGATTCACAAACATTCAGTTTATCCGCCGATAAGGGTTCCGACGTCTTCTCCGCTGACCACCCGTTGAATGTTTCCCTGTTCTTTCAGGTTGAACACCATCAGGGGCAGTTGATTGTCCATGGCCAGTGAAATGGCCGTCATATCCATGACCCGCAGTTGCCTTTCAAGCACTTCCATGTAGCTGATGGTCTTGATGAACCGGGCGTCGACATTGCTCTCGGGATCGGCGTCATACAGACCGTTGACCTTGGTGGCCTTGAGCAAGATCTCCGCATGAATTTCCTTGGCTCGCAGAACCGCGGCCGTGTCGGTGGTGAAATAGGGATTTCCGGACCCGGCGGCAAAGATGACCACCCGCCCTTTGTCCAGATGCCGCAATGCCCGGCGGAGGATATACGGTTCGGCCACCTCATGCATGGAGATCGCCGTCTGCACCCGAGTCTGAATGCCCCGTTTCTCCAGCGCATCCTGCAAGGCCAGGCTGTTTAGTACCGTGGCCAGCATGCCCATGTGATCGGCCGATGTCCGCTCCATTCCGAAGGAACCGGCCGCCACGCCGCGAAAAATATTTCCTCCGCCGACCACAATGGCCAATTGCACATCCAGGTCAACGATGGAGCGGACTTCCTCCGCCACGTAAGCGAGCATGGCAGGGCAGATTCCGAAGCCCTGATCGCCCATCAGGGCCTCACCACTCAGCTTGAGCAAAATCCGTTTGAATTTGGCTGCCAACGCTATTCCGTTCCGATTTGAAATCTGGCAAATCGTTTAATGGTGATTTTCTCACCGGTTCTGGCAATCACTTCATTGAGGTAGTCGGCGATGGTCTTGTCGGGCTCTTTGACGTACTGCTGATTCATCAGGCAGCTGTCCTTGAAGAACTTGTTCAGCTTGCCCTCGGCAATCTTCTCGACCATCTGCTCGGGCTTGCCCATCTCAAGCACCTGCGCCTTGTAGATCTCCCGCTCCCGGTCGACCACCGCCTGGGGGACGTCTTCGGGAACAATGCCCACCGGATTTGTTGCGGCGATATGCATGGCGAGATTTTTGGTAAATTCGTTAAAATCATCCGTCTTGGCCACAAAATCGGTTTCGCAGTTCACTTCCACCATGACGCCGATCTTGCCGCCCATATGAATGTATGACTGTATGGTACCCTCGGAAGTAGCCCGGCCGGCCCGTTTGGCTGCGGTGGCAATTCCTTTTTTTCTCAGGAAATCGATGGCCTTTTCCAGGTCACCGTCGCACTCGCCCAGGGCCGTCTTACAATCCATGATACCGGCACCGGACTTTTCCCGGAGTTCCTTGACCATTGCTGCACTGATACCTGACATGTGAATTATTCTCCCGTCATTTCTGCTTCTGAGGATCCGGCTTCTGTGGACGCGGCGTCCTCGGTGGGTTCAATATTTTCGGCAGGGGCGGTTCCTTTGCGGATAATTTCGACCACCGGCCCGTCAGTGCCATCGGAGATCACTTTGCGTTCACCGGGCTTGAGTTCTGCCGCGGCGCTCTCAAGTTCGGTTTCAACTTCACCCTTGTCCGCTTTTGCCTGCTGGCGTTCATTGTATCGATCCTTGCCTTCGATACAGGCATCGGCCATTTTCGAGGTAACCAGTCGAATGGCCCGAATGGCGTCGTCATTTCCGGGAATCACGTGATCGATCAAGTCGGGGTCGCAGTTGGTATCCACGATGGCCACGATGGGGATGCCCAGGCGGCGGCCCTCACGCACGGCAATGGCTTCATTGCCCGGATCGATGACGACCATGGCGCCGGGCAGTTTGGTCATGGTGCGGATACCACCCAACGTGCTGTCTAGTTTCAAGCGTTCCTTGCCCAGTTTCAGACCTTCTTTTTTGGGAAACAGGCTGATCGATCCGTCGTTTTCGATGGTGTTGAGGTAGTTCAGGCGGTCGACGCTTTTCTTGATGGTCTGAAAATTAGTCAGCATGCCACCCAGCCAGCGGTTCTGCACATAAAACATTTCGGCCCGGTTGGCCTCTTCGTAAATGGATTCACGGGCCTGTTTCTTGGTTCCCACGAACAGGACCGATTTCCCGGTTGCCACCGTGTCCACGATGAAGTCATAGGCATCCCTGAACATTCTCACTGTTTTTTGCAAGTCGATGATGTAAATGCCGTTTCTGGCCCCAAAAATATAAGGTTTCATCTTGGGGTTCCAGCGTTTGGTCTGGTGGCCGAAATGGACACCGGCTTCCAGCAGTTCTTTCATTGTCACGTAAGCCATTGTTTTCTCCTTTGGGTTGGTTTTTCCTTCGCCCGCTTCACCCCTGAATCCGACTTTCCAAGGAAAGCACCGGGATCAGGTCCACGGACGTGTGGTTTTAAAACGACCTTAAATAACAAAATTAGTATGGGGTCGCAAGCCTTTTTTAACCATCAGCGCGACACGATCATGCCCGCTGTAGTCCTTGATGATTTGCAGTGCTCTGTATTTTCCCACCTCCCGGGCGATGGCCTGGACATCCTTTTTCTGGTCATAGCCCATCTCCAGCGCGATCAGGCCGCCGGTTCTCAGGTACCGGTGAGCCGATTCGATGATGTGTCGAATGCACCTCAGGCCATCGCCGTCTCCATCCAGGGCCATCCGGGGTTCGTGGTTGCGAATTTCCGGCTGAAGGCCGTCGATATCGCGACTGCGGATGTAAGGTGGATTGGAAACAATCAGGTCGAAGGTTCCCCGGTCCGGCACGAGGGCCGCATCCCAGTCCCCGCAGAACCAGTCGATTCGATGGTCCACCTTGTTCATCCGCGCATTTTGCCGGGCCGTTTGCACGGCAGCCACGGATCGGTCCATGGCCACGTAATGATGCTCGGCATGCTCGTGGGCCAGGGCAATAATGATGGCACCGGATCCGGCCCCCATCTCCAGCACCCGCTTCATCGATCCGCCGTGACCGTCGAGGAAAGGCAGCACCGCCTCCACCAGGCATTCGGTTTCCGGCCGGGGGATCAGCACCGATGGGTTGACCGCCAGCGCCAGAGACCAGAATTCCCGGCTGCCGGTAATATAGGCTACGGGTTCACCGTCCACCCGTCTTTTGATCAAGGCTTTGAAGCGCTTGAGTTCATCTTCACACAAGGGCTGGTCGTGGTTCAGATAGAGGTCGATGCGCTGCGTCTTCAAGGCATAAGCCAGCAGAATTTCCGCCTCGCTGCGCGCACTTTCAACCCGGTTATCCTTAAAATACCCGGCCGTCCATTTAACTAGGTCCAGGGTGGTCCAGGGTGACGGTTTATCCGTCGACGCGTTCGGCATGCTGGAGTGCCTGACTCTGGTAATAGGTGATCAGGGGGTCGATGACTTCGTCCACATCGCCCTGGAGAATGGATTCCAGTCGATACAGGGTCAACCCGATGCGGTGGTCGGTGACCCGGCCCTGGGGGAAATTGTAGGTCCTTATCCGCTCGCTGCGGTCACCGCTGCCCACCTGGCTTCTGCGATTCTGGGAGCGCTCCTCGTCCTGTTCCCTGACCATCTGGTCAAAGAGCCGGGAACGAAGTACTTTCAGCGCCTTGGCCTTGTTCTTGTGCTGGGATTTTTCGTCCTGGCAGGTCACCACCAGGCCGGACGGCAGGTGGGTGATGCGGACCGCCGAATCGGTGGTATTGACCGACTGGCCGCCGGGCCCTGAGGATCGAAAAACATCCACTTTCAGTTCATTGGCATCGATATTGACTTCAATCTCCTCCGCCTCGGCCAGTACGGCCACGGTCACGGCGGAGGTATGAATCCGTCCCTGAGTCTCGGTGGTGGGTACCCGTTGCACCCGATGGGTGCCGCTTTCAAACTTCAGACGACTGTAGGCCCCTTTGCCGTTGACGTTGGCAATGATCTCTTTGAGCCCCCCCACACCGGTGGTATGATGGTCAATCACTTCCACCTTCCATCCGTGGGCATCGGCATATCTTTGGTACATCTTGAACAGGTCGCCGGCAAAGAGCCCGGCCTCATCGCCGCCGGTACCGGCACGGATCTCCAGGATCACGTTCTTGTCGTCCAGCGGGTCCTTGGGAACCAGCAGGATTTTGAGTTCTTCCTGCAGTCTCTCCTTTTCCCGCGCTAACCGGTCAACCTCCTCGCCGGCCATCTTCTTCATTTCGGGATCGTCATCGTGCATCAGGTCGAGGCTGTCATCCAGTTCCCGGTCCACCCGCTTGAACGCCCTGAAGGCGGCCACGACGGGTGAAATCTCCGCATGCTCCCGAATATACTTTTGATAGGCGTCTCTGTCCTGAACCACCTTCGGATCGGACAACAGCCGCTCCAGCTCCTGGCATCGATCTTCAACACCTTTTAATTTGTCAAACATGTCGCACCACCCATTCATGGCGGGATGCCGCCGCAACCATTTAACGGTTTTTCTAAGGACGGCATTTCCGTTCGATGGTATATAATAAGGGAACTGGAATGGTCAGGGCCGGCAGGACCCGGTGCCGGCCCTTTAGGCCGGGCACCGGACGAAGCCTGTGGGAAGACAGAGCAGGAACGCTACTGATTCTGGAACTTTTCGTATTTTTTTCTGAACCGTTCGATACGGCCGGCCGTATCGATCAGCTTCTGTTTGCCGGTAAAAAACGGGTGACAGTTGGAGCATATCTCAACGCGTATGTCCTGTTTCGTAGAACCAACCTCGACTGTGTTGCCGCAGGCACACTGGATGGTTGTTTCGTAATAATCCGGATGGATGCTGGCTTTCATTGTAATTTCAACCCCCTGTGAATATTTTAAGCGTTCATTGAATCTAAGAAATCTGCATTATCCTTTGTTCCGTTCATTTTTTCAAGTAAAAATTCGAGACTGTCCGAAGGATTCAAGGAGGCAAACAGTTTTCTGAGGATCCAGACGCGGTTCAAGGTTTTTTCGTCGAGGAGCAGTTCCTCCTTGCGGGTGCCGGATTTCTTGATGTCGATGGCCGGGAAGATACGTTTGTCAGCCAGGCGGCGATCCAGCTGAATTTCCATGTTGCCGGTGCCTTTGAACTCCTCGAAAATGACTTCGTCCATGCGTGAACCGGTATCCACCAAGGCGGTGGCGATGATGGTCAGGCTGCCCCCTTCCTCGATGTTTCGGGCGGCACCGAAAAACCGTTTGGGCCGCTGCAGGGCATTGGAGTCCACACCACCGGAGAGAATTTTACCACTGGGAGGCATGACCGAGTTGTATGCACGGGCCAGACGGGTGACGCTGTCCAGCAGGATCACCACGTTCTTTTTGTGCTCAACCAGCCGTTTGGCCTTTTCGATGACCATTTCGGCCACCTGAACATGGCGCTCGGCCGGTTCGTCAAAGGTAGAGCTGATCACCTCCCCTTTCACCGATCGCTGCATGTCCGTGACCTCTTCCGGGCGTTCGTCGATGAGCAGGACAAAGAGCACGATATCCTTGTGGTTCTTCACGATGCAATTGGCGATGCATTGGAGCAGCATGGTTTTCCCGGAACGGGGCGGTGACACGATCAGCCCACGCTGGCCGAATCCGATGGGCGTCAACAGATCCATGATCCGGGCGGAGTAGTTTTCCGGCTCGTTCTCCAGGTTGACCTTGTCTTCCGGATACAGGGGCGTCAGGTTGTCAAAAAGGATCTTTTCCCGGGCCACTTCCGGATCTTCATAGTTGACGGCCTCCACCTTGAGCAGGGCAAAATAGCGTTCGGACTCCTTGGGTTGACGAATCTGCCCGGAGACGGTGTCGCCGGTTCTCAGATTGAACCGCCTGATCTGCGACGGTGAAACATAGATGTCGTCGGGGCCGGGCAGGTAGTTGTAGTTGGGTGCTCGCAGAAAGCCGAATCCGTCGGGCAAAATCTCCAGCGTTCCCTCTCCGAAAATCAGCCCGTCTTTCTCAATCTGGGCCTGGAGCAAAGAAAAGATCAGCTCCTGCTTGCGCATGCCGGCAGCGCCGTCGATGTTGAGCTCCTTGGCCAGTTTGGTCAGTTCGTTAATCTTCTTGTTCTTCAGTTCTACGATGTTCATCAACACACCCCACTTTAGGATTGATTAGCGCACATCACCTGCAAAGGCTGCCCGGAAAAAGTAATTTTCTTGAGTAGGCAAACAACAGCGAACCCAGTTCCCGTTTACCGCCAATGGCGACAAGGTGTTACACCCTAAGCCAGCATTTCGGATTTCACTTTAAGACGGTGCCTTTCGGGTGAATTGGGTTGGACTGTTGGTTTTTTTGGAGGAATATGCGTGTTTTTGTGATAGAAGTTATTCGAATTTACCCCACCAGACGGGTCTATCCGTGAGGATGAGTAAAATTTTTATACCATGAATCCGCTGGTGTCAAGGGAATTTGAGCACGCTGGTGCGCGCGTTGATCCCACCGGCCGGCCACAGAGCCGCAGCGACGCCTGAAAGGGTTTGTATTGTGTGATAAATGGATGAGTTAACTGGCATCAACCTCAATTTCCTGCCTGATAATCCCGACGGCATCTACCTGGTTGGCGGAATCGTACGCGACCTGCTGGCTGGTCATCCCCCGGCGGATATCGACCTCGTGGTGGCCGGCGATATCGTCCGTACCGCAGAGCAGATCGCGGAAAAAACCGGCGGCAGCATCATCGATCTGGGCAAAAAGGGCTTTGACGTATTGAGGGTCGCATCGCCGGAGACGACCATCGACATCACCCCCCTTGACTACCCGTCCATCGAATCCGATCTGCAGCAGCGGGATTTCACGATCAACGCCATGGCCTACGACGTCAAGGCGCGTCGCCTGGTGGACTGCACCGGCGGACGGGTGGATATGCGGCAAAAAAAGATCCGCATGGTTTCGCCGGCGGCCTTTGAGAAAGACCCCGCCAGGCTGGTTCGGGCCTATCGCATGGCGGCGATGCTGCACTATTCCATCGCCGCCGGGACCGAGGCGGCCATCGGCAGGCATCGCCACCTTATCGGCAGCGTCGCCGGAGAACGGATCTGGGCGGAACTGGTCAAGATATTCGCCACCGCCGATGCCTCACCCGTCATCATGCGCATGGCAGCCAGTGGGCTGCTCACGGCGATATTCCCGGAACTGCAGCCCGCCGTCGGCTGCACCCAGAACCGCCATCACCCCTTCGATGTGTTCGAACACAGCCTCCGGGTGGTTGACGCACTGGAGGCCCTGTTGTCCGAATCCGACGCCAGATTCCCACGACTGGCGTGCATCGCCGGAGACTTGCAACTGTCCGAACATGCGGCCATGTTGAAATATGCGGCCCTTTTGCATGATGTGGGCAAGCCAGCCACCCGGCAGGTCGACAGGGACGGGCAGGTCCGCTTTCACGGTCACGCTGCAAAAAGTGCGGCAATCGCCGCGGCAATCGGCCGCCGCCTGAAACTGTCCAGCCGCCAGCACCACGTATCAGACGCCATCATCCGCCACCATATCCGGCCCCTGTTTCTTTACCTGGCATCGGAAACCGGCCGCCTCGGCCGCACGGGAACGGTCCGTTTTTTTAAAAGATGCGGCAACCTGGCCCTGCCGATCATCGTACACGCCATGGCCGATATCATGGCCAAAGGCCAGGGCATGCAGGACAGGGACAGCGGCTTCATCATTTTTTGCGATGGCCTGTTAGACGCCTACATCGACTACAAAAACCGCCAAGCCGCCGTGCCGCCGCTGATCAGCGGGAATGACCTCATTTCGGTTTTCGGCCTCTCCCCTTCACCCCGATTCAAGCACATATTGAACCGGGTGGATGAAGGCCGTCTATCCGGCGAACTGGCCACCCGCGATCAGGCTCTGAAATGGGTCAGCGCCTATCTGTCGTCGGATTCCCGAACCCCGAACCCCGAACCCTGAACCCGCCCCCGATGCCCGATGCTTGACAAGCCCGCATCATTTCTGTACTAACGCGGATAGCTGGAGAAACTGCACTTCGGTGCCAGCCCGCCTGAAAACAATCATTGACAGCTGATGCGGCCCAAGACCGCGCAGAACGAAAAAGAACGGTATCCGACGATTGCCCGGAAATCCCGATCCATATTCAGAATGCGTGGCCGCCGGCATCGCGGAGCGATGGGTATTTTAAATGATCCTGTGTAACTGAACGGGAAACAGAAAGGAGAAGTTTAATGAACATCTTGTTTTTTGGCCCCAACGGCAGCGGCAAAGGCACGCAAGGCGCAATCCTGAAGGACAAGTACAACACCCCGCACATCGAGTCCGGGGCGATCTTTCGGGAAAACATCGGCAAGGGAACCGAACTGGGTGCCAAGGCAAAAGCCTACATCGACAAAGGCGACCTGGTCCCGGATGAGATCACCATCCCCATGATCCTTGACCGGCTGCAGCAGGCCGACTGCAAAAAAGGCTGGCTGCTGGATGGATTCCCCCGCAACAAAAATCAGGCCATCAAACTGGATCAAGCCCTTAAAAAAGCTGGCATGGCCCTGGATATCGTCGTCGAAATCCTGCTGGACCGCGAAATCGCCAAGAACCGCATCATGGGCCGTCGCCTGTGTGTCAATGACAACAACCACCCCAACAACATCTACATCGATGCGATCAAGCCCGACGGCGACAAGTGCCGGGTTTGCGGCGGCGACCTGAAGACCCGGGACGACGATCAGGATGAATCGGCCATCAACAAACGCCATAATATTTACTATGACAAAACCGTCGGGACCCTGGCATCGGCCTATTATTTCAGAGATCTGGCCGCAAAGGGCGGATCCATGAAATACATCACCCTGGACGGCGCCCCCAGCGTGAAGGACGTCACCGCCGAACTGGTCTCCAAACTGGATTAAACGTACACTCGGGGAAACGGTGATTGCCTCACCGTTTCTTCGTCTCAGTTCAGGTATCCACGCCGACGGTCCCCCGATGCGACCAGTGGGTATCCGGCGGTTCTCCATGTCTTGCAAAAATATTTTTGTTGAAAATAGAATTTTTACCTGATAGACATCTAGTTTTAAAAATTTCGAAATAACCATCACGGTTGAAGGTGCCACACCAACTTGTCTACGCGATGGGAAAAAGGGGGGTTGAGCCAGTTTGAAAGCAATTGAAGTCAAAGTCTTCGACAACGATCTCGAAAAAGCCATGCGGATTCTGAAGAAAAAAATTCAGAACGATGGTCTGTTCAAGCGCTTGAAGCTGAAAAAAAGCTACGAGAAACCGAGCGAGTTCCGTCGTCGCAAAGAGCGTGAGGCCTTGCGCAGACAGCGCATCGCTGTTGCAAGAAGCAGGAGATACCGTTAGCGGCACCCGTTTGACGACATGACCCGGCAGGGAGCAGACCCCCGCCGGGTTTTTGTTTGGTAAGGAGTCGCCACCATGCCAGCCACCGCCTACACCGACTGCCTCGATGCCATGTATCGCATGAGACGATTCGGCATCATCCTCGGCCTGTCGACCATCACCAACATCCTCGACGGCCTGGGTAATCCCCAGCACACCTTTTCGGCCATCCACATCGCCGGCACCAACGGCAAAGGATCGATCGCTTCCGCCCTGGCAACCATCCTGCGGATAGCCGGATACAGGGTCGGACTTTACACCTCACCCCACCTGATCCGATTCAACGAACGAATCTGTGTCGACGGCATACCCATATCCGACGACGCGGTGGTGGCGTCCTGGGAGGCAGTCAAATCCGTCCACCAGGGTGATCGGGAACCCACCTTCTTCGAATTTTCAACGGCCATGGCCTTTTATGAATTCGCCCGACAAAGGGTCGACTGCGCCGTTATCGAAACCGGCATGGGCGGGCGGATGGATGCCACCAATGTCGTCTCACCGACGGTGAGCATCATCACCAACATCTCGCTGGAACACAAAACTTATCTCGGCAGCACCATTGCAGCGATTACCGGAGAAAAGGCCGGCATCATCAAACCCGGCGTACCGGTGGTCACCGGTGTGACCCAGAAAAGCGCCAAGGCCGTCATCGAAAAGGTCGCCGCCGATCGTTCGGCCCCCCTTTACATGAAGGGTCGGGATTTCCACGTGCGGCGAACCGGCGACGACCGCTTTTCCTATTTTGGCGTAGATCACCGCTGGGCAGGCATGCGCACCGGTCTCATGGGCAGCCATCAACTGGACAACGCATCGCTGACCCTGGCTGCCTGCGAACTGATCATGCGCGATCAGACCCGTCTCGCCAAGGACCACATTCAAGCCGGCCTGGCCCAGAACCGTTGGCCGGGCCGGCTGGAGCTGGTTTCGCAGAAACCCTACGTGATTCTGGACGGGGCGCACAACCTCATGGCCGCCAGGCGTCTGGGGCGCTTTTTACAGGACACGCTTGCCGGTCGACGGATTACCATGGTGGCCGGCATCCTGGATGACAAGCCCTACGAGGCGATCATCAAGGATCTGGTCGCCCCCTGTGCCCGCCTGATCATCACCCGGCCCAAGATCGACCGTTCGCTGCCCCCCGAAATACTCGAAGCGGCGGCAAAGCCGCTGATTTCAGACATTCAGATCATCCCGGATGTGGGAGACGCAGTCCGACACGCCATCGCCACGTCCAGGCCCGAGGACGCGGTCTGCGTGGCCGGCTCCCTGTACGTGGTGGGTGAAGCCAAAGCGGCACTTGAGAAATCGGAGGGGACGTTGTTCCAGATCTAAAACGGCCTTGACTTGTTCAAGATGATACTCTATTTTTGCCGGCACACTCGCGCCCGTAGCTCAGTGGATAGAGCACCAGCCTCCGGAGCTGGGGGTCGTTGGTTCGATACCAACCGGGCGCGCCAAAAAAATACAACAGGTTAGGCCATAAAAGCCTGACCTATTTTATTTATTAATTTCCTATTTCCACCCCTCTCAACAAAAAAACCTCGAACGTCACACTTTGGCCACAGCACCTTGGCCATGCCCGAACGACCCAGCCACCTTGCCCCTTAAAACTTCAAAAAAACTGTAAAGACGCTCGAAAAAATCTGGTAGGAGGTAGCCTTACTGCTACCCCCTCCCTACAGAACGGCTCGTACCGGCCAGGTAAGCCGCTCTTCGATTAGCGACTGAATGTTAATTCAAGAGGTTGTTGCTTCCGTGTAAAGTCATCTAGAAAGATCAGTCCCTGCCTTCTAAGCCATTGGAGGTTCATTACAAACCGGACCTCTTTCCGCATTACCGATTGCCATCGGTTCATCTTGACCCAGACCCGGTGTGCTTCGTGGGGTTTACAGCCGGACCGTATCATCATACGCTGGAATTTTCGTGGGTTTTTCCATTTCTTCAGTTGCATGGATCTGAGACGGCTGCGTATCCACCCGTCAAGGTCCCTGAATAAAATACGAAACTCCTGAATACGAAAATACCCGACCCAACCCCTTAAATACACATTCAGTTCCTGGATGACCTGGTGCATGGACAATGGATTGTTCCTGCGGGTTAACTCCCTGACCTTGTCCTTGAATTTAAGGCGGGCTTTATTGCTCACCCGGATCTTTTCCCGCAGAATTTGAAAGCCCAGAAAAGGCACATTCTTGACTAAGGCCACCGGACTCTTCGCCTTATTTACAGGAAGGTTCAGATTGTTCTCCAGGTGTCCGGTAATTCCTTCCATTACCCGCTTTGCAGCTCTTTCCGATTTCAACAAAATCAGAAAGTCGTCTGCCCAGCGACAGTACCGATGGCCTCTCTTCTCCAGTTCCTGGTCCAACTCGTTCAAGACAATATTTGACAACATCGGTGAGAGTGGAGACCCTTGAGGACAACCCTTGGTTGTCTTTTCGAGTTGCCCCTCCCCCATTATCCCTGCTTTTAACGCTCTTGCAATCAACGTTACCAGCCGCTCATCCGCTATCTTCCTGCGTACGAGCTTTAGAATAAGGTTGTGGGGAATTTCATCGAAAAACCTGGCCAGATCGATCGACGCACACCATTCATAGCCCTCTTTAACAATCATTTGGACGTGATAGATGGCTTGACGCTGGCTGTGGCCTCTGCGGAACCCATAATTGGACATCGTGAAATCTGGGTCGAATATTTCCTGAAATACCAAATTGACACTCTGGCTGACCACCCGATCCATCACTATGGGTATGCCCAGCTTCCGCATCTCTGAGCCGCCTTCTTTAGGTATCAAGGCCCTTCGAGCAGGCTTAAAACGGTGGGTTCCCGATTTGAGCTTCTCGTGGATCAGCATTAAAAGCTCATCCTCTCGTTGCTCGAACGCTTCCACCGTCATTTGATCTATTCCCGCTGCCCCGGCATTCTGTTTTACCTGTTGCCATGCCTGTCGCAGTCGTCTCGGTTCGTAGACCCGTTCCATCACTTTTACATGTTTCACTTGTTTGTCTCCGCGACACCTCTCCCTATCAAAGATTACCGGGTTACGATCAGCCCTGTGGACATTGGGAAACCGCAACATGGCCGGTGTTTTTATTCCTGAAACAAGCTCGTGAATATTGGGCCGAAATTCAAACCACGGATGTTTGTCTATCAGTGTAACGTTGAATTTCTGTGGCAAGTTTAGCGCGGTTTTCAGACCCGCAAAGTTCCCCCCAATAATGACCACCCGGGGCTTTGAATCGTTTTTCGACTGTTTTGCCATGATGATGGGGCCTTATCAAACCTTGAATCCGGAATGAAGAAAAATAGGGTCTGTTTTATTTATGTGGATGCTATTAACCTTATTAGATAGTCTGATTATAGTGAGTTGGGATTAATTGAGAGTAGCTTCCGAATCGAAAACTTGTCAATTGTTGGGATAGATGGTTTTCAGATCGATTGCCAAAATATTCATGGCCAAGCAAGTACGCTATGGCTATCCCACAAAAACGGCTCCCTCCGCTTCGTGTGTTTACTTGCCATCGAATTTGCATTTATCCTTTGGATATCATACGCACGCTTATCTTGGTCCTTTAATTACAATGGTTGTATGTCAATACCCAGGTATATAATAGACAGAGCCGCCACTACGTTCTGCCCCCACCTTATTCAGACTTTCGCTATTCTTCATCCTCAAACGATTCGTTATCGTCCAAGTCTTCATTATCCAACAGGTCATCAAGGTTCTTTGCCGCTTCAGCCTTCACAGCCTCCACAGCCTCAGAACACTGATCAGACAGCTCATAGAGCTTCTCCTGGGTGTTTTCGGAAAGCTCAGACCAGGCGAGAGTGCTGTCTGAACCGCTGACAAAATCAACCAAGGAGACATCACTACCCAAGGTGATTTCCAGCACGTTCCCGTCTTGGTCTGTGATTGAGATATCCATATGAGGCTCCTTTCTGCTAACGCTAAGTGGTCTTGTTCGTAAGTTCGGTGACGTATTTTTAAGGTGCTATGCTGCCTTCTTAAATTCGAGATTTGATGCCCTCTCAACTTTGGCAAGCACCTCGCGAAGATCTTTCTTGGTAAATTTCCATTTAAACGGTTTTGCAATTTGTCCGTAATAGACCTGAAAGTCCATTAGACGGTGTTCAACGGTTGCTAAATCGGGAAAATCATTTGGCGTTAAGACCTTGCGCTGAACAATGGAAAAGTAAATTTCAATCTGATTTAGCCAACTGGCATGTACCGGCGTATGAACCTGAATGGCATTGGAATACCATTCAGCCAGGCGTTTTACTGAAGTTCGACCGCGGTGAGAGGAACCGTTATCGGTAATCCAGAAAACCCGATTTGCTGAACGATAGGGCTCTTGTTGCATGACTAAATTGACCAGTTGGTGGTAAGATTCAATGCCAGTGGTGTTGGTACAAATCCCAAACACGTTGGCCTTGTGGACATCCCAGGCGGCCATATATGCGACAGCACCTTTACGTTCGTATTCAAATTCAATTAGTTGACATTGGCCAGGAGCAGGAGGCAAATGCCGACCGTCACGATTTCGGGCTTGGATACTGGTTTTCTCATCAGCACTGATGACGTAATCGTTGTGTCTAAGGCGTTTGCCATTCCAGATGCCCTGATAAAGATCCAGAACCCGCGATGCCTTTTCACAAAAATTAGGATCGCGAGGAAAAATCCAGCTTCGATATTGCCATGGTTTTATGGCGTCGGCATTGAGCCATCGCCAAACAGTCGTACCACTGATGGAAGCAACGATGCCATGTTCAACGACTTCTCTGGCAATATCTGCGTGGCTGATGCGTGACAATGGCATATTTCGCTCGCAGGGTAGTTGACAGGCCAAAGCCTTAACCTCCATGACTACTTTGGGGGGAAAAGCGGCTCGGTCTCCCGCGCCGTGGTCGATCTTGGAGACCGGCCAGGCGCTGTTCAAAAAAACGCTTTCGCCACTTGCTGATGATTTGTCGTGGCATTTGCAGTTGTTCGCCAATCTGCTTGTTTTCGAGTCCCTCGGCAGCCAGCAAAATGGCCTTGGCCCTTACAACCTCATAATACGGTGACGTATATTTTCGAGCCAATGATTTCAATTGTTCCTTTTCACTCTTTTCAAGCTCTATGAGATACGGGCTTTTTCTTGGAATAATACACCTCCTTTACTCTTTAAAGGAAGTGTACACCGGAACTGGAATTGTGTCAATAATACGTCATCGTATTTAAGTATTCGACCACTTAGCCATCTTAAAGCCGGTCGGCAGGTGCTGTAAAGCATAGCCTATCAGCAGAGACTGGAGCTTGCCGTGATCAATTCCCTTGCCTGCTCCATGGTCCTTACAGCTCGGGAAGCCAGATCATCCAGCTCATGCTGAAACATTTTTGGCAGGTCAGGCCACTCAAAGTGAATTTCCTTGTCGCTTCGAGCGTCCTTCATATAGACATCACTGCCATGGCTCAGTTTAAGCTCATTTCCCTTTACATCCCTTATAAGGATCATCATTGTGGCGGTCTCCTTTTTTAAATGACGTTAGAATATCTTTAAGATGTTGAAGGTGGTTTGGCAAGATGCATCCAGAAATTGCGGCAATGGCATTGTTACAGTAGCTGGCTGGCCCTGATAACTATCAGCTAATATATTATGACACAATTATTCAATATGCCTCCTTTGCTATACAAAATATATCCGACTTCCGAATCTCTGTCTGCGGATTTAGAGTGCGCTTCTGATTGTTCTAAATTTTCGGAATGAAAACGAAAATCGATTTTGCACATTTAACTGCGTATTTTTTAGCGATAAATTTAAAATGGGGTGGTATCTATATATTGGCGATAAGTAATCACCACTTTTCAAAAAGGCCTATTTTTGGCGATGTGGAGATATCTGTTATGCATCACTCAATAATATGTAAAAGATGCATATAGGTGTCAATATCAAATCCGATTTATACAAATGATTTTTAATTATTGATATCCGTTCCTGCTTCAGTTGATGGTCGGTTTTTTTTCTGTTCACGAACTGCCGAATCTAATGCAAATAAACTCGATGGAGCCCAAGAACATAAAATAACACCTATTCCGATAAAAAGGATCCCGGCCAAATGTGAAAAGTGCCAGAACAAGGCAACTATACCCAGGACGGAAGTTGGGATTGCTATAAAATACAACACGGCAATTGTAATATAAACCCTATCCTTAATATCCTTAGATATCCCGTTTTTTTCCTTTAATTCATCGAAGTTTTCAAAAGCTACTTGTAAACAAAACAGCAACACACTTAGTGATGGTACCCTACTATTTCATTTTGATCTGGTGATCGATTTTCTGGTTTAATAACATTTTCAGCGCAAGCGAAAACCAGTGACGAAAAGAAAATGATGAAAAATGCTTTAGAAAAATGTTTATTCATATACACTCCCTTAGTAACTCTATGTGAATCAGCGTGAAAGGAACTACACGATCGGAATGTGGATTTCCTCAGCGAGGCGAAGGTGGTTGTGGCCTGGTTGGTCATTTGTAAACAATAGTCGCATCACTCCATCTAAAACGCTCAAATCCTTTTTACGGCTGGTGCAGCGGAACCTTTGGTGTCATTTAATATTTTTCGGACTTTTTGAGATAGCTTTGTAATGTCGAACGGTTTTTGGATAAATTCGTTGCACCCCCTTTGCATAATGGCATTTGCCTGTCCATCGAGGGAGTAGCCACTGGATAATATCACCGGCATCGCCGGTTGAAAGTCGCGGATAAGGTCAAACGCCTTGTCGCCGCCCATTACAGGCATGATCAGGTCGAGGATGACCAGATCAATTCCGTCTCCTTTATTTTTTACAGCATCAACCGCCTGCCTTCCATCTCTGGCGACAATCACCCGGTAACCCAATTTCTCCAGCATTGCCTGCCCCACCTGGCTAACCACCTCTTCATCTTCAACCAGAAGGATGGTTTCCGACCCCTTGACCAGCCCCGTTCCTTTTGGGATCTCACGTTTTGCCCTTTTCTTCGATATCGGCAAATAGATGTCGAACTCAGTTCCCTGACCAACTTCGCTGTTTACCGTGATGATGCCACCATGGTTTTTGATGATTCCATATGCCGAAGCCAACCCTAACCCTGTTCCACGGTTCTTTTCCTTGGTGGTGAAGAACGGGTCGAAAATTTGCTGGCGAATGGACTCATCAATGCCGATGCCCGTATCCGTGATCGAAACCTGTGCATAGTAGCCTGCGTTAACCTCGTATAGCCTACAGTAATCACCATCCAGCGCTACGGTCTTGGTTTCCAAATAGAGTTCTCCACCATCGGTCATGGCCTGCCATGCGTTGATATACAGGTTCAAAAAAACTTGCTCGATTTGTCTGCGATCTGCCTCCACCACGGGTGGCGGGCTTTGCAATTTTGTGTGGATATTGATTTCTTTTTTCGTTCTGCCAAACAAAATTGCACTTCCAAGCAACAGTTCATTAATATCGATAGGTCGTAATTCGTATTGGCCTCCGCGCGCAAAACCCAACAGCTGTTTCGTCAGATGCGCCGCATTTCGGATACAGTGCTCAATGGCGTCAATATGTTCCGCATGGGGGTGGGAAGGCTCAAGGTCAATCGCGATGAGCGAGGCCCGACCTTGGATGCCCATTAGGAGATTATTGAAGTCGTGCGCAATGCCACCTGCAAGCGTCCCTATCGCTTTAAATTTCTGCGACTGCTGAAACATCCGTTCCAATCTCAATCGCTCTGAAATGTCGCGGGCGAAAACAGCAACTTTCGCTACCTTATTTCCGCCACCGAGCACTGGATAAACAGAATGCTCAAACTCCATGCCTTCCCGGTTATCTTCAAAGCTGACGGGTTTGCCGGAGGCGAAAACGGCTTCGTACTTACTTCTTCGTTTTTCAGCCACATCAAGCGGGAAAAAATCGTAAACACACTTCCCGATGAAATTTTTTCTTTTGGTTTTCAAACGATCGCAGGCGGTTTTATTGGCCGCAATGACCTTGCCCTGCCGGTCTATAAGGACGATGGTCTCGAGCGTGGCATCCAAAATGGCCCTCAAGTCATCCTGGTTTTTTCGCAATGCCTCCTCGGCCTGCCGGCGATCACCGATCTCATTTAAAAGACATGCCTTCGTATATTTGAGGGACTGTATCAATGCTGATAGATTCTCAGCTTCTCTTAGACGAAGTCTTCCTGTCTGTTGAGCGATCTTTTTCCAGTAGCTTGCCTGTTGTTTGGATTCGTCCAATTGCCGGATCAAGCCATCCTTTGCTGAAGGCTCCATTTTGACCTTACCGTGCGATTACAGTTAAAACACCCGTCCAATCGAGGCCGACACTCCTTCCAAACATCGGGGCAACTTCAACACCTGAATAAAAACCCAGCAACGGTGTTTGGTATCGATTCAATGTACCAACGACCTCTGAGGCCTCTTCAGTCATTGTGTCGGATAAAGCGGCGGCCCGGCCTGCACAATCGATGTATAAACCAAAGATAGGTCGCTTCTGATCTGTCAGGATCTGTGACATGAGCTTTTCCGTGTTATTACGAGCTGAAAGAATCATTTCTTGCGAATCTCTTAGCATAAATTGAATCCTGGAACCAACCTCCAGGTCAGGTTCAAAGATCATAATCCCATCTTTATCTGGGAGCACGCCAGTGATGAGTCGATTCACATAATTTTCTTCTTTGAAGTCTTCGAAGCACTTTCCATGATTAATTCCGATGGCCAATCTTTTTAACGGTATCTGTTTTTGCCATTCCTGATTGCCATATATTTCATCTATGATCGATACAATGGATTGCCCGTCCAACTCATATATCTTTGCGCCTTGAATGCGAGTAATTGTGTGATAAATTCCGTCCTGAAGTGTACATCCATGCATCACACAATGATAAACTGAATAGTCACCGCTGAGCATCACACCGACAGCCTGCTGGGTTCCTACACGATTCCCGCAAAATTGCTGCGTCGGGCGAAAATCAACGTGGCCGATCAAACCTGCGCCAATGATGGGTGCTGTCAGTGTGCATCGTCTTTTCGATACCCTTTGATCAACAGTGGCGATGCATTCATGACCGGTGGTGAACTCTTCTGACGGCGGCGACTTTATCGAATCGTATAAGAGAAGGAATAATATATCTTCCGGATGTTGTTGGAATATTGCGGCCAAGGGCTTCCCCCACGGCTTTTTCATCACTTATCCAGCCCCTCGGCACAGGCCCAGTGGTAAGATATGGTTTGGTGACGATAAAATGGCCGCTCCTGCTGGACTGCCCTCATAGCATAATTGATCATTGGTAATAATGCCAACAGCGGAACCACCAATGATGGGGACGTTCACGCCAACAGCTGAACGCAATCCATCGAAAAATCCGAAATGATCCATGGTTCCGTGGCAAAACGCAAGGACGACACCGGGATCATTAATTTGCCCTTTTTCAAGTGCCATCCTCGCAATATTCCAACCTGCAGAATGGGCATCCTTGCTGTTCTCGTATCCGATGCCTACTTTCATTTTTTTCCTTCCATGCGAAGCAGCTATCGTGAATTTCTTTTCATCGTTCCGTCATAATACCTTCATGTCCGCTTCATGGCAACATCCCATAGGGCGCTTTAAAGGCATCGGTCAACAATTTCTTCAACCGTTCATCGCTTTCGGTTTTCCACTTTCAGCCTCGGTCATTTCCTGTTTGTTGATGACACATTTCCTCTCATAAATAAGCTATAAAAGACAATTGCTTTATCGCGGACAGCATATCTGATCCGCAAGATGACCGGTTTTTCCAGATACGGCCCCTGCGTTGCTGAAAATCGTTTAAACACCGAAAGAAATGGCCATAGATCACTGATCATCACCAAACCGGAAGTCTCCCGCATCGAGCATGTTGACAGAAATGGGCAATGGTTTCTCACTTTTTGTTCACGGAGGGTTGGAACCCGCTGAATTTCCAGAGGCAGAAAGAATCTTTACGACAAGGTGTTAAAATGATAGGTGCAGGCATGAAAAAAACAATTGTTGTCACAGTGTTGATCCTTGCCATTGGTTTGTCCATTCCCTATGCAAACGGCCTGCTCATGGAAAGGACCGTCCGCAGTGCCTTTGAGAATATCAATTCGATTTACGCGGCCTCCGGCACCGGTTATTCATTGGAGATAATCAAATATGACCGACGCTTTTTGACATCGGACATCGAGTGGAAAATCGATTTAGGAGCACTCAAGGCCCTCTATCAAATCAAAGAAGTTGTTTTTAAGGAACATGCCAACCATGGGTTTGCCGGTGTTGTCTCAACCACCAGTCTCGAGCAAAACCACTGGTACGCCGCTTTTGTATCTGAAAAGCTGCAGGGCCATCATCCAGTTCATATTTCAACCAAATACGGCCTTTGGGGCAGCATTGTAACCAGGGTCGGATTAGATGCTTTTTCAGTCATGGCTGACAATGAGCTGATTGATGTCAGAGCCGGCAGCCTGGTCATGGCAACGGACCGTAAAGTGAAACATTTCAACTCCTCGGGTACCTGGGAGGGCCTGACGGCTGGCGAGACACTCGCCGTCGGTAAAATATCCATGGCATCCGAACTGAAGATGTTCTCAGTGTATATCTGGGATGGGAATATCAGCTTCGACGTGCAACGCGTAAATGCCCGGAAAAAAGATGATCGATTTGCGCTTCAAGGGATGAAGGGTCAATATGTTATAAAGGTTAACGATGATCAATCGGCAACCTCGTGGGATGCGCTATTTTCGATCGATGGGTTGAACGCTAAAAACATGATGGTTGACAAGGCATCCGTCCGCTTGGCCATTAACGGGGTGAACGTGGAAGGGTATGAGGCATTTATGAAACGGTATGCCCAAACCCTGATCCAATTCCTGGGGGACATGGCAGCCCTGGAAGCGGATTCCGAAGCGGCCAGAGATGTCATGAAAAATCAGATGGCGATGATCGGATTCCAGATGATGGCCGCCTATGAACCATTATTGAAGGAGGGGCTCGAGTTCAAGGTCTCGGACTTACGCGTCAAACTCGCTGACGGAGAAATAAAGGGCGGCATTACCCTGCGGCTATTGAAGGATATGACCTTCATGCAATTCGCCCCGATTGTGGGTCAGCCGGAGCTGTTGTTTGACATTTTCTACCTGAAATCAGATTTCAGCATGCCGGTCAGTCTGGTTGGTGAAAATCCCAGATTGCTTACTCCGGCACACCCCGGCATGCAAACCGGCCTTTTTGTAAAACATGGTGGCGACCTGGTCCACCAGGCAGAGACAAAAAATGGCAAGCTCATTGTAAACAGCGAAGAAGTGGTATTGCCTGCGCTGAGCAGAATAGCGCCGACCTCGTCTCCCATTTAAAACACCGCATAGCGGTCACTGTATATCGGACTTGGTCGATCGGTTTCAGATGGGTTCGAGGGCCTGGCATCGCAAAAAAGAGCGATCAGAGATGCCGCACCGCCAATCACTCAAACCGTTCGTTCGAGTAGACAATCCGTTTAACCCCGGGTTGCCGCAGACTCGTTTGTATCCAGACGAGTCCCTGTGGTCACTCGGGTAACGGCTTGGGCGGTCTTCAACCGTGCGTCTCTTTCAGCGCGGCTGCCAGGTGATCGCAAAACCGGTAAGCCAGAGCGGTCGGCTTGCCTGTCTGCCCCGCTTCCGGTTTTCTCAGCCGGGGTGACAGCTCAATATGATAGGCCAGCCACCGTGGGTCGGTAATCGTCAACGTCTTGGTCGCCTTGAAATAAACGTCGGCAAAACGGCCGCAAACCAACACGCCCGCAAGGTCTGCATCCTCCAGGCGCTTACGATCGATGGCCGTGGCCAACGCCTCGGAATAAGCGGTGTACGCCGCCGAGCCGCAGGAGATCTCGACATCGAATTTGGATCGGACCTTTCCGTGTCCGTGGATTTCGACCAGGACCCGGGGGCGCCATTTGGCGATGTGCATCGTGTAGTCGCTGTTCAGGTGTTTGTTTGCATCGATGGTGGCGTTGCAGGCGATGATGCTGCAGCAGTCCAGCCGATCGGCAAGATATCGGCCTACAAAGCCGGTATTTTCATCCGAATCGCTATGCTCGGTGCACGGCAGGTAGGGTGTGCCGGCCGGGGCATGGTGGGGCACGCCGACGACGAGATCAGACCGTTTGCGCGTCTCAATGATCAAGAGCGACGGCCGGGTCGATTCGAGCATGGAACGGGTATCCATTTCGTCTCCACCTATCTGCCAATAGTAAGAAACCTGACCCAGCGGGTCAGGTTTCAGATTGCCCGCTGTAAAGGGCCTTGGACCACTTCATGCGCAGATCCAAGAGTAATCATTGCCGATTCGGCCATGAGAAACCGGTGTTGCATTCATACCCCCGCAATGATTATTTCACCCAGTATGTATGGCGTTGCTGCCGCTCAGATTGACACTTTACCTGCTTGGGATAGTTTCTACGATGACCGCCACAAAAAATGACAAACTCCTCCTTGCCAACATCGCCGTTGGCGGCGCAATTGATAGGGAACGCCGGCGCATGCTGAAAACGATAGCCCTGTCGCCTTGGCTTGCATCTCCATGGTTAGCCGCATTGCAGGGTTGCGGTAGGAGTGGAGGGGCTGGGGATCAATCACCGACACCGGCCCGAACCCGCTCCTGGGATATTGGTTTTTTCTATACACCACCGCGGCTTGATATCGCTGCTGTATCGCAAACCATTGATCTTTTCAGCACCCGATCCGAGCTGGCCGTCATTCATGAAGAGCTGCCATGGACCGATCTGATCGACGGGGTCAGCGCCGACAGCATTCTTGATGACGATAAAGTCGGACTGGTGAATTATCTGCGCAGCAACGGGCAGCGCCTTTTTTTTATGGCCGATCTCACCGACGGATTGTCCCGCGGTGAAGAGGCGCCGCAATTGCGCCAGCTCGGCCGCAGCATCACTGAATCCGAGGTACGGCAGTACTATCGCAATTACGTGCTATCCGTAGCACGCAAACTGCAGCCGGACTATATCGGCCTGGCTGCTGAAACCAACCTGATTCGTCAAGCAGCCGACCCCGATGTCTATCATGCGGTCGTCCAAGCGGCCAATGATGCAGCCGCGGACCTGCTGGCAGCCAATGTGGTTACACCGCTGCTCGTCAGCGTGCAGGTGGAGACAGCCTGGGGTGTACTCGCCGGCAGCGGTCCCTATGTCGGGGTTGAGACAGATTTTATCGATTTTCCGTTCATGCAGATAGTAGGGCTGTCATCCTACCCCTATTTTGGTTATGCACAACCCGAAGATATCCCTGACGACTACTATACGCGAATTGTTAACGGCCATTCGATGCCGGTTATGGTTTGTGAAGGCGGATGGCCCAGCGCCGGCGTAGGCGCGATTGTATCCTCGCCTGAAAAACAGGCGCGTTACATCACCCGCCATGCTGACCTGCTCGACAGCATCGAGGCTGAGGCGGTGGCCCAAACCTTGTTTGCCGATATCGATATCGACAGCCTGACGGATCCACCAGCCAACCTGCCGTTGTTTATCTCCATCGGTTTAATGGACAAAGATTTTGGAGTGAAACCGGCACTGGCGAAATGGGATGCCTTATTTGCGTTGCCTAAGAGATGAAACACCCTTTTGCTGAAATTTATGGGCTGCTGGCTGTCACGATGGACAGGGGCAACACCTGCTTTCATTTCGCTGCCTGCCGTCCACTATCGTATATCATAGGTTCCACCAGTCAACTGGCGAGGTGTCGGCGTTACAGTCGACATTCCCGCCACGGCTGAACCAGCAGGATCAGCCCGGCCGCGACCAGATACATCAGGCCCAGGTAGGAAAACACCAAGGTGTAGTTGCCCCGGGTAAGATCCAGGATATGGCCGCTCAGCCATGGACCGAGCGGACCGGACACAAATCCGTAGGCGGTGAAAACCAGCCCGAAGATGGCTCCGAAGTGCGCCATGCCGAAACAGTCGCCGGCCAACGGGCCGGAGACCGCAAACAATGTTCCGAAGGCAAAGCCGATGACCGCCGCCAGCGCGGCCCACAGCCACAGGCCAACCAGATGGGGCATGATCAGATAGGCGACGCCTGCGGCGGCAAAGCTCATCGCCATGATGTGGGATCGCCCGATCCGGTCCGAAAAATAACCGCTGATCAACCGGCCGCAGCCGTTGGTCAGGTTGAATGCCGTGAGCAGGACGACGGCCCGGGCCAGATTCAGGCCGCGGGCCAGGCCGAACCCGGTGGCCAGGACGATCATGCTGGCCCCGGCAGCGCCGGCAAACACCCACGTCAGCCAGAGGCACCAGAACTCGCGACTTTTCAGGGCATCCTTGACCGAACGTCCGCGGGGCGCAAACGGCGCATCGGATGCCGGCGCAGAGGGATCGTTCTCCGGAAACCGGATCAGGGCCGATGCGATCAGGCCGATGGTCAGCGCGGCACTGCCAGCGGCAAGGGTCAACGCTTCGTATCCCCATTTCGACAGGAGAATTGAAAAAATCGGGGACATCACCGCCGCCGACAATCCGAAGGCCATATTGAAAAAGCCGGCAACCAGGCCCCGTCTTTCGGGATACCAGCGCTGAACCACCGTCAGTCCCGGGAGGTAGACAAAGGCCGACGAGGCGCCAACGGCAAACGCCCAGAGGTTGACGTCGGTCATATTGCCGGCCTGACTCAGCCAGATGGAGCTGCCGCCACCCATCACAGCCCCGAAAGCAGCCAACCTTCCCGGACCGTATTTCTCCTGCAGGCGCCCACACAGGTACATGAAACAGGTGGCACCGGTGAGAATGAAAAACACCGTCCCGCCGATCGCCCCGCCATCGGCGTCGAATGCCTGCTGCCAGTGCTGGCGCAGGACGCCAGGGAGGCCGAAAATAAACGCGCCCGGCCAGAAAATGGCGCAGGCGCTGGCAATCAGGATGAAGGGCCGGGGCTTTTTCAATGGCATGTGCACTCCTCGATCAATATCGAATCTGTACTACCGCATCAGGATATTTACCATGATGCCGGCATTTGGGCAAACATCGGCCTGTTTTCACCGACGACGCTGTCCCGGCCTCCCACGCTTACATGCTGCCCTTTCAATGAATTGCCAATAAATCAGCTTTGTGCCTATAAGGTGGTCTTTGGCAATCAACCCCTCCAAAGAACGGCTTTTTAGGCGTTCATCAGGATTGCGTCGATGGGATCCAATTCGAAAAAAATCGCGGCCACCTGCCTGATCCTGGCCGGGGGAGAAGGCCGTCGGCTTACGCCGGACAAGCCGTTTTTGGAAATCGACAACCAGCCGATCATCGAACGGACGGCCCGCGTGGTCATCCCTTTGTTCGAAGCGGTCCTTGTCGTCACCAACACGCCGGAGAAGTATGATTTCCTTGGTTTGCCTGTCGTTCGCGACGAACGTCAGGGCTGCGGTCCCCTGATGGGCATCTACAGCGGGCTGCGCCGGGTTAAACACGAGATGGCCTTTGTGTGCGCAGCGGACATGCCCTTTTTGGACGAAACGATCATCCGGTCCCAACACCTCGAATGGGGTGAATTCGACATCGTCGTGCCCTGTCCGGGTAAAAGGCCGGAGTTCCTGCACGCCTTCTATCGAAAAGGGTGCCTGCCGGCCATCCGCGACAACCTCGATGCCGGCATCTTCAAGATCGAAATGCTGTTACCCCGCTGCAAAACACGGCGCCTGGAAAAAGATTGGTTCGCGAAGAACGGGTTGACCCAGCGGATGGACCGCGCCTTCACGAACATCAACACGATGCGGGACTATCGTCGCTGGGCCGAACAGGGGGTCGGGCAGCAAGGCGGGGTATCCGGCCCGAATGCATTTCAGTCCATTGCGCCCGATGTGCTGCGGGAAATTCGTCAGACCCTGATCGATCAGGAAAGCGCATTCCAGGACAAGTCCACCGAAGAGACGTTTTCCAGCATTTGGTCCCACAGCGCCAGAGTCGCCCGCATCGCCCATCACATCGCCCGCGCAGAGGGCTGGGAGGAAGAACCGGCCCTGCTCGCGGGCCTGCTGCATGACAGCGGCAAGTTCGCCTTCGGAAGCTATCACGAGGACGACACCCCGGAGGAGGAAAATGCGGTCCGGTTTGCGCAGCGGATGCTTTCCGGCACCACTTACGCGAAATGGATCCCGTCAATCAGCGAAGCCATTCTTTCCACCTACCTCGAGGGCAAGGCGACCAGCGACATCGGTCGGGCGGTGTACGATGCGGATTGCCTCGACAAGCTGGGCAACATGGGGGTTGTCCAGTTTTTCGCCAAAAAGGCCCTTCGGCGGCAATTTCTGGATGATGACGTGATTCTTCGGACCAGTATCGAGCTGACTTATGCCCATCATGCGCCGGACACCCTGAAGACGTCGACCGGCCGGTCCCTCGCCCGCAGCCGGAGGATTCGGACACGGCGGTTTTACGCGGGTCTCCTGGAAGAATGGAAAGAACTCGGACTGGGCACATTCACCATCCTCGAGGAGGAGATCGCAGGGATCGTCTGCATCCTCGTGGCCCCCGGTTCGTGTTCCTGCGGCGGTCGGCTGGCGCGCGAATCCGACATCCGTGATTCACTGAAGTGCCGGTCCGCAGTCGTGGCATATATGTGCACGGCCTGCGGTCTTGAAAGGGAGTTTTCCTTCTGCCTCCCGAACGTAAGGGGCTTGCCCCGGAGGCAACGGGTAACCAAGACCGGGCTTGCGTCTCGATAAACGATTCATATTGCCTTTGGATGTCCTTTAAAAAACCTGTTAAAATGGAATAGCGCAACATGCGTTAAACCGCCCTTACCGGAAAGGTTGCCGATGAAACGCACCCCGCAGAGCCAAATGCCCGCTGATGCCAACGCCCGCAGGGCGATCAAGCCCGTGATCTGCTACCCGGTCGATACGCTGCCCCCGCCGGACATGGCCGCCTATGCCGCCGCACGCCAAACGATGGAGTTGACGGATGTGGTAGTTGTGCCACCGCGCGATGCCAGAACCTTTCGCGTTCCTGCAGGACATTTTTTCCGTATCATCAGCGTAGATGGCCCGCAGGTGGGCGATCTGAATCTCTGGGCGGCAAAGGATCTGTCGGAGCGGTTTTACAGTGGCAAGACCCGCGCCTTGCATAGCACCCACCTGAGCACCGGTGACCGGATGTGGAGTGGTTTCCCGTATATGCGGCCGATGGTGACGATCACCCATGACACGCTCGATTGGTACGGTTTCGATGCGGATGGCGGCAGCGTGCATGACGTGATCGGCACACGCTGCGATCCTTATACGAGCCGGCTGCTCAGCGGGCGGGACTATCACCACTGCTGCCATTCGAACCTGACCCGTGCCCTGGCCGCCGAGACCGGCCTGCCGCTGCATCAGGCCGAGGGCCATGTGCATGATGTCCTCAACGTCTTCATGTGCACGGGTTTCACCCATGACACCCATCAGTATTTCATGAAGGCCAGCCCGGTGCGCCCCGGCGACTTTCTCGAATGCTTCGCCGAGATCGACCTGCTGGGTGCACTGTCGGCCTGCCCCGGCGGCGATTGCAGCACGGAGCATTCCAGCGATACGGCGGCCTGTTACCCGCTGCGCGTCGAGGTTCATCGCCCGGATTCCAAAGCGCTGGCCGGCTGGGCGCCCCCCTCACCGTCAGCCTATTCGCGCAGCCATGGGGGGTGAGGGGGTGGAGGAGGTTTTTTTTTAAATCCTATTATTGGCGGACGCCTGCAGGTCTTTCTCGTTATTTTCCGGATAAGATTAGGCACGACCCAACCAAACAAAAAGCCTGGAAAATGACTGGACCCATTTTCCAGGCTGTAGTTCAGAGGAGATGCGCATATATCCGCGGGAAAACCCGTGGGATTCTGACTTCGATCATACGAATGATCGACGTTTCATTTTTACGCTTGGCGGTTGCTCGTGATCAGCCCTTGACGCGCTTTACGGTGCCATTGGCCAATAGCGATTGTAACTGATTGAGAAGATTTTGCTCCTGGCGATCGGTGTGGTGATCTTCGTTGGCAATCTTCATGATGGCATCGTATTCGGAGCTGGTGATTTCGCAGTCGGCAATGGCCTTATGAATCATGTCTGCCAGCTTTTCCGACGATTTGCTTAATTTTTCTCCTGGCCTCATATTCTCCTCCTGTACACATTGATGGCGATTATTGGAAAATCACATTTCGGATAGGCGAATATCTCAGATGGCCACTTGTTTGTCAAGACAGATAGGAAAGCAACATGTTTATATAATATCATTTACTTGCACCCTATCCACCTGAAGAACCTTCGTCGCAGGACTTTACATCTATTCAGGCGGTCTTAAATTGCGGTCACTGTAATTGGCAGGAAAACACCCCAACCAGATCCAGGCCAAAAAGAAGGAGGCTCACCATGAACAAAGCCGTAAAATGGATGCTTGTTATTGCCGGTTCACTGGTGGCGTTGATCATCATCGCCGTGATCGTCCTGCCGATGGTTATCGATGTCGAAAAATACAAGCCGCAGATTGAGCAGCAAGTCGCCAAGGCCACCGGCCGCAGCTTCAAGCTGGGCGGCGAACTGAAACCGTCCCTATTCCCATGGATCGGTGTGCGGCTGTCGGACCTGCACCTGGGCAATCCTTCCGGTTTCAAAGAGAAAGATTTCATTTCGGTGGCGTCATTTGAGGTGCGTGTCAAGCTCCTGCCCCTGCTGTCGCGCAACATCGAAGTCAAACGGTTCGTGGTCGACAAACCGGTAATCGTGCTGGAAAAACGCAAAGACGGCAAAGGCGGCTGGGAAGGCCTGGGTCAACCCGTGGAAAAACCGGCAGCATCGGCCGAAGACACGCCGGCACCCTCGTCGACCGGTGAGCTTCCCATCAAGGGATTGCTGGTGGGAGAATTTGCGATTACTGACGGCCTGATCGTGTGGCTGGATCAGGCCGTCGGTGTGCGTAAGGAGATCAAGGACATCGACCTGGTGTTGACGGACGTCTCCTTGGACAAACCCATCGGGGTGGCTTTTTCGGCCCTGGCCGACCAGAAGCCGATCAAACTTGACGGCACCATCGGCCCGGTGGGGGCAAAACCCGGCAAAAGCCCCCTACCGGTAGAATTGGCCGTTAACCTGCTCAACCAACTGGATGTCAAACTGAGCGGCAGTATCGACCCGTCCGCGGCACCGCCCACATTCGATTTTGCCGTTAATGTGGCCGAATTTTCGCCCCGTAAGGTCATGGAACAACTGGGCCAGAAGCTGCCCCTTGAAACGGCCGACGCCACGGTGCTTAACGCCGTTGCCTTGTCGCTCAAGCTCAAGGGCACCCCGGAAAACGTCGTCGTGTCCGACGGCAAATTGAAACTGGACGACTCCCAGGCCTCTTTTTCCGCCCAGGCCAGCGAGTTCGACAAGCCCAATCTCAAGGCTGATCTGAATCTTGACGGCATCGATCTGGATCGCTACCTGCCGCCGCCCACCAAAGAAAAGGCCGGCGCGGATTCTCCACAGAAGCCATCGGCGGACCCGGCCGTGAAAAAAACCGATTACGCCCCGCTGCGCCGCCTGGTGATGGATGCTCGCATCAAGGTCGGTGAACTGAAAGTCAAAAAGGCCCGCATGCAGAACCTCGAGGTCAGGGTCAGCGCCCGCAATGGCATCATCCAGTTGGATCCGCTCAAACTCAACCTTTACCAGGGCAGTCTCGCCGGCACCGGCACGCTCAATGTCCAGAAGGAAAAACCCACAACGGCCATTGAACTGGCCCTTAAGGGAATCCAGGCCGGCCCGTTGGTCAAGGATGTGATGGCCAAAGAACTGATCGAAGGCGCGATGGCCGCCGAGATCGGTCTGAATTTCACCGGTGATGCGCCCGATCGTATCCGTCAGACACTCGGCGGCAAAGGCGACCTGCGGTTCACCGACGGCGCGATTGTCGGTATCGACCTGGCGTCAATGGTGCGCAACGTGCAGACCGCCTTCGGTCTGGCCGCAAACCCCTCGGAAAAACCACGCACCGACTTCGCGGAACTGCAGTTGCCGTATACGATCACCAACGGCCTGTTTAAAACCGATGCATCCAAGCTGGTCTCTCCCCTGTTGCGCGTGCTGGTGGCCGGCAACGCCGACCTGGCCAAGGAAACCCTGGATTTTCGCGTTGAGCCTAAATTTGTCGCCACGATCCAGGGCCAGGGTGACACGGCCCAGCGCACGGGGATTCAGGTACCGGTGGTGGTGTCGGGAAGCTTCGCATCACCCAGATTCACGCCGGATCTCAAAGCCATCCTCGGGCAGCAACTCGGCCAGCCCTTGCCGGATAAGGAAACCTTGAAAAAGATGGCGCCTTCCAAAGACGATGCCAATAAAATGATGCAGGAAGGTGTGAAGGGCCTGCTGAAGGGATTGGGGAACTAGTAAAAATCAGGTAATCAGGGAAAAAATGATCAAGGGCAGGGCATTGTAGTTGATCTTTAAAAAAGTCAATCCGGCTACGAGATAAAACGCTTTTTTCAAGTGTTTATCGTTAATTCGCTGCCAGATTTGTTCATGCGCTTTGCGGGTGCAGAAGCGGAGCACGCTCTTGCCGAAGCGGATATTCTTTTCCACCATGTCCGGATAATTATTGAAGCTGTTTTTCAGTTTGGCGCCGTTGGACTGAATTTTTTTCAACAGTCTCGACTCGGTTCCCATCACCTTGGCCTCTTTGCGATTTACGGCATCCAAAAAGGCTTTTCGGTTGCGGGCACAAGCGGCATAGGTGACCACACGACCCATCTCCTGGAGGCTGTGACCGTCGCTGCCGCCGGTGATGGCACGGTTCAGGTTGAATCCCAGCAGGGCGCTTTTCAGATTCCAGCGCTTCAGGTTCTCTGAATTGATCACTTCGACACCATCGGCCATCCGGAGCAGGCGGTCCAGCTGCGCTTCCGAAAAGCTGTGGTTGCAGATGCCGGTGAAGGCGGCTGAGTAGGGGTGCGGAAAGATGACGACACTGTTGTATTTCCTGGCACGCCGAATGATGGATTCCACATCCAGGTCGATCGATGACATGACCGTTGGCCCCATGTGAGGCTTGACATCGGCGGAATAAAAATCCTTGAGATCATCGATACGATAAAAATAAACCAGCACGTGGGTGCCTTCCAGGGAGGTGACTTCGATGCCGGGTATGCTGAACACATCGTCATGACCATCTATTTCCACGGCACCGTCAATGGCGTTATGGTCGGTAATGGAAACACCGATGCCCAATTGCCGGGCCCGTTGGGCAATGTCTGCCACGGTATCTGCACCGTCTGAAAAGCGGGAGTGGAAATGAAGATCGACCACGGTGTTGCAGCTGGATAGCGCAGTAAGATCGGGAGCCTCAAATTGAATTCGATTAAAATTGTCCATATAACCTATTCGACCAGCGGTGTCTGCTTTAAGAGAAAGATCCAATCAGTAAAAATAATCTATCAGCATCCTGTGTCAACATTTATTTTCATTATCAGGTTTAACCGTTGCTTGGCCCGGCGCCGTTTGGCTGACCAACCAGACTGTATTATCGGCCGTCGATCAGGATTCTAAAGTCAAATTTTTGTCGGGCGACGCGCTTTCCATCCACGGTATTGCCGTGCATGCTTTCCCCTTGAATAACCTTGAATTTATCGGCCAGGTGCTTATACTCACCCATAGCGAAGGGCGGCTTCGTTTTAAGCCAGCTGTTAGATGAGGGAAGGCTTGGCCTTTCCCTGCAACGGTCAATGCGTTCTCTTTTGTGCCGGGAGACGGCGACCCTTGATTCAGAACTGCTTGACAAGCCACATGAACGTGAACCGATTACGAGTTGATCATGAGCCCATACAACGAAAAAATTCCCGACCCCAAAGAACTAGAGAAAGAGCTGGGTGATTTCCTGGCCAAAAAATTCGGTGGCAGCGTAAAACTGGCAACGCCCATCGTCATGCCCCAGGCAGCCAGCAGCGATGAAGGTGAGCCGCCACCGAAAAACCGCAAAACGATTAATTTCGATCTCAAGCCAAAGGATCTGGTCTCCTATCTGGATCAGTACATTGTCAAGCAGACGGCAGCCAAAGACACCCTGGCCACCAAAATATGCACCCACTTCAACCGGATCAAGCATCTTCAAAGCGCCCCGGACGACTTTGTCGACATGGTCGGCATCATCAAGAACAACGTGCTGATGCTAGGCCCCACCGGCGTGGGCAAGACCTACATGGTGCGGCTCATCGCCAAGAAAATCGGTGTGCCGTTTGTCAAAGGAGACGCCACCAAATTCAGCGAGACGGGATATGTGGGCGGTGATGTGGAAGATCTGGTTCGAGACCTGGTCAAAGAGGCCGACGGGGATATCCAGCTGGCCCAGTATGGCATCATCTATATAGATGAAATCGACAAAATCGCCTCGAGCCACAATTTGATCGGCGCAGACGTTTCCCGCACCGGTGTCCAGCGTGCGCTTCTCAAGCCCATGGAGGAGACCGACGTGGATCTGAAAGTCCCCCACGATCCGGTATCCATGCTGCAGGAGATTGACCGGTTCAGAAAAACCGGCAAAAAAGAAAAAAGCAGCATCAACACCAAACACATTTTGTTTATCATGAGCGGCGCCTTTTCCGGCATCGACAAAATTATTTCCCGGCGCCTCGCGGACCAGAAGATTGGTTTCGGGGCTACCCTTTCCGACCCGTCCCAAGATGGGGAGATCCTGTCCAAACTTAAATCGGAGGATCTCGTCGAGTACGGCTTTGAATCCGAGTTTGTCGGCCGGCTACCCGTGCGCACGATATTCGAACGGCTGACGGAGTCGGATCTGCGCGACATCCTTGAAAACCCCAACAACCCCATCATTCTGGGCAAAAAGCTGGATTTTGCCGCCTACGGCATCGATATCAAGTTTCAGGCCGACACATTGGCGGAATTGGCCCGGCGGGCCTACGATGAAAACACCGGCGCACGCGGGCTGGTCAGCGCCGTGGAGAGCGCCCTGCTGCCTTTTGAAAAAAACCTGCCCTCCACCACCATCACCTGGTTTGCCGCCACCCGCCAGGTAATTGAACGACCGCAGGAGAGCCTGGACGAACTGCTTGAACGGCCCGGAGACGAGTCATTCAGACAGGCGTTTAACCGACTGGCCGAAGAAGAGAGCCATCGCATTGTAGAATATGTAACGGCAAACCGGAAAACCTTTGGTGAAAAATACGGAATCCAGCTGACGGCGTCACGCATTGAGCTGGTCGCCAAGGCTTACTGCAGCCGGGTGACCGACATCGAAAAAGTGATCAAAAAGATAAAAACCTACTACGAAGAGACCAAGACCATCGAGCTTTACTTTATCAAAAATCATGGTATTAACATTGTCCTGGAAGAAGAGGCCATCGATCACATCATCGGGCAATGCTTCAAAGACCGGGGCAAGCCGGAAGACTATTACCGCAGGTTGACCGCTGATTTCGAACATGGTCTGAAGTTGGTTCGTGAAAAAACAGGCCGGACTCGCTTTTTCATCACCCGGGAGGCGCTGGAAAAACCGGACAGCTATATTGCCGGCCTTCTCAGACAAACCGGCGACGACCGTCTCCAACTCTCCCCGAAACCCGACAATCTGCTGAAAGGCTGACGCCATATGATCGGAATATCCAAGCTGTACTGCGGAACCGTTGAGCCCTCTGATGCCCTGCGATATGGCCGCCATTCGTCCACCCTGCCCTCCCACCTGCTTCAGTTTTCCAAGGATAAACGGCCGGTGGTCGTATGGAATGTAACCCGGAAATGCAATCTCAAGTGTGTTCACTGCTATGCCCAGGCCACGGAAGAATCCTTGGCCAACGAGCTCTCCACAGACGAAGGGAAAACGCTGATCGACGATCTGGCCCAGTTCGGCGCCCCGGTAATGCTGTTCTCAGGAGGTGAGCCCCTGGTCAGAAAGGATCTTTCGGAACTGGCCGCCTATGCCGTCGAAAAGGGGATGCGAGCGGTGATCTCCACCAACGGCACCCTGATCACCGCCGGTCTGGCCAAAACACTCAAATCCATCGGTCTTTCCTACGTGGGCATCAGCCTGGACGGCACACAGGGGATCAACGATAAATTCAGGGGGGTGCCCGGTGCCTATAACAAGGCCCTGGAAGGTATCCGAAACTGCCAGGACGCAGGGATCAAAGTGGGATTGCGGTTCACCGTCAACAAGTTCAATGTGGGTGACATCCCGGCCATCTTCGATCTGCTGGAGGAGATGGACATTCCCCGGGTCTGCTTCTATCACCTGGTCTACGCCGGCCGGGGATCCAAGATGGTGGAAGAGGACCTCAGCCTGGAAGGCACCCGCAAAGCAGTCGACCTGATCATCGACCGGACCAAGGCCCTACACGCCAAGGGCATGGCCAAGGAGGTGCTCACGGTGGACAACCACGCCGACGGGCCCTACCTCTACCTGCGACTGCTCAAGGAAGATCCCGAACGGGCCGCCGAGGTTCTTGAACTTTTGAAAATGAACGAGGGCAACAACTCGGGCCGCGGCATCGGCTGTGTCAGCTGGGACGGTGAGGTGTATGCCGACCAGTTCTGGCGCCACCACAGCTTTGGCAACGTCCGTCAGCGACCCTTTTCTCAGATCTGGACCCAACCGGAAGACGACCTGCTGCTAAAACTCAAGGAAAAAAAGATCCACGTGAAAGGCCGCTGTTCCACCTGCAAGTGGCTGGATGTCTGCGGCGGCAACTTCCGCGTGCGTGCCGAGGCGATCTTTGATGATGTGTGGGCGCCGGACCCGGCCTGCTATCTCACCGATGAGGAGATCGCCCAGACCATATGACCGTCTGTTTCACGACCACGACCAGGAGTTGACATGCTGTTTCCCGATTATCGCCCCAGAAGGATGCGCCAGAGTGAGGCGTTTCGCAAAATGGTTCGCGAGACGGTCCTTTCCGTCAACGATTTCATCCTGCCGTTGTTTACCGTCGACGGAAAAGGAGTCAAAGACCCCATCGATGCCATGCCCGGCCAGTACCACTTGTCCGTCGACAACTTAGTCAAGGTAGCCAGACAGGCCTTCGATTTAGGGGTTCCGGCAATTATTCTTTTCGGCATCCCGCCGAAAAAAGACCCGTTGGGCACCCAGGCTTACGCCAAGGAGGGCATTGTCCAGCGGGCCATCCATGCGGTCAAGAACAAGGTCCCGGAACTGGCGGTGATCACCGATGTTTGCCTGTGCCAGTATACCGACCACGGCCACTGCGGTTTCGTGGACGGCCATACCGTGGACAATGACGCCACCCTGGATCTTCTGGCAAAGACGGCCCTGTCCCATGCCAGGGCCGGTGCCGACATGGTGGCCCCGTCCGACATGATGGACGGCCGGGTCGCCGAAATCCGAAACCTGCTGGACGAAAACGACTATTCCCAGATCCCCATCATGTCCTACGCCGCCAAATACTGTTCGTCATATTACGGACCGTTTCGGAAGGCTGCCCACAGCGCCCCCCAGTTCGGGGACCGTCGCACCTACCAGATGGACCCGGCCAATGCCAGGGAGGCCATCCGCGAAGCCACCATGGACGTGGAGGAGGGCGCGGACATCATCATGGTCAAACCGGCGCTGGCTTACCTGGATATTATTTGCCGGATCCGGGACGAAGTGGACCTGCCCGTTGCGGCATACAATGTCAGCGGTGAATACTCCATGATCAAGGCTGCTGAAAAAATGGGCTGGCTCGACGGCCAGAAGGTGATGATGGAAACCCTTACCGCCATCAAACGGGCCGGGGCTGACATGATCCTGACCTATTTTGCCATGGATGCCGCCGCCCTGATCAATGGATGAGGGCACGCAAAGGACAGATTCAACTCATGAACACCCATCCCCACACTGAAAATAAAAAGCCAGCCCACGGCCATGGCCCGGGCAGCGCCCTTCGCCTGGTGGCCTGGGAGACGACCCGAAACTGCAACCTCTCCTGTGTTCACTGCCGGGCCGCAGCCACCAACGGTCCCTACGAGGGAGAACTGGATACCGACCAGGGGTTCAAACTGCTGGGTGAGATTGCCGAGGTGGGGAAACCCATCATCATTCTCACCGGCGGGGAGCCTCTGCTCCGGGATGACATCTTCGACCTTGCCAAGCATGGCGACAGCCTGGGGCTGAGAATGGTGATGGCCCCCAACGGAACCCTGATCACCCCACAGGTGGCCGAGAAAATGGCGGCTTCCGGCATTCGGCGGATCAGTGCCAGCATTGACGGGGCCACCAAGACGTTCCACGACAAATTCCGTGGCGTTGAAGGTGCTTTCGATGCCTCCATCCGCGGCATCGAATATGTGAGAGCCGCAGGAATCGAGTTTCAGATCAACACCACCATCACTAAAAGCAACCTGGACCAAATCCCCAGGATTCTTGAACTGGCCGAACGGCTGGGCGCTGTGGCCCACCATATTTTTTTATTGGTCCCCACCGGCCGGGGAAAATATATCGTGGACCAGGCCATCGATGCCAAAGAGTATGAAGCCACGCTGAACTGGTTTTATGACCAGCGCGAAAAGACATCCCTGCAACTCAAGGCCACCTGTGCACCCCACTACTACCGGATATTGCGTCAGCGGGCAAAAGCGGAAGGCAAGACGATCTCCCCTCAAACCCACGGGCTCGATGCCGTGACCCGGGGCTGCCTGGCCGGTACGGGATTCTGTTTCATCTCCCACACCGGTGTCGTGCAACCTTGCGGCTACACGGATGTTAAATGTGGAGACGTCACCCAGACCACCTTTGGCGAGGTCTGGAACCACTCGCCGGTATTTCTTAAACTTCGCGACTTCAAACAGCTGGAAGGAAAATGCGGTGCCTGCGAGTACCGGGCGGTCTGCGGCGGATGCCGGGCCAGGGCCTTTGAAGCCAGCGGCAACTTCATGGCCGAGGAGCCGCTATGCGCATTTCAGCCGGAAAAGGCTTCTCCATCATTGTGAAATACAACCCCGGGTGCGTCAGGATGCCGATCACGGGCGGCACCGTTTTAATTGGATCTTGATCCTGTTTATAGGCGTCCCCTCACCATCGACCACAATATTTTGCGGTTACCTCAATAAAGGTCCACAACGGGCCTTGACATGAGACCCTTTTTTTAATATTTTTCCCCACAAACGTCCACTCGGCGAATCATTTGCCTGTAATTGATCGGACAAGCATCCGATCCCGACCACCCAGCGACATAGCGATGGCTAAGTGTAGAAAAGGGGTTGCGCTGAAAGCGACACCGCTGCTGATCGTATTCCTTGCCATGCTGCTTGCGCCAAGCCGGCGGGCAGAAGCAACGGTCATCAGGGACTTGCGTTTTGGCGGCAATGAAGAATACGTGCGCATGGTGCTTGAATTTGACCGGTCGTTGCGCCCGCCCCCATCCTTTTCGATCCACCGCAACACCCTGCAGGTCACCCTGAACGGGATCACCACCGACCGGCCTGACAGGCAAGCCGGTGAAGTCCACGCTGACATCATCAGCCTCGAGGTTTCCCGAACGTCGGACGCCACGCGCATCGATGCAGTCTTTTCCTTCGACCCCGCCGATGTAAAAACCTTCTCACTCTCGGATCCTCCCCGCTTCATCCTCGATGCTTACCGTCCCGTCTCTCCGGCGGCCGCCAGTCCGCCCGGCGAAGCGTATCGCCAAGTCGCATTGATCGAAGAAGACGTGTCTTTGCCGAAACCAATCAACGCGCCGGAAAACCCCTTGCCGGATTCAGGTTCGACCGCCATGGATGCGGCGTCGATCAAGTCCAACGGCTCCGCTTCTCCGGTTAGTGGCATCCCTGATGATTTTCGCCGAAACCGGTTTCAGCAACGATTGATCGCCGCCCTGATCGTGGTCACCTCAATCATTGTCGTTCTGCTCATTTTACTGATATGGATGGGCGATGACCGAAAAAAGCTTCCGGAGCCATCCTGGGTGCACGATCTGCCGCCAACCAGGGATCGGGACATTGAAAGCATTGACTCGGTGATCGGCGAGCATCTGAAAAACCATGACTACCGATAGGAAAGTATATCAGGTACCTTCATGTCCCAGCAGAAAATAGATGCGCTCCCTGCAGGCCTGTCGGAGGCCGAAAAGGATGATCTTGAAAATATGATCGGCGAATTCCGCCGGGGCCGCCAGCAGGATGCCTCTGGGGAGACCCGAGAACCGATTCAGGCCCAGGTGGACGGTCTGACCCGCAGACTGGCCGATCTGAGCGAATGGATATTAACGACCGACCGTCAGATGGCCGCCCTGGCGGACGTCATGCGCCTGTCACACCAGAAAAGTGAATTGTTGAACCAACGCCTGGACGCTGTGATTGCAGCCCTAAAAAAAGGAAGAATGATCTGAACATGAATGGAATCAAACCGCACGTGAATCCGGACCAGGAAAGCATCATCGAACAGATCCTCAATGATCGGATCGATATTCATTCGGTGGAGGAGTTTGAAACGCTTCTGGGAGTCTTTCCCCAAAATCCGGCGCTGTATCGCAAATTTGCCGACCTGCTGGCCGGCAGACTGCATGCGGATGCGGCGCTGTTGGCTTACCACAAAGCGGCCGCCCTCTACCTGGACGCCGGCATGGTGCTCCAGTCCATAGTGGCCAAGATACTAGAGTGGAGCATCGTCAAGCCCTCCCATCGCGAAGGACACGATTTTCATGCGATGGTCCGGCGCAAGGGTGGCGGTGACATGCCCTCACAGGTCCTTTTCTCTCAACTGAGTTATGAGGAAATGGTGGCCCTGATGCTTCGCCTGACCCGTCTACGCCTGTCACCCGGCGAGGTGGTTTACGACGCCGGTCAGGAATCCACGGACATATACTTCATCGTATCAGGCGAATTGACGGAAACACTGCCGCAGATAGAGGGTACTGAACCCGCCACTGTCCTTGCGCTTGCGGAAAACGACATCTTCGGGGACATCTTTCCACTGGAAGAGGAATCGCTCTGCCTCGCATGCGTCGCGTCCACCAGCGCCGTGGAGCTGGTTAAAATTTCAAAGCCGGTGCTCAAGGCCACCTGTTACCGCTATCCGCGAATCCGCGAGCTTCTCGAACGATTGAGCCGGATCCGGACGCCGCAGGGCAACCGGGCTTGGCAGACGGTTCGCAGGTCCTGTCGGTACTGCCTGCCTGCGGATATCAGAGTCGAATTTACGTCGGACGACACCGGAAATAAGCGAGTCGTGCACGGCACCACCAGAGACCTCTCAACCGGCGGCATTTGCGTGGCCCTGAAAAATGATACCGCCTGCTCCGATATTGACGCGTTGCTCAAACAAAAACCGACCCTGACGATCCTTGAAGGGAATCGAACGGTAATCGATGGGCTGACCGGAAATGTGGCCTGGCGGAAAACGGTCGGCCGGACGACCCGTCCGACCCATATCGTGGGTATCACGTTCGATTCCATGGCCGAAGAAACAGCAATCGCCCTGAATGCATTCTGTACCATATCCAACGACGAACAGGACATGATCTGGAATCTGTGGAATCATCTGGTGCGACACTGAATTCGAAGGGATAAAACAGATGCAAAACCAGCACACTGAAAAAGAGCGGACCCAAAAACCGAAAATCTGGGCGGTCGGTGGCGGTAAAGGCGGCATTGGAAAGAGCGTTCTCAGCATTTTGATTTCCATGGCGCTGGCCGAGAAAGGCCAGGACACAGTGGTCATCGACGGAGATTTGGGCGGGGCCAACCTTCACACGTTCATGGGCATCCGCACCCCCAGCAGAACCCTGAATGATTTTATCAGCCGCGAGTTCGCGACCTTGGACGAGGTCTGTATGGGTACGGAGCAGAAGGGCCTTCGAATCATCTGCGGTGCAAGCGAGGTGCTGACCCTGGCCAATCTCCAATATACTCAAAAGGTAAAAATCCTTCAGGCGATCTCCAAAATCGAGGCCGACCATGTGATCCTGGACTTGGGGGCCGGCACCGGATTCAACACCCTTGACTTTTTTCTATCTGCCGACCGTCAGATTGTGGTGATGACCCCCCAGCCCGTTGCGATTCAAAACGCGTATGCTTTCGTCAGAAACGCCGTTTATCGCACCTTGAGCCGACTGACGAGCCGCCGGCCGTCCCTGGGGAGGCTGGTAAAAGCGGCCATGGACCCCAAAAACGACATTCAGGTGAGAACGGTGAGCGCACTGCTGGATCGGGTGGCCGAAAACGGAGATCCGGCGGATGCGGCTGAGATGGCAATTCACCTGAAGCGAATTCGCCCCACCCTGATCACCAATATGGCCAGGGAGCCGCGGGATAGAAATGCCGGGCGAATCATCCAGATGGTGTCGCAAAAGCATCTGATGATTCAAGCGAAAATCGGGGGCGGCGTCTATTACGACCCGCAGATCAATGCGATGGTTTCGGCCATGGAACCACTCACGCGGGTAGACCGTGACAGCAATGCCATCCAATCCGCTCTGGCGATCGTGTCGCATCTGGAAAACACCGGGAGGGGGTAATAGGTGACCCAGGGGGATCCGACAGGTGAAAATAAAACGTCTCCCGGGTCAATGGGTCAGCGAACGGGCAGGGTGTCCCTGAAAGTTTCAAAACAGTTTTTTATGGCCTCGGAAGTTTTGGGGGCCAGATCTACAAAATAACACCCCACGCCCCTTTTGTTGACATTGACGATTTTGGCCTTTAGGAGAACCGCTTTTTCCTCGGTGGGGAACTTGATCGCAAGGCTGACCAAACGTCCCGGATCAAGGCCGGATTTATCCCTCACCTCCACAAACAGACCGTTCAGGCTCAAGTCGGTCACCTTGAGTACATCCTTCAGATGACCGAAAAGTGCCGTGCAGCGAAACTCCAGCCTGGGGAATTGCCGCCGCTCATTGCTGACTTCAATATGCTGGCTTCGAACGTCAATCATGTCCAGTCAAACTCCTTTGTTAACTCACTCAGTCGTTGCTCGGGTCAATAATATCGCATGGTGCGTTTCAATTCAGTCAATACGGTATTGCGAACTGGCCTGACGCTGGAGGCGGTTAATCATATTTTTCATGATTTCGATCTGATAGTTGGTCAGTGATTCGTATTGTATCCCGATGCCACCCTGCTCCATGCGGACCACCCGGCCTCTGATTTTGAGAGCCAGTTGGTTTTCGACCACCGAAAAGCAGATGGAGACAGGCTGATTCATGGTAAACGACTCACAGCTTTCCACAAACATTCCGCCGGCACTGATATCCATGGCGGAACAGTTGATGGCACGCCCATCAGCGGCCAGGTCCAGGGTAATGTTGCAGGGGACCCGGGGAAATTCCCGAAGCATGGCAAACCGCTTCTGCTCGTATCGGTTCATGAACTTCAGCAGATCCGCTTCGGACAATTGATTGATCAGAAGAAAAAAACGCGCGATGAGCAGTTGCCGGTCCCTGGCCGCAACAACGCCGTCCGAATGGGACTTCGGCATTTCCAGAAGCTTTTCATTGTCCTTGAGGTTCAAGTCCTTGAAAAGATGCAACAGGGAGATCAGCTGTTCGTCGGTCATTTTGTAAATGGCAATCGAAAGGCGGGTCAGGATTTTCTTTTTTTCGGCCAGCCAAATGGGATCATGCATCGGTGTTGTCTCCTGCACATGTCGACCGAAGATTGCTCCGGATTGCGACAGGCATGGAAAAGGTTGCCGCAGTGGTTGTCCGTATGCACGCCCGGGCGCACCCGCTTTTGTATAGGGTTTGGCTGAATGGAGCCACGGTAGGCAAAACCATACCCTGAAGTGACGCATGGCGACATTCGTCAACGGCACTGTATCCCTTTTCCAATGTAAAAATCAAGCCTCGATTCAAGGGGACAATCTTGAATACCCAACAGTTACAAGATATTAGCATTTTTTTTGACGAACCTGCATACCGGGCGCGCCAGTCCGGGAAAAAGTGATCGTATGGCCGACCGGTGCTGGCAACATGTCATCGGAGTACCCCCATATAAAAAAAAGTACTTAAAATCATAGAAAAAACTTGAAAACCTAAAGCAAAAAAGGGTATTAAACGCACGTGAACCGGTAAAATCGTTTCCGAATGATTGAACCTGCAGTTGCCACCCGGGCGGAATTGCATGCTATTCGCTCAAGGGGCAGCAAAATCGCCACCGTACCGGTGAACCAGCGCGTGAGCACCCGCACCATGCCGGTTCGGAGGTTGCCACGCTGGCTGGCGGCCCGGGAAAGCGCTGAGCTATCAAGGAGGAAGGGACCTTGTCTTACATCCTGGATCAAGAACAACTGGACGGCCTGGAAGAGGCGTTGACCACCGATCTGATGACGCTGGGCATACAATCCGTGATCCTCATCGACATGGCCGGCAATGTCATCGTCAACCTCGATGACGGTAAGGTTCGCCACGATGTCTACTCGCTGGCAGCATTGGCCGCCGGGAATTTCGGAGCGGTGAGTGCAATGGCTTCCATCATCGGTGAAGAGGAATTCTCGCTGCTGTTCCACAAAGGCAAGAGCGAGAACATCAATTTCACCAAAATCATGGATGACTTTCTGCTGGTGTCCATTTTCGGAAACGATGTATCGCTGGGGTACCTCAGACTCAAGATCGATGAAGTGATAAAAAAAATCAAAGCCCTGATTGAAAAGACCCGATCGACTTAGCGTGTTGGCCTGCGCGGTGACGGCTTGGTCCACCCGAATCTATCAACAAGCGGGACGGAAGCATGGCGTTTATCAATACCAAAACAAAAGAAGTTCAGGTCAAACTCGTTTTTGTCGGTCCCGGCAGGGGCGGGAAAACCACCAATCTGGAATACATTTTCAGCCGGATCCGACACCGAATCGAATCGGACATGGTCAGTATCAAGACCCAGGGTGATCGGACCTTGTTCTTCGATTTTCTGCCGTTCGAACTGGGGGCGATCAAAGGGTACAATGTCAAGACCCAACTTTACACGGTTCCCGGCCAGGTCAAGTACA